>NZ_CABMQJ010000009.1 GCF_902388705.1 uncultured Alistipes sp.
CGCTCACCCGCCGGGCCGTGGAGGTCGTACGCCGCATCCACACCCGCTCGGGCGGCAACTTCCCGATTATCGGCGTCGGTGGCATGATGACCCCCGACGACGTCAAGGCAATGCTCGACGCCGGGGCCGATCTGGTGCAACTCTACACCGGATACATCTACAACGGCCCGGGACTGGTGCGGGACATCTGCCGCACACTGGTCGCCGAGGCAGAGGCAAAAGCCGCCCGGGAAGCCGCAGCCGCGGCAAAAGAGGCCCAAGCTGCTGCGAGTGCCGCAGCCAAACAGGACAAAGCAGCCGCAGAACAGCAAACCGCAGAAACCGCCACACAGGCGGCGGAATCCCCGGCCACGGAAGAGGCCGCGACACCCGGCACGGAACCGGACGAAACGGCACATCCCGCATCCTGACCTTTTGATAACGCCATGAAAGCAACGATCATTACCATCGGCGATGAAATACTCATCGGCCAGATCGTGGATACGAACTCCGTATCCATCGCCCGGCACCTCAACGCCGCAGGCATCGTCGTACACGAAAAGGTTTCGATCGGCGACGAGCGCGGGCAAATCGTCGGAAGTATCGAACGCGCCCTCGCGAACTCGAACGTCGTGATTATCACCGGCGGCCTCGGCCCCACCAAGGACGACATCACCAAAAAGACGCTGGCCGAAATGTTCGGCTGCGAACTCGTCCCCGACAAAACCGTCGCCGACCACGTGAAACGCATGCTGGAAAGCCGCGGCATCGAATTCAACGAGCTCAACCGCGGGCAGGCCATGGTACCCGCCTGCTGCACGGTGCTGTTCAACGCCCACGGCACGGCGCCGGGCATGTGGTTCGAACAGGGCGGCAAGGTGGTCGTATCGCTGCCGGGCGTACCCTACGAAATGGAACACCTGATGCAGGACGAGGTGATGCCGCGCCTGAAAGCCCACTTCGAACTGCGGCAAATCGTACACCGCACGATGATTACCGCAGGGCTGCCCGAGTCGATGCTCGCCGAAAAAATCGAAGCGTGGGAAAGCGCCCTGCCCCCGTACCTGAAACTGGCCTACCTCCCCAATCCGGGAGCCGTGCGGCTGCGGCTGTCGGCCTACGAGGTCGAAGGCGCGAGCGTTTCGAAGGAAATCGAGCGGCAGTTCGAAGCCCTGCGCAAAATCATCCCCCACAACATCATCGGGTACGAAACGGCCACGATGCAGGAGTTGGTGCACAAACTGCTCACCGAGCGGGGGCTGACCCTGGCCACTGCGGAAAGCTGCACGGGAGGCGCCATCGCATCGCGCTTCACGGCCATGCCGGGTGCATCGGCCTACTTCCTCTGCGGCGTGGTTTCGTACAGCAACGCCTCGAAACACGACGTGCTGGGAGTCGACCCCGACGCCATCGCACGCCACGGCGCCGTCAGCGAACAGGTCGCCCGCCAGATGGCCGAAGGTGCGCGCCGTATCGCGGGAGCGGATTACGCCATCGCCACCACCGGCATCGCAGGGCCCGCGGGAGGCTCCCCCGAAAAGCCCGTGGGCACGGTCTGGATTGCCGTCGCAAGCCCGCACCGCACGACCGCCATTCTGAAACAGTGCGGCTCCGACCGGGGACAGATTATCGACCGCGCGAGTGCATTCGCAATCAGCCTGCTGCGCGACGAACTCAACGGGAAATAGCCACTCACCACTCTCCATATGAACAGAATCATAGCCTCGACCGCAATCGCACTCCTCACCCTGACTGCCTGCAGCAGCCGGGCTCCGGAAAAACGGGTGCACCGAATCCTCACGGAGCGCATACAAACCCTCGCCATTGCGGAAAGCTGCACGGGAGGCACGCTCGCCGCACGTTTCACGGCCATGCCGGGCGCATCGGCCTATTTCAAATGCGGCGCCGTGGCATACAGCCTCGACGCCAAACAGCACCTGCTGCAAATCAGCTGCGACACGATTGCCCGCTATGGCGCGGTCAGCGAACAGGTCGTACGCATGATGGCCGAGGGCGTACGCCGCACGTCTAATTCGCACTACGCCATCGCCACGACAGGTATCGCAGGCCCCACGGGCGGAACGCCCGAATATCCCGTCGGATCGGTGTGGATTGCCGTCAGCTCGCCGCTGCACACCACCTCGCGGCTGCTTCACCTCAAAGGCAACCGCCGGCAAATCATACGGCAGGCCGGCACCGCCGCTATCGAGTTGCTCGAGCAGGAACTGCTCGCGGCACAACCGGCTAAATAGTGTAAGATTGCGGCGAAATTGCTTGCTTATCTAAACAATTTCGCTTATTTTTGCACCAATTCAGCCCAAAATGATGAAAAAAGCATTTATTTTGTCGGTATTGCTCGTCTTGGCATTCTCCACGGTCCATGCGCAGAACGAAACCTACAAAAAAGTCGACAGCACACTTTACGCCTACTACCGGTGGTGCAACAACAACATCCGCGATTCGCTCGTCCTGCTCAAAGCCGACACCCTATTCCGGCTCTCGGCCGAAAAACACGACACCCGCATGCAGGCCGTTTCGTTGAGTTTCAAGGCCGATCACTACTATTTCAATAACAACCTCGACTCACTCAAGGCGTGGATTCCCCGCGTTCAGGAGTTCGCCCGCAAGAACGAGCAGCTCAAATATTACTATTTCACCTGGGGGCGGCTCATCCTCTACTACACCAAGCATACCCAGTATACGCTGGCCCAATACGAATTGGAGCGGTACATGGAGCAGGCCGAAAAGGACGACTACAAACCCGCCATCGCCGAAGCCTACAAACAGCTGGGACATATCTACCGCACGCGGGGCCTTAAAAACGTCGCGGCGGAATATTACGGCAAAGCCATCGATTTCATCATCCGGAACGACCTCGACAGCTTCTCGCTTTCGAACCTCTACTCGGAGATGGCCTCCATGCTGATAGACGACCAACGGTATGCGGAAGCCGCCGCCGCAATCGAAAAGGGCAAAGCCTGCATTCCCCTGCCGGAATACATCTGGTCGCTCAAGCTCAAAGAAACGCTCCTGCTGGCCAAGACAGGCCATATCGACGAAGCAAAGGCCCTGTTCAGGGAGGTGCGGAAAGGACACGGGGGCTACCTCACGGAAACGAGCCTGCGCGAAACGCAGTTGGCCGTCTACAACTGCTCGCACGAGTACGGCAAGGCGATGGCGGCAATCGACACCTTGATCGAACTATTCGTAGAAGCCGGATACAAGGAGTCGTACTTCGCCACTCTCTATGAAAACCGGGCGGCAATCAATGCCGCGACGGGTAAATTCGAAGCCGCATACCGCGATTTGCTCCACTATATCGACGTCTACCGCCGGAAAGCCAGCGCCGACAACGAGAAGACCCTCGGGGAGTTTGCCACGCTGCTGGACGTCAGCCGGCTGGACAAGGAGAAAGCGGAGCTGGAACAGCAGGCGCAGGCGGAACGCCTGCACCGCATGCAGCTGGGCACCATCGGTCTGGGAATCATTCTGTTGCTGGCCGCGGTGTTCATCGGGTTCATGACGCTCATGAACCGCCGCCTCGCCCGTGCAAAGCGGGCTGCGGAAGAGGGCAGCCGCATGAAAGGCATCTTCATCCGCAACATAACGCACGAAATCAACACGCCGCTCAACGCCATCGTGGGATTCGCCGAACTGGCAGCGGCGGCGGACAGTCCCGATCCTGCCGAACGGCAGTCCTACATCAACATCATCCAGGAAAACAGCGGATACCTGCAAAAACTCGTAGACGACGTGCTCTACATCGCCGGGCTCGAATCCTCGGATACCCCGCCCGCCATGGGGCCGACCGACATCAACGCCTGCTGCCTGCAATGCATCAAAAACGTAAAGTTCAGCAATTCGCGGGAAATCGACATCCGGTTCCTTCCCGCACAGGAGAAGTTCCAGGTACACACCTCGTGCCTGCTGCTCTCGAAAGCCATCACCGAACTGCTCCGCAACGCCGTACGTTTTGCCGCCGACGGCCGGATCACACTCGCGTATACCCTCTCCGAGCAGAACCGGCAAATCGTCTTCTCGGTAACCGACACCGGCCCGGGCGTTCCGGCATCCGAGGCCGGGCACATTTTCGAGCGTTTCGTCAAACTCGATCCCTTCTCGCAGGGCATGGGCCTCGGGCTGGCCGTATGCCGGCTGATCGCCTCCGCATTGGGCGGCAAAGCGGAACTCGATACGACCTATACGGCAGGGGCACGTTTCACGCTTACGATACCCCTGCGTTAATCACTGGTTATCAACATAATAATCGGCGCACAAGAAAATTAATGCGAATTCTTAATTTTTAATTCTTAATTTTTACGTATATTTGCACTCCCTTACGGGAATAACAATCAAATTACCGAAAACAAAATGAAAGTTTGCGAAATCACAGGCAAGGTCGCGATCGTGGGCAACAACGTATCCCACTCGCACCACAAGACCAAACGCAAATTCAGTCCCAATCTGAAAACCAAGCGTTTCTGGTCTGAACAGGAGGGCCGCTGGATTACCCTGAAAGTATCGGCAGCCGGCATGAAAACAATCAACAAGAAAGGTCTTGCAGCCGCTCTGCGTGAGGCTGCCGCACCCAAGTCCGTTTACTAAAACACCGAAGTAACAAATGGCAAAGAAAGGCAACAGAGTTCAGGTCATCCTCGAATGCACCGAACAGAAAGAGAGCGGAGTTCCGGGAATGTCCCGTTACATCACGACAAAAAACAAAAAGAACACCCCCGACCGTCTGGAGCGTAAAAAGTACAATCCGTTTCTGAAAAAGGTCACCGTTCACCGTGAAATTAAATAGTTTTGAAGCTCTATGGCAAAGAAAGTAGTCGCAACACTGAAAACCGGCACGGGTAAGAACTTTACGAAGTGCATCAAGATGGTCAAGTCGGACAAGACCGGTGCTTACATGTTCAAGGAAGGCATCATTCCCAACGACCAGGTCAAGGAATTCTTCGAAGAGAAGAAATAGTATTTTAAGAGCGATCTTAAATACAAAGGGCATCCGAACGGGTGCCCTTTGTGTGTTTAACAGGCCGACCATTTGATATACGGCGGAAAATCCATATCTTTGGACAACCAAACGACCTCATTCAATAATTGTCCGCAGAAAAAATGCAGAATCAGCAACGAATAGCCATCGCCTTTACGGTCAACGACTCCTATGCCCAGCACTGTTGCGTCGCAATGGTTTCGGCACTGGAAAACAACAAATCCGAACAGCTCGACATTTACATATTCACCGATTATTTTTCGGAGGAAAACCGGCAGCTATTCGAGCAAACGGTAAAACGCTACGGCGACAAACAACGGCTCACGTTCGTGACCGTCGAAGACAGCGCCCTGAAAAAGCTGCGGCTAAACATCGGCTACATCACCCACCATACCTACTACAGGCTGCTGCTGCCGGAATTGCTGCCGGAGCTGGACCGGGTGTTGTACCTCGATTCCGACCTGGTCGTCGACGGGCCCCTGCGGCAGTTATGGGAAACGCCCCTCGACGGATATTACGGCGCAGGGGTCAAAGACACGTGGATCGACCGGAAAAACTACAAATTCCAGGTGGGAATGCACCGGGAGGATCTCTACATAAACGCCGGCGTCATCCTGATGAACCTCTACCTGATGCGCAAGGACGGAATCGCCGACCTGCTGATGAAAACGGCCGTCGAAAAGGGACAGCTGTTCGAGTACCAGGATCAAGATGTAATAAACACGACGCTGAAAGGACGGATACGGCCGCTTCCCGGAATCTACAATTATGCGGCAACCGACGACAAGCTCGGCACGGTAAAAGCCCCGGTAATCATCCACTACAACGGAGATGTAAAACCCTGGGCCCTCAAACGCAGGTGCCACAATACGAAAACGTCCCGTTATTTCACCTACCTGCGGCTCACGCCCTACCGGAAATTCCTGTCGACTTATATCAAATGTCATATAGTGCGGGCCCTCAAAAAAATCGTGGGGGGGGGTTCTGATCCCTCCCGAATCCGGGTTGCACTGGTTATCGACGAATATTTCGGGGCCTGCGGCACGGCGTACGGCGGTTATGGATTTCTGGCCCGCAATTACATCGCCCGCTATCTGCCCGACACCAATATTTCAATCGACGTACTGCTCTCGAACTATTCGCGCAGGAAATTCGCTTTTCATGCCCGGTGTGAAAAAGTCGAAGGGCGCAACGTAATCACGCCCCCGGGACGCTTTTTCGCCAAACGGTGGCTGAAAAGGAAAAACTACGACCTATACCTCACGATTGAACTGACGCACAACCTCCTCAAATACGAACGGCGAAACAAACCGATTATCCACTGGATACAGGATCCCCGTCCATGGAGCGAGTGGCAGGAGATACACACGGTGAAGTTGTTCCCTGAAAAATCCTACTGGGATTCGGGGCTCTACGACACCGTGCACAAACTGTACAACAAAGGGCTGGTCACATTCGTGTCGCAAGGGTACTTCCTCAACGACAAGGCCAGGCAATTATACCGGCTTCCTTACGACGCCCCCATCGCCTATATGCCCAACCCGATCGACATCGATTACGAATTCGACCCGCTGCATTACCAGAAAAAGAACCACATCCTGTTTATCGGTCGCATCGAATCCGTAAAGCGCGGCTGGCTTTTCTGCGAAATAGCCAGGCAGATGCCCCAATACGAATTTTTCATGCTGGGACAGACTTACTGGGAAAAATCGGAGAACGAGAAAGTCATGGCCGGCTACCACGACATTCCCAACCTCCATTTCACAGGGCACGTGGAAGGTGAAGAAAAAATGAAATATATCCGGGAGGCCAAGATACTGGTCAACACCTCGATTCACGAGGCGCTGCCGATCACGTTCCTCGAAGCGCTCGCTTACGGAACCCTGCTCGTCAGTTGCCGGAATCCGGAAGACCTGACCTCGAAATTCGGCCGATACGTAGGCCCCGTACTCGGCGACGGATTCGACAAAGTCCCGCTTTTCGTCGACGCCATCGAAGAGTTAATCAACGACGAGGAATTACGCCGGGAACTCTCCTGCAAGGCAGTCGAATACATCCGGGAGGTGCATCCGGTGCACAAATTCCAGCGCGACATGAAAACACTGATACACAAGCTCGTGCATAAATAATGTATGTGAATCGACCAAACGGAAACGGTGTAACCCCTCGCGGGATTACACCGTTTTATCGTCCCGGCGTGCCTTGTCAGAACTTATGCACGGCACGCACGAGGAACTTATTGTACTTGGGAATGTCGATGACATAGGGAGGCTCGATGCCCATGTGCGTCGTATAGGCCTCTTTCTCATTTTTTTCGGTCGAGGAGAAATAGTAGACCAAACGATCCATCCGTTCGCCGCCGTTATCCTTGAGGGCATTGTTGAACTTGTTGCGTGCCTGGCGGTTGGACTGCAGGCGCGCGCCGCCGTTGTAATTATGGCCGATCGTCAGCATCTCGTCGATGGCGGGCAGGTACCACCCCTCGCCCTTCTCGCGGCACCATTTGAAAGCCGGGAAATCGTCCCACGAAAGGTTGTTACCGGCGATATAGGCCGCTACTTTCTCCATATTTACGGCACCGTCGGCCCGGTCGTCGGCACCTACGACCCGCAGGTCGGGTTTGCGGAACGAACTCCAATGCAGGTAACGCTCGTCGAGCGAAATGATCAGTCCGTGCTGGCGATCCTCCGTAAGCATGCAGACCACGCCCTTGACACCGTTCTGGTTATAGAGTTCGCCGATTTCGTACTCCTTGGCCACATACTGCACGGGAGCCGCCGGTGCAGTGGAGGCAGCAACCGGAGCGGCGGTTGCAGGGGCAACAGCAGGCTCTACGGGAACGGCAGGCGTCAGCGGAGTGGCCGGAATAGTTTCGGAAGCCTTGAAAACCTCCTTTTCCCCGTTGGCATACTGGATATAGCTGATATCGGCGACAGGCACCACGTAGGTCGGCCCGTCGGGATTCGAGAAGCGTTTGTAGCGCACGGCATCGGGCGTTATCTCGGTTACTTTCGCTTCGACTTTCGTAGCATCGGTCTTGACAATCAGGTCTTGGGCCGTCGCGGCAAGTACACCGCAGAATGCTGCCAGAAGCAGCAGGATTGTTTTCTTCATCATCGTTGGAAATGTATATAGCGCAAATATAACGTTTTTTTCCAAACTTTCTTATTATCTTTGTCCGGATATATAGATATTAGGTATGGCATTTTTCGATATTTTCAAAAAGAAACAGGATAACGCCGCCGCGCAGGCTCCCGAAGCGCACAAACAGCAGCAGGACGAGCTCAACGCCGGGCTGGAAAAGACCAAGACGGGCCTCTTCTCGAAACTGGCGCGCGCCGTGGCAGGCCGCTCGACGGTCGACGCCGGCGTTTTGGACGACCTGGAGGAGGTGCTGATCTCCTCGGACGTAGGCGTCGAAACGACCGTAAAAATCATCCGCCGCATCGAAGAGCGCGTGGCGCGCGACAAATACATGAACACCTCGGAGCTGCAATCCATCCTGCGTGAAGAGGTCACGGCGCTGATGGAAGAGTCGCACGGCTCCGAAAAGCATTTCGGGCTCGACGCCAAAGAGGGCGAGCCCTATGTCGTAATGGTCGTCGGTGTCAACGGCGCCGGTAAGACCACCACCATCGGCAAACTCGCGGCCCAGCTCACCAAAGCCGGCCGGAAAGTCTGGATCGGCGCAGCCGATACGTTCCGCGCCGCGGCCATCGACCAGCTCAAGGTCTGGGCCGAGCGCGCCGGAGCCACGATGATCCGTCAGGAGATGGGCTCCGATCCGGCCTCGGTCGCATTCGACACGCTCACCTCGGCCAAGGCCAACGGCGCCGACGTGGTGCTAATCGACACGGCGGGCCGCCTGCACAACAAAGTGAACCTGATGAACGAGCTGACCAAAATCCGCAACGTCATGGGCAAGGTCATCCCCGGGGCACCGCACGAGGTGATGCTCGTACTGGACGGCTCGACCGGCCAGAACGCTTTCGAGCAGGCGCGGCAGTTCACGCAGGCAACGCAGGTGACGTCGCTCACCATCACCAAACTCGACGGCACGGCCAAAGGCGGCGTAGTCATCGGCATCAGCGACCAGTTCCACATTCCGGTACGTTACATCGGCATCGGCGAGGGCATCGACCAGCTGCGCATTTTCGACCGCAGGGAGTTTGTCCACGCCTTGTTCGGCGACGAAAAATAACACCGCATTTCCCCGGGCAAACGACACCGGAGTATCCCGGAAAAGAGATAAACGGCACACCTTTATTATAATATAAGTATACGACCGCAGGCGACAGGCACCGAAATGGTGCCTGTCGCTTTTTTGTGCCCGTACGTCCCGGACTACCCGATTGCGGCAATCAATTATACGCAATTTGAGGATTCAAATACGCAAACCACGCCCACCAAGAACTCCGATATACATAATTTTGAATATCAAATTTCCACATACCGTAAATAGACTGCAAAAGCCGTCTGATATTTTAATTTATTTTAATAATATCAAAACCCAAACAAGAGGAAAAACAAGCCTCTGTACACAATAACCAATATTAACCTTAACTCTATGGAAATGAATTTGACTACTTCGGAGAAGAAAAGGGGAATCGTCCGCTTTCTTCTGATGAGTTTGCTGCTGTGCTTACTCATTCATCCGGCCCAAGCGCAGGAGCGCGTCACGGTTACGGGACGCCTGATCGATTCGGGCCAGCTACCGCTCATCGGTGCTTCGGTCATAGAACAAGGAACCACCAACGGCGTCACGACCGACGCGGAGGGCCGTTACCAGATCTCCGTAAACGGCGACGCCACGCTTACGTTCTCGTTCATCGGCTACAAGCCCCAGAGCGTATCCGTCATGAACCGCACCGAAATCAACATCACGCTGGAAGAGGACGCCACCATGATCGGTGAAGTCGTAGCCATCGGTTACGGCTCGCAGCGCAAGGAAGACCTCTCGATGGCCGTGACGACCATCAAGCTCGACGAAGCCGCCAAGAGCCGTTCCTCCGATTTGGCGACGATGCTCCAGGGCCGTATGCCGGGCGTCACCATCCAGAAAAGCGGCGACCCGATGAAACCGGCTTCGTTCACCATCCGCGGACGCGGTTCGAAAGGCAACGACGAAGGCACCGACCGCGGCCATGACGGCCCGACCTCGGGCGACGGCGTGCTGGTGGTAGTGGACGGCGTACCCAATGCCCCCTACATGGTCGAGGACATCGAAACCATCACGGTGCTGAAAGACGCGGCATCCGCCGCCATTTACGGCGCATCGGTAGGTTCGAGCGGTGTTATCCTCATCACGACCAAACAGGCGCAGAGCGGCAAGATGCGTGTCGACGTGAATATCTCGCTCGGCTTCGAAAAGGTGACCAACCTGCCGAAAATGCTTACGGCCGAGCAGTACAACCGGGTTTGGGCAAAAGCCGTCGAGAACGATCCCGGCAAGCAGCTGCCGAGCGCGGCCAATCCCGAACTGTATCCCTGGGGCAACGTTACGCGCACAGACTGGCTCGATGAAATTTTCCAGACCGGCTTCACCCAGCATTACGCCGCGACCGTTTCGGGCGGCAGCGAAAAGATGCAGTCCATCCTCTCTTTCTCCTACGACAAAAAAGAGGGCGTCCTGCTCAACACGTTCAGCGAAAGCTACAACGGTAAATTCCAGACCGATCTGAAACTGACCAACTGGCTCAAGATTTCGGAAAGGGCTTCGTTCGTCGTTTCCAATGGACAGGGTAACGTAGACACGGGCCACCAGGGCCCGATCATGGGTGCCGTATGGTATCCCCGTGCCGCCTCCGTATACGAAATGAACGAAGACGGCAGCTATGCCCTCGACGACAAGGGCAACAGATACTTCGGCGGTACGAGTCCCAAATGGGCCGACGTAAACGGCACCCCGCTGCTGTACAACCCGGTAGCCTACCTCGAGCGGCTTCACCGGAAATACCCCGAATACAAGATGTTCACGACCACTTCGGTCGAAATCAAGCCCATCTCCTCGCTGACCATCAAATCGGACTTTACAGCCGACCTGCGCTACAAGGAGTCCGACGAATACTATCCCGAAATGACGGAGCGCGGACTTACGCGCGACGACAACCACCGCGAGCAATTCATCGACCGGGACAACCACTGGCTGTCGGAAACAATCGTCACGTGGGCACAGGTGTTCGGCCGGCACCATATCAGCGCCATGGCCGGATTTACCGCCGACTTCCGAAAATCACAGACGCGGGAAATCTACACGCGCGGCTACTCGCCTTCGGTCGACATCAACCACTCGACCTGGAACGAAGCCAGCGAATGGACGCCCACTCCGAAAGAAACCATTTTCGAATATACCATGGCCTCGTTCCTGGGCCGGGTAGGCTATTCGTTCGACGACCGCTATTTCGTCGTGGGTAGCATCCGCCGCGACGCATCGTCGAAACTGCCCCTGACCAAACAGTACGACTGGTTCCCGTCGGTTTCCGGTTCGTGGAAACTCTCTTCGGAAAAATTCTTCCAGAAAGCAGGCCTGGACAACGTATTCGACCTGATCAAATTCCGCGCAGGCTGGGGACGCGTCGGCAATGTGGACCTCTATCCGCGCAACGTCGGACAGGTAGACGTACTGACTTATCGGTATCCGGTAATCTTCGGCCAGGGCCTCGACCAGCTGCTGGACGGTAAATACCTCTCCACGATCCCCAACCTGAACGCCCGTTGGGAAACGACCGAACAGACCAGCGTGGGCCTCGACCTGACCATGTTCAAAAACAAACTGGACATCAGCGTCGACTACTACCACAAGGTCACCAAAGACCTCATCGACTACATCCCGACGCCCGAACAGATCGGCGTGGCCGATCCCCCGCTGGGCAACATGGGTAACGTATTGAACAAAGGCTGGGAGTTCTCGGTCAACTACAACGGCAACGCCGCCCAGGGCAAGCTCAACTACAACGTATGGGGTATGTTCTCGACCAACAAAGGCTATGTCCGTGAATACGGCGTTCGCCAGGGCCCCGTCATGCACGAAAACCCCAATCTGAACAGCAACGCCCTGCTTTACTCCGATGCAGGTCAGCCGTGGTATTCGTTTATGGTTTACCGCACGGCAGGCATCTTCCGCTCGCAGGACGAAATCGACAAGTACATCTACAAGAACCCCGAAACCGGCGAAGCGAAGCTGCTGATGCCCGATGCCAAAGTCGGCGACCTGATCTTCGTCGACACCAACAACGACGGTGTGATTAACGACTCGGACAAAACGTTCGCAGGTTCCTACACCCCGAAAAACACCTTCTCGTTCGGCGGCTCGCTCAACTGGAAAGGCTTCGACTTCAGCTTCTTCTTCCAGGGCGTAACCGGCAACAAGATTTACAACGGCCTGCAGCAGATGGCCATGAACGGCCGAAACGACTACGGCAACCTCATGACCGAAGTGCTGGACACCTGGGATTTCAATCCGCAGAACAGCAAGCATCCCCGCCTGGGCATCACTTCGGACACGAACGGCAACTATGTCAAATTCTCGGATCACTTCCTTGAGGACGGCGACTACCTCCGCCTGAAAAACATTACGCTGGGCTACACGCTTCCCAAGAGCATCAGCCGCTATGTAGGACTCGAGAACGGCTCCCTGCGCGTCTACATGAGCATCGACAACCTATGCACGATCACGGGCTACTCGGGCGTGGATCCCGAAGTCGGAAACTACGGCATCGACCGCGGCGTTTACCCGGTTTCGCGTTTCTTCAACTTCGGCGTGAATATCAACTTCTAACCAACACAAACTACAAAAGCGATGAAAAAGATATTAATAATAGCAGCCAGCCTTTTTGCATGCAGTTCGCTCCTGCCGGGCTGTGACGACTTCCTCGACACCAAAAAATACGGTGCCCCGACGGATTGGCAAACCCAGGAAGACGTACAATACGCAATCAACGCACTTTTCTCTTTCAACACGAACGATTCGGAAGGCGTTACCGGCCGCGGTATCACGTGGTTCGAGTGCTGCAGCGACGACATGACCGTAGGCCGTCCGCAGGGCGAGGCCGAAGACATCCGCAACTTCCGCATGTCGCCCAGCAACGGCCGCGACGTGAAGAACAACTGGAAAATCATGTACGAGGTAAACGCCAAGGCCAACAACATCATCAAGGTCGTTCCCACGATGAACCTCGACGAGGCGTTCAAAACCAAGGCGACCGGCATCGGCTATTTCTTCCGCGGATTCGCCATGCTCTGGATTGCGCCCTATTACGGCGACAACGGCCCTAACGGAGGCATTCCGATTATCCTCGACACGACCGAACCGGCGGCCATGGACAGCCCGCGTCCCGCATCGGTGCTGCAGAACTACGACCAGATTATCAGCGACATGCGCATAGCCGGCGAGCGCCTGCCCCTCTTCTCGCAGTTGGCCCCGACGGAATACGGCCTGCCGCACAAAGCCGCAGCCTGGGCCTTCGCGGCACGCGCAGCCCTCTATGCAGCGCAGTACGACGCCAAATATTACGACGTAGTCATCGAAATGTGCAACAATGTGATGAACCTGACGGGGGCGGACAAGCGCGAGTTGTTCGACGACGGCACGGACAATGCCTTTGCCAACCTCTGGCGCAAGCAGCAGAATTTCGGCAGCGAATATATCTTCTCGCTGCTGGGCAGCGCTGTCGACGGCCCGAAATTCCACGGCATGTCGTTCCAGAACGGCGGTTGGAACCTGTACAACCACTGGGGATATTTCCAGCCCACGCTCTCCCTGTGGGAGGCATTCGAGGCGGGCGATATCCGTCGTGACGCAACGATTCTCTATCCCGGCCAGACCATCAAGTTCATGGGACGCGAGATCGTCTTCGGAAGCCGCTCCTACTCCATCGCATCGGACACGGGCATGACCTTCCGCAAGTTCCTCTCCCCGTGGGAAGAGGCGGACTGCAAGGGAAAAGACGTGAACACCAACGGCGACAATGCCAGCAACACGCTCGGCACCTGCCTGATCCGCTTCGCAGACGTACTGCTGATGAAAGCCGAGGCCCTGATCTGGAAAAACGGCGAGGGCGATGCCGAGGCCAAACAGCTGCTCAACCGTATCCGCAAACGCGCACGCCTCCCGGAAAACAGCCCGGCGACGAAAGCCGAACTGAAGAACCAGCGCCGCTGCGAACTCGCATTCGAGTTCATGCCGAGCCGCCACCTCGACATGATTCGCTGGGGCGATGCCAAAGAGGTTTATGCAAAACCGACGCAGCGCGTGAACTCGCACTGGGACGCCACGACCGAACAGGTCGTAATCGACGCCCCGACCAACTACGACAACGGACGTACGTTCGATCCTACGATCCACCAGGTTTTCCCGATTCCGGTAACCGCATTCAACGGCACGGTAAACCTGAAACAGAACATAGGGTATTAGTAAACCATCAAGACAATCATCGAATATGAAACTGTTGAAACATATTATCCGCGCAGGTCTTTTATGCGGCCTGCTCCTTACGACGGCTGCGGGAAAAGCACAATCCGTGCAGCTGAAAGTATTGGATTGGAACGTGCTGTCGTTCGAAATGACGGACAAGTCCAACCAAATCGACTTCATCATCGACGAATACGTCGCCCTGATCAAGGCGCAGAACCCCGATATCGTCTGCATCAACGAGCTCGAAACCGGCACCAGCCGCATGGGCAAGGAGAAACTCACCGAACTGGCCGCCCGCTTGGACATGTATCCCTACTTCATCATGTCCTACCCCAAAGACGTGGGCTTCTACGGCAACGGCATCCTCTCGAAATACCCGATTCTGAATTCGTTCTCGGCACAGTTCACATACAAGCATGCCAGCGGCGACGGGAACTACCAGTGGAATACCGGCAGCAATTACAACCGGTACGGCTACGACCAGCGCAGCATCGGCTATATCGACATCCTCGTACCGACCTCCGATTCCGACGGACAAATCGTACGCATCGCCTGTGCGCACTACGACCACGGCCCCAATGCCGCACGCACCCTGCAGTCCAACGAAACCGTGACCTACCTGGGACTGGACGACCCCGAATATCCGACGCTGCTGCTCGGCGATTTGAACACGAGTGCCAGCAGCCTGCCGGCCCTTACCGAGCGGGGCGACCATATCGGCGTGTCGTGGGTGGACCATATCTTCGGATTCCCCAAAGGGAAATGGACAAGCAGCGATTTCAAATCCCTCCCGTGTCCCAGTGCCGGCGGTGCATATCTTTCGGACCACAATCCGATTACGGCAACCATGGTACTCAAATAACCGATTGTTGAACCCACAAAAGTCGAAAACATGAAAAATGTAAATAAATATCTCGCAGCGCTCCTCGTACTCGCCCTGGCTGCACCGGTATTTACCGGATGTACCGACGACGACGAGTACTCGTTGAGCTCGATAAGCGCCAAACCGTCGGACAAATTCAATGCGACGATCCAGTTCGTAAGCCGCCTGAACGACGGGGCGCTGGTGACGAGCGACGCCGACTACACGGCGCTCAACAACTACATGGTCAACACGCTCAAAAGCCGCGAAGAGGCCTGGCTCACAATCTTCGACCGCTCGGACAACACGAACCTGTCGAAAGTGATGGAGGTTTCCCTCAACACGTACCGCTGGACATGGTTCGCCTTCAACGGGCTTACGAACCGGACGACCTACAAAGGCAGCACGCTCTTCTTCAACCAGCCCACCCGGCTGGTCAGGGCCACGGCGTCCGGCAAGGGCTGCTACGTCACGGGCTTCTCCCCGCTGATGGAGGGTACCCGCACGGATAAGGACGAAGCAGGCACCGTAACCGGCACCGTAGACATCGCCTACAACATCAATTTCCGCACGGTGCGCTTCGAAACGAACGAACAAATCGGCGCATTCGGCGGCGAGAACGGCACCATGAACAAGCTCAAGCGCGAAAACATGAACATGCTGATGATCGGCACCGTGAAGAACGACCTGTACGGCTCGCTGGAATCCGCCGTAAAGGGCACCGACGCGTCTTTCAACGTCTACAACATCGCGACCGGCAGCGCCTACACGATTTTCATGCTGGCCCAGGAACGTTTCTGGGATTTCACGAGCGTAAGCTCCACGTCGGTAGGCAACGGCATCGAAGCCTATGCCATAAACGTGATGTGGTAAACCTTTACCGGCTCCTTTTTGACAGCGGCGCACCGAAAGTGCGCCGCTCTTTTTTAGGATTATTCCGGGAATAATCCATACATTTGTGCGGAAATACGAAGCACATGAAAAAAATCAACGTCATAACGCTCGGCTGCTCGAAGAACACGGTCGACAGCGAGCACCTGATGGCACGGCTCGCAGCGGCAGGATACGAAGTCCTCTTCGACAGCGACCGCACGGACGCCAAAATCGTGGTCATCAACACCTGCGGCTTTATCGGCGACGCCAAGCAGGAGTCGATCGACATGATTCTGCGTGCGGCAGCGGCCAAGAACGCCGGGAAAATCGAACGCCTGTTCGTCGTCGGATGCCTCTCGGAACGCTATGCCGACGAACTGCGGGCCGAACTTCCCGAAGTGGACGACTTCTTCGGGGCGCGCACCTGGGACGGCATCGTCCGGGCGCTGGGCGCAGCCCAAGACCCGGCGCTGGCCACCGATCGCCTGCTCTCCACGCCCAAACACTACGCCTACCTGAAAATTTCGGAAGGCTGCAACTGGAAATGCGGCTACTGCGCCATCCCGCTCATCCGCGGCCCGCATGTATCCGTGCCGATGGAGGAGCTGGAGGAGGAGGTGCGCAAACTCGCGGCCGGCGGCGTAAAGGAGCTGATTGTCATCGCGCAGGATACGACCTATTACGGCCTCGACCTCTACGGGAAACGACGACTGGCCGAACTGCTGCGCCGCCTGTGCCGCATCGACGGCATCGAGTGGATACGCCTGCACTACGCCTATCCCACGGCTTTCCCCGACGATGTGATAGAAGCCATGGCCGAAGAGCCGAAAATCTGCAAATACCTCGATATTCCGTTCCAGCACATCTCCGACGCCCAGCTCGCGGCCATGCACCGCCGCCACACCAAAGCCGACGCCTATGCGCTAATCGGCAGGCTGCGGCAGGCGATTCCCGACCTGGCGCTGCGCACGACGCTGCTAATCGGCTATCCCGGCGAAACGGAGGCCGATTTCGCAGAACTCGAACAGTTCGTACGCGACGTGCGTTTCGAGCGGCTCGGGGTTTTCGCCTATTCCGAAGAGGAGGGCACCCGTTCGGCGCAAGAATTGCAGGACGATGTTCCGGAAGAGGTCAAGCAGCAGCGCGTCGAGCGCATCATGGCGCTCCAGAACAAAATCGCACTCGAAAACAACCTGCGCCGCGTAGGGCGCACCGAACGGGTGCTGATCGATTCGCGGCAGGGCGATTACTATGTCGGGCGCACGCAGTACGACTCGCCCGAAGTGGATCAGGAAATCCTGGTTCCGGCAGCCGGACGGCGCTTGCTGCGGGGACATTTTTACGAGATAAGCATCTGCGAAGCCGCCGACTACGACCTCTACGGTCGGGTGGCGGGGAAATAAAATTTGCTTTTTAGCGTTCCTTTTCGTACCTTTGAAATGTAAATCGGACTTTACCCGACCCCCAATGGCCGAAAAAAGCGTGATAACAAATATCGAGGCCCGCATCCGGCAGCTTATCGACGACCACAAAAGGTTGTCGGAATTGTGCGCGGAACTGACGGCGCAACGCGACAGCCTGAAAGCCGAAAACCGGACTTTGCAGGAGCGTATCCGCGAACTCGACGGCGAATTATCGCGTATGCAGCTGACCGAGGGACTGGCGGGCGAAAGCCGTAACCGGGAAAAAGCGCGGGCGCGCGTCAACCGTCTTATGCGGGAGGTCGACAAATGCATCGCGCTGCTCGGAAGGCCGCAATAAGGACAACACGGCGGACGGTATCCGCAACGCCGGGGCCCCAAGCCGCAGGATGCAGGAAAGAAGTAAGACAAACGAAACAAAGAGATGGCACAACAGGCGATAACCCTTAAAATAGCAGGCAAAAGCTATTCGCTCAACATCGAGCGTGAAAAAGAGGAGGTGTACCGCCTGGCCGAACGGGAGGTGAACAATTACCTCGCAGCGATAAAACAGAACAACTTCAAGAACTGGACAGACCAGGACTACCTGTCGATGGCGGCACTGAAATTCGCCATTGCACTCGTCGACATGCGGCAGAGCCGCGAAGTGGGCGACGACGATGTGAAACACCTGGGACGCCTCGGGGAGGAAATCGACGCTTACCTCAATACCCTGAAAGGGTAACGCAGGGAAGCCCGGCACCCGGCACGGCGAAACCGGGCACAGAGGTTCTTTAACATACGAAGGAAAAATCTACCCGCATAGATTCCTTACAGCTTTGCGAAACTGAACACTTTTTAAATTGGGGCAACTCACGGCGCTTCAAAATCAGGCCTTAACCCTTCGGGGTGTATGCTGCGGCGTACCGTTGGACGATTGCGATTGTCGGAGCCCCCACACGTGACTTATCTTGCAGATTCGTCAAACAAGAGTAAGGAATCCTATGCGGTTTTTTTTATGTACAACAACAAACCCTTATAATAACAACTCAAAACAGCAACAAAATCATGTATACTACCATTTTGGTTGCCTGCATCTCTGCCGTGGCCGGCATCGGGATCTACGCGGTGGTTACGAACCTCGTAGCCAAGACCTCGATCCGCAAGCGCCGCGAAGCCGCCGTCAAGGAGGCCGAAGCCGAAGGCGAGATGATTAAGAAGGAGAAAATCCTCCAGGCAAAAGAGAAGTTCATACAACTGAAAAGCGAATACGACCGGCAGGTCAACGAACGCAACCAGAAAATCGCCCAGAGCGAACAGCGGGCCAAGCAGATCGAAAGCAACCTGCAGAACCAGCAGCGCGACCTGGAAAACAAACTCCGGGAGAACGACCGCCTGAAAGAGCAGATGCAGAACCAACTGCAGATACTCGAGCACAAGAAAGACGAGGTCGATCAGATGATGCGCGAACAGAACGCACGCCTGGAGCAGATTTCGGGCATGAGTTCGGAGGATGCCAAAAACATCCTGATCGAAAACATGAAGGCCGAGGCCAAAACCGAGGCTGCCTCCTATGTCAACGAAACCATCGAGGAGGCGAAGATGACCGCCACGAAAGAGGCCAAGCGTATTATCGTAGCTTCGATTCAGCGTGTCGCGACCGAAACGGCCATTGAAAATGCCGTCACGGTATTCAACATCGAAAGCGACGAGGTCAAGGGCCGCATCATCGGCCGCGAGGGCCGCAACATCCGTGCACTGGAAGCTGCGACCGGCATCGAAATCATCGTCGACGACACCCCCGAAGCCATTATTTTGAGCGGATTCGACCCTGTGCGCCGCGAAATCGCCCGCCTGGCCCTGCACCAGTTGGTAACCGACGGCCGTATCCACCCGGCACGCATCGAGGAGGTCGTAGCCAAAGTCCAGAAGCAGATTGAGGAGGAGATTGTCGAAGTCGGCAAGCGCACCACAATCGATTTGGGCATCCACGGCCTGCATCCCGAACTGATTCGCATGATCGGTAAGATGAAGTACCGTTCGTCGTACGGCCAGAACCTGTTGCAGCATGCACGCGAAACCGCGAACCTCGCGGGCATCATGGCTGCGGAGCTGGGCCTGAACCCCAAAACGGCACGCCGCGCAGGCTTGCTGCACGACATCGGCAAGGTACCCGACGACGAACCGGAACTGCCGCACGCAATCATCGGCATGAAACTCGCCGAGAAGTACAAGGAGAAACCAGAAGTATGCAACGCCATCGGCGCCCACCACGACGAGGTGGAGATGACTTCGCTCATCGCCCCGATTATCCAGGTATGCGACGCGATTTCGGGTGCACGTCCCGGCGCACGCCGCGAAGTGGTCGAAAGCTACATCAAGCGCCTGAAAGAGATGGAGGACATCGCCCTCTCGTACCCCGGCGTGCTGAAAACCTATGCTATCCAGGCCGGCCGCGAACTGCGCGTAATCGTCGGCGCCGACAAGCTCTCGGATCAGGAGTCGGAGGGGCTGTCGCACGATATCGCCAAGAAGATTCAGGACGAAATGACCTATCCCGGACAGGTGAAAATCACCGTTATCCGCGAAACGCGGGCCGTATCGTACGCCAAATAACCGGACTGCAACCGAAAGGTCATCGCGGCCTTACCGATAAACAGTACTTTAAATCCCTCCCGGAACCGGGAGGGATTTTTTTGTCCGGCCAGGTGAAAATTTCCGTATCCGAGAAACCGGACTGCGCCACGTGCCAAACAGTCGGATTACGACAGGAAAGGTCATGCAGCCGCACCGGCACATTGAAAATCCCGCCTTTTATAAGGCGGGATATTTTAATATACGACAGAGCCCAACCGCGGCCCCCGGGAAATCCATCGGGCACAGACTATTTCCAACCGCTCATTTTCCGGAAATCGGACGGTGTAACCCCCTCCTTATGCTTGAAAAACGTGGAGAACTGCCCGGCATTCACGAATTTCAGGGCATAGGCAATCTCCGCGATATTCATATTCGTATTCGTCAGCAACTCCTTGGCTTTCAGCAACCGCTGTTGCAGTTGATACTGGGCCGGAGAGATCCCCGTATACTCCTTGAACATCTTCCGGAACCAGGAATAACCCACCCCGAGTTTACCGGCAATGGCTTCGACATCGAGCGGATTGTCCATGTCCCGCATCAACTCCCTCGCCGCATTCACCTTTTCCAGCACGAATGTATTCGCATACGAATTGTTCCGCTCCTTATAATAGACGGAACCCAGAATATGCAGTACGATACTCGAAATAATCTGCTGGCATCCCGCCTTCTCGGCAGACGCCAACTGGAGAACCTCTTCGTAAAGGCTCACGATTCCCGAACTTACCCCGATAACGTGCAGCGGATGCTCCCGCGCAAGAAACCTGTTTTCCACCCGGTCATCGATATACGGCCCCTTAAACCCGACCCAATACTCATCCCAGCCAGTTTCCGCATCCGGATGATAGCTGTGCCACTCCCCGGGAAAAAGCAGGATCATCGTACCGGCTTTCACATGCACCTCGGCACAGGATCGGGAAGAAAAGCGACCGAAGCCTTTGGTAATATACACCAGTTGATACTCGTTCAGCACCCTCCCTACTCGGGGCATGAAGTTATACTTATCCGGATGCGCGGAGAGGGGATACCTCGTTCCGGGCGGAATGAACTGGTAGCCGACCGTCGTCACGACAACACCCCACCGTTCGTCCTTGTCGCCGATGGTCAGATAACATAACTTGTCGCGCTCCTGCTGCATATCGGATTGGGTGGATAAATGCCACCTTTCATAAGCAAATATACTATTTTCTGCATAATAAACAGATTAAAACGGCAATAAGATTCTTATGACAGCGTCTTATTGCCGTTTTCGGAAGGAATATCCGCCTGTAACCGCACCGTTTTACGGGAAAGAACGAGCTGTTTCCGGACTCTGCAGCAATGCTATCAACAGCCGCATAGATACGACAAAAGGTCCGGGCCTCCCGGAATCCGAGTACGGCAGTCTGCAACCTCCGTGGCAAAAATACGGCAGGGGCGCGCCTATGCTGTACGAATTCGGACAAGGCTGCCCGTTCGCCCCAGGACTCTCCGGGCACCGGCACCGACAAGAATCGGCCACAGGAAAAGTCCCGCATCAAGTTCTCCGGCAACAGCAGCCGTTCCGGCAAATAACGACACGGCTGTTCGAACAGTAGCGTCGAAAATACGGCCTAAAAGGCATCTATCGGGCATTTCGTACGACCGTAAGCTGTCCGTTCCAATTTTGTCCGACCCTCCAAACACCCCGTTTTACGCGATTTCAACCTGTGAAAATACCGGGATAAAACCATAAAAACCGGTATTAGTATTAAATCTGATATTGAAATTTTAAAAAATGACAACAAAAAGCCCGGGCCGGCTGGGAGCCTGCAAAAATGCGCCCGCATTTATACACAGAGCACGATTACGTACTACAAATTCTCAAAATCGTACTAAACGGGGGGGGGAAATCCAGTATATTTGAATTGCAAATTAAACGTTGCAGATTTTAATATTTTCAAATAATAAACCTAAAAACAACCTAAATTGGACAAGCCTATGCAGAACTAACTCCCATTTCCCTCGGGTTTTTCTTAATTATATATAGGTATAAGACCCGACGCGGGATTTTATCTCATTCATTTATCTACTATGGACAAAACCAACCAATCTTTATGAAGAAAAATTTATCCATTTTTATGACAGCCGGAAGCTGGTTGCAGCGTGCAGTTGTGTTGTTTTTGTGCGTTGCCGCAATGCAGACCCTGCATGCCCAGGACACAAAAAAGACCGTTACGGGTACGGTTGTCGACCAGAACGGCCAACCTGTCGTCGGAGCTACGGTCATGATTCTGAACACAACGAAAGGTACCGCCACCAACGGCAACGGACAGTTCAACCTTTCGGGCGTATCCGACAACGACGAGCTGAACATTTCATTCCTCGGCTACAAGCCCGTAACGATTAAAGTCGGCACCCGTACCGCCGTTTCGGTGACGCTCGAAGAGGATTCGAGTTATCTGGACGAGGTCGTAGTCGTAGGTTACGGCACGACGACCCGCCGCCACATCATTTCGTCGGTATCGACCGTCAAATCAGATGTCATCGAAAATCGCCCGGTAGCGAATGTCCAGCAGGCTTTGCAGGGTGCTGCAGCCAACTTGATCATTCAGACCAAGAACTTCGACCCGACCGGCGATGGACAGATGAACCTTTCGATCCGCGGTGTGAATACCATCGGTAACAATACGCCGCTGGTAGTTATCGACGGCGTCCCCCAGTCGGACGCAGGCCGTATGAACGAACTCAACCCGAACGACATCGCTTCGATCAACATCCTGAAAGACGCCGGTTCGGCTGCTATCTACGGAGCACGTTCATCGAACGGCGTCATCCTGATTACGACCAAAGGCGGTAATAAGGAAATGGCCCCGAAGATTCGTTTCAGCGCGCAGCTCGGTGTGGAGAATCCCCACACGCTCTACGAGCAGGTTCCCACATACCTTAACTCCATTCTGCGCAACGAAACCCTGACCAACGTAGGCCGCGACCCGTATTTTACGCCGTCCGAGATTCAGGAGTTCTATATCCACGGCGACAGCGAGCCCATGTACAAGCAGGCGATGCAGAACGCATTCCAGCAGAATTACAACGTGAGCGTTACAGGCGGTACGAAGACAACGACCTATATGCTTTCGGCAGCCTACTACGATCAGGAATCCAACTACGTCGGCAACGATTACGGTATCAAACGCTACAACCTGCGTTCGAACCTGACGACCGAATTCGGCCGCCTGAAACTGGGAGCCAATGTCAATTTCACCCGTTCGGAAACGAACTCACCCGCAGATGCGAACGTCGGATTCCTCTTTGCAGACCTCGTCCGCTTCCCGAGTTATTACTTCAACCGTCAGTACGAAAACGGCATTTTCTACGGTAACAACTATAAATACGGAGGCTATTCTGTCAGCCCGTTGGCTGGCCTGATCGGCGGTGGAACCAACAAACACGACAACGAATACCTCACCGGCACCTTCACTGCCGATTTTGAAATCGCCAAAGGCTTGAAAGCCCGTGCAATTTTAGGAGCTGAAGTTCGCCATGATCACCGTTTCACATCGCATAAAACATATATGTATGCGACGGACAGCGGTTCTGAACAGGCAGATCCCTCGTCGGCTACGATCGGCGGCAGCAAAGATCGTAATGTAGACGACTGGGTAAACAAAAGCACCTATGTAAGTGCCCAGTTGATGTTGGACTACAACCGTACATTCGCCGAAAAACACAATGTGTCTGCGATGCTCGGCTGGTCTGACGAATCGAATGTCAGCTACAGCCTTACCGCTGCTAAAAAATACATGAACAGCATCGATCAACCCGGCGAAGGCACGGTTGTCGATGAAAGCACTTCGCTCTCCTCGCAGAACAAGAGTCGTTCTGCCCTCCAGTCCTTCTTCGGCCGTGCCGGATACTCGTACGACGAGCGCTATTATTTCGAATTTACGGCTCGTTACGATATGTCGTCTAAATTCCTTAAAAAGCGCAACGGCGGTTTCTTCCCGGCCGTATCGCTTGGATGGCGTCTGTCGCAGGAGGCTTTCATGGACACGTACCGCGACCGCGTAGGCGATCTGAAACTCCGTGCATCGTACGGTATGAACGGTAACCAGCAGGATGTCGGCAACTACGACTTTATGACAACCTACGGCCTGTGGCAAAACGCCTACGGCTTCAACGGCAAACCGGTTCAGGGTCTGATGTTCACCATGGGTAACGAATTCCTGACCTGGGAAACGTCTAAAACATTCAATATCGGTTTGGACGCTACGTTCTTCAAAAACCGCTTGAGCGTAAACTTCGACTACTTCTACAAGCGTACAGAAGACATTCTGCTCAACCCGATCGTTCCCGGAACTTTCGGTGCCAGCATTGCCAAAGAAAACCGGGGTATATTGGACAACCAGGGTTGGGAGTTGACCATTAACTACAACCTCACCCACGGAGCATGGAAGCACAATTTCTCGTTCAACATCGCAGACTCGAAAAACGAACTCGTTCGTTACGGAACGCGCGACATCCACGCAAACGACGGTGTAACCGTTCTTCGTCAGGAGGGACTTCCCCTGAACGCTTACTACGGTTACAAAACCAACGGCTTCTTCCAGAACTACGAGGAGATTGAAAATGCAGCCATTCCGACAACGATCGACCGCACGCAATTGCGCCCGGGTGACGTACGCTATGTCGACCTGAACAAGGACGGGAAAATCGACGAAGAAGACCGCACATACCTGGGTTACGGATTCCCGCGTTATACCTTCGGTTTCAACTACAATGTAGCATGGAAAGGTATCGACCTCGGTATTATGCTGCAAGGCGTGCTGAAGCGTACAAACGCTATCCGCGGCGAGCTTGTTGAGCCTTTCCACTCCGACTACTCGATGACCATGTTCAAACACCAGCTCGACTACTGGTCGCCGGAAAATCGCGACGCACGTTGGCCCCGCCTCTCCGCTTCGGGTTCTGTCAGCACGCAGAACAACTGGGGACAGGCCGGTTCGGAACTGAACATGATCGACGGCGCATACCTGCGTGTAAAGAATATTCAGGTAGGCTACACGTTCCCGCAGAAATGGACCAAGAAATTCGGTTGCCAATCGTTGCGAATCTATTTCGCAGCACAGAATCCGCTGACCTGGACCAAATACGATTTCGTCGATCCCGAGACCTCGGAATTCGGCAGCAACATGGGCCGCGGCGGAGCGAACTCGGTACGTAACTACCCCACTCTGCGTTACTTCGGCGGTGGTATCGATTTGACTTTCTAACAAACTAACCGAAAACGATTATGAAAATCAGAAATATATTAGCCATCCTTACTCTCGGTATGGTAAGTTGCGTCGGTCTGGAACAATTCCCCACCAACTCGTTTACCGACGAAAACTACTGGAAGTACGACGAGAATGTCCGTGCGGCCCTCTATTTAGGGTACAACCAGTGCTGGTCACATGAATATTATTTCAATAACAACCTGCTTTCGGACGATGTCTATGGCAGCCGCCACTCTCCGTGGGGACTGTTGAATGTCGCAACGGGCATGGCAAATACGACCGTAGAACGTTTCAGCAAAGAGTGGAATGACTGCTATCAGGAACTCCGCACGCTCCATACGGCACTCGACGCCGAGGATCGCATCGATACGG
This sequence comes from uncultured Alistipes sp., assembly GCF_902388705.1. Lineage (GTDB taxonomy): Bacteria > Bacteroidota > Bacteroidia > Bacteroidales > Rikenellaceae > Alistipes. The sequence goes on from NZ_CABMQJ010000009.1 coordinate 25,763, forward strand.
GCGATCCGGTATTCAAGACCCGTATGCTTGCAGAACTTCGTCTGATGCGCGCATTTACCTACCTGCGTCTGGTAACATGGTTCGGTGACGTTCCTTTCTACACAACCAACCCGACGCTTGCCGAATCGCGAGTTACCCCTCCGACCAGCGCTGCGACCATCAAACAGTTCATCCACGAGGAATTGGCCTATGCAGCCAGCATCCTTCCCAAAAACACCGAAATTAAAGACGACGAACGCGGCCGTTACACCTGCGGTACCGCGATTGCGATCAAAGCCCGCGCCTATCTGCTGGACAACGATTTCGAGAATTGCGCCAAAGAATGTGCAAAATTGATCAATACGACCGAATACGGCACCTACTCCCTCGAAGAGGATTATGCAAAACTCTTCCGGGAACAAAGCTGCTGCTATGGCCCCGAGTCGATTATGACCATTGAATTCGCAACCCTCGATGGCATTAACAACATCGTCCGCAGCTGGGACGGCAAATCTTGGCTGCCCCAGTCTATCGGCAACAAGGGCGTCACTTCACAGTCGCCGACCCAGGAACTGGTTGACGCTTTCCTCAAACTCGACGGCAGCGTAGCCGACGACACGGATTACATCAGCCGCGACAAGCGTTTCTACACGACGATTGCCTATAACGGATGCGAAGTTGAAATTCCGGAGGCAATGGGACTCGGCCTCACCGGCTCGGAAGGCAAAGGCAAGGGAACGTACACAATGTACACCAACGCCAGTCAGGAGGAAGCAACCGGCGACAAGGAGTTGTACGATTCGTATAACGGCTCGCAAGACCGGACTGCGACAGGTTATTACGCCCTGAAAAACTTCAACCCGACCATGATGAACTCGGGAGGAAATTCCTACAAATCCATCATGGAAATCCGTTTTGCCGACGTCCTGCTGATGTACGCAGAATCGAAGAATGAATTAGGCGAAATGTCGGAGGAGATTTGGAACCAGACGATCAAACCGCTGCGTGAACGTGCCGGATTCGGCGAAACTTACTGCGCATATCCGGGTGGAAACGACCTGCGCCAGGTTATCCGCGACGAGCGCCGTGTGGAGCTCGCCCTCGAAGGCCGCCGTGTATTCGACCTGCGCCGCTGGGCTGTACTCGACAATCCGTCGATCAAGTCGACAGGAACCGCAATCCTGACTTCGCAGGCTACCGGAGCTCCGTTCCGAAGTGGCGAGAGCATCATATGCCAGAATAAATACGGCCTGAAATATTGGTTCGCTATTCCGCAGTCAGAACGCGACATCAACTCGAACCTGCCCCAGAATCCGGGTTGGTAGAATGGTGACATTAGGAGTAAAACACGAATTTAAGCAAAACACATGGAAGCTATATTGAAAAAAACTATATTCCTGGCAGTCGCTGCGCTTTCTTGCGGATTCGTCGCTTGCGATGAGGACGGACAGGATATGAACTACAACATAAAGCCCGGAAATGTTCTCTACTCCCCTTCAACCGGGATAGCGGTCGACCTGTCGAAAGGCGAAAGTACTACTTTCGAATGGGCTCCTTCCGTACCCCAGGACGGCGGATATGTAAGTTACGAAGTATTGTTCGACAAGGAGAACGGAGATTTCTCGAATCCTGTCGGAACCGTATCCAGTCAGCTGACCGGTTCGAAATCATATGTAACGCTCTCGGCCAGGGATTTGAACAGCGTAGCCCGCAACGCAGGCATCGATATCAACTCGACGGGAACGCTCAAATGGACAGTGCGTGCCTCGAAAGGGCTGTTCGGAAGCATTTATTCGCAGGCGAACACCATGACAGTCAAGACCATGAACGCAATGGATCCATTGCCTGAAACCGTGACTTTGAAAGGCGACGCAACCGAAGATGCCGAGGGTATCGCGATGGTGGCATCACCGGGGCTCAATGACAAACCCGCCAACGACGGCACGTTCGAATGCTTCACCCGGATTTCGAACGGCAGCTTCACCATCGAAGACGATCTGGGCCGCTACTACCAACTCAATGCAAACGGCACCATGGAAGAAGTTGAAACTGCCGTTGCGAATTCCATGTCGAACGGAGCCGGTATTTACTGGATCAAAGTAGAGTTCGACGGCATGGTTTGGAGTGCGAAGAAAGTTTCCAAAATGGAATTGCAGGCTTCAAACAGCAATATTCTCGGAGGAAAGGGCATGCCTGGCTGTGAATGGAAAATGTTCTTCACAATGAACTATGAAGGCAAAGGCGTATGGGCCATCAAAGACTACGACAATAAAATGTCCCTGCAGACCGAGGACAAGGGTGTAACATCGAGCCCCGGCGATAGCCGCCATAAGTTCAAAATGACTTTGAGCGACAATACAGTCTACTATTTCGGCAAGAGCGATAAAGTATCACTGGGCACATCTTATTCGACTGATTTCCTGAAATGTACTGTATGGGCAGAAGCAAATGTCGGTAATGCAGACTGGGATAAATCCTGGGAGTTCCTTTCGAGTGATTGCGGCCGTCCATTCGACGGATACCTCTACCTGAATGGGGATAACGCGGCAGGAACGTTCTACCACGAATACAAATTCAAATAATCCGGAGAGCGGATACCTGCCTGCCTGATTTGAGGCAGGCAGGTACCGAAACCCGGTTATCGGGGAGCGCTCCGATCCCGATTCCGGAGCAAATGATAAGCATTGAAAAAAATTAACGAACCTAATATTATGAGAAAATCACTATTCAAAGGAGCTTTCGCCTCTTTTATCGTAGTGGCAGCCATACTTGTTTCTTGTACGGATGATTACGAAGATAAGACGAATCCCCCTATTTGGACAGGAAATACTTCGTATGCCCCCTACGCAATCGATTGGGCCGAAGCCGCAGATTCCGTATCGCAAGCCTTTATCGAGCGCTTCTATTGCAGCGAACCCCGCAACGGCTCGGACGGCGTCTTCTCCTACACTCCCTACAACCGGGAAGGCGGAAACGGCAACTGCTATTGGCAGCAGGCGCATGCAATGGCCGCTATGGTAGATTACTACAACCGCATTAAAACGAGCGATCCGACGGAGGAGGCCCGCATACGCAATTACTTCAAGCGTTGGTACGACAAGCGCGGTAATAATTACGATTGGGATAACCGCGGTTCGACGGGATTCGGTAACGTCTTTACAGACGATACCTGCTGGATTACCATTACCCTGCTCCAGATTTACGATGCAACGGGCGAACAGTTCTATTTCGACGCAGCAAAAAAGACCTGGGATGAATCCATCTGGCCTCGCCATGAGCTGAACCAGTACGGTTGGCTTCCCTGGAAACTGAACGATCTGGGTGCAAACGAGTGTACAAACGGCCCCGGCAGCATCATTGCCTCGATGTTGTCGCAATACGCCAAGGATGCCGGCGACGAAGCGGCAGCCCAGGAATACCTTAACCAGGCTTACACCTGCTTCGACCAGAATTTGAGTGTAATGGCATCCAACGGTACGCTCGGAGGAACTCCGTTGAGCTATACGCAGGGCACCTGCATGGAGGCAGGCCGCCTGATCTGGAAACTGACTGGCGACGTAGCTTATCTGCGCAAAGCCATTTTAGCTGCACGCGGACAAATGACCTCGACGGGCATGAATGAAGTGTATGAACTCGAAACCGTTGCGCGCGACGAGGGTACCGACGGCAACAACTCCATTTTCCATGCAGTTATGTTCCACTGGGCAACACGTATGGTCCTCGATGCCGAAATCGACAAGCACGATGCCAAGATCCGCAAGGAGCTTTATACCTACCTGCTTCGCCATGCTTCCTATTATTGGACGCGCGGTATCGACAAGTCGGAGGAGAATTGGCCGAATTCGTATTTCGGAGTGAAATGCTATCAGGCTTTCCAGTTCGGTGTGGACGATGCCAAAGACAAATATGGGCCCATGGGTGCTTACGCCAGCGCCGCCCAGGTAATCGAAGGCATGTGCATGCTCAAGGATGTTAAGTTCTAATTCAACAAAAACAACCGCTATGAAGAAAATTATCATGTTGTTGGCCGTCGGAGCCATGGCTCTCGGGTTCACTGCGTGCAACGACGACGACAAAAATACCGATATTATACCCGCGGATAACTTATACCTCCCGCGCAACAATTATCCGATAGACATCACGACCGGTCAAACCGTCAAGTTCGAATGGGAGGCCTCCAAAGCCGGCGGGAACGCATATGTAATTTACGAGCTGCTGTTCGACAAAGAGAACGGTGATTTTTCGAATCCGCTCTATGTCGTATCCAGTGCAAACAACGGCTACAGCCCGACTGTCGATGTTACGAGCGAAACCATGAATACGCTGGCGGTTCGTGCCGGATGCGCCCCGGGTGCAACCGTTGCCATCAAGTGGACGGTCCGTGTCTGGAAGGGTCTTTCCTCGACGCTCTACACCGGTAACAACGGGGAACGCACACTGCTTGTCACCCGCCCCAATACGATCGAACCGCTGCCGGGCAAGGTAAGCATTCAGGGTTCCGTGACGGAAAACCAGGGCACCCTCACACTCTCGGCTGCAAGTGTACTTCACTCGTCGAAAGGAACATACAAAGACGAACGTGAAAACGGCGCTTTCGAATGTTTCACCAAACTGACGGCCGGCGAATTCAATATCGTCGACGATTTGGGTCGCTATTTCTATCTGCAGGATAAAAACACCATCCGTATCTCCGAAACAGAAACGGAACCTGTAGCGACAACGGTTTCAAAAACGGGTATCTACTGGATATATCTGAATTTCAACACGATGACCTACAAGATGAAGGAAATATCAAAAGTCGAGTTCCTTCTCTCGAGCCCGGGTAATATGGCTGAACTGACCTACGAAGGCAACAGCGTATGGAGCATCGAAGACTACGAATGGAATGTCAAAGTAGGTGGAAACGGCGATACCCGCCACAAATTCGTATGCTCCTTTGCCGACGGTTCTGCCGAGTACTGGGGCCACTTCGAGGACGATTGCCGTGGTTCCGGGGAGTCCGAGGAAAATAAGAATCCGCTGTTCTACAACATTTTCCGCCACTCGTACGACGGCAAATGGGATAACACGTGGAAAACCAACGAAGCTGCAAGAGAAGGTTTCGGCAAACTGGTTACGTTCCGTCTGCACATGAACAACACGGACGCCCCGCTTTTCCTGCTCGAGCGCTCGTTCAGCGACAAACCCGGAATGGCAATCCCCACCTCCGTAAACATCTCGGGTGCTGCCACCGAAGCACAGGCAACCATCGCCCTTTCGGCAGCCAGCATACTCCACACGTCGAAGGGCGGCGAGTTCAACGACGACCGGGAGGCCGGAGCTTTCGAGGCATACACCAAACTGACGGCCAACACGCTGACCATCACAGACAACAACGGCATCAATTACAGCCTTGCCGATGACGGCAGCATCGAGAAAGCATCCGGTGCAAACGCCACGACGATCAAGGAAGAGGGTATTTACCGCCTCTACATGGACTTCAATACGATGAAATATACGATGCAGAAGATCAGCAAAGTCGAATTCTGGCGTATAAACGGCGGTGAAAAAGCGGAACTCACTTACGACGGAAACGGTGTTTGGAGCATTACCGATTATGCTTGGCGCGTGGCCGAAAACGGGGACAGCCGCTACAAATTCATCTGTTCCTTTGCCGACGGCACGGTAGAACACTGGGGCCACCGCGAAGACGACTGCCGCCAGTCCGGATTCGCAGAGCCGGGGCAAGGTGGAGGCGCTACAGAAAAAGGCCCGTTGTTCTACAATGTTTTCCGTCTTTCGACAGACATCGGCGAATGGGATCACACTTGGAAAGTAAATCAAGATATCAGAGAGGGCTACGATAAACTAGCAACTTTCCACGTATACATGAACAACACGAAGGACAAACTCTTCCTGCACGATCGTTCGTTCAAGTAACCGCACGCACTTCGGGGCGGAAACCCCGATATGATTTCAGAAAAGATTTCCCGGGCAAAGCCCGGGAAATCTTTTTTAGGACAAAACCGCTGTTTGCGGAAAACCGTATGCCGGCCATGCATCAAACAAATAATCCTTATCTTTGTACGATGAAACCATCCGAAAAGCTGACAGCCTACATCGAGGCTGAAATCATCCCCCGATACGAAGCCTTCGATCCGGCGCACCGCACGGATCACGTCCGCACGGTCATCGGGCAAAGCCTCGCGCTCGCGCGGCATTACGACGTGGATACGGAAATGGTCTATGCCATCGCCGCCTACCACGATACGGGACTGGCATACGGACGGGAGCGGCACCACATCCATTCGGGCGAGATACTCCTCGCCGATACGTTCATGCAGAGGCTGTTTTCCCGCGAGCAGCTCGCCGTGATGCGCGACGCAATCGAGGATCACCGGGCCTCGTCCGACCACGCCCCGCGCACGATTTACGGACGCATCGTCGCCGAAGCCGACCGCTGCATGGAGCCGGAAACCGTAATCCGCCGCACCATACAATACGGGCTGGCCCACTACCCCGCACTCGACCAGACGGGACAGTTCGAACGCTGTATGGCACATCTGCAAAAGAAATATGCCGAGGGCGGTTACCTCCGGCTGTGGATTCCCGAATCCGAAAATGCCCGCAAACAGGCCGAACTGCGTTCGCTGATTCGCGACAGCGCACGCCTGCGCGAAACTTTCGACCGGATTTACCGGCAGGAATGCACCGGCTGACACGCTGACAACGGAAAAACGCCGCCGCCAACAGTCTGCGCCGCGACGGAAAGAGATGCCGGTTACGACATGCACTACCGCAGCCCGCCGCCGGACAAGCTCCCGCACATCGCCGGCGCCGGGGCAATTTCCGGAAGCTTGTGCCCCGCTCGCTGCCGCAACGATTACCCTAAAAATATCCCCGGAACTTTTCTCAAGTTCCGGGGATATTTTTCGCAATGACAACGCTACTCGGCGTCGTGCGGGAAATATTTCATATACTGCACACGCTGATAGACGTCGCTTTCGGCATTTCCGTAGTTCATCCTGCCGCGGAACTCGGCCAGCGACTCGAAGCCGTGGCGCTCGGCCCACAAATCGATAAACCGGTTGATGTCCACGATTACGCCGTAGCCCTTCTCGTGAATCGCAGAGCAGACCTGCACGGCATTCGCACCGCACAAAAGCGACTTGACGGCAGCCTCGCCGTCATGCACGCCCGTCGACACGGCGACGTCCAACTGCGGCAGGGCCGTCGAACAAAGCGCCACGCTGCGCAGCACGTTGCGCAGCTCGCCGGCTTCGCTGAAAGGATTGCCGTTGACAAACGCCAGCCGCTCCACATCGATGTCGGGCTCGAAGAAACGGTTGAACATCACCACGCCGCGGGCCCCGCGGGCGAGCAGCGTATCGGCCACGGCCAGTACATTGGTCAGGCGCATCGGCAGTTTCACCGAAACCGGAATCTTCACCGCCCCGGCCACACGGCGCACGACGTCGGCATACTCCTGCTCCAGCTCCTGCGCCGAACGGTGGCGGTCGGTCGGCTGGAGGAAGATATTCAGCTCGAGGGCCGCCGCACCGGCCTGCTCCATCGACACGGCATAATCCGTCCACCCGTCGTCCGAAGCGATGCAGTTGATGCTCGCGATAACGGGGACGCCCGTCGTGCGGGCATCGGCCACGAGTTTCAGGAATTCGCCCTTGTAGGCGTCGCCGATATAGCGTTCGAGATACTCGCCCGAATCGCCCATGCCCTGCGACGCATAGTCGAGCGCCGCGGCATGGCGGATAATCTGCTCCTCGAAAATAGACTTCAGGACAACGGCGCCCGCACCGTTGCGGACACACTGTTCGATATTGGCCATATTCGCCGTATAGGGCGAACTGCTGACCACGACGGGACTCGAAAGGTCGAGTCCGAGATATTTTGCTCTCATAAAATCTGGACGTTAATAATCAAAAATCGCTTTCGGCCGGAGAGCCGCAAGAACGGCACCGCACTTCGCGGAAAGTACCGCCCGGCACACTCGCCGGTGTGCGCACCCGGCCATCGTTCCCTCTGTTCCGCTATCCCGGAGGAGGGGTTAAACGAACGGAATCTTCACCACTTCGGCCCGCACGGGCTTCTCGCGGATGATGACGGCAACCTCCGTGCCCGGCTTCGCGTATTCGGGTTTCACGTATCCCAGTCCGAATCCGACCTTCATGCAGGGCGACATCGTACCCGAAGTGACGTGGCCGATTTCCGTACCGTCGGAGGCGGCAATCTTGTAGCCGTGACGGGGAATACCGCGGTCAATCATCTTGAAGCCCACGAGCTTGCGCGTCACGCCCTCGGCTTTCTGCTTCTCCATCAGTGCGCGGTCGATGAAATCCTTGCCCTCGGCGAACTTGGTAATCCATCCCAATCCGCCCTCAATCGGCGACGTCGTGTCGTCGATATCGTTGCCGTAAAGGCAGAAGCCCTTCTCGAGGCGCAGCGTATCGCGGGCGCCGAGCCCGATATTCTTCAGGTCGAACTCCTCGCCGGCCTCCCAAAGCGCTTTCCAGAGTTTGTCGCCGTCCTCATTGGCCACATAGATTTCACAGCCGCCCGAACCGGTATAACCGGTAATCGACAGAATCGCATCGCAGCCTGCGACAGGCATCTTGCGGAACGTATAGTACTCCATCTCCCCGACCGGTTCCGCACACATCTTCTGCACGATTTTCATCGCCAGCGGCCCCTGTACGGCCAACTGGCAGATTTCGTCCGACGCATTGTACAGCTCCTTGCCGTGGCCGGCTTCCATGCCGAAGGCCTTGCCCTGCTCGCAAATGTGGTTCCAATCCTTTTCGATATTGGCGGCATTGACGCAGAGCATGTAGGTTTGCGCGTCGACCCGGTAAACGAGAATGTCGTCCACGATACCCCCGCGGCCGTTGGGCATGCAGGAATACTGCACCTTGCCGTCGAAAAGTTTCGATACATCGTTGGTGGTGATGCGTTGCAGCAAATCGACCGCCCGGGGCCCCTTGACCCAGATTTCGCCCATGTGGCTCACGTCGAATACGCCGGCACCGTTGCGGACGGCCATGTGTTCGTCGTTGATGCCCGTGAACTCAATCGGCATGTTGTATCCCGCGAACTCGGCCATTTTCGCCCCCGCGGCAATGTGGTACTTGGTAAAAGCAGTGGTTTTCATTATCGGATTTTTTTAGGTTTTACTCGCGGCGTTTCACCCCCAGGCGCGGACAGCGGTGGAACTCCTTCGTCCGGTCGAACAGGTAACGGTAGGTGGTGTGCATCTTGTGGCGCGTGGCGCAGACGTAACTCTCGATCATGCGGTTCATAACCGGATTGAAGTCGCCGACCCATGCGAACTCGATGGTCTTATAATGGTTGCGCGGCGTGCGCATGTATTTCTCGAGGATGTAGCGCATCATGCCCGACTCGACGCCCTTGCCGTGGAACTCGGGGGCGATGCCGAAGATGATGCCGAAGATACGGTCGCTGGCCTTGCGGACTTTCAAATCCCACATCAGGCGCAGTTTCTGGAACAGCCCGAACTTGCCGTTGAACTTGCCGATGATGCGGTTCAAATCGGGAACCATGATGAAAAAGCCGATCGGTTCGTCGTTGAAATAGGCGAAGAAGATGATTTCGGGGTCGATAATCGGCTTCATCGTACTCATAATCTTGGAGGCCTCCTCCTGCGACATGGGTTTCACGCCCGAGAAGAGCGACCACGCCTTGTTGTAGATGATGCGGAAATTCTCGGCCTCCTCTTCGATGCGCGACATGTCGATCTGGCGGAAACGATAACCCGGCGTCGAGAAGAGGCGTTTGGCGCGGTCGTGCACCATCGCGTTCACGTCGTCGTCGTAAATTTTCCAGATATAGGTATTCTGGTTGAAATAGTTCCGGAATCCGTAATTCTCGAACAACTCCTTGTAATAGGGCGGGTTGTAGGGGTTTTCGTACAACGGCTGGAATTCGTATCCCTCGACCAGCAATCCCCACCAGGCGTCGCGCTGTCCGAAATTGATCGGGCCGTCCATCGCCTCCATGCCGCGGCTGGCGAGCCACATGCGCGAAGCGTCGAACATCAGGTTCGCGACCTGCTGGTCGTCAATCGACTCGAAAAAGCCGCAGCCGCCCGTGGGCTGCTCCTCGATGGCGGCTTTCTCGCGGTTGTAGAACGCAGCGATGCGGCCTACGGCCCGGCCCGCCTTGTCGCGCGCTATCCAGCGGACGGCCTCGCCGTCGGCATACAGTTCGTTGATTTCCGGGTTGAAAATCTTGCGGATATCGGGGTCGAGCGGACACACCCAGTTGCGGTTTCCCTTGTATATCTTCTTGGGAAAGTCGAGCCACTCGCGTTCGAGCGCGGGCGTGGTGACCTCCTGAAGTATATATTTGTCTGTACTCATTACAAATGTTTTTTTGACCAGAACAAAGATAGAAATAAAAAACGAAAATAAAACAGGCCGTACCGGAAACTCGCACACACATGGCAGCCAGCGCAGGAGCGCGCACATTTCCCGCCCCGGAATACGGAACACGGCCCGGCGGCAGCAGCCGGAAATGATTATTTCGCGGCTGGCGGAGCCCGTTTTTCACAGTTGGCAAATTTTTCCTATTTTTGTTGATTATAAACAGGCGACACGATGAACAAAAACCTCGAACAATATCTTCCGGACGGGAATAGGGCCCAGTACCGGTTTATGAAATACCGTATTCACAAAATCCTGCTGGTCTGCTGCAGTTACGACGGATACATCCTCGAGGAGGACGGGCATATCGAGTCGCAAATCAACCAGGAGTATCTCGACCTGAACATGTCGAACCCGCCCTCGTTCACGCGCGTCAGCTCGACGCTCGAGGCGCTCGATTTGCTCGGCAGGGACGATTCGTTCGACTTCATCCTGACGATGTACAACGTCGGCGAACTGGACGTATTCTCGTTCGCCAAGATCGTCAAGGAGCGCCATTCGCAAATTCCCGTGGCGCTGCTCACCTCGTTTTCGAAAGACATCTACCGCCGCCTCGAGGAGCAGGACCGCTCGGGGCTCGACTACATCTTCGGCTGGCACGGCAACACCGACCTCATCATGGCGATCATCAAGCTCGTCGAGGACAAGATGAACGCCGAGGAGGATATTGCCCAGGGCGGCGTGCAGGCCATCCTGCTCGTCGAGGACTCCATCCGCTTCTATTCGACCTACCTGCCCGAACTCTACAAGCTAATCCTGCTGCAGAACACCGAGTTCCTGAAAGACGCGTTCAACGAGCAGCAGCAAATCCTGCGCAAGCGCGCACGCCCCAAAATCCTGCTCGCCACGAACTACGAAGAGGCGGTGGAACTGTACGAACGCTACAAGAAAAACCTGCTGGGCGTGATCTCCGACGTGGGGTTCGTGCTGCACCGCAACGACCCGCCCGAGAGCGAGAAGCGCGACGCAGGCATCGACCTCTGCCGCCGCATCAAGGCCGACAATCCGCTGATGCCCGTGCTGCTGCAGTCGTCGCAGACCGAATTCGAAGCGCAGGCCCGCGAACTCGGCGCCGGATTCATCGCCAAAAACTCCAAGACGCTGCTTTCGCAACTGCACGACTACATCGCCAAGGAGTTCGCATTCGGCGAGTTCCTCTTCAAAGATCCCGATACGGGAGCCGTCATCGGCAAGGCCAAGGACCTGGCCCAGATGCAGGAGATGATCGCCACGATCCCCGACAAGGCGTTCGAGTACCACACCTCGCAGAACCACCTCTCGAAATGGCTCTACTCCCGCGGTCTTTTTCCGCTGGCGGCGGCAATCCGCAAGGGCAACAAGAGCCAGTTCCCGTCGGTGGAGGAACACCGGCAGCGAATCGTCAACCTGATCAAGGACTACCGCACCCTGCTCGGGCAGGGCGTCGTGGCGCGCTTCGACCCCGAAACATACAGCGACGCGGTGGCCTTCGCACGCATCGGCGAGGGTTCGCTCGGAGGCAAGGCCCGCGGCCTGGCCTTCATGAACTCGATGCTGCTCAAACACCGCCAGTACGACAAGCACACCAACGTACGCATCATGATTCCCCGTTCGGTGGTCATCGCCACCGATTATTTCGACGATTTCATCCGCCTCAACGGCCTCAAATACATCATTTCGCAGGAGTTCTCGGACGAAGAGATACTCTCGGAGTTCGTCAGTTCGACGGTTCCCGTCAAATTGCAGCAGGAGCTGAAAGCCTACATCCAGACCGTCCGCACGCCGCTGGCCGTGCGCTCGTCGTCGAAGCTCGAGGACTCGCACTACCAGCCTTTCGCAGGCATCTACTCTACCTACATGATTCCCTACGTGGACAACGAAGACCAGATGCTGCGCCTGCTGCTCAAAGCCGTCAAGAGCGTCTACGCCTCGGTCTACTTCGCCACGTCGAGGGCTTACCTCTCCTCGTCGCAGAACCTGATTTCGGAGGAGAAGATGGCCGTCATCATCCAGGAGGTATGCGGCACGGAGCAGGACGGACTTTTCTTCCCGACCCTCTCGGGCGTCGCACGCTCGATCAACTACTATCCCATCGGCGACGAAACCGCCGCGGACGGCGTCTGCAACATCGCCATGGGATTGGGCAAACTGGTGGTCGACGGCGGCCGCACGCTGCGTTTCTCGCCCCGCTACCCGCAGAAAGTGCTCCAGACCTCGACACCCGAGCTGGCGCTGCGCGACACGCAGAACGAGGTGCTGGCCCTGAGCCTGGAGCCCGAAGAGTTCCGCACGTCGATTAACGACGCGGTGAACCTGCGCAGGCTCGACCTTTCGCAAATCGCCAATTTCCGCAACGCCCGGTTCGTCTGCTCGGTATGGGACCGCGAGAACGAGCGTATCTCGGACAGTCCGTTCGACCGGGGGCGCAAAGTCATCACATTCAACAACATATTAAAATACAACACGTTCCCGCTGGCGGAAATCATCACCGACATCCTGACGCTGGGCGCCGAGGAGATGCGTTGTCCCGTGGAGGTCGAATTCGCCGTCAACATGGACGTGGCGCCGGGGCAGCAGCAGATATTCAACCTGCTGCAAATCCGCCCGATCATCGACAACCAGGACAACCGTCCGATCGACTGGAGCCTGGTGAACACGGCCGACGCCCTGATTTACGGGGAAAACGCCCTCGGCATCGGCATGATGAACGACATCTCGGACATCATCTACATCAAGAACGATACGTTCGACTCGCTTTCGACCGAGAAAATCGCCGACGAACTGCTCGCCTTCAACAACCGCATGCGCGACGAGAAGCGCTCCTACATCCTCGTAGGTCCGGGCCGCTGGGGCTCGTCCGACCCGTTCCTCGGGGTTCCCGTAAAGTGGAACCACATCTCGGAGGCCAAGGTAATCGTCGAATGCGGCATCGAAAAGTTCGAAGTGGAGCCCTCGCAGGGCACGCACTTCTTCCAGAACGTCACCTCGCTGGGCGTGGGCTACCTTACCATCAGCCCGTTCCGCGGCGACGGCATCTTCCGCGAGGAGGAACTCGACCGACGCAGCGCAATCTACGAGGGAACGTTCCTGCGGCAGGTGCGTTTCGAGCGTCCGCTGTGGGTCTGCATCGACGGCCGCTCGAACAAGGGTATCGTAAAAAAAGAGCAGGAACAATAATAATTCCGCTGAAAAATTTGCCTGAAAGTTACAATCTATAAGAAATAATATTATATTTGTAATAAAGAAACAACCTTTAAAACTTCAGGCAATATGAATGTAAACAAATTAATGGCGGAACTTGAGCGCAAGCACCCCGGCGAAAGCGAATACCTGCAGGCCGTGCGCGAAGTTCTCATGACGGTAGAGGACACCTACAACCAGCATCCGGAATTCGAGGCCAACCGCATCGCAGAGCGTATCGTGGAGCCTGACCGCAGTTTTACTTTCAAGGTGGTCTGGGTAGACGACAAGGGCGAGGTGCAGGTCAACACCGGCTACCGCGTCCAGTTCAACAACGCAATCGGCCCCTACAAGGGAGGCCTGCGTTTCCACCCCTCGGTGAACCCCTCGATTCTGAAATTCCTCGGCTTCGAGCAAATCTTCAAAAATGCGCTGACGACGCTGCCGATGGGCGGTGCCAAAGGCGGCTCGGACTTCAACCCCAAAGGCAAGTCAAACGGGGAGGTCATGCGTTTCTGCCAGGCCTTTATGGTCGAGCTGTGGCGCCATATCGGCCCTGAAACGGACGTTCCCGCCGGTGATATCGGCGTGGGCGGCCGCGAAATCGGCTACCTCTACGGCATGTACCGCAAACTGGCGCGCGAAAATACGGGCGTACTGACCGGCAAGGGCATGACCTACGGCGGTTCGCTGATTCGTCCCGAGGCCACGGGCTTCGGTGCGGTATACTTCCTGCGCCAGATGCTCGAAAAGGCGGGCATGGACATCAAGGGCCAGACCATCGCCATCTCGGGCTTCGGCAACGTGGCATGGGGTGCTGCGACCAAAGCGACCGAGCTGGGCGCCAAAGTCGTGACAATCTCGGGCCCCGACGGATACATCTACGACCCCGAAGGCCTCAACGCCGAAAAGATCGCCTACATGCTCGAACTCCGCGCGTCGAACAACGACGTGGTGGAACCCTATGCGCGCAAATTCCCCAACGCACAGTTCTTCGCAGGCAAAAAGCCGTGGGAGGTCAAGGTCGACATCGCCATGCCGTGCGCCACGCAGAACGAGCTGGACGGCGAGGATGCCAAGAAACTGCTGGCCAACGGCGTGAAGCTCGTGGCCGAAGTTTCGAACATGGGCTGCCGCCCCGAGGCCATCGACGCTTTCATCGCGGCGAAGATTCCCTACGGACCGGGCAAGGCCGTCAACGCGGGCGGCGTAGCCACTTCGGGACTGGAAATGACGCAGAACGCCCAGAAACTCAACTGGACGGCCGAGGAGGTCGACGCCAAACTGCACCAAATCATGTCGTCGATACACCACGCCTGCCTCGAATACGGCACCGAAAAAGACGGCTTCGTCAACTACATGAAAGGCGCCAACATCGCCGGCTTCATGAAAGTCGCCAAATCGATGGTCGAACAGGGCGTCCTGTAAAACCGGGTACATGCTATAAAAAAGCGGGCTTCCTCACACAGGGAGCCCGCTTTTTCATCATAGCTGCCGTCTAAAACACGGCGCAGGCCTCCAGCGTCAGCATCAACTTGTGCAGCCGCTGGCGGGAACCGCCTGCAAAAGGCGGAGCCATGTCGTAGTCGGTCGCGAACCGGATTCCGAAATTCTGGCTGGCAAGGTAGGTCGACGAGATGCCCGTGCCGAGCACAAAACCGCCGCGCCCGCCCAGCTCGTACAAGGAGGTTCGGCAGGTTTTGTAATGTTCGAATCCACCGAGCGCCTTCGCCCCCAGCAACCACCGTGCGGAGAGCGGATAGGAGAGGTAAAGCCCCGCCGCCACGGAACAGGATTCGAAGTCGCTGTCCTGCGAAACGCCGTTGACGCTCATTTCCAGATTGGTCACGGCCAGACGGCCTCCCACGCCGACATAGGGCGAGGCGAACCAGGCCCCCTGCACGCCGACGGTCGGGCCCGCTTTGAATTCGGTGTGCATGCCCGGATAAGGCATATAGGAACCGGGCACGATCGTCAGGCCCAGTTCAAAGCTGATGAACGAAGGCCTGCGGTAACGATCGTACACGAGTTGCGTTTCCGGGACATTCAACCCTTTGTTTTTGAAAATCAGGTCGGCGAGGAAATAGCCGAATTCCGTAGCCAGGATGCCGATGCCCGCCCCCACCATTACGTCGCTCATCCAGTGGCGGTTGTTGAGCTGGCGCGTGAC
Source organism: uncultured Alistipes sp. (assembly GCF_902388705.1). Taxonomy (GTDB): domain Bacteria; phylum Bacteroidota; class Bacteroidia; order Bacteroidales; family Rikenellaceae; genus Alistipes. Next base: position 41,507 of record NZ_CABMQJ010000009.1, read on the forward strand.
GCCCGTTACCGTCGCGACGGTATAGGCACCGATACTGTACCACGGACTGCGGTGCCCGTACTCCTTGTGGAGCATCGTCGCCGTCATGAATACCGTCGCCGTATGGCCCGACGGAAAGGAGTTGCGGGAAGAGCCGTCGGGGCGCATCACGCGGCAGGAATATTTCAGGGAGTTGACGGCCGTCGCCATCAGCCCGACGGAAAAAGCGTCCGAAGCGAGCATGCGGCCCCACGAACTGCGGCCTTTGACGCCGCAGGCTTTCATCCCGAGCATCAGCGCCGCAGGAGCATATTGCAGGTAGTCATCGTAATCGTGGTGGAACGACTTGACGTAACCGTTGCGCAGGCGCCGGAAATCGGAGTCATAGGCCTGCATAACGACACCGCCGATGACCAGGGGCACACCGACGAAAGCCATCCGGTAGGCTTTCGAAGAGGTATGGCGGTCGATACGCCGGGCATAAGCGCTTTCGTGTGCCGGAACCAGGCATTCGTTTCCCAGGCTGTCCTGCATCTGCGCCGAAACGCAAAAAGGTGCTGCAAACGCTGCCAGCAGACTAAAAAAGAGGGATTGTTTCATCTACGGCGCCATCATCGCCTGCGCCGCACGGCCCGGACAATTTCACCGCCCACGGCGATGAGCGACGTGCAGCCGATGATGGCGGCCCACTCCCGCCATGCCAGCGGTTCGGTACGGAACACTTCGCCGCCGAATTCGACGATAAGCACCTGACCGACGGCGATAGCCAGCAGAATCAGGAAAAACTCCCTGCATCCGCGAAGGCACGTAAAGACCGAATGGCGTGTTTCGAAACCTTTGGCGTTGAACATATTCCAGAATTGCAGGAAAACGAACGTCGAGAAGAAAACCGTCAACTGGCGCACGGTCAGTCCGCCCGTCGTAATCGTCCACCAGAACAGCATGCTCAACAATACGGCGACCATGATGACGCCGCAGGTGAAAAGCGTGCGGGCCATGCCGGGGGTAATGATGAATTCGTCGCGCGGACGGGGCTTTTCGAGCATCACCTCGGGATTCGGCGGCAGCGAGGCCATCGCCATCGCCGCGAACGTATCCATGATGATGTTGACCCAGAGTATCTGCACCACGGTCAGCGGCATGTCGGTGCCGAACACCGCCCCGACGAAACAGATGAGGATGGCCGCGAAATTAATCGTAAGCTGGAACAGCACGAAGCGCTGGATGTTGCGGTAAAGCGAACGGCCCCACATCACGGCCGTGGCAATCGAGGCGAACGAGTCGTCGAGCAGCGTAATGTCGCTGGCGTCCTTGGCCACCGAAGTGCCCGACCCCATCGAGAGGCCCACATTGGCGAAATTCAGCGCCGGAGCGTCGTTCGTGCCGTCGCCCGTGACGGCGACCACTTCGCCGCACTGCTGCAGCAGCCGCACGAGCCGCTGCTTGTCGAGCGGTCGGGCGCGGGACATAATCTTCAGCTCCTGCACGCGCCCGAGCAACTCCTCGTCGCTCGCCGCGGCGAATTCCGTACCGGTCATATGGTTGCGGTCGTTGTCCCGGGCATCGTCCCAAAGACCGATTTGGCGGGCAATCTCCCGCGCCGTGGCCGGCGTATCGCCCGTGACGATTTTGACGTCGATCCCTGCCTTGAGGCAGCGGCCCACGGCATCGGGCACATCCTCGCGCACGGGGTCGGAAATCGCCGCAACGCCCGCGAAGTGCAACCCGTTTCCGGCGACCGCACGCTGGCAGTCCTCCTCGGCGGTTTCGGCCCACGCAACGGCGAGCGTACGCATCGCGCAGCCCTGGAACCCGAGCAGCTGCTCGGCGACCTGCGTGTCCTTGCCGTCGGGCAGGCACATGGCACGCACAATCTCGGGTGCGCCCTTGACGCAGACTATCCGGCGGCCCGAAACGCCGCTTTCGATAATCGTCGCCATATATTTACGCTCGGTCGAGAAGGTCAGGCGGTCGACAAGCTTCGCATCCGCACGCAACGGTTCGTAATCTTCGCCCTGCGACCGGAGCCACTCGAGCAGGGCCCCCTCGGTCGGATTGCCGATAACGGCGCCCGAAGCGTCGAGGAAAGCCGTCGAGTTGGCAGCGACAATCTCGGCGAAACCATGCATCGGCAAGTCGTCGTAGCGCACCACATCCTGCACGTGCATCCGGTTCTGGGTCAGCGTACCGGTCTTGTCGGTGCAGATGACCGTCACGGCGCCCATCGTTTCGCAGGCGTGCATGCGCCGCACGAGGTTGTTGGTCTTGAGCATGCGCCGCATGGACATGGCCAGCGACAGCGTAATGCTCATCGGCAGCCCCTCGGGAACGGCCATCACGATAATGGCCACCGAAACCATGAAGACATGCAGCACCTGCTGCGAAATCGTAAGCCAGTCCTGCTCCAGCAGGTCGCCGACGAAAACCGCCTTGCCGAGCATGACGCAGAAAATCGCAACGGAGAGTGCGATGCCGGCACGGCCGATGAGTTTCGAAAGGCGCGTCAGCTGGCGGTTGAGCGGGGTCTGCTCCTCGCTCTGGACAGTCGCCTGCTCGGTGACGCGCCCGGCCTCGGTCGCATCGCCCACGGCCGTTGTGACCATGATGCCGTAGCCGTCCGCCACGGTCGTACCCCGCAGGACGGCATTCGACGGATAGGTGGCATCGGAATCGAAATGCGCCTCGTCCACGGTCTTGTCCACTTCCGGCTCGCCGGTAAGCGTCGACTCGTTGATGCGCAGCGACACGGCTTCGACCAGCTCGCCGTCGGCCGGAACGGTTTCACCGCTCTCGATGTAAAGCACATCGCCCACGACAACGTCGCGGCGCGGAATTTCCCGTATCGTACCGTCGCGCATCGCTTTGACCGGAATATCGTCGTTGACCTGGTTCAGCCGCCGGAAGCGCCGCATGGCGTCCCACTCGAACCAGAAGCCGACACAGGTAGCCAGGATGATGGCGCAGATTATGCCGATGGACTCCGTGAAATCCTTATGCACGAAACCGATGGCGAGCGAAAGCACCGCCGCCAGCAGCAGGATGCGGATAATCGGGTCGCGGAATTTGTCGGCCAGCAGTTTCCAGACCGAATCATCTTTCGGCGGGGTGATTATGTTGTCGCCGTGTTTTTGGCGGCTTTCGGCGACTTGCTGCGCCGTGAGGCCCCGGGGATTGTAACGAATCATCTGTTTGTCAATATTTATTCAGGGAAAACTGCCGCGTCGACGCATCGAGCCGCACGGCAATGAACAATAGGATTGTAAAGGCGATCAGTGACGAACCGCCGTAACTCATGAAAGGCAGCGGAATGCCCATGACAGGCATCAGGCCGATGGTCATACCCACGTTCACCAGCACGTGGAACAACAGAATCGCCGCGACGCAATAGCAATAGATGCGGCCGAAGGGCTCCTGCTGCCGCTCGCCCATGCGCATCAGGCGTAGAATCAGCAGGCACAGCAGCGCCAGGACGGCCATCGTCCCCACGAAGCCCCACTCCTCGCCCACCGTGCAGAAGATGAAGTCGGTGTGCCGCTCGGGAACGAAGCCGTATTTGATTTGGGTTCCTTCCAGGAAACCCTTGCCCCAGAAACCGCCCGAGCCGATGGCGATTTTCGACTGGTTGACATTGTAGTCCGTGCCGAGCGGATCGCTGATGATGCCCAGGAAACTCAATATGCGGTCGCGCTGGTGCTGCTTGAGAATCGAGTTGAAGATATAGTCGGTCGTGGGCAGGAAAACCATCGTACAGAGGAACAGCCCCATCGTGATGAAGATGTTGTTGAGGTTCGAGCGGTAGGCATACGCCGCAACGCCGACCAGCGACAACAGCGTCACGGTCAGCAGGCAGGCGTGCAGATCCATGAACCCCGGGGCGAGGAGCCCCATCACCATGCAGAGCAGGATACTCGCCAGCGCCAGCCCGGCGAGATAGATGATGCGCGAGCGCCACAGGCCGTTCATCATCGCCTCGGAAAGCGTGCACACCAGGATAATCGACACGAGCAGCGTCATGGGCGAAAGCAGGAACGAGAAGATGAACAGCGCGGCAATCAGCAGCACCGGAATGCAGAGCCACTTATTGAGTCCCTCGCGGTAGAGCACGAAGAGGAACGAGCCGAGCACGATACCCGAACCAGTGTCGTTCTGCAGGATGATGATGAACAGCGGAATGCAGATTACCACGCCCACCTTGAACAAATCGCCGGGGCGGTTGATCGAGAACGAGTAGGCGCTCATCACGCGCGCAAGCGCGAGCGCCGTGGCGATTTTAACGAATTCGACGGGCTGCACGCGCAGCGACCCGAACTCGAACCACGCCTTGGCGCCGTTGACCTCGCGTCCGAACACCAGCGCACCGAGCAGCAGGACAAGTCCCGCGAAATAGGCCGGATAGGCGAACATGTGGTAGTACCGCTCGTCGAGCAGCAGCACGACGAGCGCCGTGGTCCACGCTACGGCAATCCACATCAGCTGCTTCATATAGAAGTGCGAGAAGGAGAACAAATCGGCCGCCGTCTCGTCGTACGAAGCCGAAGTAATCGACACCCATCCCGCCGCCACAATCAACACATACAGCAGCACCGTCCAGAGGTCGACCCCGTAAAAAATACTGTTATGGCGGTTAGCGGTCATAGGCGGGATAATAGATGTTCATATTCTTGATATGCTCCAGCAAAGCCGGGCGGCGAATCGTATCCGTCAGGTAATACTCCTCCAAGAGGCTGGCGATAGGCAGGGCCGCCGAGGCGCCGAAACCGCCGTTCTCGACATAGACCGAGATGGCGATTTTCGGGTTGTCCTTCGGGGCGAACGACAGGAATGTCGAGTGATCGCGCCCGTGGGGGTTTTCGGCCGTACCGGTCTTGCCGCAGACGTCGAGCCCTTCGAGGCGCGCCAGGGTCGACGTGCCGCCCACGTTGACGCCCCTCCACATGCCGTCGACAATCGGTTCGAAATGTTTAGGGTCGACTTTCGTGTAATGGCGCTCGTAAAAACGGCGGTCGAGCGAATCCTGTCCCTCGATTTTCTTGACGATATGCGGAATGTAATAATAGCCGCGGTTGGCGACGATGGCCGCCAGGTTGGCCAGCTGCAGCGGCGTGCAGCCCAGCGCATCCTGCCCGATGGCGAGCGAGATTACGGTCAGCGAGTTCCACGAGCCCCGGTACTGGCGGTCGTAGAACGAACGGTCGGGCACGTAACCGCTGCCCTCGTCGAGGAAGTCGGAACCGAGCTTGCGGCCGAAACCGAAACTCTCAACGTACTCTTTCCAGACATCGAAACCCTCCTTGACGTTTTCGTATTTGCGGTTGTCGAGGATATCGCGGAAAACATAGCAGAAATAGGCGTTGCACGAGGTGGCCACGGCATAGCGCAAATCGAGCGGCGAAGCATGCACATGGCATTTCATGCGCCGCCGCCCGGCCTGGTAGCCCTCGTGGCAGACATGCATGTCCGAGGGACGGAGCACCCCTTCCTGCAGGCCGATGAGGCCCTGCACCAGTTTGAACGTCGATCCCGGCGGGTATTTGGCCTTCACGGCACGGCTGTAAAGCGGTTTGCGTTTGTTGCCGAGCATTTTCATGTAGTTGTTGCCGCGTTCGCGCCCCACCAGTTCGTCGGGGTCGTAGGTCGGCGAGGAAACCATCATCAGGATTTCGCCCGTCGAGGGTTCGATGGCCACGGCCGCGCCGACCTTGCCCCGCATCAGCTCCTCGCCCAACAGTTGCAGTCGGGCGTCGATGGTGCTGACGATGTATTTGCCCGGATCGGGCAGCGAGTCGTAAACGCCGTTCATGTAGGAACCCTTGATGGCACCGTGGGTATCTATCTCCTGGATGCGGACGCCCTTTTTTCCCTTGAGCAGAGGCTCGTAAGCCGACTCCACGCCTCCCATGCCCACATAGTCGCCGACTTTGTATTCGGGGTTCCGCTTGAGGAAATCGGGATTCACCTCGCTGACGAATCCCAGCAGGTTGCCGCCGATTTTGCGCGGATAACGCCGGACGGTGCGGTAGACTGTGTAGAATCCCCGGAAATTGCACTCGTCGAACCGGAGCTTGTCCTCCTTGGAAATATAATTCGTCACCACACGGGGCGCACGGGGACGCATCCGGGCGTTGGCCAGCTCTTTTTCGAGCTTCTCGCGCGAAAGGCCCAGCACGTCGCACATGCGTGCCGTATCGAATCCGTGTTTGTCGATTTCGCTGTAAATCACCATCAGGTCGTAGCACTCGCGGCTCTGCACGAGGTATTCCCCGTTGCGGTCGAACACCTCGCCGCGCGGCGGGTACTGCACGACATGGCGCAGCACATTGGCCTTGGCCAGTTCGTTGTAACGCGAATCGACAAGCTGGATATAGGCCAGGCGCCCGGCAATCAGCAGGAAGATGAAGAGCACCACGCACTGCAACGTGCGCATCCGGACGAAACCCTCGGAGTTTCTCATACGCGGACGGGAAGTTTGGCGGTGAAAATCCGGGCGATAATCCAGACAAAGGCCACGGACACGGCGCTGCTCGCGACGATACGCACCAGCGTACGCACGAGATGCGTCCATGAAAGGGCCTCCAGCGAGAAAAAGAGGGCGTGGTGCACCAGCACCAGCACGACGATGTAGTTCAGAAACACCCGCTTACCGAGGCGGCCGGTGCAGGGGATACCGCCCTCGCGCATGTCGTCACGGCCGTACAGCACCCCGAGAAGCGCCGGACGGACGAACGCGATGAACAGCGTGGCGATGGTGTTCACCCCCGCGGCCCCCATCGCAAAGTCCATCGTCACGCCCACGGCCAGGCCCGACAGCAGCAATACGATTGGCGGCGTATCGAGCGGCAGCAGGGCGATGAAAGCCACGTAGACGAGCGGATTGAGGTAAATGCTGATCGACAGGTTGTCGAACAGGAAAACCTGCAAAAGCACCGTCACTACGAAGAGCATGAAATATGGAAGCGTCCTGTACATCTAATTCAGCCGGGTATGTTGTTCTACTTTTTCACTGTTCTGCAGACCGCGCACCTCCGACATATCGCGGTTCTCGACGAGAATCACGTCCGTCAGGCGCGACATTTCGGCCGCCAGCCTCACATGCACCTTATAGGCCGTGCGGGTTTCGTTCAGCTCGGCGCTTTCGACCCAGCCGATGAGCACGTCGGCCGGGAAATACTGCGAAAACCCGGTCGTAACGACCTCCTGCCCGGGCTGCGGCTCGGCATATTTCGACAATTCGTCCAGCACCACGGTATGCGGGTCGACCCCGTCCCAGTAAATCGAGCCGAAGTAATCGTCCCCGACGAGTTTGCCGCTGGCGCGGAATGAGGTGTTGAGCACCGACATCACCACCGAATAACGCTCCGAGCAGTCGACCACGTAGCCCGCCATCGAGCCGTCCGAAGCGAGCAGCGCCATCTCCTCGACGACCCCGTCGCGGCGGCCGCGGTTCAGGACAATCAGGTTCTGCGCCCGGTTGACCGTATTGGAAATCACCGAAGCGGTCATGACGCGGTACTTCGAAGCCCCGAGTTCCTGCATGTAGCTGTCGAGCCGCACCACGTCGCCGATCTCTTCGGACATGGCGAGCCGCTCTTTGAGCTCGGCCACATACGCAAGCAGGTTGCGGTTCTCCCGTCCGAGCGAAAAATAATGCCGGATGCCCGCAAACAGGCCGTGCACGCCCCCGACCACCTGGTTCGAGCGTGCCAGCAGCCGCGCCTGCGTGTAGTAGGTCGAGTGGGCGTAGTAGCTGATGGCTATGGCCTCGAGCACGACGAACAGCACCACGACATAGGTACTCCGGATGAACTCTAAAAGCTTGCGCAAGGTTTCTCGTTAATTTGAGATTGCGGACACCGGGCCCGCAATCATTATTTCGCATGGGCCGGATTTTACTCCGGTCCGTTTCGTATCCTTTTTTCTCCGCCTTCTGTGCCGGGAGGCCTCCGCACTGCGCAAACCTGCCGGCACCCCGCAGGCCGCTCGGCGGGCGAAATCCCGGAGCCGCTCCGCGGGCAGATTACTTCATCAAGAACGAGAAGCGGTTGATGTTCTTCAGTGCGATGCCCGTACCGCGTGCAATGGCACGCAGCGGATCTTCGGCCACATGGAACGGAATGCCGGTCTTTTCGTTCAGGCGTCGGTCGAGGCCCTTTATGAGGGCGCCGCCGCCCGCCAGGTAAATACCGTTCTTCACGATGTCGGCGTAAAGCTCGGGCGGCATCGACTCGAGCACCTTCATCAGCGCGGCGTCGATCTTCGTGAGCGACTTCTCGAGGGCATAGGCGATTTCGCTGTAACTCAACGACACGGTCTGCGGCAGGGCCGTCAGCATGTTGGGGCCCGTCACCACGAAGTCCTCGGGCTCTTCCTCCAAGTCGGAAACGGCGGCGCCGATCGAACATTTGATGGCTTCGGCCGTGCGTTCGCCGATACGGATGTTGTGCTGCTGGCGCACGTAACTCTGGATGTCGTTGGTAAAGACGTCGCCGGCGATATTGATCGACTCGGAGCAGACGATGCCGCCCAGCGAAATGCAGGCGATCTCCGACGTACCGCCGCCGATATCGATGACCATGTTGCCCTCGGGCGCTTCGACATCGAGGCCGGCGCCCAGCGCGGCGGCCATCGGTTCGTAGATCATGTAGACTTCGCGGCCGCCGGCGTGCTCGGCCGAGTCGCGCACGGCACGTATCTCGACATTGGTCGAACCCGACGGGATGCAAATCACCATCCGCAGCGAAGGGGCGAAAAGGCTGCCCGAGGTCTTGACTTTCTTGATCATCCCGCGCAGCATCAGCTCCGTAGCGTTGAAGTCGGCTATCACACCGTCTTTCAGGGGGCGGATCGTTTTGATGTTCGGATTGGTTTTCTCATGCATCTGGCGCGCCTGATGGCCGATGGCCACGAGTTTGCCCGTATGCACGTCGAGGGCCACGATCGACGGTTCGTCGACGACGACCTTGCCGTTATAAATTATCAGCGTGTTGGCCGTACCGAGGTCGATGGCCACCTCCTGTGTCAAAGAAAAAAGTCCCATAATGCAACACCCAACGGTTATGTTTCCACTAATTATTTTATTATCAACTTCATATATGCCGTTCGTTCCGGCCTTCCGCCGGAATCGCAATCCCAAGATGACATATCCGGACAAAGGTAGCAAAAAGCGAGGGATATTTTTACATTTTTTTATTATTTTTTTTGATTACATTTGTACACCGAAACAATCGCTCCTTACATGGAATATAAAATCGGAAAAGAGGCCCGCTGCGCCGTCATCGGTTACGGCAGCTGGGCGACAGCCATCGTCGGGCTGCTCACAGCCAACGAATTGCGTGTAGGCTGGTATGTCCGCAATCCCGAAGTGCTCGACGGACTGCTCACCGAGGGCCGCAATCCCCGCTATTTGAGCGACGTGGAGTTCGACCGCGGGCGCATCGCCCCCTCCGACGACCTCGATGCCGTAGTCCGCGACGCCGACATCGTCATCCTGGCGACTCCCTCGGCCTACCTCAAGACATTCCTCGAACCGCTGACGGTTTCGCTGCACGACAAATTCATCGTTTCGGCCATCAAGGGCATCGTCCCGGGCGACTACAAAACCATCGTCGAATACATCCACGACCGCTACGAATTGTCCTACAAACAAATCGGCATCGTCACGGGCCCCTCGCACGCCGAAGAGGTTTCGCGCGGCAAGCTCTCCTACCTCACGGTGGTCTGCACCGATCCGGAGAACGCCCGGATGCTGGGGGCGAAATTCGCAACGGACTACATTCATTTGAGTTACTCGACCGACCTTTACGGCATCGAATATGCCGCAATCCTGAAAAACATTTACGCACTCTCGGTCGGCATCGCCGTCGGGCTGGGCTACGGCGACAACTTCCTCGCGGTGCTAATCGCCAACAGCGCCGGAGAGATGCGCCGGTTTCTCGAAGAGAGCTATCCGGCGGAACGCGACACGCTCGTTTCGGGCTACCTGGGCGACCTGCTCGTGACCTGCTATTCGGTATACAGCCGCAACCGCAGGCTCGGCCTGCTAATCGGGCACGGATGCACGGTCAAGAGCGCCCTGAACGAAATGACGATGGTGGCCGAGGGCTATTTCGCCGCGGACTGCATCCGCCACATCAACGCCCGCCACAAGGTCGAAATGCCGATTGCCGACATGGTCTACAACGTACTTTACCAGGGGGCGTCGGCCCGCAAATGCATGAAAGAACTGACAACCAAATTAATTTGACAATACCATGGAAACGATTAAATTAGACATCTCCAAAACGGGCATTGCGGTTTCGGCCGACTCCGCGACCAGGGCACAGGCAGCCAACGCACTGCTGCAGTCGGGCAAGGGTGCCGGCAACGACTTCCTGGGGTGGGTGCACCTCCCCTCGTCGATTTCGGCGGCCGACATCGAGGCCATCGAAAAGCAGGCGGCAAAACTCCGCGCGAAAGCCGAAGTCATCATCTGCATCGGCATCGGCGGTTCGTACCTGGGCGCCAAGGCCGTACTCGAGGCCATGAGCGATTCGTTCAAGTTCCTGCACAAAAAGCAGACGGCCCCCACGGTGCTCTTCGCAGGCCAGAACATCTCCGAGGATTACACCTACGAACTGCTCGAAGCCGTCAAGGAGTATTCAATCGCAACCATCGTCATCTCCAAATCGGGTACGACGACCGAACCGGCCATCGCATTCCGCCTGATAAAGGCCGAAATCGAGAAACGCTACGGCAAGAAAGAGGCTGCCGAGCGTATCGTGGCCATTACCGACAAGGCGCGCGGGGCGCTGAAGACGCTCGCCACCAACGAGGGTTACCCGACGTTCGTCATTCCCGACGACGTGGGCGGACGGTTCTCGGTGCTCACGCCCGTAGGCCTGCTGCCGCTGGCCGCAGCCGGCGTCGACATCGCCGAACTGGTGCGCGGCGCGCAGGAGATGGAGCGTGCGACGGCCGACGGCACGCCGTTCGAAAAGAACCCGGCTGCCATCTACGCCGCCGTGCGCAACGAACTCTACAACGGAGGCAAGAAAATCGAAATTCTCGGTTCCTACGAGCCCAAACTCCAGTATATCAACGAGTGGTGGAAACAGCTCTACGGCGAAAGCGAAGGTAAGGACGGCAAGGGCATCTTCCCGGCAAGCGTCACGCTGACGGCCGATTTGCACTCGATGGGGCAGTATATCCAGGACGGCGAGCGCACGTTGTTCGAAACCATCATCTCGGTAGCCAAACCCGCACATGAAGTGATTATCGAAGCCGACGGGGAAAACCTCGACGGCCTCAACTTCCTGGCCGGGAAACGCATCTCGGAGGTCAACCGCATGGCCGAACTGGGCGTGCAACTGGCGCATGTGGACGGCGGCGTGCCCAATATCCGCATCGAAATCCCGGAAATCGGCGAGCACGCCATTGGCGCCCTGCTCTACTTCTTCGAAAAAGCCTGCGGCATCAGCGGCTATATGCTCGGCGTCAATCCGTTCGACCAGCCCGGCGTGGAGGCCTACAAGAAGAACATGTTCGCCCTGCTGGACAAACCCGGCTACGAAGAGGCGTCGAAAGCCATCAAGGCCCGGCTGTAAGCACACCGGCATACGGTAAAAGGCGGAACCTTTCGTGTTCCGCCTTTTGCTTTGCCCGCCGGGCTGCAGTCCATGCCGACACGTCCGGCACGAAACCCCGTGCGACACCCCGCAGGGCATACGGTGCAGGCTCCTCTGGCATAAAAAATGCATTCGCGGGAATAAATCCCCCAAAAGAATTCACTCCATTGCAAGCCTATGAAAGTCCGCCCGTTATTGGTACTGCTGTTATTCGTGGTATCGACATGTATCCTCATCTGGATATTCTTCGCAGCGATGCGCGAGCGCAAGTCGCCGCAGCACTCGCCGTGGGAGGAAATCCTGTCGGATTTGGACGCATGCTGCCGCCGTAAACACATCCAATCGGCACAGTTCGACCACTTTGCGGACATCGCTGCGAAAGAGCATCGGCACGATGCCGCACGGCTGTTCCGCGCCATGGCGTTCGCCGAACGGCTGCACGAATACAACTGCGCAGACGTAATCGTGCGGTCCGGCGGCAACTACACTCCGCCGGTAAAAGTCACGGTGTTCCACGGCACGACCGACAGCAACCTGCAACGAAGCATCGACTACGAACGCCGCACGCTCGAAACGCATTCCACGGACGACATCGGCCGGGCGCTCGCCAAAGGCAACCGCTATGCGGCCCGCACCTTAATCTGGGCACGTGCAGGGGATGTCCGGCACCTGGCGCTGATCGCACGCTGCCGCAGGACGGCACCCGGAGCCCAAACCCACACCGGCCACACACCCGGCATAAGCGCCGCCCCGGGAAATGAAGCCGGCGCATCTCCGGCCTCCGATCAGTCCGACAACCCCGCGGAGAGCTATCTGGTCTGCCCCGTATGCGGAAACATCTACGCCGCGGACTACTGCGACCCGTATTGCCCCCACTGCCTGACCGACGGCCGGCTGTTCATCCGGTTCGAATAAAAAAATGGACGGACTTTATAAAGTCCGTCCATTAATTGCCGGCAAAACCGGTCGTTTCCGAAATTTCCATCGGACAGCCCCCGGCTATAGGGAATCGTATATTTCCGCTATTTTGGCATCGATGCTTTCCCACGTAAAATTCCGTATCACACGCTCACGGCCGGCGGCTCCCATTCCCGCATGCATCTCGGAATCAGACAGCAACATATCGACGGCCCCGGCAAAAGCAGCCGCATTCCCGTTTTCCACTTCGATTCCGGTCACCCCGTTCAGATTGACGAAATTCACCCCCGATGTAGGAATCGTAAAAGTAACAGGCGGAGTTTTACAATACATGGCCTGTAACAAGACGATCCCGAATGCCTCGGCAGAAGTTATCGACGGGAAAGCAAATACGGATGCTGCATGCAGATATAGTTTCAACTCGTCGTCGGGAATTCGCCCGACAAAATGGATGCGCGGAGAATCCGACATGGCTTTCAGCTCCTCTGTTAAAGGGCCCTCTCCGCCGATTACGACCACACAATCGTTTTTTATCATCCTTTCAGCCTCTATCAGGTATTCGAACCCCTTATACGGGACATGCCGACCGAAAGCGAGCACGACCGGTTTATTGCCAAAACGCCGTTTTAACTCCTCAATGCGTTTTTCGTCATCAGGCGATATATCCAGATCATCGGTCGTAATCACATTTTCGACCACGGTACACTTTTTCTGAAATTTACCAAGGGCTGCCGCATCAGTCTGCAATTTAGGGCTCGTGGCAATAATAACATCTGCCCGCCGGAACAACCACTGTTCGATTGGCCGGTAGCAGGCATAGAGCATTTTCGACGTGCATATCTCGGCATGGTAGTGAACAATCAGTTTACACCGCCGCGGAATCACGAGAAGCAGATAAAGACTTACCAGCGGATTGGGAGCATGAAAATGGATGATATGCGGTTCGAAAGATGAAATCAGTCTTTTCAATCGGCCAAAATAAGAAAAAGAAACAGGCTGGCTGGCCACACTGGCAAAAGGCCCTACCCTGGTTATTTCAACACCTTCGTACACATCGTTCATACTGTCCCTATCGCCATTGAAGCAGACAACCCGATGCTGATACCGATGCGAATGCACGATAATTTCGTGGCACACAGTTTCAATCCCGCCTATATACGGCGGATAGAATTTCGAAATATGAAGAATTTTTTTCATGATACAGGATTAAAAAAAGACGAAATCCCCCAATGTCTTTTCAACAAGGCCCAAAAACATAATAATCGGTATTTCACCTTGAACATGAGCGAAAAAGAACTTTGCCTACAGGAACTCGACACAGTCGCCTCGTGCCTTCGATAAAATAAAAGGGGCTGATTTACAAAAGCGACCTTCCCGCGCAGGCAAGCCAGCAGCCCAAGCCAGATGTCGTGTGGAACGGTATGAGCAGGAAAAGGCAAGGCACTATCGAGCAACTCCCGACGAAAGGCCATACACGACCCGAGAAACGAATTGCGTATGAGATTACGAAGCACTCCGGGCCGCGAATCGTTAAGTTCAAAATAAGATTCATGCATGATCCGTAGAGAGGCGTCAGTGACCTTGCAGTCCGAGAGGACAAGCAGATGGTCGCGCAACGCCGAACTCATGACGTTCACCTTGCCCGGAAGCCATACGTCATCCTGGTCCGCCAAAAAAATAAAATCCCCCTTTGCATGATACAAGGCATTTTCAACATTGTGTGTCGTATAATCAAAAGTATGGGGAAACCGCACCAACTTGTCATGATGCAAAACCCTGATACGGGAATCGCCTATTCCAGAAATGATATCGAGTGTACAGTCAACCGATCCGTCATCGGATACGATTACTTCATCGTTTGGGCCTAATTGGGCAATAATGGAAACGAGTTGTTCGCGAATATATTTTTCACCGTTATATGTAGCAACACAGACAGAGATCATGAGACTCATTCATTGACAACCTACGTGTAGCAATGCGCGAGAAAAATCCCGCATTTATTATACACGTAAAATATTCAGCACTAAAATAAATAGCGGGTAAAAAAACATTTCAAAAAATAAACACTTCGGGTACGGATCGTCAAACCTATTGTATGTGACAAGACACAATATTGCCTGAATATCCAGTCCGCCATATCATAATATTCACAATTCCGGGCACAGGCAATATAGATATCGAACCGCTGTTTCAATTTTTCCGGATCAGTTTCCAAATTGGAAAAGTGCTGCATACACTCACAAGACAAAAGATAGAAACACCGGACACCGACATGCAACAATTTCCGGATAAATTGCATATCGGCAAAATCCAGCCATACCTTCTCATCGTATCCACCACTTTGCATAAACAATGAGGTTTTCACACACAACCCGCTATTGATAACCAAATACTGCCGGATGGGATAAGTCTTTTCTGCAACCAAATGCGTAGCCTGTTTTCTCCAACGCTTCATGGGCGACAACAAACTTTTACCAGACAATGACACCCGTGGCGCAAACACCTGGATTCCCGGATTCTCCTGAATAGCCTTCACATAAGATTGGAGAAAATTATCGGGTAGGACAGTATCCTGATCCAATAACAACACCCAGTCAAACCCCTTTTCTTCTGCATAACGGGCTGCCGCATTATAGGCGGCTCCCAAACCCGTATTTCCCGGACAATGGAAATAATGTATGTCTGGGAATTCAGAAAGCCCGACATCTGCCAACGGGGAATTATCATAAATGAAAAAATCGACAGTTGCATCACAATCCCCCACCTGCCTGTAAAGAGACAGAAAGGATGCGGACCGATTCAATTGCATTTTGTATAATACGACAACACACAAGATATTGACCGCCATACATCTATTTTTTTAATCTCTCAATAACTGGACACAGTACGCTTTGCCAGGACAGCTCCTGTAAATCGGAATTATTATATACGTCAACAACTGTCTTTCCATCAATAATATGCTGTAATACATCTTGCAAATGAGCAAAATCCTCTTGCTTTATAAACTCTCCGTATTTTCCTTCAATCAAATCGTGAGCAGCACCGACTTCGGTCGACACCAGATAGCAACCAAACCGTTTGGCCTCATTTAAAACAAGTCCGTAACTTTCCCAGCGCGAAGTAAGAACAAATACTTTGGCCCGATTATAATATTCCCATAAAGTCCGTTTATCGAAAATTGCCCCTATAAAAATCAACGAGTCCTTTTTATCCGGATGTGTTTTGAAAAAACGGTCAATTTCTATTTTAAAATGTGGTTCGACAGAACCGATAAAATAAAATTTCCAATCTTGCAGCTCAAGCTTTTCCAAAGCCTTAAGGAGCATTTCGGTATTTTTCTCTTCAGTTCCAAGCCGCCCGACCGTCAGCATGATATTTTCTTTTTCGGGAAAAGGTTTCGGAATAACCCCCAGGCGGCTCCGCAGGCGCTCATCGAATCCATTGGGAGCAAAGACCAGTTTATCTCCAAAAGCTAAATAAGGAGAACTACTTTCAGACATGGTATGAAACGCCTCCATCGTTTCACACGATATGACATCAATCTTTCTGATTGCCATCCTGTACAAACAACGCCTGACCCATTCACCCGGATTCCATCCCCAGGAAGAGGAGTTGGGAAATTTTTCAATAATATGCTGATTGGTATCGCATTTAACATATACTTTCCCCCGGGGATTAAAAACCTTGTAAAGAATAGCCTCGATTACAGTCTGAACAGAATAATGAAATCGCATTAAAATGTCGATTTTCTTCGCATGCCGAATCAGATACCACCAGAAAAACACAAGTTTGTACCAGCCATTGCCCCGGTCGCCGCGACGAAAAAGAAACCGGTACCGTATTCCGTCGAGCTCAACGGGAAAATCGCGGTTTGTTGCGCTTGTGAGCGACACAATCTCAACCTTGCATCCGAGCGCCCGCCCGAGGTAATCGGGCACACAAGTGACATCCTTGCCAACATGCTCGCGCTCCATGTAAAGAAATGTCATGGTCAGATTAGGCATAACTAATATTATTTAAGTAACTCTTCGATAAAAAGACGGCCATATATAATGGCGGCACTATACCCTACTATAATCCACTCACCCACCATACGAAACGGAATAAGGTAAAGCAGCATCGGGTAAAGCAGAATATCTACACAGGTCAATAGTTCCGTAATGCGAAGCCCGGCGACCAGACTGTTTTTAAAAAGTGGGAGAGCTGCTAGACCACAAGCCATGATCTTCAACAGTAAAGGAGCATAACGGTTAAAAATCGCTATTTTACGGACGTTCCACAAAAGAATCAAAAAAAGAGCAATTCGGGTCATTTGGAATGTTCCAAAAATATTGGCACCTCCGTCATCCGTAATTTCTACGCTATATATATCTATTTTACTCTGTACGAAATCAATGGGAATAAACGATAACAACGAGGTAAAGTAAATACCGCATAAAGAGAGAGTATACCCGCCCAAGATAACTCCCGACCAAGTATAGCGATTAATTTGTTTCCCGGACAGAAACCACAACGGAATCATCAGCAAAGCCGATGCATGGAACATCGTAGCAAGCAATACAAACATGAAATATTGCTTCCAGTTTTTTTCGTAAAGGGACTTTATCGAAAGCAGCAGAATACCACATGCTACGGAAGCACGTATTTGTGTCATATCCTGCAGAATCATCAGATTTCCAATCCATATGAGCAAACTCGGAAAGACAAAAGCCGAATAACGCTCGATAGCAATGAATTTAAGGGGTATACCAATCAGTGCATAAACCAACATCAAACCGACGACATTTCCTCCAAAGAGGTCCCGCACCAGAAACCGGATTACTAAAAACGTAGGCTCGACCAGCAACCAGTTTGTTCGGAACATTTCGTCATAAGCGGCATAATCCTTATCGATCTCACCGCGAAAGCCGACAATAAGCACTGCTGCCAGACAGAATGTCCAGTATATTATTTTTGCCCGTTGATTTTCATATGGAGGATTCCAGAGGCTAAAGGCAATACAAATGACGAAAAAGATAATGACTGAAATCATCAGGAATGTATTATTTTAAACTTCTGGCAATAAGTTTCAACATCACGATCTTAACAATAAATAAATCCAATCCGTATGAGTTGTTCCCGTAATTGTCGGGCCACGGATACCGGAGAAAGCTGCTGGCGGATATTAATAAAATCGGTGTCAGGAACAAACCTTCCATTGAGAATTTCGGTAAGTTGTTCTACCATAACCATCGGAGACGGCGCCAAGACACCAAATCTCCCATATTTAGAGAACAAATAGTTAAAATAATCATTTTCCAATGCAATAATAGGCTTTCCAAGCGTAATGGCATCCATTACAGCACCACTCGCAGTCACAGCATATGTTTCCCGCGAATGGAGAAAAAGCAGATAATCGGCTTTAGCAAGCCTGTGAATCAACTGTTCGCGGGACATTTGGCAATTTACAGGCAACGTCGCCACCCCCAATGTCGCAAGATATTCATTATCTACACCAGCGACATGCCCTGTCACGGAAATTGACAGACGCAAACGATAATCATCAGGGATAGCCTTGACAAATTCTAGAAAAGCATCGGCCCCTTTTTGTTTGTTCAGCGTCCCCACCGTACTGATGCTTATTCTACCGGATGTATAAGAATCGGACTGCGGATTTCTACTGGCAAGACAGGGATGGTCAAAAACTATGAAACGCTCTATTTTATCCGTAGAGATATAAGATGCCAAATTCTCTTTTAACTTTTCTCCTAAAATTGAAAAATAAAGGTTGTCTGCAATTCGAATTCTGGGATTTCGGAAAAAAGAACGGACCAAACGGGCAATAAGTTTCGTTAGGATTCCTTGTGGAGTACGGTCATGCGTCAGATATTCCAATTCACCGTGACAACAGACGATTATTTTGCGCTTCCGAAATTTATTCAAAAAATTCAGTACCCGTAGTGCAAATACATTATTATAGGGAATAACAAGTAAAGCACCCACCGGAATACACCACAGGTATTTCCAAATATTCCATGCGCCACATAGATAACGCCACAATAATGAAAGACGCCCATTCCCTTCAGGAACAAAAACAGGTTCATAGCGGACTTTTGCAAGCGTTTCTTCGTCGAGCAAAGTCTTCATATTAACATAACTGCTGCACGACAATCGGCACTCAACTTGGCCGAAAATCAAGACACACATTTCCAGCAATGCCGCGTTATACACTTCATGTGTCTGGCGCACTCCAAATGTATCTACATAATAAATCTGCTGTTCCATCTCTTAAAGTTCGCGACCCGCTGTTTGACAATTAAAGAATAACCCGAATGGGAGGGGGGGGGCAAAGCTACCTGGTACGCCTCATTTTTAACGCCTAAAAATACGGCAAACACAGTTTTTCATTCCTTTCGTCGCCCAATATAATCCCAAAGTCGTTACAAAGCCGAAAATCAGCATATAAACCATGCCGGTGAAAATAAATCGCATGAAAGAAGTTTCCGGCGCCAAAATAATTTGCGCCAGAACGATTCGGACAATAATGAAAGCCGCAATTGCAACCAGGACATGTTTTAAATACATTATCATATATCTTCTGAATCTTACTTTGAATCCATCACGAAAGAGGAAGTAAGGCTTCCAGCAAAAAACGATCAGAATTAAACTTATCAGAACACCTGCAAGAATTCCGTGAAGTCCGAAAAAATATCCCAGCAAGACCGACATAACGACATTAATGGATGCTTCTACTATCGGCGCCCAGATATCTTGAAACAAACCATAGGCATTGATATAAGCATCGACAGTCAGACGGGAAAGGTTTATAAACATAATAGCGACCATAAGGGCCAGCGTCACATCGTCGAGTATATATTCTGCTCCAATCCAAAGTGTAATAAATGCAGGTGTCAGCGTATATACTCCAAAACAGAGGATACACACCAATAGAAACCGGACAGAAAAAAGCATTTCGAATACATTCATGATTTGTTTCCTGTCGCCCTCTGCGACCAGATTTCCCACACCGGCATTCATGCTGTTGAATAAAGCAGTCATCAGCGAGGTAACACCCATAACAATAAGCATATAGTTACCGTAAAGGGCCACGAGAGACAACGATGCATATGCATATATGATAATCGGACTGGTCTGTGCAAGAGCAAAACCGCCTATCTTATGAAAAAACAGCTGTTTTATCTTCGTGATAATATCCGGATATTTCCGGTTCAACCGCCTGCCCAGCGAAATACTCGTTTCGAGATAGGGGTAGGTCCGGCGAACAATCCAATTAAGCGCCACCGAGGCGATTACAGCAAAGACCACCTCAAGCACCAGCCACCAGACATATCCGTTGTCAAAATACTTAACAGCGAAAATCTGAAATAAGGTTTTCACCAGAATCGCAGCCTTATAGCTATACTGGATTTTATACTCCTGCTGATCAGCCGAAAGTACAATCTGTTTGTAGTTCACGAAGTAACTCAACAGGGCGCTGACCAACAGCACAGCAAATGAAGCATAGGCATACCACAAAGGCAGCGGCATCTTGGCAAAAATCCAAGGAAAAAAAGCCATCAACACCGTACTGCCGGCAATCACGACCCAAGCAATACGACGATACATCCATCCCTGCAACGACACGATCTCATTAATCGCCGTGGTATCTTTGTCGAACAACGGCTTGTACAATGTGCAGGCAATGGCTGTACCGATTCCGAGTTCAGCCAGATTGAGAAACTGCAGCAGGTTCGTAGCCGTGGTGTTCAGGCCTAAAACCTCGGCGCCGAGATGATCGAGAAAAACCTTGCGAGAAAAGAACTGCAGGACAAGGTTGATAAAATAAAACCCCAACGCCACCGCACTGTTCTTAACGCTTTTTGCGGTTCGCGACGTAGCAACCATTATGAATGCTCTATTCTTTTTTTAACTGCTTTACAGCATCCTTTCCAAATAATACCCATGCGCACCCGATGATTCCGCCCAGGCATATGAATCCGGCAAGAATCAACATCTTCGAGGGTTTGGATGCACTTACAGGCACACTGGCCGGCTGCAACACCGTATATACCGGCGTGCTCTCCTGAACTTTGGCCCGGGCCATCTGCAGCTGCCCGGCCATTTGGTTATAAATGTTGTAAGCCAGGTTCATTTCGTTCTGCAAACGCTCCTGTTCGGTGCGCACGCTCCGCAGAATCACATCCTGGTTGGCATCCATGTAACGTGCATATTTCTGCTGTGCGTCGTAATACTCCCGCTGTGCCTCGTCGAAGAGTTTCTGGGTGAAGGTCAGATCCCGCCGCGCCTTGTCCGTACGGTATGCCGTAATGTAATTTTGCAGATTCGACAAAACCGTATCCGTCAGGGTCGCAGAAATCAGCGGATCCTGCATCGTCACCGAAAGCGTCACGACCGATTTCTTATCGACGATCACATTGATCCGGCTGTTCAGCATCTTCACGACGGCGTTCTGCTTACGCGTCAGCCGGAACGTATCCACCTCCCCGCGCTCCGCGGCCGGCTTATCCTCCGCAAACCACGACATCACCCACCCCACGGCCTTGAACGGCAGGGAGATAACCGCGCTCCACCACGGTCTTTTCGTATGGTTGAGCAGGTAGTCGTACACATCCGTTTCCACATCGCCCTTACGGGTCGCCACCTGCACACGGAACAACTCCGCCGCGAAGGGCACGGACGCCACCACGTCGGGATACAGCCCGGGATAGACGGCATCGGCACTTCCGCTGCTGCCCATATTGACTCCGGCCATGCTGGCCAGGGCGCTTAACCCGCCCAGCGAATTTTTGGCCGACGTTATTTCAGGCGCCAGTTTGACCGTCGTCGTATACTCTTTCGGGATGCTGAATCCTACGATCAACCCCACCGCCGCAGCTATGCCGCAGCACTTGAGAATCAATCGCCTCCCCGTCCAGGCTTTGCGCCCCAACTCCAGCAAATCGATTTCGCCCTCACGTACCGGCCGCACAGGGCGTTCCGGCGTATTGGTATCTTCCATTCCTTTCGATATTGAATAGTTTACAGAAACAGGCTCACGCCCCTACTTGGCCATGTTCGCGATTGACGCCGCCATCGTTCCTACCGATGCGGCGGAGGTTGTCAGCCCCATGATTTCGGCGAGGCTCATCCCCTTGCGGGCGCGTTTACCGGGTATGACGATTTCACACCCGGGCTCTATCCGGGCCTTCCCCTGCCCTTTTACCCGCGACATGGTACCGTTCATATAGATGATGTAGGCTTTCCCTTTTTTCGCCCGGCTGCCGTATCCTCCGGCCTGGCTGATATAGTATTTCAATTTTTCGCCCTTGATGAACAATACCGTATTCGGCTTCATGATTTCACCCGAAATTTTCACGGTGCTGACATACTCGGGCACGACCAACCGGTCGCCCTCGCGCAAAACCATATCGTAGTCCGAGCCCGGATTGGCCAGCGCCTTGTCCAGTTCGATACCCACCGTGTAGCGGTCGTTCATCTGCAGCTTCTCGACGGCCAAGGAGTCCGCTCCGCTGTTGCGTCTGGCCAGTTGCACCACCTCGTCCCGCACAGCGCGTTCCTCGTCGTTCATCTCCCGTATCAGGCGGCCCCCGCGCACATAGGCGTCATCGGTAACCCCGCCGGCACGTTTCACCAGATCCGAAATCCGTTCGTTTTTCTGAATCAGCGTATATCCGCCGGCGAATACGACCTCGCCGTCGATGCTGACGCGCCGCTGCACCTGATAGGCCGGACTCTTGCGGACTTCGACCATATCGTAGGGCTGCAATACGAACCCGGGCGTCCCTTCTATTACGAAACCGTCCTTGACGGCGAAAGAAAACACTTCGCTCAACGCACTGGAGGCCTCCAGGCTCTTCGGGTCTTTCAATCGGCGCGCCACGTCGACCCTGACCGTCGAAGCACCGTCCAACAGGCCGCCGGCCTGAATAATCAAATCTTCCAGCGTCGTATTGTCTGCAAAAGGATATACCCCCGGGCGGGACACCAAACCTTCGATTCGGAACGCCCCTTTCTCCTCCAAGTCACGGACGCTTGCAATCTCCAGCACATCATTCCGCCGCAGGGATATATCCGGCACGGTACCGTTGATAACGCCTTTCAAATCAACGGCAACCGTTTCTATTGACAAATCTTCGTGTTCGCGGTACAGCAGCGCGCGGGCCAGGAATGCATCCCCCTTCAATCCGTCGGCACGGTCGATGAGCTGCCTGACCGTATTCATATCTTCGCCCAGTTCGTACATGCCTTCCCGGTAAACGGCACCCCGTACCTCCACCCGGTTGGCGAACCGGTTCAGGATAGTTCCGACGGAAACCGAGTCCCCGTCGTCCAGTTCAAAACCGGCATAGTCCGATTTGTCGACGTTGAACAAGCGGTACTCCCGGCCCGTCCGGCGCACAAGGCGCACCTCTTTCGAATAGGCATCCCCGGTAAATCCGCCCGCATAGTCTATCAACGTACCCAGCGTTTCTCCCTTCTTCATCTCATAATACATCGGACGCTTGACTTTTCCCTCGACACTCACCAGAGCCTCATAGGGCGGCACCACGATGACATCGCCCTCCTGCAGACGAATGTCGTCGGTCGTCTTGCCCTCGAGCAGGTAACCGTATACGTCCAGTCCGGCGAACTGCTTGCCGCCGCGCATAACCTGGATGTTCCGCAGGCTGCCGATATCCGTCACGCCGCCCGCCCTGTACAGGGCATGGAACACCGTCGCGAACGACGACAGGCGGTACGTCCCGGGCACAGCGACCTCGCCCATGACATTGATCTGTATTGTCCGGATCTGGCCGAGTGTTATCCGCACCTGCGATTCCGGCTCGTCACCCGCAACCCCGGCGTATTTCCGGGCAAAGACCTCCCTCACTTTCTCGTTCGCCTCCCGGATGGTCAGCCCGTTCAGGTAGAGCGGCCCTATCTGAGAAACCATGATATTCCCTTCCGGCGATATTTGCTGGCGGATATTCGTTTCGTTGGCCCCCCAGATATCGATGATTACCTCGTCGCCCGGCCCCAATTTGTAATGCTCGGGGGTGGCGACATTTTCGTTCGGCTCGAAAGTCAGGTTCGTGCGGTTGAAAACATTACGTCCGAAAACGGGACGGGACGGGTTCCGGCCGGCCACGGCTGCCGGTGCCGCAGACAAGCTGTCCGCCACCCCCGGAACCGCATCGTCCGCCGGGCTTTTCCGCTGCCGCGACCCGGCAATCACGTCGGGCACCCCGGCGTCGCCGGCCTTTCCCTCCTCATACTGGACTTTGAGGCGTTCCAACTGCGACTGCGTCACTCCGCGCACCACCAGTTCCCTGCCGATCTGGTTTTTATCTTTCCCGGCGCTTATGCCGTTTTTCACATAGTCCACGACCTGCTGATCGCTCATCTGGGCCTGTGCCGTGCCTGTCAGCCCCAACAGCAACAGGGACACGAATAAGAATTTGTACATTATTGTCCGATTAAATTTGTCAAACCTACCGGGAATTCCATTTCCCGTTGAGAAGTTCCAGAAGGCGGGAAATACGACGTACCTCTTTCTCGTCGTCTTTCGTCACCGGAGTCCGGCGGACGGCCCACCACAGAAAAATATAGAACAGGACGAGGAATATCGCCCAAAAGAATAAATATTTCATAACTGCTTCATTTCCAAATCCGGCTGTGTATCCCGCTGTCCCGGCAGAAAACCGCACGGGGTTCAGCGGGCGAACGACCGGGGTTTCAGCAGGTGGCTGTATACCTGCCTGAAAAATGTCCCGGCAAGGCTTTCGCGGTACACAATCCGGTGTTTCCAGCGGTTGGCCAGCCAACGACGCATTTTGAATCCGACAATCCGGAAGAATCCCTTTTCGGGGAATTTACCACCGAACTCCGGATGCAAAATATCGTTCAGCACCCGGGTTTCCAGCTTCGCATTCCGCTCGAAAGGCGGGAGCAATACCGCATCCAGCCCCAGGTAATCGATTGCGAGGGCGTTCATGCACCACAGGAACCGGTGCATATTCACCCGTCGGGCCGCCGCGCGCAGCTCCGGCCAGTCGATCATCGCATGGTAACGGCGGATGAACATCGCCCAGTCGGCCAGATGCCTTATCCCGATTTCCGCAGCGGCGAAATGCACGGCGGCATGACGCAACAGGAATAGGGCGTTGAAACGCGGCCCAGGCAGGTAAATCTCCGCATCCCCGACCCGCACCTGCCCGCCCGGCGTTTCGGCATACTGTTTCAGCAACCGCTCGATTACCCGGTTGGATGCATGGGAGTGGACATTGAGGAAGTCATAATGGTTCTCGACCATGATTCCGTCGACGAAAAAGACCGTATGGTGATGCTTGTCTTCGTCAATCCGGATATGCCGCTCCCGGCGCAGCAGCTCGTCCGCTTCACGCTGTTTTCCGAACAGCCAAATATCGATGTCACCGCACTGCCGATGCCCGGGACGCGGATAGCAAAGGCTCAATCCGTACCCTTTCAGGAGCATCAGCGCAATAGCATGTCCGGCGTAAAATCCCGCGAGGTCGGCAAGTGCCTCCTTTTGCTTTTCGTAGCGCCGTTCTATCTGCTCCACATGATAGGCCCATTGCAGGCGCAGGGCATGCGGCAACTGCTTTCCGGCCTGCAACTCCTGCAATGCATCCCAGACCAGCGCCGCCGTTCCCTGCCTGGCTGCGAGTCGGTAAACTTCCTGCCATCGGTCGGCGGACAAACCGGCAGGCGCTTCCTGCAGCATCCGCGTACGTAGCCCGTGGCGCAACAAGGCAAAATAGCTACTCTCGGTATCGGTCATTTACCGATTTCTATACATTTCCCGGTAGTATTTTTCATACTCGCCGGATGTTATGTCGTCC
>NZ_CABMQJ010000010.1 GCF_902388705.1 uncultured Alistipes sp.
GGCCTGCCGCTAGCGTTCATCCTGAGCCAGGATCAAACTCTCCATTGTATAAAATTATAAATGTTTTGTTAGAGTCCTGACTATTCGTTTATCCTTATAAAAGGAAATTGACAGATAAATACTACATTTCTTTTTCTCTCAAAATATAACCAGTAATTCAAAGAACCAGTTGAAAAAATCACGCATTTTACAATGCGAAAGGACTGCAAAGATAAGTCATCTTTTTTAATCCTGCAAATCTTTTTTCAAGAACTTTGCGAATTTCGAAAAAACCTGTTCACAGAGAGCCTCAAGCTCCTTTATTGTAAACTTTCAGTCTTTGTAAGAACAACCGTTTTTCTTAAACGCGGATGCAAAGGTAGCGACTTTTTTCGAACCTGCAAGTTTTTTTGCATCTTTTTTGCATAAAATCTTAAATTTCTTCAAAAATGACTTTTCCACCTATATATATAATAAAGCAGCAGAAATAACACCGGAGCAAATGCACGCCCTTATGGCAGGAAGCATCCGCAACAACAGCAGTTCAGCACCTGTTTCTCCCGAACCGCAGCGCGGAATATACTTCGGGCCCGGTGGTAAAATCGGAACGAAACCTGCAAAACAGAGATTTTTTACTATTTTTGCGTCAGATTATTCAACAATTACCCAACGGACGTGAACTTAAAAAAAATATCGCTGCTCATTCTGGTGCTGCTCATAGCAGACCAGGCGCTCAAAATCTGGGTCAAGACCCACATGCACCTCGACGAATCGATCATAGTCTTTCCGGATTGGTTCCAACTGCGGTTCATCGAGAATAACGGTGCGGCTTTCGGCATGCATATCGCAACGAAAGGGGGATTCGACTGGGGGAAACTGCTGCTCGGGATTTTCCGGCTCGTTATGGTGGGCTTTATCGGCTGGCTGATGTACCACCTCACCCACCGCCGCAAAGACACACCCAAAGGAGTCATCGTCGGTTTGGCGCTGGTCATGGCGGGAGCCCTCGGCAATATCATCGACAGCGCATTTTATGGACTGCTCTTTTCCGAATCGACTCCGTATACGGTCGCACACTTCGGCGGCCACTATGCGGGATTCATGATGGGCAAAGTCGTCGACATGTTCTACTTCCCGCTGTTCCAGTGGAACGGCGTACCCCGATTCCTGAATTTTTTGGTCGACAGCAACAATTACTTTTTCGGGGCAATCTTCAACCTGGCGGATGCCTACATATCGGTCGCAGTCGTCTATATACTTCTGTTTCAGTACAAATTCTTGAGCAAGTAGATTTTTTTCACAAAATTTGTTGGTGATTCAGAAAAAAGTGTTACTTTTGCACACCGCAATTCCAATAATGCCCAGGTGGCGGAATAGGTAGACGCGCACGTTTCAGGTGCGTGTGCCGCAAGGCGTGCAGGTTCGATTCCTGTCCTGGGCACGGTAAAACCCGTCAGAGGAGTTTCTCTGACGGGTTTTTTATTTTATCTCGCTACCATCCCGGCAAAAACAACATTTACAGTATAGAAAAAAGCACTGAAGAATACGCCCATTTTTCCATGTCATCGTATCAATTCGCCCTGACGAAACAAGCGGCATTTAACTTAATTTTGCTTAAAATTTTACGACATGAAATCGAAAGCATTTAAAATGCGGCTGAAACCGGGCATGGAAGAAGAATACCGGAAACGACACGACAAAATATGGCCGGAGTTGACTCAACAACTGCGACAGGAAGGTGTATACGACTATTCGATTTTCCTCGACAGGGATACCAATACATTGGTAGGCGTACAGAAAAACAGAGGAATAGCCGGCTCCCAGGAGATGGGCGCCAACGAATTGGTGCGCAAATGGTGGGACTACATGGCCGACATAATCGACGTGAATCCGGACAACTCCCCCGTTACCGTCGAACTCCCGGAAATGTTCTACATGGAATAGATACGGACGGAGCGGCGCCCGCAGCCGCGCCGGCGTCGACACTCAACCGTTACATGCAACTTTGTATTCGGACGGAGAACATCCTACGTATTTTTTGAATATTGCCGAGAAATAGGCAGCGTCTTCGTATTTGAGGCAGAATGCAATCTCCTTGATACTCATCTGCGAATTGAGCAACATCAGTTTCGCCTTTTGCAGTTTCAGTTGCGTGATATAGTGTGCCGGAGAAACATTCGTGTATTCCTTGAATGTTTTTCGGAACCAGGAGTAACTCATGTTAATCCGTTCGGCCACCTCTTCGGGCGTAATATTTTCAAGCATGTTCTCGCGCATGATGCTCCGGGCCCGGTCTATCTTCTCGGCGCCGGAATTGCTGGCGGAACAGTCGTTGCTGTCGTAATAGATGACATAGGCCAGTATGCTGTTGGCAATCGACGCCAAAACCTGCTGGCAGCCCGTCTTTTCCTTGAATGCTATTTCCAGGGCCTCTTTATATTGGTCGATGACATGCTCCCGAAGGCCGATTTTGTGAATGGTTTTGCTGCGGTTAAAGAAGCCGTTATTATACCGATCGTCTATATGCGAACCGCGGAAGCCGATCCAATACTCCTGCCATCCGTCCTTCTTGTCCGGATAGTAACTGTGCCACGTATACGGCGGGATGGTGAGCATGCACCCGCCCTTGATTTCAACACGCTTTTCAGGCGTTTCGTGGTACCAGCCCCGCCCTTGCGAAATGTAAACCAACTGATAATTATCGAGCACACGGCCCCTGCGAATGTTAAAAAAATAGTCGTCCGGATGCCCTGCCGAGGGGGGGGGTAAATCGAATACCCGGGTTCGATATAATACTCCCCGACATTGTCCACGGTTATCCCCCACGACCTATCCCGTTCACTGCTGATCAGATATTTGAAAGAAGTTGTTTTCGACATATTCTATATTGTCATCGGATTGATTCACCCCATAAAAAGGCATAAATCGGTGTAAATATAAACATTTTTCCGATTCGGCACACCGGCACGTCGAACATTCGGCCGCAAAAACACCCGCCGCCTTTATCCGGCAGGCAATGGTCGGACTTCCAAACAACACAGCCGCAAAGTATTCCATCCGTTCGATAAAAAAGAGCAGAAAGACAATCTTTCTGCTCCCAAAAAACAAAATGCCCCCGGTGGAACGGTCTGCCGGATTCCGTTCCATAAAACGGAATGGCACCAAAAAGACAGCCCTAATCCCTGAAAGACGGGAAATCCCTCCTCCCCGGGTCAGATATCCAAAACCGGAATCTTACGCAAGTCAGGAAATACGGAGATGCGCAACAACGTGGCGCCCATCGGTATCAATTCGACCGCACGCTCTTCGCCCATGTTTATCACGGAGGGGATATCGGGAGTGAAAACGCCGCGGTACAACTGCCAGTTCAACACTTTCGCAGCGTGCACTTTCAGCCGTATCGGTGTCTTTTCCGGATCCCACAACCGGGTGTAATCCCCGCTTTTCACCTCTTCGATACGGCTTCTGTCCGTAAGGGCGTAATTCCATTCGGAAACGGGCGTGAGGAAATACGAACGGAATTCAATTCCGTCGAACATCCTCTTCTCGATGATTTTCGCATCGGCCGTCACGTTCAGTGCGAACAACAAGGGCCCCCTGTACACCGACAGGCCGTTATAGGGCATCTCCACAAATTGAGGTTTCATCGGCAGGCACAGTTCCACAACGTCGCCCTGCCGGAACGTCCGGCGTATTTCCGTAAAAGAGCCTGCTCCGCAAAACAGATGCTGCGGCCGGCCGTTGACACGGATCGAAGCATCCCGACACCATTCGGGGATACGCAGCCAGAAGGAGAACTCGGTGGGACGGGCGACATCCACTGTAAAACGGATATGCTCGTCGAAAGGATAATTTGTTTCTTCGCGGATCGTGACCTCGCGGCCTTTCGCGCCGACCTGCGCTTTAAAATCCGAGGGCGCATACAGTACAGCGGCAATGCCGTCCTCCCCCTTCTTCATCCACTGACGTGAACAGA
Organism: uncultured Alistipes sp.; assembly: GCF_902388705.1. Classification (GTDB taxonomy): domain Bacteria; phylum Bacteroidota; class Bacteroidia; order Bacteroidales; family Rikenellaceae; genus Alistipes. The sequence continues at coordinate 3,956 of NZ_CABMQJ010000010.1, forward strand.
ACAGGGGAATCATGCGCGTCATATTGCCATTGCAACAGGCAGGGCCGTGTGCGACACGGTAGGCCATGCGATCCTGTCCTCCGATATAAGTGCAAGGGCTCGAATTCTCCCGGGCGATGACCTGGTTGGGGCTTCCGTAATACTGCAAGGCCTTGAAATCTTTCGTAACGACTCCCATGGCAGCATTAAAACATATCTGCTCCATCAGATCGGCCCAATGCACATCCCCGGTAGCCTGCAGGAAATACCCCAGCATCCATTGAGCATCGCTGATGTCACAGGTTTCATGCACTTCGTTGGGGCGGTTCCAGTCGTGCGCTTCGTTTCCGGAAGGTACCCCGTCAGCCAGTCCGTGATAGGCATACACCTTTTTCAGCCCGTGCAACGCAGCATTCAGGTACTCTTTTTTCCCGGTGTTAATATAAAGAATAACGGGAATTTTAAGCGTTTCGGAGGAGCTTACGGAATGGACGATCGGCACCTCTTCCGAGGCGAAAGCCTGCATCGTGAAAGGGCCGCCCAGTTCGCAGAACGTTTTATAGGTCTGCTCGGCCTTGTCCAGGAAGAATGTATCCCCGGTTTTCTGATAAAGCCAACACAGCATTTCGATATGCAGCATGGTGCGTTCGTTGAAATCGAAATCGTATCCGTCGATCTTTATCAACAACTTGCTGCGCTCCGCATTTTTATAGTGGCGCGACAACGCCTCGATAATCCGGGAGTCACCGGTCGCGGAGTATTCCGCCATAATCGCCCGAAAAAAGACCACGTGGGGCCAAAGGTTATCCAACTCGGGGCCGAGGAAGCCGTCGGGCCGCGCATTTTGCAACTGGTAATCGATCCAATCCCGCACCTGCTGTGTCAATTCCCGGTCACCGACGAAATAACCCAGCCGCAAAGCGCCGTCAGCCCAATACGCGGTCTGCTCATAATCGGCCCAATGGCCCATCCTCTTCTCTTCGGCGGCGCCCCAGCCCTCCTTATCGAAAGGATGGCCTGCAACGCGGATATGGCCGCTCAACCCCCGGCTCTGGGCGATCAGCACCTCTTTCATCCAACCGGCCGGCCTGACCTGTCCGATGCCCGTTTCCTGCAATACCGAATAATCGGGTTGCGCCTCCGTAACCGTACACAATCCCAGCAGGATGATGCTTGCAATGATTTTCTTCATGTAATCCGAATAAAAACGTTAGTTATGAGAAACGGCACCGCCGTTCCGATAGTCGGCACAAAAATAAGATAACGGCCACGCCGGAAGATAACCGAAAATGATTTTATCGCAGGACGAATTGACATTGTCGGGACAGGCAATGACAAGACAACCCGGCACCGATATCCCACTCCCGGCACAAACAGTACCGGCAAGCACAGGCAAACCCGGCACGAATACGGTTGCGGGGCAGACGCATCCCGACACAAAACGACACACGCAACACAATTACAACCTCGTCCGGGACACGTCCCGTAAAACTCGGATGGACAAACACAGACACTCCGCATTCCGGTCAGAATACCATGCCTAAAAATCAAATTCCACAGGGGGTATTCCGCAATTAAAGGGCATTTTTGCAACGACAGACAAAACAAATTCTAACAGAAACCAGACATGCTGAAAACCATCCTCGTAGTGGCCGGGCTTCTGTGGGCATACGTCCTGCAGGCCAAGACTTTCGAACTGAAATCCCCCGACGGGGAGATAACCGTCACGGTCGATGTGGCGGAAAAAATAAGATATTCGGTTTACGGCAGCGGCAGGCTGTTGCTGGAGAACAATACGTTGGGGCTGCACTTGCGCGACGGTGTCCTGGGCCGGGAGCCGCGACTCATCCGACACAAAAGCGGCTCCGTAGACCGCAGCTTCACACCCGCCGTGGCTTTCAAATTCGCGAAAATCGCAGACCGCTGCAACACGCTCCGGCTCGACTTCCGGGGCGGGTGGGCCGTGGAGTTCCGGGCTTACGACGACGGCATGGCCTACCGCTTCGTCACCTCGTTCAAAGGTGACACGGAGGTACTCTCCGAAGATTTCACCCTGAACTTTCCCGGCCACTACTCGGCGGTATTGCAGCAGACCGGCGGATTCCGGACAGCCTACGAGGAGCCGTACAGCATCGTCGCGACCGAGGATTGGCTGCCCGGCGATCGGATGTCCGTACTGCCGGTACTGCTCGACACCAAGCAGGGATTCAAAATACTGATCAGCGAATCCTCGCTGACCGACTATCCCTGCATGTTCCTTTCAGGAACGGGAGAAAACGGCATGGCGGGCACATTCCCGAAAGTCCCGCTGCAAACGGAGGAGTCGGGGGACAGGAGCATGCGTATCCTGAAGGAGGCCGACTACATCGCACGCACAGCGGGAACGCGGGCATTCCCGTGGCGTTATTTCGTCATCGCAAAAGACGACGGACAATTCGTCGAAAATACGATGACCGCCCGGCTCGCCGAAGCGCAGGCGTTCGGCGACACCTCATGGATCAAACCCGGACAGGTCAGCTGGGAGTTCTGGAACGCCGCGTCGCCCTACGGGCCGGATGTCGATTTCGTCGCCGGATTCAATACGGCAACCTACAAGTATTACATCGATTTCGCCGCGAAATACGGAATCCCCTATATCATTATGGACGAAGGCTGGGCCCGCGATACGCGCGACCCCTACACGCCTAATCCTGCGGTCGACGTCCGCGAACTTATCCGCTACGGCAGGGAGCAAGGCGTCGGCATCATCCTGTGGATGACATGGCTGACCGTAGAGAAGAATTTCGGAATGTTCGAAGAGTTGAGCAAATGGGGTGTGAAAGGCGTAAAAATCGACTTCATGGATCGCAGCGACCAATGGATGGTCGACTATTACGAACGGGTCGCGGCCGAAGCGGCCCGTCATAAAATGGTCGTGGCTTTCCACGGCTCGTTCAAGCCGGCAGGGCTGGAGTACAAATACCCGAACGTACTGGCCTACGAAGGCGTCCGGGGCATGGAAAACATGGGCGGCTGCACACCGGCCAATTCGGTCTGGTTTCCCTTTATCCGCAACGCCGTAGGCCCGATGGACTACACCCCGGGAGCCATGCTCTCCATGCAGCCCGAATCGTATTGCGGCAACCGTCCCAACGCGGCCAGCATCGGCACGCGGGCTTACCAGATGGCACTTTTCGTCCTGTTCGAAACCGGGCTGCAGATGCTGGCCGACAATCCGACGCTCTATTACCGCAACGACGAATGCACCCGTTTCATCAGCCAGGTTCCCGTCACGTGGGATGAAACCCGCTCGCTGAATTCCGTCGCCGGGAAACATGCGGTCGTAGCCAAGCGCAAAGGCGGCAAATGGTATATCGGGGCCATAAACGGCAGCAACGAGGGCCTCGAGCTCGAAATCCCGCTCGATTTTCTTACTCCGGGCAGGAGGTACGACTTGACCGGTTTCGAGGACGGCCCCAATGCCTTCAGGCAGGCGATGGACTACCGACGGATAGAACGCGAAGTCGCCGCCGGCGACAAGCTTACGCTGAAAATGGCACGCAACGGCGGCTGGACAGCGGTAGTCGAATAATCCTACGCACACGATATGCACCTCACCCCGGAAAATCCGAGATTGGATTTTCCGGGGTGATTGCTTTCCATGATTTCCACCTATACAGAAAATCCAATCCCACCGGCAGACGACACGACATCATCAGAAAACCCGGCAGCTGGCCCCTCCCGTTCGGGAAAACCGGAACCGCCACGCGGCAGTCGTTCCGGAAAACGGGCAGCACTGCCCTGCAAATGCCCGGCGCAACGAGCCCAATGCAGGCACCTGTGTAAACAAGCTCTCACGCCAAAAGCTGTCCCATAAAATAAGGGCGGCCGCGAAAATCGCGGCCGCCCTTCACACCATACGACAGAGTTTACTCCAGCAACAGTTTGCCGGTAACGGAGCGAAACTCGTCCACACAAAGCGCATCGGGTTTGTAAAGCGTGGTATACTCCACCTCCGAAGTCATGTCATAGCCGTCCAGGACGGTCGACATTTCTTCGACAGGCACCTGCACTTTCACTTCAGCGCCCTGGTTGTCGGTATACACCACCTCGGTGGCAAACGCCCCGAGAGTCGTGTCGATTTCCCACCATTCGATGACGGGCCGACCGTTCTGCACGGAAAAAGACTTGACCAGGCGGTTGCTGATAGCAGCCTTGTACTGTTCCCCGTAACTCTTGCCCGTAACGCTCACCGGAATGGAGCGGTTGCCCTCGGCATCATAGGTATAAATATTGAAATTGTAGGAGTTCTCCGGCAGGGCGATCTCCTTTTTCAGCCAATATGACCCACCGGACATATCCACCGGAACATCTACGTAATCGGCATCGAGATTCCAGCAGATGCGGCAGTTCGTAACCTTGGGATCCGAGTTGCAGAGTCCCTCTACAACCAACCGGCTGTCGCCCGAATAGACGGTCACGTCCTGTATTTTCCCGGGATAGACTATCTCCTTGTCCCCGGAAATCTTCTTGTATTCGTCCATGTCCGTACAGGAAAGCAGCCCGCACGCCACACAGCACGTCAACAGTGCATTTATAACGGTTTTTCTTTTCATTTCGGTCAATACGTTAAATGGATAATAATTACCGCGGGTCGCCGAACAAGTCGATCTCCTCGATACCGTAGTGGGTATCGCCGCCCCAGTTCTGGATGTGCTTAATCCGCACGTAACGTACTTTCGGCAGGTTCTCGAGCGGGAAAATGAAATCGAATCCCTTGATTGCCGCCTCCTGATCCTCGCGGGACTGCTGCCCGTAGGGGAGCTGCGAAGGTTTCTTGTTCTCAAACGACCCGAGCAATACCCAGTTGTCGAAACTGCCGTCGGGATCGGGATTCATCGTGCCCCATATCTCGAAATAACGCATATGCTCGCCATAATAGAACATGGGCTGCCCGTCGACTTCATACCGCCAGTTGAACAGTGTCAGACGGCTCAACTTGGCTGCAACGCCCATATCGAAGGTCGAAACCTGGGGCTTCTCGGGATTGCCGGTATCGAGCCTCGTCAGCCAGCGTTCGTGGTTGGTGTAATCGTAGATATTGTTCCACATACGGTCCATTTCGAGCCAGCCCGGCTGTTCCGGCTGCGCATCGCCCGGCAGGTTATAAGCACGGAACTTGGATTTATCGAGCATCTGTTCGAACAGCGGTTTGACTTCGACATAAAGCGTATCCGTGTAATTGAGGAAACGGTCGCGCACCGTAAAGCGGAACTCGTAGTCGAGCGTATCGAGCCCGCGTTTCGACACCTGAATCTGCGGCTGGCTCGATTCGACGCCCTCGACATACTGCCACTTGCCCAGCGAATCCTTCTGCATGATTTCAATCGCCACGACCTGCTGCGTCGGATTCTCGGCATTGATCTGCATGCCGGAGAAATCAGGCAGGATATTCAGGCTACGCCGGACGCCCCATATCGGATTTTCGAGCGGCTTCACCTGCACCGTAACGGGTTCCGAAGCAACTTCGCTCCGGTTGACCGCATACACGCTTACGTCGTGGGTATCGGTATCGCCGAATCCGTCGAGGGTCATCGTATTGGTATAATACGAAGCCTTGATCTCGCGCGTCGCGCCCGAATTGAGCTTATAGACGGCTTTGACATATAACAAATCCTGGTCGGCGGGCAGTTTGTAGGTGATCTTCACCTGTCCCGGCTGATTTTCGACCCGGATATCGGATACCGTGCCGGGAGGAGTCGAATTATGTCCCATCGGCTCCAGCTTGTCCTCGCTGCAACCCGAGGATAGAATTGCAAAAAGTGCGATTACAAAAATAGATGTTTTCATATCATTCAATTTTTCCGGTTAATTACCAGCCCGGATTCTGCACCAGATTGGCATTTACGTTCAACTCCTTGGTGTCGATCGGACTCAAATAGTCGCGCGGTGCAACGAACGAACGGTTGTAAATCGTCTTCACCTGATAATAGGCCACCGCCTGGGACTGGTTGATGTCCCATCCCGTGATCGGCTTGTTGAAATAGTCGGTAGCGAGTTTCCACCGCAGCAAATCCCAGTAACGGTGTCCCTCGAGTGCCAATTCGATGAGGCGTTCCCTGCGGATAATCTCGCGCATGCCCTCTTTCGTATTGGGTTTGGTCGGGTTCTTCGAATAATTCTTCCACGACTCCTCGACGGTGCCCAACCCGGCGCGTTTACGCACCTCGTTCAGGTAGAAATGCACGTCCGCTACCGGTCCTTCCGCTTCGTTAAGCGCTTCGGCATACATCAGGTAAACCTCCGCAAGGCGGATTTCGGGCCATGCGTATTCGACTACGCCGGTCGTCGTATTTCCGAAACCGGACTCCCAGTGTACGAGTTTCTTGGTGAAGTAACCGGTCGAGGAGGTCGCACCGTTCACCACGCCTGCACCCAGTTGATTTCTCTTGGCTTTCAGCACATAGGTGTCGACATCCGAACGCGACGGATGGTATTCCATTATCCATTTGCCGCCGTCGAAACCGATGTCGGCATAGAAACGGTTCTCGCGGTCGAAATTAATCCGGGCCGTCTGGTAGCCCTGTTCGAAATTATAACGCTCATCGGCCGTCGCCGTACGCAGTTCATTGATTTTGGTGAAATTAAGTGTCTTGTCCTCGTCGATGGGCACGCCGTTCTTCGTATAAAACTCTTCGACGATCGCCAACGTAGGAGCAATGCAACCCCGGACGGTATTGATATTCATACCTCCGTCGAGCAACGGCATGCAAGCATTCTGCAACGCAGCCCCGGCACGCCCGCGGCCCCCCGAACGGCCCCAGACGACCTCCTTGTTCCATCGTTCGCAAATCGCCTGGCGGATGCTCAACTGGGTTTTGGTCGTTTCGGAGATTTCGAACGGAGCGTCCTTGAAATAAAAGAGCTCGTGTCCGGCACTCTCGGCGCTTTCGATCGCCTCCTTGGCTGCATCTGCCGCCAGGGCCCACTTGTCGGGGTCGGGATCCGGCGTGAAGAGCAACTCTCCGTCGTGGTTCCGGAAATTGGCATAATCGCTGTTGCCGTTGAACTGCGGACTGGCTGCCAACAGCAGCACTTTCGCTTTCAGGGCACGGTTGATGGGCTTGGTAATACGTCCCAGCTCGGACTGTTTGTTAGCGATAACCGACGGCAAATCGGGGTTGCACTCGTCGAGCAGGTCGACGATATACCGGACGCACTCGTCGAACGGCCGGCGCTTCACCTGCACCTCCTCGGGCGAGGCCGACACCGGCAGGTTCTTGTCTACAATCGGAATAGGACCGTAAGTGCGCAGCAGGTAGTAATGATAGAAAGCTTTCAGGAACTTGACCTCCGCAATCCAGCGGGCGCGCTTGTCCACGGTGAGGTCGGCGACCTTGGAGGTATCCTCGACATTCTCGAGGAAAATATTACAGTCGCGGATGGCCATGAACAACGGATAGGTATAGTCGCTGCCGCTCCAGAAATTCGGCTGCGTCCTGTCGGCGCTGCGCACACCTTTGGCAATGTAGTCCCAGGCCGGAGAAGCCACGTGGTTCGGCATGTTCAGCCAGATCTCGTCACCGGCGGTCATGCCGATATTGCCCGACGGCTCACCGGAACCGGGCAGGTAGGAATAACACGTGAAAAGGAACTTCTCCGCCTCCATCGCGTTGGTGAACGCATGGTCGATAACGGGTATGTTGTCCGGCACGATGTCCAGAAAACTGTTGCAGGAAACAGCCAGCAAAGTGCAGCAGGCAATCCCGCAGGCTTTTATTTTTTCCCGAATCGGGAATTTGATTCTTTTCATATTACTCGATTTTTAATTCCCATTATAATCCCAGCGTAATGCCGATATTGAACACGCGCTGGAGCGGATATCCCAGACCATTGGCTCCCATTTCGGGATCCCACAGCTTGAAATTGCTGACGGCGAACAGGTTGGTCGCGTTCACGTAAACCCTCAATTTGGACATGCCGATTTTACGCGCCGCCTTTTCGGGAAGGTTGTATCCGATTTCCACCGATTTGAGGCGAAGCATCGCACCATTGCGCATCCACCAGGTCGACACCTGCGTATTGTTTTCATTGATACGGTCACTCAAACGCGGCCAGAATGCATACAGATTCCGGTTGTCCTCCGACCAGTGATTGTCTGCAATCACACGCAGCAGACCGTTCTGGTTGCCGTTCTCCCCGGCGCCCGTCTTCATCACGAAAGGAGAGATGTCGCCCGGACCGATGAAAATCGAAGAGCGGGCCGAACCTTGGAAGAAGAGGCTCAAATCGAAATTCTTGTAACCGATCGTGCCGCCGAAGCCGTAGTTGATTTCGGGAGTCGTCGGAAAACCGATCGGAATCTTGTCGGCTTCGGTAATCTGACCGTCACCGTTGATATCGCGGTACTTGATATCGCCGGCAGCAACCGGGATATCCCCGAATTTTTGAGTCGGCGAGTTGGCGACTTCCTCGTCATCGACGAAAAGGCGCTCGGCGACATAGCCCCAGGTCTGGGCGAAAGGATACCCTACACGCGAACGGTAGTATTCGTTGGCAGGATACTGGGGTTCGTCGTATACCGTGATTTTATTTTTCGCATAGGTGAAATTACCCCGCAGAGTCGTCCAAATGCCGCTGCGGAAGAATTTGCTGTAATCGGCCGAAATGTCGATACCGTGCGATTCGGCCTCGCCCGTGTTCGCCTGGACGGTGGCGTGGAGGCCCATCGTACCGGGAATATAGGTACGGTCGAGCAGGATATTCGTACGTTTCTGCCTGTACCCCTCGACGATGATATTCACCCCGGCGATATTCATGTCCAGGCCGACGTTCAGCTGCCGCGACTCCTCCCAGCCGATTTCATAGTTGGCGTAACGCTCCATGAGTACGCCCGGCCGCGAATACAGGAAATTCTCGCCGAAAACCTGCGAGCGGTCGCCCGTTTCATTCAGGTTGACCCGCGAGAGGTAGAAGAAGCGGTCTTCGGCCCGGCCTATCTGGTCGTTGCCTATCAAGCCGTACGAGGCGCGGAGTTTGAGTTCGGAAACGACGTTCTTGAGCGAACCGAAGAATTTCTCGTTGGAGATTACCCAGCCGCCGCCGATCGAGGGGAAGAATCCCCAGCGCTTGTTCGGGGCGAAACGCTCGGAACCGTTGTAACCGAAGTTGAATTCCAGCAGGTAACGGGAGTCGTAACCGTAGGTGAAGCGTCCCGAAAGGCCCAGGTTGCGCGAAGGAAGCGATGCCTCCAGCGATCCGGCGTTGCCGACGATCGAATGGCGGATCGTACCGATCAGCATGCCCGTCACCTTGTGCCGGTCGGCAAATGTGCGGTCGTAATTAATCACGGCCTCGCCGTAATATGCGGTGCTGACTTTCTTCTCGCCCTCGCTGTAGTTGAGATACTCGGTACCCGGCGTACCGATCGAGTTGTTGCTACCGTCGTTGAAAGGTGCGAGCACCACCCCCTGCGAGGTGACATTCGCCTTGTAGAAGAACGGATTGTACTGCCGCGAGGTCGTGAAGAACGAGTAACGCTGGGTATATCCCATGGCACGCGCAGTAAGTCCGGGAACCCAGAAACCGAAATCCTGCTTGAATTCGATCTGCGCATTGATGGTCGATGAGTTATTCACCTGATAACCCGATACCATCTGTGCATAGGGATTCTTGTAAAGCACCTCCGTCGAGTTGGGTGTCAGCGCGCTACCGAACATTGGATGCGTCGTATTGGGCGAATAGCTCTGCGGATAGACGGCGGGGAAAGCGACCGGGTTGGCGGCCATTGCCGACCTGAAGATATTCTCGCCGCCCCCTATCGGGCCTTTATAATCGTCGAACTGGGCGTAGACACGCACGGTAGCCACCGTAGTCTTGGTCAACTGCAGGTCGGTATTCGAGCGAATCGAATAGTTTTTCAGGCTGATGTTGTTCTTGAAATCGTTCTTGTTGTCGTTGCGCAGCACGCCGTTGTCGATGTTGAATGTCCCGGCCAGATAGAAGCGTGCGACCCGTCCGCCGCCCGAAAGGTTCGCGTTGAAACGCTGGTTCATGGTCGAGGGCTTAATCAGCTGGTCGATCCAGTTGTTGTTCGGATAGAGCACCGGGTCTGCACCGCGACGGGTCTGCTCGATTTTGTCCTTCGAATAGGTCAGCGGCGACTGGGGATTACGCGTGAGCACCGCCTCGTTCGCCAGTTCCATGTAGGTGATGTTGTCGGCAAAACGGAAATTCTTCGTATTGGTCGAAATGGAGTTTTCAGCGCGGAAATTGAACTGGGTTTTCCCCTCCCGGCCGCTCTTGGTATTGACCAGGACAACGCCGTTGGCACCGCGTGCGCCGTAAACGGCCGATGCCGTAGCATCCTTGAGTACCGAGAAATCGGCGATATCGTCGGGTTGGAGCCGGGCCAGGTCGGTACTCGACGATTCGATGCCGTCGATCAGAATCAGCGGGTCGACCTTGCCGGCACCGAACGAACCCACGCCGCGGATAAAAAACTCGGCATTGTCCTGTCCGGGCTCGCCGCTGCGCTGGTAGGAAATCATACCGGCAATCTGACCGCCGATCATCGTCGTCAGGTTGCTCGTCGGGCCTTTCAGTTCCGACGGCCTGACAGTGGTTATGGCGCTGACAAGGCTCTCTTTTTTCTGGGTGCCGAAACCTACGACGACGACATCCTCCAGCTCCTGTGCAGACTCTTTGAGGATAACCGTGAGAATACGCCGGTCGCCGACGACCAGTTCCTGGGGTTCATATCCCAGAAAAGAAAAAGCGAGGACGGAATTTGCATCCGGAGCCTTTATCGAAAACTCGCCGTTGCTGTTGGTGATAACGCCCGCGCCGGAATTTTTCACAACGACGGTCACGCCGGACAACGGTCCGCCGTCCTCGTCCACGACGGAACCGGTAACCGTAATATCCTTTTGAGAAGGAGAGAATGAATTCGGAGCCGCTTCACCGGCGGGAGCTGCAGCACTGCCGCTGCGGGGTGCACCCGATGCCGGTTCTGCCGCAAACAGGGACGACAGGCAGAAAACGGCCGACACGAGCAGCAGACCCGTCCTGCGCCCCCACGGCTTGCCCGTCTGGCGGAAAATCATACCAACATTCGTAAATCTTTCACCATAAATGCGATTTTTAGACATAACATTGATAGGGTTAATAATTAATATAGGTTAGCGTTGAAAAGTCCGGTCAGACAGCCGGACGCATTACAGTACGGAAAAAGTGTCGGGTTCATCAGGTCATAGGCAGGTGCTTTAAAATTGTTTTTTACAAAATTAAAGGTTCGGTTACCTCGGGATAATATGCCAAATGACGGTTGACTGTAAGAAAATGATAATAATTGAAAGCGGGTTTCAAGAATGCCAAAACGCCATGCATAAATAACAAATCCCGCTCTATGCGCAAACTTTCTTCCGATTAAATTTGCTGAAAGCCGTTTCGGCACCGCAGGCACCCGGCGCGGCGTCCTTTTCACCGGACACACTTAATCCTATTATTACAAACAATTACAAACCGACATGAAAACCATCGACTTAATCCGCAAGACGCTTGTTCTTCTGTTATTTGTTTCCGGGCTCCGGCAGGCATGTACCGCCGCGACGTGGGAACCGACCATCAACAAGGTGGTCTGGCAGGGGGATGTCAAACGACTCATCCTGCTCGTGGAAACGAAAGAAAGGCCTTTCTACACCCCGGATGCCAACCGGGAGTACGACCGAATGCTCAACGGCGAAAACTACACGGGTATCGGCTGCGTGGGCAGTGCCCGCCAATTTCTGATCGACAACTCCGGCGGCAAGTTCCGGCCGCAATTCGTCGTGGTAGGGCCCCTCACCCTGTCCAAATCCATGGGCTACTACGGCGGCAAGCCCCAGCCCGGCGAAGGAAACGACGGTGACGTGGGAAAACTGGTCATCGAAGCCTGCAAAATGGCAAAGGAACAATATGGAGTCGATTTCTCGGAATTCGACTACAACCACGACGACAAGGTCGACAACGTTTATCTGTTCCACTCGGGGCCGAACGACACCTCCATACCGACTCCCTGGCCGCACGCTTCGGGCGTAGCGGGCGGCGGCCTGGTGCTCGACGGCAAACTCGTGGACAGCTACGCCATTTCCCAGGAAATGGCTACCGAAACCATACGGGGCGCCTACTCCACGTTTCTCCACGAATTCGGACATACGTTGGGATTGACCGACGATTATTCGGGACGTCTGGGTAAATTCTCGATCTACTGCGACGGCACCTTCAACGGAGGCACCATCCCGGTAAATTTCAACGCCATGGAGCGGCTGATGCTCGGCTGGCTGGACTACGAAGTGATTGATCGGGAGGGTGAATATACGCTCGAGCCGCTCGCCAGAAACAAGGGATTGCTGCTGAAAACGAACAACCCCGACGAATACTTCCTCTTTTCGAACCGCAGCAACGGCGGTGACATCACGCCGTGGGATTCGTTCTTCGAATTCGGCGGCATGCTGGTATGGCACATCGACCGCTCCGACAACATCGTGACATGGCCGGACGGCAGCGGCACCCGCTCCAATACGGCAATGGGCATGTGGGGCATGAACGCCCCCAACGGCGCCCCCTCCCACCCGTGCCACGAACTCGTCGAGGCGGACAATCAAAACGCCCCGGCATCCTACCGTGCGGGAATGTATTATCCCGGAAGCCGGAACGTGACGGAACTCAACTCCAAAACACATCCGGAATTCAGAACCTGGGCCGGGCTTCCGGTCGGAGTCGAAATTTCAAATATCAAACAGCAGGCCGACGGCAACATAACGTTCTCGGTGAAACAAACCAACACGGCGTCGTTGAGCGTGACGGTGAAAAACAGCGAAGGCAAACTGATGATTAACACGTATGTGAGCCTTATGCCCGTAGAAGAATCCGAACGGCAGTCGGCTCTGGTAACCCGCGGCCTGACAGCGACCGGGCAGCGGATAAGCGGGGACACAGGACTCTCCGGAACCTGTCTGTTCACCGACATTCCAGCCGGTAAATACCAATTACAGGCCGACAAGGAGGGGTACCTGATCTACTCCGGATACGTCGATGTCGTCCGGGGCGACAATTTCCGGGAAATCACCCTGCAAGCGACCGGCGAGGTCGGAGGAACGAAGCTGAAGTGGTATCAAGGAGAGAATTTCCAAGGGATTTTTTTCGTTCCGAACCAAATCAGGGCGGCCGGCTGGGACAGCAGCGATCTTTCGGCGTATGTCGGGAATGCACTCCAGAAAGTCAACATCCAGCTGGGCGGGGAAGGCAACGTCGCCGACCTGTATGTTTTCATAGACGATGAGGTGGTTTACTGCGAACCGATGGAAAATATCGTTACGGACGGCTTGACGACGGTCGACCTCTCCTCCCGAAACATTCGGATCGAACAGGGCAAGAGCCTGAAAGTAGGCTATCTGCTGCACTCCGCGGCGGGATGGCCTTCCACAGCCGACCACGGGCCGCAGGTCAACGGCAAGGGAGGCCTGATATCGACCGACAACGGCAAGTCGTGGCACATGACCAACGACCTGGGAATCAATTGGGTGATATCGATCGTCCTGTTCGACGACGTGGATGTTCCCGTGGAAAAAATCGAATTCGACGCTCCCTCTTTCGAAATGGCCGTGGGCGACGAACTCGCCCTGCATGCGAACATACTCCCGATCAATGTCCAAAACCGCCGCGTGACGTGGGAAAGCAGCGACGACGCAATCGTTGCGGTAGACAAACAGGGAAAACTGACTGCGAACGCCACGGGCTCGGCCTTGATTACGGCTACCTCCGTCCAGAATCCGGAAGTCAAGGGCGAATGCCGGATATACGTAAAAATGAATTCGGGCATGGTCGACATCCTCCCCTACCAACGCGAAGCCAAAATTTCATGGCCCGGCTACAACCCCGATACCCAATGGCAGGTGCGCTGGCGCCGCAAAGGCGACACGGACTACCTCTCGGCCCCCGTTCAGACCGCGACGTCACTCTACATCAAAGGATTGCTGCCGGACACCGAGTACGAGGGCACCGTTGCGGCGGCAGGCCATGAGGAAACCTCGCCTGTCGAGTTCGGTTTTCTGACGAATCCGCTCACCTCGGAATATCCCGTAATTCCACTGACCAAAAGAAGGTTCGGCATCGGGGAAGCCATTCCGCTCGTCGCTTCGAATATCGACGAGGAGGGTTGCAAGATCGTCTGGAAACTAAACGGAACCGCACTCGACGAGGACGAGCACGTCTTCACCGAATCCGGCCCGTGCGAATTACGGGCGGAAATCACACGCGAAGACGGTTCGACAGAAGTACTTATCAAAGAATTGGAAATCACGAAATAAAACACCACGACCATGCTGAAAAAAATCATTTTTACGGTTGCCGTCCTTGTTGCGGCGACAGCCTGCAAGGATAACGAGGTCGATGCCGGCCACTCGTACGCGCTGCTGAAAAAGGAGGTACCTGGCGTGTACGACAACGAAAACAACCTGTTCATCTACGACAACGACATTTATCAACTTGCGTTCAACACCCGTCACCGGAGCTTCCGCATCCAGAATACGTCGCAAAGCCGCTACATATCCTGTACATTGGATGCCGATCCCGTCGTCGACAAATACGTATCCGTAACCGTGGAAACGCACGGCATATCGAGCTTCCCCTCACAGCAGATGCAGGCATTGGTGCTGAAACACGATCAGGGCAAAGTCTGGCTGTGGAACGCGGAAACAAAAATCGGGCTCATACTCCGGCTCGAATAACCGGACGGCAACGAATCGGCGCCGTCTTCCCGCACGACGGCAACCCGCACAAAAAAGCCCGGAGCCTATGCTCCGGGCTTTTTCATCGCCGGCTCCCGGCGGCAGGTTATTCGGGCATGCTCACGACATCCACACGCACGGGCCCGAGAAGCCCGCCGTCACGCAGCGGCTCGTCGGGCGACGGCCACCGTATCACCCAGGTTTTACGCTCTTCCGGGGCCTTCCCGGCATCGTACACCAGCCGGTTGAACCAGGTGTTCGTCACGTCGACGACGAGGGTATTTTTTCCGGGGCGCAGATAATCGGTAATCTCCACGCGGTACGGCGGCGCCCACAACGTCTGCACGGGACAACCGTTCACCGTAACCGCGGCAATCATCTCGACCCGGCCCAAATCGAGCACATACGAAAGATTACGCCCGGTTTCGGGCATCTCGAACGTCGTTTCATAAACGGCCGTCCCGGAAAACGCCCGCCCCTCCTCCGGAATATCGAGTTCTTTCCAGGGTTTGAGTTCCGACAGTTTCAACTCCCCGGGAGCACCCCAGCCCGCAGGAAAGCGCAGTGTCCAGTCATGCAGCCGCGTTGCACCCAGCGCCACCCACCGTGTCATATCCGGACGCAGCGGCTCCGAGGTATCCGCATCCCGCCGGAACACGACGTAACACGCCCCCGACTGCGGCAAATCCAGCATCACGCGGGTACGTCCGCCGGATGCCGAAGCCTCGGCGAGGCGCCTTTCACCGGTCGCAGGATTCCATATCTCGGCGCGGCCCGTGCAACGGAAATCCATCGTGCCGGAAAAGCCCGCGCCTTTCTGCGGACATACGAAATACCAGTCCGCACCCTCCGTGCGGCGGTGTGCCCAGAGCGCATCGCCGCGGACATCGGGAGCAATGCCCGCCGCGGCAAGCGCTTCGGCGACGGGCAGGCCCGAGATCACCCGGCCGCGGCCGACTTTCCGCACGCCCGGGACATTGCTGCCCCAGATACCTTTCACGGCCTTGTCGAAACGCCGCTGCGCCGCTTTACCGCCGTTAAGCGTCGCAAGCCCCTGCGGGGCATCGCCGATGACGGTGGCGCCGCTGCGGACAAAAGCCAGTATCTTTTCGAGCGTTTCGGGCAGCATCCGGCAGTTATCGGGCAGCCAAAGCACGCTGTATTCGATGCCGTCGGGCGTTACGAACCGTCCGTCTTCGACGCGGAGGCGGTTCATCAGGATATCCGGATTGCAGTAGTCGTATTTGTAGCCCCGCAGCAAATCGGGATCCTGATCGGGCTTCGGACTCAACTCGTCGCCCAGGTACCAGATGATGTCCGACACGGGCCGGCCGCGCTCCATCATATAACTGCAACGGGCGAAATAGTCGTTGATGGCGGGCATATGCTTCCACCAGGTCTGCCCGCGCAGGAAAGGCGTACCGATGCCCGGCCCGCCGAACGAAGTGCCGGGAGGCAGGAACGGCCGCTGCGGATTGTGCGTATAGGTATGGTAGACAAGATGCGTAACTCCCTCGACGAGGTTGGTGTTGGCCACCTCTTTCAACATGCTCCAATGTTCGTCCCACGTATGGGAAAACGACGTGAAAGCCTCGGCCGCAACGCGGGGTTTGCCGTAGAATCGGGCGGCCGAGGCCGTCGGTTTTATCGGTTTGAAATTCAGCGACCCGACGAACCCGTCGGTAAAGGGCTGCCAAAACTCGCACATCGGCACGTCGGCATATTTATAATATTCGAGGATGTCGGCCGGGAACACGTCGCCCGCCGCCGTTTCGTAGGTGATGGTCAGTCCCCTCTTTTTCGCCAGCCCGGCCATCGTCCCGTAGAAATTCTCGACGAACAGGTCGGAAATCGTTCCCCGCCAGTCGCGCAGGAAGCGGGCCGTAGTTTCCTGGTCGCCGACCACGAACCCCAGAACGGCAGGCAGCCAACTGCGCAATTCATAGTCGTTCTTCTTTGCGAACTCCGCCTCCATACCGGCTGTCCAAGTCTGCGTTTCGCACTCCCAGCTGTCCAGCAGCATGCCGCCGAGAAGCCCGCCGGCAAGCGGGCCGTCGTTCAGACGTCCGATATACCCTGCAAACTGGGCTTTCGCACCGTCGGGCGAGAGTTTGTTGCACTCCCACCCCGTTCCTTCGGGCGGGGCGGGCGAATTCCGCCGCCCGGTGTTGACATGCCCGATGCGCAGAATCGTCCAGCGTCCTTCGGGAACGGTCCAGTCCAGCGTACCGTCGTCCTTCATCGAAGCCGTAATATCCACAATCCGCTCCCGGGAAACATATGCGGCCGGATTCTGTACCGGATGAGCATTCGCGCGCTCCAGGTTGCGGAGCGTCCACCCCGCCTCGGATTCCCAGCAGTTCTTCCGCGCCGCGGTATAGAGTTTCAGCGAGCGGAGCGTCATATCGTACCGATTTACGATTGTAATCCGGTATTTAGCGGTCGCAATGCCGTCGGAACAAGCGAACGAAACCGGCGTATTGTCCTGCGAATTGGCCGAGGGCACCTCGCCGTGCATGACCTGCGTAACGCTTCCGTCCGGAGCGACAGCCTCGACGGTCAGGGTTATCCCGGGCTCGTAACAGCGGGGATGGTTGATGCTGTTCATGCTCGGCAGTTCGATGGTACGGACGACGACCGCCTCGGGGAACGTGACCTCAATCCGTACGGGGTCGCCCCTGTCGCAGGGCGGAAGCTGTGCAAAGCTTCCGTTCGCAGCGCAAAGCACCTCTTTCCACGGCGCCTCGCGGTTGCTTTCGACCGACAGGGGTTTCAGGAAATCGCCGGTATCGTCCAGCGGCGTCGGAAAAGCGAGCACCGCCACATCGCGGTAATCGCGCCACGTTTCCCGGCCGGCCGCCGCAACGGGCAATGCCACACCCGTATCCCCCGCCGCGACATCCGTGCGGCTCCACACGAGGTGCCGCATGGCATTCGACGGCTCGATCCACGGGCCGCCCGAAGTAGCCCAGCCCGAGCAGTTCTGCATCGTAAAACGCAGTCCCAGCCGCCGGGCTTCGCTTGCGGCATGCTTCACCACGTCGTCCCACGTCGGGCTCAACGCCGTAATCTGGGGCTCGACGCCCGGCCACGGGCCGCCGAACTGTCCGTGGAAAAGTTGTACACCGGAAATTCCGGCTCCGGCTATCGCCTCGAGGTCTTCCGTGATTCCCGCAGCCGACACATTGCCGCCGATAAGATGGAACCACGTCTGGGGATAGTTGATTTCAGGCGGTTTCGCGAAAGCGGAAACATCTTCCGCCCCGAACGGACGGCGCAGTTCGTTCATATCCGGCACGGCAGCCACCTGCCCGAAGGCTGCCGGGGCGGCCAAGGCGGCAAACAGCACGGCCAGGGCTTTGTTTTTGAAATTCATGGTATCTGATATTAATAAACAACTCACTCGGGCGGTTACCGCACCAGCGGAAACTCGGAAATGCGCAGCGTCGTACAGCCGTACGGAATCAGTTCAATCTCCTCTTCCGGACAGGGGGTCGCACCTACGGAATACGGCAGGGGTCCCGCCATTTCGTTGTACAGCGTCCAGCTCGGAATCTCGCGGGCTTTCATCCGTATGCGCACCGGGGCTCCGTCGGGATTCCAGAAAAAGCGGCCCTGTTGTTTTTCCTTATCCAAAGATACGAAAAAATGCTCTCCGGGGTGCTCGGCAGCACGTGCGACAATCCCGTAATTCCATTTGTCCGCAGAGGTCACTTCGCAATATTCATCGCCGAACTGCGCGGCGGCGCCGCCGAACGACTTTTTCTCCCACTTTTCCCGCATGGCGAGCGCATATACCAGCGGCCCGCGCTCCACAGCGACGGAATTTTCGTACCAGCGGCTCGTTCTCACTTCCATCGGCAAGCGGAGCACCAGCCGATCGCCGTCGCGCCACTCCCGGTCGAGAACGGCTATGGCGCCGCCGCGGGGATTCTCTATCCGCTCCCCGTTCAGGCTGATTTCCGCCCCCTCGCACCAGGCGGGAATCCGCAGGTGGAACGGGAATTTCACGGCGGCTTTCCGCCCTGCAATCCGGAGCGTGAAGCGGATTTCCTCCTCCACCGGATAGGCCGTATCCTCGGTGATTGTCACTTGGCGTCCGCCGGCTTCCAGTGTAACTTCGGAGGGCGAATAGAGCATCGCCGCAACCCCGTTACCGGGCGCGGCATACCACAGATTCTGCGTAAACTTGGGCCACCCCTGGTGCATGTTCGAAAAGCAGCAGGGATACCCCGAGAGCGTACCGAAAACGATGTCCGTCCCGGCATGGTTGGCATCCTCGTAGAAGTTGTGCGTATGGCGGGTGACCATCACCTGGTTGGGCTGCTGGAAATACTGCTTGTGCATGAAATCGTCAGTTACCTGCGCCGGCAGGGCATTGAAAGCAATGCGCTCGAGGTGGTCGGCAAACCCCACGTCGCCCGTGATTTCGGTCATCTTCTCGAGCGAATACATCAACTCGACCGCCGAACACAACTCCGAGCCCTGCGTGGGATTGTTGCCGTGCAGGCCTTCGTCGCCGCCGAACATGCCCTGCGGCTGGCCGTGCAGCAACCGGAGATCCGACAGCCCTTTTTTCACCGCTTCGATATACTTCGGGTCGGGATGGTGCTGATAATAAATTACCGGCTCCTTGATGCCCTGCGCCAGATTGACACAGTGGATGGAGCCGAAGCATTTCAGGTCGTCCGAACAAAGGAACATCCGGGTAAAATCGTGACCCTGGCTGTGCAGCAGGTCGCCCAGCTCCAGCAGGAACCCGTCGCCCGTTATGTTGTAAAGCCAATAAACGGCCTGTAAATTGTCGCACTGCCGGTAACGGGCCCAGAAAGTCCAGTGTCCCAGCGGTTTCTCGGGCAGGGTTTTCAACTGGTAGCGGAAATAGCGGGTCATGAAGCCGACTACCCGTTCGTCGCCCGTCGCAGAATAGTATTGCTGGAGTATCTTCAGCACCACCATCCGCGGCCACCAGTCGGCCGAGTTGTCCCGCTGCAGGCCGGGTTCATAGGGATAATCCTGCGCAGGGCCGAAATAGCCGTCCTCGCGCTGGCTTCGCAACGCCCACTCCACCCAGGGCCGCACCTTGGCCTTAAGCTCCTCGTCATCGAGGATATAGGCCAGCGGCAGCAACCCGTCAATCCAATAGGGGCCGCGCTCCCACTGGTCGCCGTCGCCGCCCAGCCAGCCGTTGCGCGGTCCCATGACCGCGGGATAGAGCCGATCCATCTGTCCGGTGGCACCCGATCGCTGGCGTTCCAGCATTTCGAGCAGCCACCCCCGTGCGCGGATAGCCCCGAGCGGCAGTTCTGCATAGGCTTTCGGTGCCAGCGGCGCCCGATTACAGACATAGGACGCCGCATCCCCGCCCGCCGCGAAACCCGCAGCGGGAAAAAGGGCGAACGCCAGCAACAGTGTTTTCAAACAATTCATATCGTATCGGTTTTTGTCTTTCGGTTTTTGCCCTGCGGCGTAATTTTCGTCTTTTCGAAGAACCGCACCCGCACCGGGCCCAGCAGGCCCGAAACCCGCATGTACTTCCCGGCATCGGGAGCGTCGTATTTGCTGATATTGCTTCGGGTCGTCCGCTCCCCGGGCGGCAGTTTGCCGTCCCCAATCAGCCGGTTGGGCCAGAGGTTCACCACATCGACCGACAGGCTGTTGCGTCCCGCCCTGACATACGGTGTTATGTCGACCTCATAGGGGGAGCACCACGAAACTGGAAACTCGTGGCCGTTCAGGCGAATCACGGCCACATCCTGCACATTGCCCAAATCCAGCACGATTTTTTTATCCCGAATCTGCTTTTTATCCAGGTCGAATTCATTTTCATAAACCGCTTTTCCCGAGTAATACCGGATCAGGGGTTCGGACGATTCGGTCCACGAAACCAGCCGGCCGAAAGTCACGGGCTCTGTCGGACCCCATGCAGGATCGAAGCGCACGCGCCAGTCGCCGCCCACGGTCATCTCCGCAGGCAGGTTTTCCGCCCCGACGGCAGAGGTATTCCCGTTAGACCAGTAAACGGTATACTGTCCCGGGTCGGAAACAACGGCATAAATCTCCTCCCCGGCCTTTTCGAACCCGACGGCCGGATAACGGACCGACGGCCGCTGCGGAAAGAGCGTCCCGCCGCTGCGGTCGACCCGTACGATGTGCTCGCCGCCTGCGCCGTCCGCCGTGAATACGACGAATACCGAGCCCTCGGGAGCGAAGTGCATGGGAATGTACGTGCAGTCGTCTTTCTCGTAATAGCAGACGACGGGGGTAATCTCGCCCGTGTGCGGATTCCAGAATTCGGGTCTTTTCCCCGCCACCCGGAAACGGCACTCCACCTGTTCGAAACGGTCGTACGCAACGGGCAGGTAGCGGTAGTAATAGTCGTTTATGCCGTTCATCGCAAAGCGGTTCGTAACGAAATAGATATCCTGCCGTTCCGTTGCCCGGTGGATATAATCGAGCCGGGTCGCCGGGTCGTCGGACACATACGAGAAATCGGAAGGTGCCCGGAGCGACGCCAATACATGGCTCAACTTCTGCCCGCGGATGACGCGGCCCTTGCCGTAAACGTTCTCGGTGCGGTTGACACCGTCCAGCCAGCTGCCCGCATTGCACCGCCACATACGGTTCACGATTTCGTTCAGCTCCCCATCGCCGTCGGGATAATGCGCCAACCCGGTCGTCCGCCGCGGCGGCTCGCCGACGAGCACCATGCCGTCCAGTACCAGACGCTCGATTCTGCGCATTACGTCGAGGTCGATCTGTTCGAGGCGGGGCAGCACCAGTATCCGGTACGACATTCCGTCCGGAAGCACCAACCGGCCGTCCTCGACCGACAGGCGGTTCAGAATCACGTCTTTCGAACATTTATCCCAGTCGTAGCCGGGCTCCAGGTCGGTCACTTCCTCTTTCAGGAAGACCATGTTGGGAACGTCGTCGCCGTTGTAATAGAGTACATCGGCCACGAAGAGTCCCTGCTGGAGCAGATACGAACAGCGGTCGATGTAGCCGACGAAATCCCCCGCCTGCTCCCACCACGTCACGTTCGGATTGAGGTGCGTGCCAGCGAAATATTCGATTCCGGGCGTTCCGTACTCCTCGGGCGAAGTGGTGAACGTATGCCATACGAGGCGGTTGACGCCCGAACAGAATATGCGGTCGACAAGCCCTTTCAGGTCGCGCGGGGAGCGTTCCCAATGCGGCCCGATGCTGGTCGGACCCTCGGCCTCGACGAACCGCTTGCCGTTGGTATGCGCAGCGCAGGCGCTCTGCCGCACCGACAGGCGTGCCTGTTCCGAAGCGACGTGCGACGTGGAGCGTGCCCAGTATTCGCCATGGGGAATGTCGCAGGCGCCCATCACTTCCAGCGCGTCGACCGGGGTATAGCACGGGCCTCCCGCCTCGGGGTCTATCAGCATGCCGTTCTCGTTGGCCAGTTCCCGGAACAATTTGTAGTGGTAGTTCAGGATGCAGTCGCTGACCGTACGGCGGATATCCTGCAAGAAACGGTTCGACACTTCGGGGCTGTCGACGACACGGCCGGTCATCACCGGCAGGTAACTCCAAAGGTCGTATCCCCGGAATTTGCGGAACTCTTCGGGAAAACGGTTCGTCCAGTTGACGACTCCCATTTCCCAGCTGTCGGTCAGCAGGAACTTGACGCTGTTGCCCTCCTCTTTCGCCGCACGGATCAGCGGTTTCAGCACGTTGTCGCTGTATGCTTCGAAAGCCTCGGGATTCAGGTGGTCGAGCGACAGGCCGCTCCATCCGTCGCTCGAAGTCGAAGTATGGGCCCCGGTGCAGGTCCAGCCGTAGCGGAGAATCGTCCATTCGCCCGCAGGGGCATCCCATTTCAGCGTCCTGCCGTCGAAAAACTCCGTCAGGTCGAGAATCTCCCCTTTCCGGAGGGGTTCGGCACCGGAGTCGTAATAAAAATCGGCGCTCAATTTTTCGAGCGGAAATATCTCCTGAAATCCCAGGCCGCTGAAAAACGCCTTGGCCGACCAGTTCGGAATGGCGGCATCTCGCATCGGCGTACCTTCCGGGGCTTTTCGCACCGCCTGCACGCAGACATCCTTATACATATACCACGTCGGCGGCTGCGCCAGCGCCAGCTCGACCCGGCAGCCTCCGTCGACATCGGTTTCCGACCAGGTCAGTTTTTTCAGGGCCAATTCCGGCGTAATAAACGGTCCGCCGGGATTCCAGCCGCTCGTCGCATTGACCGCGAGGGCAATTCCCAACCGGTCGGCCTCGCGCACGGCATGCCGGTAGAGCTCCATCCATCCGGGCGAGAGGAACACTTCGCCGGGTTCGGGTTTGCCGGTCACCTGGTTGAATCCCCCGGCATCGATAATCGAAGCCGAGCCGTACCCTTTGGCTTTCATCTGCTCGAGGTCGCGGGTAATCGATTCCTTGGTGGCCACACCGTTCAGCCACCACCAGTAGCACGACATTCCGGCCTCGCCGGGCGGCGCTGCGAATTTGCCGGCCAACTCCCCGGGAGTGATTTTCGTCACGGGAGCCAGGCTGAAATCGGCCTGCGCCGAAACGTCCGTCCCGGCAATTACCGACAGAAAAAGAACAATTGAAAAGATTCGCATATCATCGACATTTTTAGGTTTCGTCCATTCGGCATTACAGCGCCTTGTACAGCCCCTCGTGTTTGACCGTCCACCCTTTTTTCGGGAATCCGGGAGCATTGTCCGAAGGCGCACCGTCCCAACCGGCAGCCATCATCGCCACGGCGTACAGCAGTCCGCCGTTGCCCGGGAAATAGGGGAACGGGGCTCGGCCGCCGCCGACCAGCCCGCAGGCATCGAAATCGAACGCCGGATAGTCCAGCAGGTATGCGACTGCCATTTCGGGTTTTCCGAGCCGCGCGGCGCACATGGCGAGCATCGGGAAATCCCATCCCCAGGTTTCGTGCAGTTTCCATTCGCGATGGACTTTCATCAGCGTACGCTCCATCGTGGGAATGTCCACCCCGTCGCCGGGCAGCATGCCGTAGGCGCCGATAAGCGCCGGGTGCTCCCAGTTGTAACGCGTCCACATCTGCTCGATATTCTCCCACGAAACATATACGCCCTCCTGCACGGGCAGCGGCGAAAGTTTGTCGCACACACGTTCGTATTCCGCTTTGGGAGCCATCTCCAGCCGTTCGCGCCATTCGCAGGCGATACGCAGGCCGGTGAGCCAGTAGCTCAATTCGAACGTCGGATTGATTGTCGTCCGCGGATCGGCGTTCTCACCCACGACCTGCAACGGGTATCCCAAAATATAACGGTCTTCCGCCTCGTTGTAATGAGCATACGAAGCCATGAAATCGGCGGTTTCGAAAACCACGTCCCGCCATTTTTCGAGCGTTTCGCGCGTGGGATGCTGCCGGTATTCGAGTTCGGCATAGAAAATCGGGTGCGGCTGCTGCCAGATAAGCAGCGCCGTGGTTTCCAGCGGCCACTCCCACCATGCATGGTCGCCGATGGTCTTCGGCCAGCGAGCCCCCTCATAGCCCTGCAAGGCGGCCTTCCGCCTGTAGGTTTCCAGGTTGTCCGGGAAAACCTCCATCATGCGGGAGGCCATCTCCCAACGCCCCCACAGGGCGTAATGGGTGCAGTGCCACCAAATCATCTCGTGGTGGTACTTGCCGTACCAACCGTTGTTGACAAGGCCGCTCTCCTGCGGCGGAAGCGATCCGGCCTCGTTCACGGCCATCACGTACTGCGAAAGCACCACACGCCGCTCGAGCTCTTTCCAGCGCGGGTCGGTACTTCCCGAGAGGTCGACAGCGCCGCCGCTCTCCCAGAACTCCTGCCAGTGCCGGACACTCGCTCGTACAGTCTGCGCAAAAGTAGGGATTGCGGAGTTGCCGACAACCTTGTCGAAGCAGACAACGAAACTTATCTCGTGCGCGTCGGTCGCGGGAAACAACTCGTAGGCGTGTTCCCGCACCTCGCGCAGCACGGCACCGTTGTCCCAGGCTATATGGACATCGTAATTCGTGTCGCCGAGGGTGCGGTGGAAGCTGGCCCGGTGATCGCCGGGCGCGAGTTCCGTCCGGTGCCTGCCGGGAGAGTTCCAGTCGGCGGCACTGCCGAACTCCGCATTCGACGGAAACGGGAAACGCAGAAAAACGCCGATCGTCCCGTCGGCCACCTTCTCCGACGTAATCCTGACGGCCACGGCATCCCTGTCCGGATGCCCGACGGTGGTCACGGTCACCTCCCGGCCATCGATATTGTAACGGCTCGTCGCCGTGCCCGTCCAGAGGTCGAGCCGCTGCACGGGATCGGCAAGGTCTTCGGGGGCGGCGCGCGTGCCGTCGTCTTTCACCAGTATAAGTCCCATGCGTCCGAGGTTAATCCGTTGGGGATTCCGCACCATCCAGTCGCGCAGTTCGCCCTGTCCGGGATTCGGAATGTCGTACCGCACCATGCGGCCCTGCGCATTCCATTCCGCGCCCCGGAAATCTTCGGGGCGCTGGCCCTGCGGCAGCGGAAAACGGTACCAACCCCAGTTAGACATCGTATTCGCGTTGTCGGAGAAAGTCTGCAGTCCGCTGATGTCGAACCCGAATGCGAACTCCCCGTTCCCGACCTGCAACGGGCCCCGGAGGCCGCATTCGCGGATTTCGGGGTTGTGCCGCGTCACGACCGCTTTCCGGTCTATCTTCTTTGCGGCATGGACAGGAGCGGCCAGCATCAACGCGGATACGAACAAAAGGGCGGCATTCGCCTTGGCGTTCCGGAACAGGCGCCCGGACAGGATTCCAACAGTCATATCGAATCGGGGTTAAGTTAGCATTCTATTACAACGGTTCGGAACACTCCGGCCCGAAACCACACGGAACACGGCCGGAACCGATTTTTCCGAAATACAAAAATGCCCTTTATTTTCAAAACAACAGCCGGATAAATTGATTTTTAGTCTGTGTATTTTGACCGAACGGTTTTCCGGCTGCGCACTGCGAATTGCACGCCCCCAGGGCGGGGCGACACCGAAAAAAGGGCGGGAACTAACGGCAGTTCCCACCCCCTTTACCACATCCGCATGCCGTTAATATACGGAGAATTCATAGATACGCGTCGTATTGCCCTCGCTCTGGTCGGGTTTCGTGACCAGCAGACGGACAAAGCGGGCTTTGACGGGCTCGGCCAGCAGCCAGTCGGTTTCCAGTGCAGTGTTGTCGTAAACCGTATCGACCGTCTTCCACTCGTCGTCGGGATTCGACTTGACCTGCAGGCTGTATTCTTTGGTTATGAAGTCGAGCGCTTCCAGCCCGCCGTGCATGACAGTCCACCCCCGTACAGGCGTTTCCTGCTGCATGTCGATGCTGATGAATTTGGGCTTCGCATCGCTGTAATCGCACCACTTGGTCGAGATGTCGTCGTCCAGGGCGCACTCCGCCCGCTCCGAGCTGTTGACCTGTCCCGAACGCCCGACAACGGGTTTCCCGTAAACGAGGTTCTTGCGGAGCACCTCCGCAGCATCGGCCCCTTTCGCGGGAAGCGCCACGCGCAGCAGGTCGCAGGCGGGCGCAACCGCATTGTTCACATCGTCGGCGACGGTCGCCGCAAAGACCACCACACGCGGATTGTCCGGCAGGACGAGCTGTTTCGCGCCGGCGGGAATATCGAGTCCGATACAGAACATATAGGTAAACTCGTAGGGCAGGTCCTTGTTCTGAACCAGGTTGT
This sequence comes from uncultured Alistipes sp., assembly GCF_902388705.1. GTDB lineage: Bacteria > Bacteroidota > Bacteroidia > Bacteroidales > Rikenellaceae > Alistipes. The sequence continues at coordinate 30,375 of NZ_CABMQJ010000010.1, forward strand.
GGCGGTGCGTTCCCACGAATGCCACATCGGCGGGTTTAAGGAACGCTTCGGTGTGTCCGGTGTGTCCCCACTGCCCTACGAAACCGCTGTAATAGGGCACGATCACCTCCTGCTCTTTGCCGTCGACGGTAAACGCGGCAAGGACGTCGTGCTGCGTCGATGCGGCCAGCAGATAGAGTTTGTTGTAATTGCCCTGCGGCAGTGCGATCGTGTCGCGGCGGCACTTGACACCGTTCTCGGCGGCGCTGTCGCCGAGGCGGAAGCCGACGCCCCCGTATTCGATCTGCCCGGGTATCAGTTCGGCCGCATAGGAGTTGCCCTTGCCGTCGAAATTCGCATCCGAACGGAACGAGTTATAGGAGGCCGTCTTGACATTGCAGGGCAGTTCCACACAAGCCGTTGCCGCAGGAGCAAGCATTTTAGCGGGAGCGGCGAGTTTCACCCGGAACGTCTTCATGCCGAAAGGCTTTATTTCGAAACGGAGTTCACGGCCGCTGAAATCGGCAGGCCCCGTTTCATCCTCGACACCGTTCAACTCTTTGGCCGCGACGATGTCGGCGGCGAACTCCACGACGGCATCCTGCGACTGCACTCCGGATGTTTCGTAGAAACGCACGACGTATTCCTCCGAGTCCTCGGCCTGTTTCAGTGCGCGCAGCGCCACGTTGTCGTTCCGCGAGCAGGCGAACGAAAAACTCCTGCCGAGCGAACCGCCGTGTTTGGGAGCGACGAACGCCGTGAGGGGCTGGTTGAGCACCTCGGCTTTCTGCACCGTCTGCGCCGCACGGTAATCGCCGTCGTGGCCCACGATGGAATAGGTGAAGATATGGCGGCCGAAATCCTGTCTGTCCTGGTAGGCATAGCCGCCCTTGGTCTTGGGCGTATGCAGCAGCGTCAGGCGCAGCACGTTGTCAGCGGGTTTGTCCCAGCCGTACTTGCTGTCGTTGAGCACCGATACGCCGTAGCTGCCGTCGGCATGGGTCAGGTCGGCCCACTGCTGCGCATAGACCTCGTATGCGGTCGGGGTGTTGTTACCACGCGCCACGGAGCCCACGCCCAGGTCGTATACGGCCTTTTCGTTCGACACGGCGAGCGGGAATTCGGCTTTCAGCAAAGCATTCGTACTTTGCCAGTCGATGTCGTTCACAAGGTCGATCCGGTCGGCCTGCGCGCCCTCGGTCAGGGTAATCCACTGACGGAAATGCGAATCTCCGTGGGTACGTTCCACGCAGACCGACGCCCGTAGGGGCCCGTTTTCAGCCACGGTAACTTTCACGTCGCCCGTAACGGCACGCGGTTCGGCATCCAGGGTCTTCTTCAGGATTTCCCAGGCCGGCCAGCTGAACGACTCGTTATCGGTAAAGAGTGCAAGCCGCACGGATTTGCCCGGAGCCACGAGCTCCCTGCCGCTGCGCTTGTCGATGATCGATCCGATGTCGCCGTTCCGGTCGAGGGTAAGCTTGTAGATGCTGTTTTCGAGGCCCGTTTCCGTCGCTTTCAGCGCCGGGGAAGCCTTGCCGCCACCGCCCTTGCGGACGTCGTAGACCACATACCCCGACGCCGGTACGGCAGCCCGCACCAACAGCCGGGTTTTACCGTCCCGGCTGTCGAGCACCTGGGACGGAACCCGGGCGCCTTTGTCGTCGTATACGGCGAATTTCGCTCCTGCGACCGGCAGCGTCACTTCGACGACATCCGACACGGGGAACCCGGCCGGATTGTAAATCACGACGGGCGTGCCTTTCACCCGCGTATCGAGGGCGCGCGAAACGGCGCCGACGGAGGTTGTCAGCACACCTGCAAACTGTTTCATTGAAATCAATTCGTCGTTCCACGAGAATTCGTAAGCCCTCGGGATGCTGGTTCCGGTCAAATCGTCGTGGAACTGATGCCAGATAAAGCGCTTCCACGCCTCCGTAAGCAATTGCTTCGGATAGGCCGCGGCGCCGAGCCAGTCCGCAGCGACGGCACTCCGCTCGGCCGCATCGGCAAGCAGTTCGTTGCGGCGGTTATAAAGCTTCATGGCCGCCTGCGACGTGTAGCAGCCCGTGGCGTGCACGTCCATCAGCAGCTCACCGTCCCACACCGGAAGTTCGGGATGATTCGCATAGGGAAGGTAGTCCTTGTAGAGGCGGTCGCTCGTAGCGCTGACAATCTCCACAGGGCCGCTGCCCTGCAAACCCAGCTCCAACGCCCGCACCGACTCAATCGTAGGCGCACCGCCCGTATCGCCCGTTCCGTAGTAGTGGTAGACGGCATTCAGGGGGCTCCGTCCGGCCAGCCCGGCCAGATACCCGCTCCGGCTCAAATCCTCGTAACGCCACTTGGTCGTATAGTTATGGGCATCCATCACGGCCATGATTCGCGAACCGTCGACACCCTGCCAGAGGCCGATTTCGAACGGCACCTTGCTCTCGCCGTAAAAGGGCTTGTGGCGCCACATCAGCTTCTGCGTCGAGAAACCGATAAGTCCGCTATGCGCGGCAATCGTGGGAAGCGTCCAGCCGAACCCGAAGCAGTCCGGCAGGAAGATATCCGTGCCCTCGACCCCGAATTCGCTGCGGTAAAAGCGCTGGCCGTACAATATATTGCGTGTAAACGACTCCGCGGACGGGATATTCGGGTCGGTGGCGTCCCACGTACTGCCCGTAACGTGCCAGCGCCCCTCGGCAATATATTTCTTAATCAACTCGTACTGATGGGGATAATACTCCTTCATCCACGAATATTTGATTCCCCCTTCGAAATTGAATATGTAGTCCGGGTACTTCCCGAGCAGGAACAGGTTCTGGTCGAGCGTTTTCGGAATGTATTCGCTGATCGAACGCTGTACGTCCCAGTTCCATTGGGAGTCGAAATGGGCGTTGGAAACTAAATAGGCTTTCGGTTTCTCCTGCGCCGACGCCGATGCCAGCAGGAGCAGGGAAACCAGACAAAACAGGGTGTGTTTCATGATTTGGTTGGGTTTGACTATTCAAGATAAAAAACTATACTTCATTCAGGTTCCGAAATTACTCAAAAACAGCCCGGCAAAATTATTTTTAAATGACATATTAGTATGACCTTTTGACAAATCGGGGAAATATCCCCTCTTTGAGGCCAGTTTCCCCGGAAAACGGGGAAAAAGCGAGGGCAGGCGCGAAAAAATCCCCAGCTCCCCGAACCGCGGAACGAAGGCATCCGGGGGATACGCGGTGAAGGGCATAGGGTCGGAACCGGAACACACCGGAGGGCGAGGGCGACACCACCGGCCCTATGCCAAAGAAGCCGCCGAAGAGCGAGGTAATCAGGCAGCGATGTAAAAGCACGCAAAAGACAGGAGAGCCGCACATGCAAAAGCCGGCCGCCGACAGCCGCCACGCCGCGCAACCGCGTCCTGTCCGAACACGGTAACCCCCGTTGCAGATAACTGCAACGGGGGAGAACTTATTTTTCACACAACATCCCGCCTGTCCCGGGAACGGCACGGGTTTTCTGCGCACGGCCGTAGCAGAAAGCATATAAAACCGCCCGGATCAGTATTTCGTTATCTTCTGTCCGTAGTAGGCATTGGCCCCGTGCTTGCGGTTGTAATGTTTTTCCGTCAACAAATCGTTCATCGGCATCCGGCTGTTCAGGGAGTGGCTTACGTAAGCCATCTTCGCCACCTGTTCCAGCACGACGCTGTTGTGCACGGCCTCTTCAGGCGTACGGCCCCATGAAAACGGCCCGTGGTTGGCGACCAGTATGGCCGGCGTATGCATCGCGTTCCGCCCGCTGAAAGTTTCCACAATCACCAGTCCCGTCTGCCGCTCATACTCCCCGGCGACCTCTTCGCACGTCATACTCCGCGTACAGGGTACCTCCCCGTAAAAATAGTCCGCATGGGTCGTTCCCACGACGGGAATCGCGCATTCGGCCTGCGCCCAGGCGGTCGCATAGGTCGAATGGGTATGCACGACGCCTCCCACCTCGGGAAACGCCTTATATATTTCAAGGTGTGTAGGGGCATCGGAGGAGGGGTTGAGCGCTCCCTCCACGACATGCCCGTCGAGATCCAGCACGACCATCTGCGCGGCCGTCATCCGGTCGTACGGCACGCCGCTCGGTTTGATAACGACCAATCCGCGGTCGCGGTCGATACCGCTTACGTTGCCCCACGTAAAAATAACCAAATCGTGCTCGACCAATGCGAGGTTCGCACGGAATACTTGTTCTTTCAGCAAAGCCAGCTCCATAGACAGTTTATTTAGGACACAACAAATATAGGAATAAAAATCACAAAACGAAAATTTTTCCAACAACAATCAAACACGAAACGAATTTATACATGCAAAACAAACCAAAATATACACACCAATGCCTCACAAACGAAAATAAACGGGTGTCATTTCGAAAGAAACAGGAGTTTGTTTTGGTTTGCAATAAAAAATTCGTACATTTGTAAATGAAATTAAACCAGCAAAATAAACCGAAGCGCAAATGTTAAGCATAGCCGAAAGACACAAGTACATCCTTGACACGCTCAACAAACACGGATTCGTCCGCATAGCCGACATGGCGGACGAGCTCAACGTGACCCGGGCCACCATTCGCAAGGACATGAGGTTCCTCGAAAGCAAGCAGCTGCTCTACCGCGCACACGGCAGCGCCAGCCCTATAAATCCACACGTTGCAGACGTCAACGTCGAGGTGAAAAGCCATATCAACAGCGAAACGAAGCACAAAATCGGAGTCCGGGCCTCGAAGCTGATCCACGAAAACGACTCGATCATCGTCGCATCGGGCTCGACGCTGTACGCTTTCGCCGAGGTATTACACCCCATCGGGCACCTCAACGTCGTCACTCCGTCGCTGCGGGTTTCGATGCTGTTGAGCGACGAGCCCGACGTGACGGTACTGCAGCTCGGAGGCGTCCTGCACGGCAACTCCCTCTCCGTGCGCGGCGAATACGCAGCGCAGGGATTCCAGAACCTGATCTGCTCGAAACTGTTTTTCGGCGTAGACGGCATCGACCCCGAATTCGGTATCACGTGTGCAACGGTCGAGGAGGCGACGCTGACACAGAAGATGATGAAATCGGCCTCGCAAAGCATCGTACTGACCGATTCCTCAAAAATAGGACGCCGGGGATTCGGCCGGATATGCTCCATCGAGGACATCGACATCCTGATCACCGACAACCAGCTTCCGGCCCAAATCAAAGCCACGCTCGAAGCGGCCGGAGTCGACGTAATCACCGTCTGACAATCCGGCATCCGAAAATAAAAAGAGGAATCCTGCGGATTCCTCTTTTTTCATATAACCCTCTTTTTAGAGCCACACATGTTGCGGAAAGGAACGTTTCAGGCAAAATCGGTAATTTTCAGAAGATTTTTACATTTTCGTTTCTAAACATAATTTTTATTTTGTTATATTTGTATCGAACTACAACCTACAAATAACGACAAAATGAAAAACAATGTACTCACCCGCATTCTGCTGACATCCGCGCTATGCACGTTGGCGGCATGCGGCTCGGACTCGGACGGGGAAGGCCCCGGCGACACGGCTGTCGACAACCTGCGCTTCACCAACCGCACGTTCGACATCTACACCGGTGAACAGGCGCTTCCCGACCTATATTTATATACGGGCACCGGCACGGAAGCCTATACCGAAGACAACCCGTACGGGCTGACATGGCTCACGTCCGCCCCCGCGATCGCCCCGGTATCCGCCGACGGGATAATCCGCGGGGAAGCACCCGGGGAGGCACGCCTCTCCGTCCGCACCCCGGACAAGCTCAAACAGGCGTCGCAGACAATCCGCGTCCTGAAATCGGACATGCTCGACTCCCCCTTGTCGCGCAGCATGATTTACACGAGCGGCCACATGCTCCGCGACAACTCGGTCATGCAGAGTTTCGACCTGGGGGCCGACGGCTATATGTACTGTTCGCAGGTCGGACGCGGCACCAACAACCACAACGTCATCCTCGTCCGTAAAAAAGCCGATGCCGCCTATGAAAGCTACATGCTGCTTCCCTTTGCGGGACACGGCAACAACATCGCCGTCGAGCAGGACGGAGCGGACACCTACATATGGACAGGCAGCTACGGCACACGCAATTCGGCGGGCGACTACGGCCTGTCGCAGACCATCGCCCGCATAAAATACACCCCGGGCCGCACCCTCAAACCGTCGGAATGCCACGAACATTACTGGCTCCCCCGGCGCCGCAACCTCCAGGCGTCGCTCGATGCGGACAACGACATCGTACTTTTCTGGTGCGTAAACAGCAACTATACCGCACGCTACTTCTACATCTACCGGTTGAGTGAAGTAAAGGCGCTGCCGGAAACGCCCAAACAACTCTCCTTCGCCCTGACCTGGGGCGGCATGAACAGCGGGGAGAAAGAGGTTTCCGAAACCCCGACCGTCGTCGTAAAAGACCTTTCGCAGCTGGAGCCGCTGGCGACCATCGTCATGCCGGAAAGCAGCCAGCTGACCGTCGGCACGCAGGGCAACCAGGGACACGACGTCAAAAACGGCAAAATATACTATTACGAAGGAGCCGGCAACAACAACGACGGGGCCGCGCCGTCGACGGCCACCGTCACGGTAATCGACTTCAGGGGCAACCGCATAAGCCGCCATGCCGTAGCCGCCATCGCCGATATGAATGCACTCTCGTGGCAGGGGCTCACCACGACGGGCTTCATGGAACCCGAAGGCATCAAACTGCACGACGGCGTACTGTACTGCGGATTCGCCTCCCGCTCGTCGGACGACATACGGCGAGTCGCCGTCCTGCAATACGACCTCAAAGGGAAATAGCGCCCTGGCGCAATGAAAAATCCCGGCTGTTTTGTACAGCCGGGATTTTTCATTACCCAAGCGGACCTACCAAAGTTCCGTTTCGAAATACTTTTCATAGCCGAGCACGCAGTTCACGAATGTCACCCGCGTACCTTTCGGAATATTCAGCCGAACGGTCTGGTGCCCGTAAATAGCAACCGGGTACATATAGTCGCCATACCGGATGCTGTATTCGATATCCGATTTGTTGCACAGTTCGATTGTCCCTTTCCGGGCGTCGATCACACGCACGGCGAGCGACTCCCCGACCAGCGCACGGATATACTTCTCCGCCCCGGCCAGCGTATTGTCGTACAGCGCCACGAGCCGCCCGGCAAACAGGGCCTCGCGCACCGACTCGACCGTATATTCGCGTGCGAAAACAAGCGTCATCGGGCGCAGCACACCGTCCGGATACTGCTGGCCGCTCATGTAATGGATGTCCGAATTGGCCAGCATCGAGAAGCCCATCCGTTCGTACCATTGCAGCACGCGGGGATAATGCTCCTTGCTGTTGAAAATCTCCACGCCGTGTATCTTCCCCTCGCGCAGCAGCCGCTCGTGCATGGGATAGAGCGTACACGAATCGTCGGGCCACCCCGGATGATTCCAGAAAATATACGCCTCCTGCGCGAAAGCCTCGTCGAGCGCCGCCTGCTCGTTCTCCGGCGTACGGTCGCGCGGAAAACGGTTCGCATCTTTCAGGAACAGGGCATTGATATGGCCGAAAGGCTTGTGACGCGTGATTTCGCCCCCGGAAATTACCAGCATGCCGATTTCCCGGCCGCGGGCTGCAGCAATCTCATACGGCAGGTTCATATCGGCGGTTTCCATTCCTTTGTTCTTGCGTATCTCGAAGTGGTCGGTTATGGCAATCACATCCAGTCCGTCGTTCCAGGCTTCGTTCACGCGTCCCGCAGGATAGACCTGCGCGTCGGTAAAGCAGGTATGCACATGGAAATCGCACTTGAGCGTGCGGTAACCCTCTATATCGGGAATACATACGTTCCGGCGGCAATTGGTTCGCTCCGCCCCGGGATGCCGCCAGACATCGTTCGTCTGAATCGGTTTGCCCGCCGTGGCGGCCGTTGTGGCCGCCACGGCAAGCAACAGGATAAAATAGACTCTTTTCATTTTTCCACAAATCAATCCGACCATCCGTAATTCTGGCCCAGCGCAGGATTGATACCCGTAGCCGTCCGGGGAATCGGACGCAGGTACATCTTCTCCTCCCAGATGCGGTCGAGGTTATACTGCAACAGGCCGCTGGTTCCCCCGGTAAGGGTATAGGAACCGTCGCGCAAATCGATATAGTATACACCGTTCTCGCTTCCGGCATCGCTGTCGACGACGCACAAATCGTTCTGTCCGTCGCCGTTCAAATCGATCGGCGTGCCGACGGCCGGAATGTAAATCCCCTGCCAGACACGTTTGGTCAACTCGCCCTCGTGCCAGCGCATCAGGTCGTCGTAACGCAGGTTTTCCAACAACAGCTCCACAGCGCGCTCACGCCGTATCTCGAGCAGGTCTTTGCTCTGAACCTTGTAATAGGAAGCCAGGTAAGGGTCGGCCGTCAGCGGCTGCGTTCCCACAACGCCCGCACGCTCGCGCAGCGGTTTGATCGTACGCTCCCAAACCGAAGGCTCGAGAATGCCGCCGTTGAGCTCGGCCATCGCCTCGGCATAGTTCAGCAGCACCTCGGCGTAGCGCAGAATCGAAAGGCTGTTATTGCTGCGGGTTCCGGAGTGGAGATCGTCGTCGAAACACCACTTGATGAGCTGGTACCCGGTAAGGGATACCGACATGTCGGGTGCGGTATGCACCTTTTCCCCCGCCACCTCCTTCATATACCCCGGCGTCACGATGCTCTGCATCATCCGGTAGTCGCGCCCGGCGGTTTCGTCGACAAAAGGAAGCTCGTCGTGGTTCTCCCTGTCGGTAAAGCGCGAACCGTCGAGATTGAGGTACATGTCGGCCAACGCGCGCGTCATCGACCAGCGGGATTGCGTCGGGGAGGTGAACACCCACGTCGCCGTGTGGTAAATTCCCAGGCTGGTGCTGTATTCGCGCCCCCAGATAATCTCCTGCCGGTTGAGCTCCTCCGAAATAAAGAGCGACCGGTATTGGGTCTGCACCCCCGACGGCGTGCTCACGAGCGAATAGGGGCCGTCGCTCATCAGCTCTTCGCAGGCATCGGCACAGGCACGCAGATAGACCTCCGACTCGTCGCTCGTCCACGGCTGCCCCGTCGAGGGATCCACCGTGTGGTACTTGCGGTAAGTACCCTCGAACAGGCATACGCGCGACTTGAACGCGAGCGCTTTCCACTTGTCGATCTGCGCAGTCTGGGTGTAGGCCGAAGCCGCAGAGCAATAGGTGCCGGCGAAATCGAGGTCTTCGAGCACCTTGCGCATCACGTATTCGCGGCTGTCGCGCGCCTTGTAGAGCGCCGCATCGTCCTCGGCATCGATCGGTTCGTCGTACCACGGCACGGCGCCGAACGTGCGGACTTTGTTGTAATAGAACCAGGCGCGCCAGAAACGGGCCACGCCCTCGTAGTGTTTCAGGGTTTCCTCGCGCACGCCCGACACTTCGTACATGTGTTTGAGGAAATAATTGACATTGAACAAATCATACCAGTTCGAATAGCTCCACCCGGTCTGCCGGCTCGACGACCAGGGCACGGTCAGGTAGTCGGTCGAACTGGACGTTGCGACCAAATCCGACCAGCAGTCGCCGCGGAAAAGGGTTTCGGCCGAAGGCATCATCTCCTGCAGGAAACCATCGGCATACAACTGCAGCGATTTTTCGTTGGTGAAATAGGTGTCCGCGCCGAGCTCCGCGAAAGGCTCTTTCGACAGGAACGAGTCGCAGGAGGCCAGCAGGCAGAGAAGTGCGGCGGCAGCCGTTTTATGCATTATTTTTTTCATGGTGCTCTGTATTAGAATGTGACGTTGACGCCGAACGTAAAGGTTCGCATGACGGGATAGCCGTATCCGTCGCCGTTGGTTCCGGCGACGCTGCCGAAGTCGGCATCGCCGGCGCTGATTCCTTCGGGGTCGAAGTTCTTGGCGTATTTCTGCAACGGCGAATAAGTCCAGAGGTTTTCCCCGACGAAATAGATGCGCAGCGACTGCATATGCAGTTTCCGGGCAATCCGTTTGGGGAAGGTATAGTCGAGCGTCAGGTTCTTCAGGCGGATATAGCTCGCATCCTGCAGGTAGCGGTCGTTCGCATTCGACATGATACCGTTGGAATGTTCGGCCTGGTAACCGCGCAGGCGGGGCCAGTAAGCCGAGGTATTGCCGTTGTCATCGGTGTAGCGGTTGTTCTGATCCTGCCACGGGAGGTAAAATCCGTACGCACGGCCGTATTTGCCCCAGAAATAGCCGGAATCCTTGGCCGGATACCAGTCCCGTTTGCCCACGCCCTGCCACATCATGCTCAAACCGATGCCGTTCCAGTTGAACGAAGTGGTAATGCTGTAACAATAGCGGGGCGAGGTATTGCCGATTTTCACCAAATCGCCGTGGTCGCCGATCGTATTCGAGCCGTTGTCGACGGCGTTGCTGTCGTCCAGATCGGCCAGTTTCAGGTCGCCTTTCTTCCAGCCGCCCACGAAATACTGGAACTTGCTCTGGTCGGCCCAGCCTGCGGCCTCATCGTCGCTCTCGAACAGCCCGAGCACCTTATAGCCCCATATCTCGCCCAGCGTCATGCCCTCGTAGTAATTCGTCTTGTAGATCGTGGGCAGCGTTCCGGTCTTGCTGGTGTATTTGGTAATCTTGCTCGTGCTGTCCCATACCGCCGCACGGATGCTGTAATGGAAATCCTTGCCCGCAAGGCGGAAGTTATCGCGCCACGAAACGCTGGCCTCCCAGCCGTCGGTGCGCATGTCGGCATAGTTGCCCTTGGGCGCCTGGTTGCCGTAGACCGCAGGAAGCTCCGCACCCACGACATACATATCGGAGGTGTTGCGGCGGTAAATATCGGCCACGAAACTCAAACGGCCGTTCAGGGCTTCGAAGTCCAGGCCGAGGTTATACGTGGTGGCTTTCTCCCAGGTCAGGCTTCGGGGAACGGGCGCCGGCGCCCGGGTATAGCGGAACGTCGAGCCGCCGCTCACCACGTTCGAAGTATTCAGCTCCATAAGCGGCAGGTAAGCATAGGCGTCGCTGATAAGTCCGTTGCCCGCGGTTCCGGCGGAGAAGCGCACCTTGAGGTTGTCGAGCCAGCTCCGGGATGCGGCCATAAAGCCCTCCTCGGAAATGCGCCAGCCCACCGAGGCGGAGGGGAAGAACCCCCAGCGCTGGCTGGTCGGGAATTTCGAGTTGCCGTCGTAGCGGCCGCTCGCCTCCACGAGGTATTTCCCCTTGTAGGCATAGTGCAGACGGTAGAAGAAACCAGCCAGCGACGCGGAGTAGCTGCCGTTGTCCTGCCAGATAATCTGGTCGCCGTCGATCAGGCTCGGATTGACCTTGTCGGGAATGATAATCCCCTCGCGATAGAGGTAGGTGCGCATGACGGTCTCCTCCTCGGCATTGAAACCGCCCATAACCGACAGCGAATGCGCATCGCCGAGTTTGGGGGTGTAGGTCAGCGTCGCGGATGCCGTCCACCGGTCGGTATCGTAGTCGTAGTCGCGGTACTGCGAAGTCGCAGGCTGCGTGGCGCTCAACTCCGGGCCCTCGTAATAGGTGCTCAGATTGCGCGCCCGGCTGCGGTCGGTATGGCTGTAGAAATAGGCGAAATCGGCCTTAGCGACCAGCACGTCCTTAATCAGGCTGGCCGTCAGGGTCGCCGTTTCGTGCACATCGTTCTTGCCGTACTTCTCCCACGAAGTACCCTCCTCGAAACCGGCAATGCCGATGTAGGTGGCAGCGTGCGTCCAGGTGCCGTCGGCATTACGGGCGCCGATCATCGGCGCGCCCACAATCTCCATCTGGCGCTGGATCAACTGATTGCCCTCGGCCACTCGCGGCTGGTAAATCTTGCGCTTCATAAAGTCGAGGCTGTTGTCCAGCGTCAGCCAGGGCGTAACCTGGATATTCACCTTGCCGCGGATATTATACTGCTTGTAATCCTCCTTGCCGTAGTTGTAAATACCGTCCTGCTGGAAATAGCGGCCCGAAACGAGGAACTTCGCGACCTTGCCGCCGCCGCTTACGCTGACATTGTGCTGCTGTCCCGACGTCCAGTCCTTGTAGACGATATCGTGCCAGTCGTAGTTGCCGAAATATTCGTAACGGCCCTGCGCATTGACATCCCATTTCTCGTAGCTTTTATCCGAGTTGCGCTTCACCAGTTCGTTGTACCAGCTCGAGGTGAACGGATTCATGGCATTGTTGATACTCGACGGATTGGCATTGTAACGTCCTTTGTAGGACTCCAGGAAAGCATCCGTCCAGGCCAGTCCGTTGTTGACGGTACGCGGTTCTACCGTACGCGTGAAAATCGAATAGCTGCCGTCGTAAGTCACGCTCACATGGCCCGAATCGGGTTTCTTCGTCGTAATGAGAATCACGCCGAACGTGCCTTTGGCTCCGTATACGGCGGTCGAGGAGGCGTCCTTGAGCACCGTAATCGACTCGATATCGCTCGGGTTCACGGTGTTCATGTCGGTTTCCATGCCGTCGACGAGCGTCAGTGCGCTGCCGCCCGCTCCGATACTGTTCTCGACGCCGCGGATGCGGATCGTCGCGTTTCGCGACGGCTTGCCGTCGGAGAAAGTGAGCGTCAGGCCCGGAACCTGTCCCTGCAATGCGCGGGAAACATTCGCGGTCTTGCGCTCGGCAATCAAATCGCCCTTGATGGTTTCGACTGCACCGACGATATCGCGGCGGCGCTGCACGCCGTAACCGATTACGACGACCTCGTCGAGGTTCGTATTGTCGACCGTCAGCTGGACGTCGAGCGCAGTCTTCGTACCGACCTGCGTCACATAGGGTTTGTAACCGAGGAAACTGAAATTCAACTTGTCGGCAGCGTCGGCCCGGATGGAAAACCGGCCTTCCCCGTCGGTGGTCGTACCGCGCGAAGTTCCCGACACGGTCACCGCAACGCCCGGCAGCGGAGCCCCGGCTTCGTCGCGCACCGTACCCGCCACCTCGCTTCTCTGCTGCGCAGCCGCCGGCAGCGCGATGCAGCAGAGCATCAGCGTCACAAACAGCAACATGCGGCGGCAGCGACCGATAAATGCGGATTCACTGGGTGTATAACTCTGTTTCATAGTTCATCTAGGTTTTAGTTGTTCGTTCACAGTGTCTTTCCGGCAATAACAAACCGGGCTTCCGCATGGCGGCGCCTGGTCGAATCGCAGGAAAGAACGCTGCAAGTCATCTTTCCCCTAATAATATATCGGTGTGCGAGGCTGATTGTGGGCTTAATCCATCTCTTCAGGGTTTTTAGTTGGTTCGATCGATATAGGTTCATTCATCGGCGGCGGTCATTCCGCATCGATGTGAAACAAAATTATAATTATTTTTCGTTTAACACAAATTTTCACTGTAATATTTTTCGTTTCAAATCAATTTTTCGTTTTTAAACAATTTTAAATGCATTTTTATCGCATTAAATTATGCAAAATGAAATTTTTGACATATATTTGCCATGCAAGTCATCCCCAAACAACGTGTCGTGTGAGGAAAGTATGCCCGGACGGGGCGTACGCAACTCGTTTTGCACATGCATTATCACCCAACGAAAACAAACCTTACGAACCTTATGCGAAACATTTTGAAACAATTCCGCAGAAACGCGGCGCCGATTCCCTTACTGGCGATACTCCTGCTGGGGACAGGCGGTTGCGAAAAGAGCCCCGAGGTTTCCGGACTGACCCGCAACACGGACGAACTGTCGTTCGCCTACAACAAATCGACACAAAGTTTCTCGGTGCGCAACGACGGCCGCTGGACCGTTTCGAGCGACGCCGAATGGCTTTCATTCTCTCCCGCCGAAGGGGTAGGCGACGGCACGGCCTACCAATATGTATATGTAACGGCGGCACACAACACAGGCGCCGCGCGCGACGCAGTCATCTACTTGCGCTCGTCGGACAGTTCGCTGGAAATCGCAGCGCACCAGGACGCAGGTTTCTTCGGAGTCGGCGAACCGGTCATATCCGGCGCACTCCGCATCAACTCGGCAACGCGCGCCACACTCGACATTCCCTACACCAAGGCGTCAGGCGGCGAGCAAATCCGCATAACCGCCCGGCTTTCCGGCGAGGCCGCCCCCGGCATCGAACTGCCCGCATACGAAACGACCATCGAACAGGAGGGCGACGGCACGATCTCGGCTCCGTTCTCGGGCACACCGTCGACCATGGGCGAACTGGCAGTCTGCGTCCAAATACATATCGGCGGACAACTGGCGCAGGAATCGGAGATTACGACGGACGTGATGGACGAAACCACCCTGCTGCTGATGACCGGCTCCCGGTTCAAATGGGGCGGCTACTACCTCGAAGAGCAACCCGGCGTGAAATCGAACCGCGGTTTCGAAATTACCGCCGAAGATGACAACGCCGAAAATTACGACACGTACATGGTCGCATGCAACTACGGCGATGCCGGGTCGGTCGACCTGTTCGCCACCAACGCCGCCTACAAGGAGGGGCTGGCGGCTTTCCGCGCGGCCCGCGGCCTGAACGGGTGGACGGGAACGAAAGTATACGAACACCCGGGCTATATCAAGATGGGCACGGGTTCCGTCGGCGGCTGGATACAGACCCCTGCGCTCGACGGACTCGACGGCACGGCCAACATCACCGTCGAATTCGAGTTCTTCCGCTGGCAGAACGACCCCGGCGAAGTGAATGTCCTGGCGATAGACGGCGGAACGGTGATCGGCGGAACGCTGCCCACCGCCACCCACGAATGGATTAAGATGAGTTGTATCGTACGCGACGCGACGAGTGCGACGAAAATCCGCTGGTCGGCGGCCAACCTTTCGACTTCGGGTTCGCGCTTCACGCTGCGCAATATCGTCATCTCGGAGGCCAAGGCCCTCAAGGAACCGCTGGCCACGCCGGGGAATATCCAAAGTACGGCAACCGACAACTCGCTCGCATTCACCTGGGACGGCGTCGCGAACGCCACCGCTTACCGGGTAACGCTCGCCGAGGCGTCACGGCCGCAGTTCACGATAGCCCAGACCGTACTCGACACCCAATATACATTCGGGGAACTGGCCGAAAACACGGAATACCTCTTTACGGTGCAGGCGCTCTACGAGGACAATGCGGCATTCGACTCTCCGGTTTCGGAGCCGGTCAGCGCCACGACGCTCCTTAACCTCCCGGCACTGCCCACGCCCGCGGTACAGCTGTTCAAATCCGAACGCGGCCTGCTCGTTTTCGAATGGACGGCCGACATGACCGACCAGCCCCAGCGTATCTTCAACATCGAACTGCGCAACGCCTCGGGCGAAGTCCTGCGCCGCTACGACCGCGTCACCTATACCGCCCAGTACCGCGCCAACCGGTTCACATTCGGCAAAGCGGCCCTTTCGACAGACTATACCTGCGCCGTACAGCTCGTTTCAACCTCCCCCGCCGACTTCAAAGACTCGGAATGGGGAACATGCCGGGTTACGAGCGCTGCGGCGCCCGACATGGCCGGAGTCGTCTTCTACGAGGACTTCAACGACATGTGGATAGCCGGCGACTACGCCAACGTCTCTTTCGGGGCAAGCCCGGCATACCTCGGCTCCACCCTGGCCCTCAAAAGCTTCGACACGGCGAGGGATAACTTTACGGAGGAAGCCGCGGCATGCATGCCGACCCTGAACGCAACCGACGTTTTCGGCCCGACGACGGCAAACGCCGCCTACCGCGAAACCTACTGGGGTGCGTGGAGCGAGGATTGGGCGACGCTGGCTGTCAATGCCGCAGCACTGCCCTACAACACGAAGATATACCCCTGCTGCGGCTGCATAAAATACGGCACCGGGTCGGCCAACGGCGTGCTGACGCTTCCGGCGCTGACAAAGCTCGAAAGCGCGACCGACGTAACGCTCACCTTCAAGGCACACCCCTACGCCGTACCCAACGCGTCGAGCGGCTCGCTCGAAGTCTCGGCGAGCGAGGGCCTCAACGTGACGGTAGCGATTTATTCCGGCGCCGGTTCGATTGAGGGCGCAGACAGCGACGGCAAAATGGTGCTCGCCAACCGGACGCCTGCCGAATCGGGCGCTAATGCCGCAGGGACATTTATCTTCACCGAACACACCGTACGGATCACGGGCGCCGACGCTACGACGCGCATCCTGATCGCCAGCGGCAAGGAGGCAAAATTCGTAAGTTCGAAAAACCGCATCTGGCTCGACGACATCAAAGTCACCCGGTAACGAACGCTACGAAACCCATACACTTATTATATAACCCGACGCCGGGCGGGGAGCACACCTCCCCGCCCCGTCAAAATCCGCAAGGATACAGTCATGAATAAAATCGAAAGTGCTCTGTCGAGAACGACAGATACCAAGGCGCTCGTTCTCGGCGAGGACGCAATCCCACAGGCGGCGCAAATGTTCAAAAACCTTTTTCCCGGGCAGCGGGCCCTTGTCGTCGCCGACACGAACACATTCAAGGTAGCCGGCAGGCAAACCGAAAAACTGTTCAGCGAAGCCGGCATCCCGCAGGAAACACCCTTCGTCTTCACCGATCCGGCACTTTACGCCGAATGGAAATACGTCGAGATACTCGAAGAGCGGCTCCGGCAAACCGACGCCATTCCCGTAGCGGTCGGCTCGGGCGTAATAAACGACCTCACGAAATTCGTCGCCTCGCACTGCCGCCGCCGCTACATGTGCGTGGGAACCGCGGCCTCCATGGACGGATACACGGCCTACGGTTCGTCGATCACATACGAAGGCAACAAACAGACCTTCGACTGCCCGGCGCCTTACGGCATGGTGCTCGACCCGGGCATTTCGGCCGCTGCGCCCGAAGAGATGTCCGCCTCGGGATATGCCGACCTGATAGCCAAAATCCCGGCCGGGGCCGACTGGCTGATTGCCGATGCCCTCGGCGTCGAGCGACTCGACGAATTCGCATTCCACGAAGTGCAGGACGGGCTGCGCGAAGCGCTTTCCGACCCGGAAGGCATCCGCAGGGGCGACGTACGCAAAGTCGGACAACTGGCCGAGGGACTGCTGTTGAGCGGGTTCGCCATGCAGGCGGTACAGTCGAGCCGCCCCGCATCGGGCGCTGAACACCAGTTCAGCCATTACTGGGACATGGAACACCTCACGCACGACGGCAAACCGGTATCGCACGGATTCAAGGTCGGCATCGGCACCCTCGCCTCGACGGCATTCCTGGAACTGCTCATCGCAACGCCGGTCGAAGAGCTCGACGTCGAAGCCCGTGTCGCCGCATGGAAGCCCTGGGAGGAGGTGGAACGCGAAATAGCCCACGTATTCGACGGTCGCGCGGACTTCATCGCCCGGGGCATCAAGGAAACCCGCGGCAAATATGTCGACAAAGAGGGGCTGCGGCACCAGCTGACGGCTCTGCGGCAAAAGTGGCCTGCACTCCGTGAAAGCCTCCGCCGACAGATACTCCCGTTCACGGAAATCCGGGAAAGGCTGCGCCTGGTCGGCGCTCCGTACGAGCCGGAGCAAATCGGGGTTTCCCGGGCCGGGCTGCGTGATACGTTCATCAAAATTCCCTACATGCGCAGCCGTTTCACCAACATCGACATCGCATTCCGGTGCGGCTACATGGACGAATGGCTCGACCGGCTCTTCGGCCGAGGCGGCATCTGGGAAATCAAATGACAAGCCGGAAAACCATGACACCCGAACAGAAAAAACGCTTCAAATACTGGCAGACACGGACCCTCATCGGTACCATGTTCGGCTACGCGCTGTTCTACTTCCTGCGCAAGAACTTTTCGCTGGCCATGCCCGGCATGGAGGCCGACCTCGGCATCTCGAAAACCGGACTGGGAATCTTCCTGACACTCCACGGACTGGTTTACGGATGCTCACAGCTCATCAACGGCATGTTCGCCGACCGCAAGAACGCCCGCTACTACATGTCGATCGGCCTGTTGCTGTGTGCACTGGCCAATTTCGCCTTCGGATTCGGCGAGGATGTTTCCTACTGGATAACGGGCGTGCACCAGGGCGTGCCGTTCACCAACTACCTGATTCTCTTCATGGGAATCATGTGGGTGCTGAACGGGCTGCTGCAGGGAGCGGGCTTCCCGCCCTGCGCGCGGCTGCTGACACACTGGATTCCGCCGCGCGAACTGGCTACCAAAATGTCGATCTGGAACACGTCGCACACCGTTGGCGCAGGCGCCGTAATCATCCTCTGCGGATACATCATGAGCCACATGGGCACCGACATGAGCGGCAATGCGGACGTGGTGGCGGCTATCGCCGCCAACCTGCACATCTCGCCCGACGATGCCGAAGGCATGCAGCGCGTAATGACTTCGGCGGCACACGTCGGCGCATGGCGCTGGTGCTTCTGGATTCCGGCCGGAATCGCATTCATCGGCTCCGTCGCCCTCTTCATGACCCTGCGCGACACACCCTCGTCGGTCGGCCTGTCCGAGCTGGAGGGCACGGAAACCGCCTCGAAAGCCGCTGCGAGCAAACAGGCGCAGGCAGCCGAGGCAAAGGCGTTCATCCGCAAGCAGGTCTTCCGAAACCCCATCATGTGGATACTGGCCTTCGCCAATTTCTTTGTCTACACGGTTCGTTTCGCCGTCCTCGACTGGGGGCCGTCCCTGTTGAGCCAGTCGAAAGGCGTGAGCATGACCAATGCCGGCTGGCTGGTCGCCATGTTCGAAATCGCCGGAACCGTCGGGATGCTCTTCGCCGGATGGGCCACCGACCGCTGGCTCAAGGGGCGGGCACACCGGACATGCGTTTTCTGCATGCTCGCCACGGCTGTTTTCATCGCCCTCTTCTGGCAGTTGCCCCCGACGACCCCCGTATGGGTATTCTTCGTCGTCCTCTGTGCCGCAGGCTTCTGCATCTACGGCCCACAGGCGCTCATAGGCATCGCAGCCGCAAACCAGGCCACCAAAAAGGCAGCCGCGACGGCCAACGGATTCAAAAGCCTGTTCGGCTACTTGAGCACAATCGTGTCGGGCATCGGATTCGGGTTCGTCGCCCAGCATTTCGGATGGAGCTACGCCTACATCGTCATGATAGTCATGGCGCTCGTCGGCATGGGCATCCTGCTTTTGATGTGGAATGCCGGGGCCGACGGCTACGGGCAGACGCAGGAAACCCCGGAAAAATAAGCGCCGGCCGGTACGGGATACAACCGTTTTTCAGTAAATTGACACATGAAACACAACCCAATAACCGAATTATGAAACAGATTTTATGTACGTTGGCTGCCATAGCCTGTGTTTTCACAGCGACAGCCCAGACCAAAGTGGTCGCCCACCGCGGATACCACGCGAAAAAAGGCTCGGCGGAAAACACGGTATCGAGCCTGCGGAACGCACAGAAACTCGGAGTTTACGGCGTGGAATTCGACGTCAACCTCACGGCCGACGACTCGCTGATCGTTTTCCACGGCCCCTGGCTCGAGGACAAGGCAGGCAAGGAACACCTCCATGTGCAAAAGAGCAACTACCGGGATATCGCCGTCCACCGCGTGCAGAACGGCCAGCCGATTCCGACCCTGCGCGAGTTCCTGCGGCAGGGGCAGCAGGACGAAAACACCAGGCTCGTCCTCGAAATCAAGAAGCACGCCACCCCCAAACGGGAAACGGAAGCCGTCGCGGCAATCGTCGCGCTCGTGCGCGAAACAGGCGTGGCCGGACACACCGAATACCTGTCGTTCAGCCAGCATGTCTGCCGCGAGCTGATGCGGCTGCAACCCGGCGCGAAGGTCATTTACGTCAACGGCGATTTGACGCCCGACCAGCTCAAGGCACAGGGATACGCCGGGCTCTCCTACAACCTGAATATCCTGATGAACCGTCCCGAGTGGATCGTGCGGGCCCATGAACTGGGCCTGGAGGTCACGCTCTGGATGACCAACCAACCCGATATCATCGAGTGGGGAATCCGCCACAACGTCGACTTCGTCTCTTCCGACGATCCCGTCATGGCGAAAGAGGTAATCCGGAAATACAGGCCGTAGCCCCGCGCGGGGAAGGCTCCGCACCCGGCACAGGCCGGGGTATAATCCAGACGGCCCGGATTTGTCCCGGTGCCGCAGGCACATCCCCGTACACAACTATCCCCCGCAATCCGGCGATTGCGGGGGATAGCATTTCACACGCAGCGCATGCCCGCCAAAACACGGACGCATCCGCCTGCCGAGCGGTTCCGGCTGCGCCTGCTATTCCAGCCGGGCGTCCAGGACGATGGGATAATGATCCGAAATATAGGGTGCGCCGTAATCGCCGCGCAGGACGGCGAAACGGTCGGCACGGGCATTGTCGTAGAAGATATGGTCGATCACCACGACCTGCCCTTCGCGTTTCCCGAATCCGTTGAAAGTCGTGCCCCGGTCTGTTTTCCGGGCAGTTTCGCGGGCATCTTTCATCACCGCTTTCAGCGGGTCGAAAATGGGATTGCCCGTTTCCGAATTGAAGTCGGCCGACAGGAACACCGGCATTCCCGCGGGCACGAGTTCGGCCATTTTCGCCACGATGAGTTTCAGCCCTTCGGCGCGCGCCTGCTTGCCTTTATGGTCGAGATGGGTGTTGAAGAAACAGAACTTTTTGCCGGTGGCTTTCACCGTAAAAATGCCCCAGGTGCACGTACGCCTGCAAGCCCCGTCCCAGCCGCGCGACACCTCACCGGGCGTTTCCGAGAGCCAGAACGTACCGTTCTCCCCTACTTCGACCTTGTTCGTGTCGTAATAAATCGCCATCATTTCGCCCCCGGCCTTGCCGTCGTCGCGTCCGACGCCGATGCGTTTGTAGTGCGGCAGATTGGCGTCGAGGAACGCAATCTGGTCGGGGCACCCCTCCTGAATGCCCATAACGGTCGGCTGCTCCTTCTCGACCATGTCGACGGAGGCCTGTTTGCGGTTGTCCCAGAAATTGTCGAGGTCGACTTTGGGCTGCCCGCTCATACGGACGTTATAGGAAATCACCCGGATACGGTTTCCCTTTCCGGAATTTTGCCGCGCGCAGCCGGCCAGCGGCAGCAGCGTCAGCGAACATATCAATAAAAAGAGGTTCTTTTTCATGGTAAGTCTTGTTTTTGATGTTTAAAGTTCGATGATTGCATAAATCGGATAGTGGTCGGACACGTAGGCGACCGAACCGTAGCTTTCGGTAACGGTGTGGTACTCCTTTACCGCCAGCGTTTTCGTGTAAAACACATGGTCGATGATACCCGTTTTCGCACCCCAGCCGTTGTAGGTGCCGTTAAAGTCGGTATGCCCCTCGGGCGCATCGTCGCGGGCGAGCCCCATGCTCTTTTTCAATTCCGCGAAAATCGCATCGCCGGACGTGGTGTTGAAGTCGGCCGTCAGCAATTGCGGATGTCCGTCGGGATTGTACTGCGCGAAGCGGGCCAGAATCAGCTCCATGCTTTTCGCACGGGCCCCGGCGACCAGGTCGAGGTGGGTATTGATATAGCAGAACCGCCTGCCCGTGGCTTTCAGCCGGAAGAGGCCCCATGTGGCCGACCGGTAATGGCCTGCGCCCCAACCAATCGCTTTCGAGGGCTTGTCGGGGGTTTCCGAGAGCCAGAACGTGCCGCCGTCGATTTTCTCGACATCGGCCTTGCGGAAAAGGATACCCATGCACTCGCCTTTCTGCGCCCCGTCGTCGCGTCCGACGCCGAATCCGTCGTACGCGTCGGCAAGTTGCGCTTTGAAATAGAGCCATTGCGTATTATAAACCGCCTCCTGAAATCCGACGACCGTCGGTTTCTGGTCTTTTATCAAATCCACACAGGCCGTCTTGCGAAAATCCCAATTGTTGGCGGGATTCGTTTCGCTTGCGGAGCCGTAGCGCACGTTGAAGCTCATCACCTTCACCTCCCCCGCTTCGGGGTATTTCTGCAAAACGGTTTCATGGATTGTCCCGCCGCCGTTCCCGGGTTTGGGTTCGGTTCCGGAGTTGTTATTCGACGACGAGCAGGCAGCAGCATTGCACAGCAGGCAGGCTGCTGCAATAAAAATTCGTGATTTCATTGTAGTAGGATTTTAGTGGGAATACCCGGTTGCACTGACCGCCCGTCGGAATGCGTTGAAAGCCGTATATTACGACTCGAAATTACGAAAACACCACCTTTTGCTTCGAAATTTCGATTTAAAGATATATATTTTCTTAAAAACTTCGATACATTCTGATAAAAAAAATATATATTTGTGTTAATCAGGGTCCGGAACGGATCCGCATTAACCATCAAAACCAGTCTGCCTATGGAGAAAAACAAGTAGCGAACCACCAAATGACCGCCCAACAAAAAACCACTTAAAACCACTTGATTCATGATGAAACACTTACAAATTTTCGTCTGCCTGATGTGCCTGACGGTAACAACGTTAGCCCAGGCCCAGGAGGGGGGGGGAAGCGCCCCGTCACCGGCACGGTAACCGACAACCAGCAGATTCCGCTGGCCGGAGTTTCCGTCGTAGTCAAAGGCACACAAACAGGCGCCGTTACCGGCGCAAACGGTAACTATTCGATCAATGCGGCCGACAACGCCGTTCTCCAGTTCTCATTCATCGGCTACAAGCCCCAGGAGGTTGCTATCAGCAACCGGACAACCGTCGACATCGTTCTGCAGGAAGAGGCCACGGCCCTCGACGAAGTCATCGTCGTAGGTTACGGCACACAGAAGAAAGCCAACCTCACCGGCGCCGTGGAACAAGTCACCAGCGAAGTATTCGCCGGACGTCCCAATTCCAACGTAGCGCAAATGCTGCAGGGACAAATCCCCAACCTCAATCTCAAACTCACCGACGGAAAACCGAACCGCTCGGCATCGTTCAACATCCGCGGCACGACCTCCATCGGGCAGGGCGGCAGCGCACTCGTGCTCATCGACGGCGTCGAGGGCGATGCTGCGATGCTCAACCCCGACGACATCGAGTCGGTGTCGGTGCTCAAAGATGCCGCGTCGTCCGCGATTTACGGTTCACGCGCTCCCTACGGCGTGGTGCTCATCACCACCAAGAGCGCGAAGAAAGGCCAGACCACGGTCAATTATTCGGCCAACTTCTCGTTCCAGGTGCCGACGAGCGTTCCCGACTACGAATCCGACGGCTACACCTGGTCGGAACACTTCTACAACGCCTACTACAACTACAACCACTCGAATCCCTCGGGCATCAACAAGTCGCAGCAGTTCTCGACCGCATGGCTCGCCGAGTACAAGACCCGCAAGGAGAACGGGCAGCTCGGCACGGTCGTCAGCAACGGAGAGTGGGGCACGACCAAAGGGCGCTGGGTCTACTTCAACGACAAGACCGACTACATCGGCATGATTTACAAGGATTACGTCTTCGCCCAGACGCACAACGTGTCGGTATCGGGCTCCGAGGGTAAGTTCGACTACTACCTCTCGGGACGCTACTACGGTTACGGCGGCCTGTACGACAGCCCGCACAACACCGACGAGTACAAGATGCTAAACACGCGCCTGAAAATCGGCTACCAAATCAAACCGTGGCTCAAGATTACCAACAACTTCGACATCAGCCGCAACAAATACTACAACCCGGTGACCTATTCGGAGGGCAACGGCAACATATGGCGCAACATCGCCGACGAAGGACACCCCTCGTCGCCGATATGGAACCCCGACGGCACGATGACCATGTCGGCCGTCTATTCCGTGGGCGACCTGCTCTACGGCAACAGCCGGCGCACCTATATCAACGACTACGTGAACAATACGATCGGCGCGCAGGCTACCTTCTTCAACAACAAACTGCGCATAAACGGCGACTTCACCTACCGCAACAAGAACTACTACCGCACCATCAAACGCGTGCGTACGCCGTTCTCGAAGATCGCGGGCGTCGAGGAAACGCTGGCCGGCACCCAATCCTACATCTCGGAGTTGAGCCAGAATACGATTTACCTCTCGACGAACGAGTATGCCGAGTATGAAAATACGTTCGCCCAGAAGCATTACCTCAAGGCGATGGTCGGCTACAACTACGAGGAGTCGAAGATGAAGAACCTCTATGCCTACAACGACGAGCTGCTGACCGAAACGGTCGACAACATCAACCTCGCGATGGGTACGGACAACCGCAGCATCACCGGCGCCTGGACAAAATGGCGTTCGGTTGGCACGTTTTTCCGCCTGAACTACATCTACGACAACCGCTACCTGCTGGAAGTCAACGGACGCTACGACGGTTCTTCGAAGTTCCCGTCGAACGAACGCTGGGCGTTCTTCCCCTCGGTATCGGCAGGCTGGCGCATGACTTCCGAGCACTGGTTCAAGGTCGACCCCAAATGGATTTCGAACATCAAGCTCCGCGGATCGTACGGTTCGCTCGGCAACAGCAACGTGTCGGCCTACACCTACGACGAGGTATTCTCGTTCTCGAACGGCCGCATCATCAACGGCACCAAAGTCCGCTACACGGATGTCCCGAGCCCTATTCCGGACAACCTGACCTGGGAGACGTCGAAGACAATCGACGTGGGCATCGATCTCGGATTCTTCAACAACCGGCTGAACATCACCGCCGACTGGTACAACCGCAAGACCGAGGACATGTACACCGTGGGCCCGACGCTGCCCGACGTCTACGGCGCATCTTCGCCCAAGGGCAACTACGCCGAAATGACCACCAAAGGCTATGAAATCTCAATCGAATGGCGCGACCAATTCAAACTGGCCCGCAAACCGTTCAACTACAGCATCCGCGCCACACTGGTCGACTACAAATCGAAAATCGACAAGTACAACAACTCGACGAAAAACCTCGGCACTTCGAATGCGCCCAGTTACTACGAAGGCATGACAATCGGTGAAATCTGGGGCTTCACGTCGCACGGGCTGTGGCAGGACGAGGCTGCCATCAACGCCGCCGAAGCCAAAGCCAAGGAGAACGGCCAGAAATACTACAACCCGCTGATGCAGACCGACAAGAAATACAAACTCTATCCGGGCGACATCAAGTTCGAAGACCTGAACGGCAACGGCTATATCGACCGCGGCGCAAACACGGCCGACGACCCCGGCGACCGCCGCATCATCGGCAACACCGAGCCGCGCTACATCTACAGCATCAGCTTCAGCGCCGACTGGAACAACATTTTCTTCAACATCTTCTTCCAGGGCGTCGGCAAGCAGGACTGGTACCCGGCCAACGAGTCGTCGTTCATCTGGGGCCAGTACAACCGTCCCTATGCGCAGATGCCGCGCTGGCAGGAGGGCAACTACTGGACCGAGGACAACCCGAACGCCTACCTGCCGCGTTACACCGGCTACTACGCACCGTTCTACAAAGGCGGCAGCAACGCCAACACGCGCTACCTGCAGGATGTGTCGTACATCCGCCTGAAGAACCTGCAAATCGGCTACAACCTGCCGGCGAAATGGCTCAAGAAAATCGGACTGAAGAAAGTGAGCGTCTTTTTCTCGGGTGAGAACCTCTGGACATGGTCGCCCATGTACCGTCACACCCGGGACATCGACGTTGCCAACATCTACGGAAACGACGCCGAAATCACCACGACCGGCGACGGTTACAACTACCCGAGCATGAAAACCTACAGCCTCGGCCTGAATGTCACTTTCTAATACGCACCAACCATGAAAAAAATACGCTATATAATCACTGCCGCGGCCCTGCTCCTCGCATCGTGCGACCTGACCGAGAACCAGCAGGCGACGGCCGACCGCAAAATGATCTTCGGGTCGGAAACAGGTATGAAGAACTACGTATATTCGTTCTACAACAAACTGCCGAATTACGACAATGCGTTCAAAAAAGACCTTACCTCCGACTACGGGGCAAAGAACTCCATCGGCACCTACGAGGCGGGCGCCTATACCACCGAAACCTCGACCAGCTGGAGCTGGGGCGACCTGCGCAACGTCAACTATTTCATCAAGTACAACACCGACGCAGGGGTCAGCGAAACCATTCGCAACAACTACACGGGCATCGCGAAATTCTTCCGGGCCTACTTCTATTTCGACAAACTCGTAACCTACGGCGAGGTGCCGTGGATCGACGAGCCGCTCGAGCCGGAAGACCCGCGCCTCTACGCCGGACGGGATACGCGCGACGTGATCATCACGAAGATGATCGAAGACCTCGACTACGCCTATGCGAATATCACCACGAGCGGCATTACAGGCAACTCGAACACCGTCAACAAATGGACGCCGCTGCTGTTCAAGTCGCGCGTCTGCCTGTTCGAGGCCTCGTGGCGCAAGTACCATGCGAACACGGACTATGTCAAGGGGTGCACCATCCCGGCCGACGAGCTTTTCCGGCAGGCAGCCGAAGCGGCGAAAACGGTCATGGACGACGGCCCCTACAAAATCCACACGGGAACGGCCTACGCCAACGGCCGCGGCGCCTACCGCGACTTGTTCATCAGCGACAACACGGTGACCGAAGAGGTGATGCTGGCCGTATCGCTCGACAAAGTGCTCCAGCTGGGCGAACAGAACTGGTACCTCAACTCTTCGACCTACGGGCCGCACCTCTGCATGACGCGGCCTTTCGCCAAGACGTACCTCAACATCGACGGCACGTTCTACAACGAGAAAAAAGCCGACGGGACGTACAAGAACTTCATCGAGGAAACCACCGGCCGCGACCTGCGCCTGAACCAGACCATCCGCGGATACGACTACACCCGCAAGGACTCGAAAGGCAACTACGTACCGACGTCGGCAAACTTCACCGGACATACCCTGACGGGCTACCAGTTCACCAAATACGTCATGGACGACGTATCCTACGACGACGGCCGCACCAACGACAACGACATTCCGATCTTCCGCTACGCCGAGGTGCTGCTCAACTACGCCGAGGCCAAAGCCGAACTCGGGACGCTGACCGATGCGGACTGGAAAGCGACGATCGGCGAACTGCGCCGCCGCGCAGGCATCACGGGCGGGGCGCTCGACGCCAAACCCACGACCGTGGACTCCTACCTGCAAAAGACCTACTACCCGGATATTACCGACCCCGTGCTTCTCGAGATACGCCGCGACCGCGCAATCGAGCTCTGCCTCGAGGGAATGCGCCTGATCGACCTCAAACGCTGGGCCTGCGGCAGCCTGTGGCAGGATGCAGAGTGGACGGGAACGTACATTCCGGCACTGGACACGCCGCTGGACATGAACGGCGACGGCACGGACGACGCTTACTTCACGACCGACACCAAGTATTCGGGCCCGCACAAGGGAATCGCCGTATTCCTGACCGGCGCCCAGAGCGTGAAACAGCTCACCGACGACCCGAACAACGGATACGTAATGTTCTACAACGAAACCTCGCGCACCTGGAACGACAACATGTACCTCTACCCGATTCCGTCGCAGGTTCGCGTCAAGAACCCGGCCTTGAGCCAGAACCCCGGCTGGTAGCAGCCGCCTGTCGTTAAACCGAAGCCTCCGTACCGACTTGGTACGGAGGCTTTTTCGCGTATCCCGCATTCCGCAGCACACTTCCACGTCGCCGGTTTCGGCGCGGGGACAGGTCCCCAATAAAACAGGCCGGAGAATCTCTCCGGCCTGTTATGTACATCGTCCGCAACCGCGGCTTCGCAAAGCCTATTCCCGGACGAACTTTATTCCCAGTTCGTACAACAGGTAAAGCGGCAGGAAAACGATCATCAGCGTGAACGGGTCGCCCGTCGGGGTGATAATCGCAGAGAGTACCAGCAGGATAACGACAGCGTGTTTCCGGTATTTCCGGAAGAACGACTTGCGCACGAGCCCCAGTTTGGAAAGCAGCCACGCCAGCAGCGGCATCTCGAATACGATTCCCATGACGAATACGAGCATCAGGAAATTACCCATGTAGGAGTTCAGCGATATCTGGTTGGTAATCATCGCACTCAACTGGTATTCGGTCAGGAAGCGGAACGTAAAGGGGAAGACCAGCAGGTAACCCACGGCGCATCCCAGGAAAAACATAAACGTCCCGAATACGAACGCCAGGCCGACGCTCTTCCGCTCGGTGTCGAACAGGGCCGGCTGCACGAACCGCCATGCCTCGAATATCAGGTAGGGGAATATCAGCACCAACCCGAACCAGAACGACGTGCTGATGTGGGTCAGGAATTGCGACGCGACGTTGATGTTGATGATCTCTACGGAAAAATGGTCGTTGCTGAAATCGGGGAACAGCGGGCTCACGCCGCCCAGTTTGGACAACCACCTGTAAAGGGGAAAATCGGATGTGGTCGGGGCCAGCACGAAATTGTCGAACAGGTAGGGCATGAGGCAGAAACAGACGACCACAAATACAAACAGGACGGCTATCACGCGCACCAAAGCCCAACGCAGGTCTTCGAGGTGTCCCCAGAACGTCATTTCCTTTTCTTCCATGGCATAGTAGTTTTTCGCTCCGGACAGAATTTCCGGAGGTATTCATGTTATTAAAATATCCGGCTATCCGTCAAGATAGCCGGATATTTTCAATCGTCCGGAGAACTATTTGCTGTACGAGGCCTTGACAAAAGGCGCCTTAAGCAGGTAATCCAGACTCAATTTAACGCTTTTCTCGACGTCGTAGCTGTACTGCTCGACCTCGACGATGATGTTTTCGACACCTGCCGTCTTGGCGTTCTCGAAAATAGCGTCGAAGCCCACCATACCGCTCTGGCCGATTTCACGGCGATCCTTGATGTGGAGCATCTTGAAGCGGCCGGGATATTTATGGAAATAATCAACGGG
This sequence comes from uncultured Alistipes sp., assembly GCF_902388705.1. Lineage (GTDB taxonomy): Bacteria > Bacteroidota > Bacteroidia > Bacteroidales > Rikenellaceae > Alistipes. Next base: position 59,025 of record NZ_CABMQJ010000010.1, read on the forward strand.
GCTCGCCTGACCCATTACCGCCCAGTAAACGTCCAGTTCGATGAACAGGTTTTCGGGGTCGGTGTTCTCAATCATGTAGTCCAGCATCACCGCCTTGTCCTCGACTTTCTTGAACTCGTGGGCGTGGTTGTGGTAACCGTACTTAATCCCGGCTTCCCTGCACTTCTTGCCGATTGCGTTGAGGTAGTTGCAGTAGGTCTGCATGTCCTTGAGCGTCTTGGGAACGGGCAGGTACGGGGTAACGATGTACTCCATGCCCGCAGCCTTGTGCGCTGCGATGCACTGATCCCACCATTTCATCGACTCGGAGAAATCGCCCGAAGCCAGTTCCTCGTCCGAGAGGCCCTTGCCGCAGTGCGAAGAGAGCACTTTCATGCCGGCTGCTTCCACGTCGCGCTTGAACTCCTCGGGAGTCTTGCCGTAGAACTTGCCGTCGTTGTAGCTGGCAGCCTCAACGGAGGTGTAACCCATGTCGCCCAGCGACTTCAGTATCTTACTGTAATCATGCTGGTTCCGGCCGAAGCTTCCGATCAGATCCCGGACCGAATAGAGCTGGATGCCGATATCCTTCTTTGCCTCCTTCTTCGCCTTGGCGAATGCCCCGCAGGGGAGCATCGCCGAAGCGAGGAGGATGCAAACCGCTGTAAACAGTTTACGTTTCATAATATAGCCTGTCAACGGGTTCGTTAGTCGAGCACCTTAACGCGGATGTTGCGGAACCATACATCGTCGCCGTGATCCTGGAAGCCGATGTAACCCTCACGCTGTGCGCCGCCGCAGTTGTTGAGCAGTTCGAAAGCCAGCGGCCATTTCTCGGGGCTGAATTTGCTCTTCTCGAGCATCTCCGTCCACTGGGGAGTCCACAGGTGGTATTCGACCACGTTCTGGTCGTTCTGGCCGTGTACGACGGTGCCTTTGTAAACCATAATCTTCGCCTTGTTCCACTCGCCGTAGGGCTTGGAGTTCTGCGGAACGGCCGGAATCATGTCGTACAGCGACGCCGACTTGCGGTTGCCGTCGACACCCAGCTTGGCATCGGGATGGTTCTCGTTGTCGAGTACCTGGTACTCGGGGCTGGAGATGTAAATCGGCTCCATCTTCTGCTTGCCGTCCTTGGTCGTAGCGACCTCCTGTGCGAGGTAGAAGATACCCGAGTTGCCGCCTTTGGCCACTTTCCACTCCACTTCGAGTTCGAAGTTCTTGAATTTGTGCGTGAAAATCAGGTCGCCGCCGTCGCCGTCCTGGGCTTCACCGCCGCCGGAGCCGTTGAACTTGATGGCACCGTTGTCGATTGTCCACTTGGTGGGGACATGGTCTTTTCCGTAACCGCGCCAGCCGTTGAAGGTCTTGCCGTCGAAGATAACGTAATACCCGTCCTTGTCCTGCGGGAAGCCGGCGAGATCCACCGTAGCATTCTCGATGACTTTGTATTCGGGTACGGCTTTGGTTTGCGCCGTTGCATCCGCCTTGGTATCGGCAGCCTTGGTTTTGGCGCCGCGTCCGCCGCAGGCTACCAGCGACACGCTCATTGCGAGGCAGGTCGAAAACAAAAAGAACTTTTTCATAGATTGCTTTTTATTTTAATTGATTTCGTAAAATTCGGTTTATGGATGATTAACGGGGCATGTCGGGCAGTTTCCAACCGTCGCGGTAGGTGTGCTTGATAAGCTCCTGTGCGAACTGCTGGGCATTGACGGGATCCGTCCAGGTCTTGTTGAACGTAGGATGTCCGTCGGTAATGCTGAAGCCGTCCTTGATGACCGTCCTGATCGTCGCGTCGTCGGGAATATTGGTGAAACGCATGTTCTCGCCGTCCCATACCAGCTCCCGGTTCAGGCTCTGCAGGCGGACAGCCAGCACACCCATAACGACCATTTCGTTGAACGGGCCGGCCTCGCTGAAGTCCGATGCGCTCAACACGCGGTCGTCGGCATCCTCCTTGCAGGCACGCACCCAGTCCATCTGGTGCGACTCCTTCACCTCGCGCAGCACCTTCGGCGCATTGGGCACACGACCCGACACCAGGTAGGGGTTCACTCCGTAGCAGCCGCAGATCAGCGTATCCTTCGTACCGTAGAAAATAACGCCGCCGCCGGCCATGTTCAGGTCTTTGCCTGCGGGCAGTCCCTCGGGACGCTCCGGTTTCAGGCCGCCGTCGTACCAATATACTTCCACTTCGGGCATGGCGACTTTCGGCATGTTATCACGTGCCGGGAAGACGAACTTAACCGTCTGCGCCATCGGTGCGGACTCGTTGAGCAGCAGCGTCGAGCTACCCTGCACCTTGGTCGGGTATCCGAGCTTCAGGCCCTTGAATACCGGGTGGAGGATATGGCAGGCCATATCGCCCAGTGCGCCGGTACCGAAGTCCCACCAGCCGCGGAAGTTCCACGGAGTGTAAATCGCATTGTAGGGACGGTAGGCTGCCGGGCCGATAAAGGCATCCCAGTTCATCGTCTTGGGAACGCGCTGGTTGTCCTCGGGACGGCTCAAGCCCTGCGGCCAGATAGGACGGTCGGTGAAGGTTTCGACTTTGCGCACCTCGCCGATTTCGCCGTTCCAAATCCACTCGCAAACCTTGCGGACGCCTTCGTCCGACGCACCCTGGTTACCCATCTGGGTCGCAACCTTGTATTTGTCAGCCAATTTCGTCAGCAGGCGGGACTCGTAAACCGTATGGGTCAGCGGTTTCTCGACATAGACGTGCTTGCCGGCAGTCATCGCATCGGCTGCGATAATCGCGTGCGTATGGTCGGCGGTAGCCACCATCACGGCGTCGGCCGATTTGAGCATCTCGTCGAACATCTTACGGTAATCGTTGTACTTTTTGGCAGCGGGGTAACGCTTGAAGACATGGTCGGCGTATTTCCAGTCGACGTCGCACAGGCCGATGATGTTCTGGCTTTCCAGCCCTTTCAGCACCGAGGAACCGCGTCCGCCGATACCCACGCCCAGAATGTTGAGCTTATCGCTGGGCGCCGTATAACCGAACTTCTTACCTAAAACCGTACTGGGGACAACTGCTAAACCGATTGCAGCCGCAGCTCCTTTTTTCAGGAACTTTCTTCTTGACATTTCGTGTGACATGGTTTCTTGATTTAAGTTAGTGATTTATAGATGGCTATTTATTCGTATCCGTATTTTCGATGTCGTTTTCAATGTTGTTCATTCCCTCCTTGAAGCTCCGGACACCCTTGCCCAGTCCCTTCATCAGTTCAGGAATTTTCTTGCCGCCGAAAAGCAGCAGCACCACGAGTGCGATGACGATAATCTCGCCCGCACCCAGATTGCCGATAAACAGTAAATTATTCATGGTCGAATGTTTTTAAAAGATTTATATAGTTCGTTTCAGGTCATTTACGAGAATTTCCGCAACAGTCCGTAACCGTTCGACATCGTGCGGCGGCGTTCGCGGATTTGTTGCAGCGTTTCCAGGTTCCCGATTGCGGGCAGGTCGTGCTGCAGCGAATCCTGCAGGAACCTCCATGCATATTCCGAAGCCGTCGCCGCATCGCGGAACGTGGGGAGCGCTTCGCTCCGCACCCCGGATTCGATCGACTGCGCGAATCGCTCGCACAGCACGTCGATATTCTTTCCGCCGTAGGGCTGCATAATCCGGTGGGTCTGCGTCACCCCGTGCAGTTCGACGATCGCCGTTTTGAAATCGTGGGTCATCCGGGCGATTCCTTTCGTACCGATAATATCTACATACGAGTTGTGGGTCTGCTTCTCGGCCAGCTGTCCGTAAACATGCCCCTGCGTAATGTCGAATACGACGCCGTTTTCGAACGTGCCGTGGCACTGGAGCCACCACGGGTCTTTGTAGTCCCACATGCGGATGGCCTGCGCATTCCACGTTTTGAATTCCGATTCGGCATACCAGCGTGCGATATCCACGTAGTGCATCCCGCAGTCGTGGAACGACGGGCCCTCGAACTCATGGCCCTCGCCCGGCGCCAGTCCGGGCGTCATGTGGCAGACCCGGACAATCGCCAACTCCCCGATTTCACCCTGATCGATAAAATCTTTAATCGCCTTGTGGTACCACGAGTTGCGCAGGTAGAGGTTGACCGTCGAGAAGAGTTTCGTCCCCTCCGCCAGTTCCACCGCCTGCCATTCGTTCTCCACGGTGTCCGAGATCGGTTTCTCGGCGATAACGTGCTTCCCGCACGCAAAAGCCTTTTCGACCTGGGCTTTCCGCGAATCGGCCAGTGCGAACAGGCCGACCACCTGAACTTCCGGGTCGTCAAAAATGAGCTGTTCGTCGGCTATCACTTTCGCACGGGGAGCCAACTTCCGGGCATACTCCCGCGACTCGGGCGACAAGTCGCAGATGTATGCCACATCCCACTTCCCGCTCTTTTGCATCTGCTCGAGGTAAAATCCCCCCATTCTGCCAAAGCCGATCAGACCAACTTTAATAGGATTCATTTCGTAGTCAATAAAGGTAAAGGTAATTTAACACAAGCCCCCCATCCCCCTCGGTCGGGGTTTCCGGACGGCCGCTTATTATACAAAATTAATCCGAATATATACCTTATTTATAAGTTGTGTCGGAAATTGTAGACTCGTAAAAACCCACACTCCTGACAACCTGTTTCTTACACAATTCACAAACCGAAAAAATGTAGACATTTTGGAATGAATCACGCCTCTTTTTCCGGCATCACGCCGATCCTCATGACCATTTTTTCGAAATCTTCCCTCGATATCGCCGCTTTATTGCGTGCTTTTGTCCGGTAGTTATATACCGTACTCATCGAGCACCGCAGGAAAGAGGCAATCTTGGCGCTGTCGGTAATGCCCAGCCGCAGCAGGGCGTAAATCCGGAGCTCCTTGTTCAGCAGATCGTCGGACTTGAGGATTATCCGCTCGTCCTCGACCAGCAGCGCGTTGAAATCGGCGACGAACGTCGGGTAGAGGTTCAGGAAAATCGCATCGAAATTCTTGTACAGTTCGTCCAGCTCGTCCTCCATCATCGAAGTGGACTTCAGCCGGCGGTACAGCTCCTCGAACCGCCTGTCCTTGGCCAGTTTGTTCAGCGACTTGCGGTAGTTCTCCATCTTGTCGATATACATGGAGCACAGGTCGAAAAACCGGGCTATATACTGCTCTTTGATGATGTTCGAATCGGACAGCTGCGTATTCTTCTCATGCAGCTCGTCGTTGAGCTGCATCAGGCGCCCGTTGGTCTGCGAAAGTTCCTCCTTAATCCGGTAGAGCTTGTGAACCTGCTTGTAGACATAGACGAACAGCAGGACGAGGAACAGCGAAAGGACGCTGATCAGCACGAGGTAGTGCTGCAACTTGGATTTGGACTTCGCCTCCGAAGCCTGGTAGGTCGCATTGATAATCGAATAGAACTTCGACATCTGGGTGGTGCGGAACTGCACGTTGCTGAAAACCGCGTCTTCAATGGCCGCCTGCGTATATCTGAACGCCCGGGACAAGTCACCCGCGTCGTAGTACATCATCGCCAGCGTGTGGAAGGCGGCGTTCTCCTTGGTCGCATTCTTCGCATCGGCGATGGCCGAAAGCATGTAGTATCTTTTCTCCGCCTCCGTATCCTTTCTCCGTCGGCACAAACGGCCGAACGCGTAGGCCGTCTCGGCATACTGCGGGGTGTCTTCCCCCACCTCCTCGAGCAGCCCGGACAGCATCGATTCGGCCTCGTCGAGCCGCCCTTCGCCCATGAGTTTGTAGCTCATGTTGATCCGGTACAGGAACGAGGAGGGGGCGGACACCATAATCAGCGAATCGCGGTACTTGTCCATATCGCGCAAATAGCGGCTCTGGCTGCTCAACGCGGCGTAATGCTGGTAATACCTGTTATAGGCTTCGTAATAAACGGGGAGCAGGTCGCGCGGAAGGGTCGCGGGGTCTATCGACCGCAGTATCCGGTTGGCTTCGACGCACATGCCGGAGAATGAATACAACTGCGCCCGATACAGGTCGGACAGGCATACGAGCCGGTTGTTGCCCAGCTTGCGGGCGATATCGAGGTTGCGCTCGACGTAGTAGATGGCCGAATCCAGCTTGTATTTCCTGAATTCGTTGTACAGTTCGGTGTTTATCTCATACTCCTGTTCGGGAGTGAGGTTGGTAACGCCCAGCAGGTTCTTCAGCCTGCCAATCCGCTCCTCTTTCTCGTCCTCGAAAATCTGGCGGTTCTCGATGATGTAGTCCAAGTAGTCCGACAAAGAGCGGGTTTCATCCTGCCGGCAGGCCGAAAGTTCCAGCAGCCCGAACAGCAAAACGAAAAACCGCACCCAATATTTAGTTCCGTATAGTCCCATCATACCGCCTGGTGTATCTTTTCGGCCCGAAAACGGCGGCCGACAGGCCATATAGTGCCGTTAACAGATTTTTTTACTTCGTAAAGTTACACAAATTAACAGAAATAAAAAATGTCCCGTTTCATTTTTCAGGCTATCGGTTGCCTTTTATTTGCGCTGCCCACACCGTACCGGCTGGCAATCGGTACACTACGCAGGCGACAAAAAATTCGGCAACGCACACCCCTCTTCCGCCACAGCGGGCGCTGACACCGCTCACTCCCC
>NZ_CABMQJ010000011.1 GCF_902388705.1 uncultured Alistipes sp.
GGGCCTCCGGGGCGAGGCGTGCGCCGGAGCGTAGCAGGTGCAGCGTCATGTCGTACGTCGCCCGGCCGTGGCTGCGCCCCTCGACGGCATGCAGCTCCAGGGGTGTCAGCCATGCCGCGGGATAACCCCGTAGGGTATGCGCCATGTCGCCCTCCGGCCCGGCGTAGAACGTATAGCCCGCCTGCGTCGCAAGCGTTTCCGCCACACCCTCGAGATGGGTGCGATTCATTGTTGATAAACGGTTTGAAAGATTGTTGATAAACTGTAACAACAATTCACAAACAACTGGAAGAGAACCTTGTCCCGATGTCGATAACCTGCGCACTGTGCACCGTGCGGTGTGAATTGTCCTGCAAATATACATCGGCCGACACCCCCTTGTCAAGAGGCGGAGGCACTTTTTCTAAATTTTATGGAAAAACTCCCGAAATTTGATTACCTTTGCATCATTAAACCAACAGTTTTATACCTTATGGATGATGGTCATAGTTCCACGTATAGCGGCTGTGTCGTATCTCAATACGATACCGTTCATCTATGGTATCGGGCACGAAGGTAACTTCCGTGCCGAGCTGCTGTTGTCCCCACCCTCCCTCTGTGCAAGGAATTTCGCCGAACACCGGGCCGACATCGCCCTGGTGCCGGCCGCTGCCGTGCCGTCGCTTGCCGATGCGCAGGTGGTCACCGAATACTGCATCGGCGCCGCAGGGCCCGTGCGGACGGTGGTGCTGTTGAGCGATGAACCGATCGAAACGGTGCGCCGCGTCTTCCTCGATGCCCATTCGCTCACTTCGGTGCAGCTTGCGGGCTACCTGTTCGCAAAGCACTGGAAAACCGCTCCCGAATACTATACGCTCGAAGATTACGCGCAGTTGGAGCATGCCCGGCCGGGAGATGCCTTCCTGCTGATCGGCGACAAGGTTTTCGACTACGAGGGCCGTTTCGCCTTTTCGTACGATTTGGCCGCCGAGTGGAAAAAGGCCACGCGCCTGCCCTTCGCCTTCGCCGTCTGGGTGGCCCGCAAGGGCACCGACCCCGACCTGACGGAGGGGTTGCAGCATGCGCTGACTTTCGGTATCGAGCACACCTACGAGGCGGTGCTCGAGCATGGTTTCGATTGCAAACCGTACGATGCGTACGGCTATCTTACACAGAACATCGACTATATTTTCGACAATCAGAAGCATAAAGCGCTGCAAAAGTTCTGGGACTCGGGCATCAAGGTATCCCCGAGGGCCAATCCCGGCTGAAGAGCATAGCGGACACAGCTCCGCCTCTCTGCCGGACGGGAATTATGAACTTTAAGAAAGAGAGCGTTTTATGATTACAATTTACCTCAAGCAATACAACAAGATTATCCGCAATGCCGACACCAAACTCTTCGATGAGCTGGGTTACGACGACATTCTGTGGATCGACATGCTTCTGCCCACCATCAAGGAACAGAAGGCCGTCGAGAACTTCATGGAGATAAGCCTCCAGACCAAACAGCAGGTCGAGGAGATCGAGTCGACTTCGAAATACTCGGAAAACGAGAATGCCATCATCTCCAACTCCAATTTCTTCGTCCCGACGGGCGATACGTTCATCGTCGAACCCGTGTCGTTCATCATCTCCAACGAGGGCGTGCTGGTTTCGGTGCGCAGCGCCGAGTTCCGGACTTTCCGCGAAACGGAGAAGCGGCTGCAGATGAACTACCGCAGCTATTCGACGGGTTACCACCTCTTCATTTCGCTGCTGGAGGTGCGCATCGACTTCGACGCCGACCTCGTGGAACTGATTGCCAAGCAGGTCGCGGCGCTTTCGAAGGACATCAATTCGGAGGATTCGATCGACAAGGCCGTCCTGCACCGCATCAGCGCCCTGCAGGAGAGTACGATGTCGCTGCGCGAGAATATCTTCGACCGCCAGCGCGTACTGTCGGGCATCCTGCGCTCGGAGCGTTTCCCGAACGATATTTACCCGCGCCTGCAACTGATGATTAAGGACGTCAATTCGCTGATTAACCACGCCGATTTCAGCTTCCAGCGACTGGATTATATCCAGGATGCGGCACTGGGTCTTATCAACATCGAGCAGAACGAGATTGTCAAGATCTTCTCCGTGGCGGCGGTAATCTTCATGCCCGCGACGCTCATCGCGTCGATTTACGGCATGAACTTCAAATTCATGCCCGAGTTGGACTGGACGCTGACCCTCGGCAACGGCTGGAACATCCCTCTGGGCTATATCTTCGCCATCGGCCTGATGATTTTCTGTTCGGCGCTGACTATCTGGTACTTCAAGTATAAAAAATGGCTTTGACGGGTTCTGTTTTATAAACCCTGTCACACCCGCTTCCCTGCGGCGCGGACGGAATGTGTCCCGGTCGCCCGTCCGGGCGTGTGCCGTTTGCGCACGGGTCTGCTCCTCGGGCTCCGAAACCGTTCCGGGGTCTTTTCTCTTCTTTCTTTAAGAAAGAAAGAGAATGTCGCCTTTTCCCGGCAAATTTCGTATATTTGCAGGCTATAAGTTGTGTCCATGCTCGAAAAATTAGCGAAACAGACTGCTGTTTACGGTATCAGCACCATCGTGGTGAGGTTCCTGAGCTACCTGCTCACGCCTTACTATACCCGTATTTTCGGGCAGGAAACCTATGGCATCGTGGTCGATATCTATGCCCTTATCCCACTGGCGCTCACGCTGCTGACGATGGGCATGGAGTCGAGTTACTTCCGCTTCTCGGCCAAGGCCGAGGAGGCTGGCGGCGACGTGCGGGCCGCCAAACGGAAACTGTTCGCCACGACCTGGGGCGTTACCTCCCTTGCCGCGGCCCTCTTCTTCGTGCTGGTGGCGGGATTCCGTCACGGTGTCGCGGGCCTGATGGGCGAGGCGTATGTCGCGCATCCCGAGTATGTGGTCTGGGTGGGGCTGATTATCCTGTTCGACGTGTGGGCCTGCATTCCGTTCTCGCGGCTGCGGGAGCAGGGGCGGGCGTTGCTGTTTGTCGGCATCAAGGCGCTGAATGTCGTGTTGAATGTCGTGCTGGCAATCGCTTTCGGCTTTGCCGGGCTTTTCGCCACCGAATTCGGCGTAGGCTGGGTTTTTGTTGCCAACCTGATTGCCAGTGTCGTTACGTGGCTGGTGATTCTTGCGACCACCGACCGCACCGTTCCGAAAATCAATTGGGCGCTGCTCGTCGCGGTCTTCGCCTATTCGCTGCCGCTGCTGGTGGGCGGACTGGCGGGCACGGCCAACGAGTTCATCGACCGCCAGTTAATCAAATACCTCGTGCCTGAAGGAGCCATGGCCGAGGTGGGTGTCTACGGCGCCATTACGAAAATCGCCGTGGTGATGATGCTTTTCTACCAGATGTACCGCCTTGCCGCCGAGCCGTTCTTCCTCTCGAATTTCAAGAAATCGGATTTCGTGCAGATGAACGCCGCGGCGCTGAAATATTACGTCATGGCCTCGATGCTGATTTTCCTCGGCATCTCCCTGTTCCGCGATCTGTTCGCGCTGATTGTCGGCCGGGACTTCCGGGAGGGGATTTTTATTCTCCCCGTGGTGCTGGGCGCCAATGTGCTGACGGGCGTGTGGCTGAACCTTTCGTTCTGGTACAAACGCGAGGAGCGGACGTCGCTGGCGATCGTCGTTACGGGTGCGGGACTTGTTTCGATGCTCGGGTTCGGCTTTTGGTGCATCCCCTTATGGGGTTATTACGGAGCTGCGTGGGCACGCCTCGCGAGCGAATCGACGATGGTCGCCGTGAGCTGGGGGCTCAACCGCCGTTTTTACCCGACGCCCTACGACTGGCGGCGTATCGGCGAATACGTGGCAATCGCGCTCGCAGTCTTCGCCGCCTGCGAAGCCGTTACGGCCTGCGACGGCAATAAATTGATAAGCTATGCGTTTAATATAGTGCTGTTTGCGGCTTACGCCGTTTACCTCGTCCGCCGCGAGCGGATTGACGTCGCGGCGATGGTGAAGGCAGCCTTGAAACGAAAATAGGCAATGGAAAGACGGACGAACATACGAACCTTGTCTGCGGGCGTGTTCCTGCTTGCCGCGGTCCTGTTCACGGCTTGCGGGGGAAACCGTGCGGCCGGCGGATCTGCCGGGGTCGTACTGCACACGACGGCGGGGGACATTCGCCTCGAGCTGGACGGCCGTACGCCGCGGCACCGCGACAATTTCCTGAAACTCACCCGCGAGGGATTTTTCGACTCGGTGCTTTTCCACCGTGTGATCGCCGGGTTCATGATTCAGTCGGGCGATCCCGATTCGCGCCGCGCTCCGGCGGGAATGCCGCTCGGCGAGGGCGGTGCGGGGTATGAGCTGCCCGCCGAGATTGTCTACCCGGCTTTGGGGCATACGCGCGGCGCGCTGGCTGCGGCCCGGACACCCGACTTCATGAATCCCGGGAAAAAATCGTCGTCGAGCCAGTTCTACATTGTCTGGGGGCGGCAGATGACCGATGAGGAGCTCGACCGGGCGCAGCAGCGTGTTACGGGCGGGACGAACGGCCGGGTCGTGATTCCCGACTCGCTGCGGAAGCTTTACAAAACCGTGGGCGGGACGCCGCACCTCGACGGGCAGTACACTGTTTTCGGGCGTGTGACGCAGGGATTGGAGGTCGTCGAGGCGATTCAGGGCGTCGAAACCGATTCGCTCGACCGTCCGCTGGCCGATGTGCGCATCCTGCGCGCCGAGGTGGTGCGGGAACCGGATACTGAAAAATAGGGAAGGGATGAAACGGAGCGTGAAGGAGAAGATAACCGTATTGTCGGTGAGTTTCGTATTGTTCATCGTCGGGGTGCTGGCGCTCTCGATGGAGCGCGGCGGCGGCCGGACAATCGTCCTTGCGCTGGTCATCCTGGCTTTGGCTGCCGTCGCCGCACGGCAGACGATTCAAAAACTGAAGAAAAAGGAGTAAACGCTATGCGATTTGCAGACATAACGGGACAGGAGGATTTGAAACGGCATCTGGCGCAGAGCGTCGACGCCGGGCGCGTGAGCCATGCCCAGCTCTTCACGGGGCTGGCCGGTGCGGGCGCCCTCGCGCTGGCCGTGGCCTATGTGCAGTACCTTTGCTGCCGCCACCGCCGCGACGGCGACTCGTGCGGCGAATGCCCCGACTGCAAACAAATTGCGGCGCTGGCGCATCCCGACTTGCACCTGGTCTTCCCGGTCAACAAGCAGGGCAAAAAATCGGGCGAAGTGATGCGCAGCGACGAGTTCCTGCCCCGCTTCCGCGAACTTTTCACCGAGCGCGGCGGCTATTTCTCGGCGCAGGACTGGTACGATCGGCTCGACTTGGGCAAGACGCTCAAGGGTATGATTGCGGCCCGCGAAGCCGACGAAATCATCCGCAAACTCTCGTTCAAGAGTTTTGAGGCCGATTACAAGACGATGCTGATTTGGCTGCCCGAGGCGATGAACGAGGAGGCGGCCAACAAGATCCTCAAGATACTCGAGGAGCCGTGGGAGAAGACGCTTTTCCTGCTGGTTTCCGAACAACCCGACCGCCTGCTGCCGACGATTATCTCGCGTACGCAGGAGGTCGCCGTGCCGCGTATTGCACCCGACGTGCTGGAGGGCGTGGCGCACGGGCAGGGCATTGCCGACCCGGTAAAGGCCCGGAATATGGCCCGTCTGGCGGGCGGCGATCTGGTGGAGCTGCAACACCTCGTGGCGGGCGAAAACGATGCCTTGCGGAAAGAGAATTTCGACCTTTTCTGCGGGCTCATGCGCTTGAGTTATAACGACAAACACCTCGAACTGGTGACGTGGGCCGAGGATGCCGCACAGCTTTCGCGCGAGCAGCAGCGGGCCTTCCTGCGGGATGCCTCGCGCCTGTTGCGGGAGAGTTACATGCTGCATGCGGGCATCCACGAAATCAGCTACCTCTGGGGCGAAGAGCTGGCTTTCTGTTCGAAATTCGCCCCGTTCGTCGGTTCGCAGAACATCGAACCGCTTATCGGCGAAATCGAGAGCGCTTTGGCGCAGATTTCGCAGAACGGAAATCCGACGATCGTATTTACCCACTTCGCCCTCGCGGTGAGCAAAATGATAAAACGACTCTGAAACATGGCACGTGTAGTACTTCTGACAGGCGGCAATTCGGGCGACGTGAAACGGACGCTCCAGGCGGCACAGCAACTTATCAACGCCCGCGTGGGCGCCGTCCTGCGGTGTTCGCACCGCTACGAGAGCAAACCGTGGGGCTTCGAGGCCGAACAGCCGTTCTCGAACCAGGCGCTGGAGGTTTCCACCGACCTGCTGCCGCTCGAGGTGCTCGACGCGGTGCAGGCCATCGAGCAGGAGCTGGGGCGCAACCGCGCCGCCGAAGCCGTCGAGAAAGCCCGTACGGGCGTAGCCTACACTTCGCGGGCAATCGACATCGACATCCTCTTCTACGATGACGAGGTAATCGACAGCGAGCGGCTCACCGTTCCCCATCCGCTGCTCGCCGAAAGGGAGTTCGCCCTGGCTCCGCTGTGCGAAATCATGCGTATGCGCCGCCATCCGGTTACGGGACAGACCATGGGCGAGATGTTCGAGGCGCTGCGTGCAACGAAAATAAAAACCGCTGAAAATTGAAAAAAGGACGATTCATACTGCTGTTTGCCGCCGCAGCGCTGGTTACGGGATGTTTCAAGGACGTTTCGTACGATACGACCTATGTGCTCAAGCCGCTGGTGCAGGAAAATTCGGGCGATGCCGTCCGGCCGCTCGAAGCCGGCAAGGCGCAGGCCTACGCTTACGGGGCGGACACGACTTACTGGACGGTCGCCTCGTACGAGGATGCCCTCGGGGGCGTCATTTCGCGGCGGGACAATCCGTCCGAAAAGCTCACCGCACCCCTCGCGACGGCCGAACCCTACGAGCAGGAGGGGGATGCGTCATGGCTCCGGATGCAGCTTACCAAGGAGCTGGTGATGGTGGTCGCGGTCGATACCGAGCACCGGATTTACGGCTACACCCAGCAGGAGGTTCCCGTGAACTTCCCCAAACTGTATGTTTCGCTGCCTTTCAAGCCGTGGAAAGAGGGAAACGAATACAAGGACGGCAACTGGATTTTCCGGAACGATTTCTATGTGCCCCCGACCTACCTCGACTGTTATATCTCGCCCTCGGTGCAGGCCGAAGAGGGCGGTGAAACCACCGAACCGGCCAAACTCAAGGTCTATGCCTACGCTGTCGATACGACGGCGTGGAAAATCGGCTCGTACGTCGATGCCGTGGCCGGGGTCATTACCCGCAAGGACGATCCCGACCAGAAACGCTCCAATCCCAATTTCCTCGCTTACAGGGAGGAGTCCGGAAGTTACGGCATGGAGGTCAGCAGCCCGACGCTGATGGTGGTCGTGGTTGACCAGACCAACGAGCTTTACGCCTATTCGAAACAGGTGGTGGATCTCACGGGCGAGTCCGTGACTTTCCCGGTCGTATTCCGCATGTGGCGGCCCGAGTACCTTTATGTCGAGGACGGCTGGCGCGTGGTCAACGAAAGAAATGCTGCCCCGCAGCAGGGAACAGGTACAAGTAAAAGGTAACGATGGATATTCGAAAACGAAATATTGTCCGCGCGTTGCGCGCCGCGGTACTGCTGCTCTTCGTATCGGCGTTTTTGAGCCGCTGCGCCAGCATGATGACCCCCACGGGCGGGCCGCGCGACACGCTGCCCCCGGTGATTCTGAACATGACGCCCGACAACTTCTCGACCGACCGGCCGCTCGTGCACCACGAGAAGATTTACATCCTGTTCGACGAGTTCGTGCAGCTCAAAGACCAGCAGAAAGAGTTTTTCACCTCGCCGCAGATGAAGAAGAAGCCGCTCATCTCGATGCGCGGCAAGGGCATCGTCGTCCAGCTGCGCGATACGCTCGAGGCGAATACGACCTATGCGCTCAATTTCGGCAGCGCCATCCGCGACAACAACGAGGGCAATCCGCTCTATTCGATGCGCTACGTCTTTTCTACCGGCCCCGAAATCGACTCGATGATTCTCTCGGGCTATACCGCCGACAGTTACAAGGCCGACTCCGTGTCGAAGAGTTTCATCTGGTTCTTCCCCGCCGATTCGGTGGAGGACGTGGCCGAATACGACTCGACGATTTTCAAATACAAGCCCGCCGTCATCGCCCGTGCCGAGAACAACGGCATCTTCATCGCCCAGAACCTCAAGCCGATTCCCTACCGGGTCTATGCCGTGCAGGATAAGAACGACAACCAGATATACGAGCCCGGTTCCGACCAGGTCGGATTCCTCGAGGGGACGTACAACCCGGCCGAGCAGCCCGATTTCGCCATGTGGTTCGACTCCATCCGCCGATACGTCACGGCCGAGCCGCAGCTTTATTTCCGGATGTTCACCGACAAGGCGTTCCGCCGCCAGACGCTTTCCGAGAGCGAGCGTCCCCAGCAGCACAAGGCGATGCTCTACTTCGCCGCTGCGCATCCGCAGATCGAACGCATCCGTTTCGACAGCATTCCCGAGGAGAACGTCATCGTCGATCCGCAGACCGTCGGGCGGGATACCATCGCCCTGTGGTTCAACATGCCCTCTTCGGCGCTGCCCGATACGATCAAGGGCGAGATAACCTATTTCAAGCACGATACGGTCAATGTCCTGCAATCCGTCACCGAGCCGCTGAAGCTGCCGTGGCGGCTGATCGAAACCAAAGAGCAGGAGAAGGAGCGCGAAAAGCTCGAACGCGAACGCCGCAAGGCCGAAGCCGCCGGCGAGGAGTGGGTCGAGCCGAAAAAGCCGAATCCCTTTGCCTATAAACTTCCGCTGACGGGCGAAGTCAATCCCGAAAACCACCTGACGATGGATTTCGACTATCCGCTCACCCGGCTCGATTCGGCCTCCATGCTGCTGACGCTCACCCTGCCGGACAACAACGTCGAGGATGTTCCCGTGCAGTTCGTGCGCGATACGGGACAGCTCCGGCGCTGGTATATCCGCGCGCCGTGGAAAACGGGCGGCCAGTATACGCTGACCATTCCCGAGGGGGCAATCACCGATGTCGCGGGCTTTTCCAACGACTCGATTATCGGCAAATATACGGTGCTCGATCCCGAGAAGTTCGCCACGGTGAAAATCCGTGTCACGGGCCGGGACGACGGCACGAAATACATCCTCCAGCTGCTCGACGGCAGCAATACGCTCAAACAGGAGAAGCGCGACGTCACCACGGGCGACTGGCAGTTCAACTACGTCCCTGCCGGCGAAATCAAGTTCCGCATCATCGAAGACCGGAACGGCAACGGAAAGTGGGATACGGGCAATGTCGTCGAACGCCTCCAGCCCGAGCGGGCCGAGATTTACGCCAACGACGACGGCGAGGATACCTTCGCCACGAAAGCCAACTGGGAAATCGAGTTGGCCATGGATATGAACCGCATTTTCGCCCCGGTGACGATGGAGTCGCTTTCGCGCCTGCTCGACGAGCGCGAGGCCCAGCGCCTGCGCCGCGAGGAGGAGAAGCGGGCCAAGGAGCCGAAGAAGAAACAGCACGACCACAACAACGACCAGAACAACCGCATGAACAACAGCATGAACTCCACGGGCGGCATGTTCAGTAATTTCCGATAGCGCGATGATGAAGAAGCAATTGATAAACCTGTTGTCGCTCGCGGCCGCCGTCTGCTGCTGGCAGGGTGCCGCGGCGCAGCACACGCTCGGTTTCACCGCGGGCTACGGCATGGCCAACGCCCGCCTCGAACCCAAGCAGGAGATGAAAGCGATGTGGGGTTCCTATACGGCGGGCCTCACGTGGCGCTACTACGGCACCCAGCGTTTCGTCGGCGGCTTCGGCATCGATCTGGAATTCCTCCAGCAGGGCTTCTCGTTCGCGACCAACGCCGCGATGGTCGAGGAGAAAAAGGATTTCCGCTACTATACGCGCCATATCAATTCGATTGTGCTGCCCATTGTCTGGCAGCCCCACGTTTATATGCTGCGCCATCGCGTCCGCGTTTACCTCGAAGCGGCGGCGACATTCTCCTACCACCTCTCTTCGACCTACGAGGACGAGGCCGCCAGGGCATCGGGTGTGGCCGACTGGAAGGGCGACTACCCGTTCAAGCTTGCCCGCGACAACCGCTGGGGCTACGGACTTGCCGGCGGCGGCGGCGTGGCGGTGCTGATTCGCCGCTTCGAAATCAACTTCCGCGCCCGCTACTATTTCGGGTTTTCGGACATCGTCCGCAACCGCAACAAATACGCCGACAACGTCGGCGACGGCACGGAAAACCCCTTCTGGGCTACGCCGATGCGTTCGCCGCTGGACAACCTCACCATTTCGGTGGGTTTGAGCTACCGCTTCAACAAGGAGGGCTTCTCGACCTGGAAGCCGCGCCAGAAACGTGAAAAGAACCGCGAAGTGTTCAAATACGGATTATAATTTTTCGAGTTATGGAAACTACAAGACAGCAGAAAATCGCCAAACAGATACAGAAAGACGTTGCCGAAATCTTCCAGAAGGAGGGTGCCGGCATCGTCCGCGGGTCGCTCGTCACGGTCACGGCCGTGCGCATGTCGCCCGATTTCGGTTATGCCAAAATCTACGTCAGCATCTTCCCCTTCGAGCATAGTGCCGCGACGATGCAGGAGATCGAGCGCCAGAACTGGTTCATCCGCCGCGCCCTGGGGCAGCGTATCCGCAACCAGCTCAAGAACGTGCCCGAAATCCAGTTTTTCCTCGACGACTCGCTCGAATACATCGAGCATATCGAGCAGGCGCTCAAGAACGACAAGAACGAATAACCTCCGCGCCCCGACATGCTGCCGCAATTCTTCGCCCGCCGCTACCTTTTCTCGCCCAAATCCCGTTCGGTCGTCAACCTGATTTCGGGCTTGAGCGTGGTGGCCGTCGCGATGCCCGTTGCGGCGATGATTATCCTGCTGTCGGTCTTCAACGGGTTCGAGAGCCTCGTCAAATCGATGTGCTCGGCTTTCGACGCCGACCTGACCGTCACACCCCGGCAGGGGCAGACCTTTGCCGCCGATGCTGTCGACACGGCTGCCGTGGCGCGTATCGACGGGGTGGAGGCGTTCTCGTTCATCCTCGAGCAGAGCGCCCTGCTGGAACATGCGGGACGCCAGGCTACCGCGACGGTGCGGGGCGTCGACGATGCCTACGGCGAGGTCTTTCCGCTTGCCGAGGCCATTCCCTCGGGTGAGTTCCGGGTGCGCCTGGGCGACCTCGAGCGGCTCGTCATGGGACAGTCGATGGCCTATATGCTGGGTGTGCGTACGCTTGCCGATGCCGACGTCAACGTATACGCTGTGCGCCGGGGATCCTTTTCGTCGCTGCTGCCTTTCGACAATTACACGCGGCGCACGGTGCCCCTGGGCGGGGTTTACTCCCTCGACCTTGAAACCGAGCGCACCTATGTCCTCGCCTCGCTGCGGCTGGCGCAGGAGCTTTTCAGCCATCCCGGCCGGGTTTCGGGCCTCGTCGTCCGCCTGCAGGAGGGCGCCGATGCGGAGCGGGTGCGCCAAGCGCTGGAGCAGCGGCTGGGCGGCGAATACCGTGTCCGCACACGCTACGAACTGCGGGCCTCGTTCTACCGGATTATGACCTACGAGAAATGGGGTATCTTCTTCATCTCGCTGCTGGTGCTGCTCGTCGCGTCGTTCTCGGTTGTCGGGGCGCTGGCGATGCTGATTGTCGACAAGCGGCGCGATATCGCGACGCTGCGGGCCCTGGGGGCCGACACGTCGCTTGTGCGGGCCGTTTTTCGCAGCGAGGGGCTTTTGATTTGCGGCCTCGGTGCGCTGTTCGGGGTGGTTCTCGGCGTCGGGGCGAGCCTGGTGCAGCAGCATTTCGGGCTGATCGGCATTCCCGCCGAAACGTTCCTTACGAAGAGTTATCCCGTCGAGTTCCGTTTCGGCGACCTGGTGGTCGTCCTTGCGGCTTTCGGCCTTGTCGCCTACGTCATTTCGAACATTACCGTGCGCAGCATGGTGAAACATAACACCTGATTATGAAACCTGTTTTCCGCATATCGCTTTGCGCCCTCGTGCTGTTGCTGGCCGGGGCCTGTGCCCGCCACAAGATTATTCCCGACAGGAAACTGGCGCAGATTTTCCACGATGCTTTCCTGACCAACGCCTATATCGGCGACCGGCAGATGAGCGTCGATTCGCTGAAGATTTACGAGCCGGTTTTCGCCAAATACGGCTATACGACCGAAGATGTCTACTACACGATCGGCAACTTCTCGAAACGCAAGAGCGCGCGCCTGGGCGATGTGGTCGAGCTGGCTATCGAACAACTCGAGGCCGAGGGCAAGGCCCTCAACCGAGAGGTTGCCGTGCTCGATACGATTGACAACGTCGCCCGCCGGGCCTTTACGCGGACGGTTTATGCCGATTCGCTTATCCGCGTGGGGTCGCTGCGCGATACGGCGCGGCTGCGGATCGCCATCGACGTGCAGCCCGGCGAGTACGACCTCCGGCTCAAATACCTCGTCGATTCGCTCGACCGCAACGACAGGGGACTGCGGGGCGTCGTCTGGCTCGAGCGTATGGACAGCACGCGCGCCAGCGTCTATACGACGACGCTGCGCCGCAACCGCACCGAGAACTTCACGCGCCGCTTCACGGTCGACAGCACGCACCGGCGCCTCCGCCTGGACTTCATCGATTTCCGCGAAAAACCCCAGCGGCCTTCGGTGACGATCACCGACCTTACGGTCGACTATACCCCCCGAACGTCCGCAGCCGTGGACAGCCTCTACCTGCAGCAGCTCGACATTCGCATCTTCGCCGATGAATTCTTCCGCGCAGCCCTTCCGGCGGATAGCCTCTAACCTGCTGTGGACGCCGCAGGGCCTGTTCCGCAATCCCCTCGTCGGGGTCGCGGCGGACGGCCGCATCCTCACGGTCGATACCTGCGACGAGCCGGATCGCAGCCCCGGCACCGAATTTTACGCCGGCGTCCTCGCGCCGGGACTGGTCAACGCCCATTGCCACCTCGAACTCTCCTACCTGCGGGGCGCAATCCCCGAAGGGTGCGGTTTCGCCGGGTTCGCGAGCGGTATGGCCCGGGTTCGCGAGCGATTTTCCGACGAGCAGCGCCGCGAAGCCGTTTCCGCCGCCGATGCGGCGATGCGGCAGGCCGGCATCGAGGCCGTGGGCGATGTTTCGAACGGCGATACGACTTTCGCCGTGAAATCGGACAGCAGGATTGCCTACCATACTTTCGTCGAGTTTTTCGGCCTGCGCGCGTCGTCTGCCGACCCTTTGCGGCCGTTGCTCCGGCATCCGCACACTTCGCTTACGCCCCATTCGCTCTATTCGGTGCAGGACGCTCCGCTGCGTGCCATCGCCGCGGAGGGCGATGCGCCGCTCTCGATTCATTTCCTGGAGTCCCCGGGCGAAGCGGCGCTTTTCGAGCGCCGCGGGCCGTTGTGGGAGTGGTACGAAAAGGCCGGTTTCTCCTGCGACTTCCTGCATTACGGCTCTGCTGCCGAACGGCTCGTTGCCAGCGTGCCGCGTGACCGCCGTGTGCTGCTGGTGCATAACTGCTGTGTCACCCAGCGGGACATCGACATCGTCATGGAACATTTTACAGCCCCCGTATGGTGGTGCCTGTGCCCCCGCTCCAACCGCTATATTTCCGGCCTCGAGCCGCCCGTCGGGCTGCTGCGCCGCAACCGGTTAGCTATCTGCCTCGGCACCGATTCGCTCGCGTCGAACGACCGCCTTTCGGTCTTCGAGGAGATGCGCATGTTCCCCGGCATTCCGCTTCCCGAACTGCTCTCGTGGGCGGCGTCGGGCGGCGCTCGGGCGCTCGGCATGGACGATGAACTGGGGACGGTCGCTCCGGGTCGCCGCTGCGGCCTTACGGTCATCTCCGGCCTCGATTATGATACGCTGTGCCTGACTTCCGCCTCGCAAATCCGCCGCATCCTGTAACCGGCGCCGCATTGTAGCTTTTTCGCAAATATTCCACCCTCCTGCCGCCCTTGTTCCTGCCGGGCGCTGTTCTTGCCCCTGCAGGCGCTACTCTTGTTCCTGCCAATACCTGCCCATGTTCCCGTTGTCCCGGCCCTTGTTCCTGCCGGGCGCCGCTTCCATTTCTGCCGGGCCCTGTTCTTGTCCCTGCAGGCGCTACTCTTGTTCCTGCCAATACCTGCCCATGTTCCCGTTGTCCCGGCCCTTGTTCCTGCCGGGCGCCGCTTCCATTTCTGCCGGGCCCTGTTCTTGTCCCTGCAGGCGCTACTCTTGTTCCTGCCAATACCTGCCCATGTTCCCGTTGTCCCGGCCCTTGTTCCTGCCGGGCGCCGCTTCCATTCCTGCCGGGCCCTGTTCTTGCCCCTGCCTGCACCTACTTATGCCCCTCCTTTCCGGTACGGGTTTTTATCCCGGCCTACATCCGCTTTTGCCCCGGGTGCGGCCCGGTTCCCCGACCCCCCCCCGCTTGGCCATAAACATAAATATACAAGGGAGCCCACATCCGTGGGCTCCCTTTTTATTCGTTTTTGGCTCTTCGCCTATTTGTTCAGCGCGTTGCAGAGGCGTTCGTTGATTTTGCGGATACGCTCCGGCTCGATTTTCATCTCCTTGCGGTCGTAGGTCATCAGGCCGTTGACCTCCATCTCCACGTCGGTCGTCTGCGTGTAAACGCCTGCGGAGAAGCCGCGGCCGATCAGTTTGTAGAGCATGTCGGCATACTTCTCGTACTCGTCGGTCACCTCTTTGGGCGAATTGAGGCGGATGTAGCCCCAGTTGCGGTCGGGTTCCCAGAGGTGGCCCTTCATCACGAAGCCGATGCCGCCGTATTCACCCAGCACCGTTGCACGGTTGGTGTCGAGCAGCGTCAGGCGCGGGTGGGGATAGTGGTGCGTATCGAGGATGTCGCCCGTGAGGTAGTGGTTGCCGCCGCTGGCGGGGTTCACCAAGCGCGAGGGATCGTAAGCCTTCGTCCACTCCACGATTTCCTGTGTTTTGAACTGTCCCCAGCACTCGTTGAACGGAACCCATACGCCGATCGAGGGGAACGAGTAGAGGTAGTCGATGATTTCTTTCCACTCCTTGCGGTAGTTGGCCTCCGATTCGGCCGAGCGGTGTTTCTCTTCGCCGGTGAAGTAGCTGTGCATCTGCCACTGGGGCCCCTGGTCGCCGCTGGGCATGTCCTGCCATACGATCATACCCAGTTTGTCGCAGTAGTAGTACCAGCGTGCGGGCTCCACTTTCACGTGCTTGCGGATCATGTTGTAGCCCAGTTCTTTGGTCTTGATGACGTCGAAAGCCAGCGCTTCGTCCGAGGGGGCCGTGTAGAGGCCGTCGGGCCACCAGCCCTGATCCAGCGGGCCGAACTGGAATACGGGCTCGTTGTTCAGCTCCAGACGGACGATGTCGTCCGCGTCGCGGCCGGTCGAGAATTTACGCATCGCCGCGTAGCTTCCCACCTGGTCGACGGTCTTCCCGTTGCGTACGAGGCTGATTTTCAGGTCGTAGAGGAACGGCGTTGCGGGGCTCCACAGTTTGGGCTCTGCGATTGTCAGTTCGGCCGCCGCACCTGCCAGGGCGCTGCCTTTGGCCGCCAGCGTCGTGCCGTCGTAAATCTCCACGTCGATGCGGTCGCCCGGCTGTGCGCCGTACACCGTGCTCTCGATGCGGAACGACTTGCGGTCGAGGTCGGGCGTCGTCTTGATATATTTGATGTACTGCTGGGGTACGGCCTCAAGCCATACCGTCTGCCAGATGCCGCTCACGGGAGTATACCAGATACCCTCGGGGCGGTTCACCTGCTTGCCGCGGGGCTGGTAGCCGGCGTCGGTCGGATCCCAGACGCGCACCTTGAGGTCGTTGTCGCCTTTCTTGAGCGCCGCCGTGATGTCGATTTCGAACGGCGTGTAGCCGCCCGTGTGGCTGCCGACGCTGACGCCGTTGACCCACACGTCGGTTTTCCAGTCGGCCGCGCCGATGTGGAGCAGCACGCGTTTGCCGTTCCACTTGGAGGGAACCGTGAACGTGCGGTTGTACCAGAGTTCGTTCTCTTTGTTCAAACGTTTGCCTACGCCCGAGAGGCTCGATTCCACGGCAAACGGCACGAGAATCTGTCCGTCGTATTTTTCGGGGGTCTGTCCCATCGGCAGGATGGCGTAGTCCCACAGGCCGTTGAGGTTCTGCCACTCGCCGCGCGTCATCTGCGGACGGGGATATTCGGGCAATACGTTCTGCGGGTCGAGTTTTTCGCCCCATTCGGTTTTGATACGGTCGCCCGCGGGCTGCCATTGCGCTATGCCGGCCATGGTCGTCAGCAGGGCCGCAGCGGTCAGGAGGATGTTTTTCTTCATGTTCCGGGTTATTATAGGTTAAAATTGCATTTCAAAACAGTACAAAATTAAGCCATCCGCCTGGAAAAACAGTCCGCATATATGCAGAAAAAGTATGGTGGGCCCTGCAAACGGGCCGTATGGCGCATTTTTCCGGACTTTTTCCGGCAGGCGGGGCGTGCCGGGTAATTTCTCGCAAAATAATAAAATAATCCGACAATGCGGAAAAGCATGCCGGAAATGTCGCCGGAAATCCGGTGGGGAATGTCGGGACCAATACCTGCCGCGACGCTGCATTCTGCGAATTCCCTGGGACAGCCGGAGCGCCGGCCCGGCGGTTTTCAGCCGCCGCGGCTGGCGGCCTATATCGGCAGGTGCTCTTCGAGCGTGCGGCGCAGGTGGTCGCTGTCGAGATGGGTGTATATCTCGGTCGTCAGGATGCTTTCGTGTCCGAGCATCTCCTGCACCTGGCGGATGCTGGCGCCGCCCTCGAGCAGGTGCGTGGCGAACGAGTGGCGGAACGTATGGGGGCTTATGCGTTTGTCGATTCCGGCACGCTGTACGGCCCGTTTGAGAATCGTGAAGACCATTACGCGCGTAAGCTGTCCGCCCCGGTTGTTGAGGAATACGACCTCTTCGCCCGAGCGGGCGCTCCGCCGCTCTTCGAGGTAGCGCTGTATCTTGTCGCGTGCGGCGTTGCTGATCGGCACCAGCCGCTGCTTGTCGCCCTTGCCGATGACGCGGATGTAGCCTTCGCCGAAGAACAGGTCCGAGAGGCGCAGCGAGGTGAGCTCCGATACGCGCAGTCCGCACGAGTAGAGCACTTCGAGCATGGCGCTGTCGCGCAGCCCTTTGACCGTGCGCATCTCCACGGCGGCGATGATGCGGTCGATCTCCCCCGTGGTGAGGATGTCGGGCAGCTGGCGGCCGAATTTGGGGGTGTCGACGAATTCCGCGGGCGAGGTTTCGATCTGGTCGCTTACGAGCAGGAAGTTGAAGAAACTGCGTATGCCGCACAGGCAGCGTGCCTGCGAGGTCTTTTCGCGGCCGTGCTCATAGAGCCACGCCATGTAGCGTTCGATCATCGCCCCCTCGACCTTGCGGGGCGGAACGTCCCACTGGCGCAGGATGAAATGGGCGAACTGGCGCAGGTCGCGCATGTACGATTCGACGGTATTTTCCGAAAGCCTTTTCTCCAGTTTGATGTAAGTGCGGTAACGACGTCCTGTATCTTCCCACTTTTTCGTATTTTCTGCCATTCCTGCCCTGCTATATCCGAGATTATCGTTAACTTTGCGCAGGCGAAGATAAGAATATTTTACATAATATGAACTATATAGCGTTAAATATTGCCTTTTCGGACGATGAGCAGGCCGAAATACTGACTGCCGAGCTGGCCGACTATCCCTTCGAAAGCTTTGAAACGGACGCCGGTACGCTCAAGGCGTACATTCCGCAGGAGCGGCTGGCCGATTGCAAAACGGAGGTCGACGCCCTGCTGGCGCGCTATGGTGTGCAGGGGCGGTATATCGCCATCGAAACGCAGAACTGGAACGCGCTGTGGGAGCGTAATTTCCCGCCTGTCGACGTCGAGGGGCGCCTGTTGATTCGGGCGCCGTTCCATGCACCTGCGCCGCAGGGAACGCTGGAGGTGGTCGTCATGCCCAAGATGTCGTTCGGAACCGGGCACCACGCCACCACGTGGCTCGTTTCGCGCGCCGTGCTGGATTTGCATGTCGCCGGCCGCCGCGGACTCGACATGGGCAGCGGCACGGGCGTGCTGTCGATTGTCGCCGCCAAGTGCGGCGCCGCGCATATCGACGCCGTCGACATCGACGACTGGGCCTACGCCAATTGCCGCGAGAACATCCGCGCCAACGGCGTTGCGCACGTCGTTGCGCCGATATTGGGCGACGTGCGCCGCATCGCCGGGCAGCGTTACGGTTTTATCCTCGCCAATATCAACCGCAATATCCTCACGGCCGACATGCCGGCCTATGCCGCGGCGCTCGAACCCGGAGGCGATTTGGTGATGAGCGGATTCCTCGAACAGGACGTCCCGGCGATCGTCGCCTGCGCCGCCCGGCAGGGGATGGCCCTTGCCGCTACGGCGGAGAAAGAGGGCTGGATGATGGTACACGTGCGCAAAGGATAGGTGAAGACATACAAAGGGCGCGGAGTCGTTCTCCACACGCTCAAATACGGCGACTCGTCGATGGTCGTCTACCTGCTGACCGATACCGGCGGCCGCCGCAGTTACATGGTGCAGGGTGTGCGCAGCCGCAACGGACGGGGTTCGAAACTGGCGCTTTTCCAGCCGATGTTTCCCGTCGAGTTCGAGGGGCTCGAATCTTCGCGGCAGCAGATGCACCGCTTTAAGGAGGTGCGGGGCGGATTCGTGCTGCAAAGCCTGCCGTTCGACGTGCGCAAGTCGACCATGGCGCTCTTCATGGCAGAGGTTTTGTACCGCCTCGTGCGGGAGTACGACGAACCCAACCAGGCGCTTTTCGACTTCGTCTGGAACTGCGTCGGGGCGCTGGATTCGATGGACGAGGGGGTGGCGAATTTCCACCTCTGGTTCCTGGCCAACTTGAGCCGTTTCCTGGGCTTCTGTCCCGGCAACGACTACACGGCCGGCGACTGGTTCGACATCCGCGAGGGGCTTTATACGAAAACGCGGCCTCCGCACGTTAGCTTTATGACGCAGGAATGCGCACGCGTTCTGCGGGATATGATGCGGTGCGACGTGCGCTGCCTCTCGGAAATCGGGCTCAACCGGGGCCAGCGCGTCGAGTTCCTCAATGCCGTGCTGGTCTACTTCGGCTACCACCTCGACGCCATCAGCGCGGTGCAGTCGGTGCGGATTCTGCGGGAAGTGTTCTGAAACGAGTACAAAGTAAAGATAGGAGGAGATAGTTATGAAAAGGATGTTTGTTATGGCGGTCGCCCTGTTGGCGACGCTCGCACTTTCGGCCCAGGAGCACCGTAAGCTCGGTTTGATGCGCTCCGATTCGACCCGGAAGTACGAACTGCCCGATTCGCTCCGCGCCAAATTCGAGCTGCCCGATTCGCTGGCGCACATGTCGCCGTGGAAGCCCGACTACCGTGTCGAGGGGCCGATGAAGGTAAAACCCTCCGTTTCGATGACCTCCGTGGTGGTGATTCAGAAAGAGAACCTTCCGGCGCGCATCACCGTGATCGACAACAACACGCTGCGCCTGGGTCGCCATTTCATCATTTCGAACGGCCAGGCCTGGAACAACGGCTCTTTCCCCGATGCGTTTCTCGACGCCCGGACGATTTCGATGCCGCTGCCGCGGTAGCATGCCTCATTCCGTAAACGGGACGCGTCCCGTTTGCATGCAGCAACCCCTGCGGCATGCTGCAGTCGGGAGCCTTTCCGTGTCGCGGTTTCGCCGCGTCCGGGTTTTCCGGCCCGCCCTGCATTCCGCAAGTTCCGTGCACGAGTGCGCCCCTATCCGAACACGAGCGTGAACGTCACGCGGCTGTCGGTATTGGCCGTCAGGCGCAGCGAACCGTTGTGCAGCTGCATGATGCGGCGCGAAACGCTCAATCCGATGCCCGATCCGTCGGGTTTTGTCGTGAAGAACGGCGTGAAGATATTTTCGGTTACTTCGGCGGGGATGGCCCCGCCGTTGTTGCTTATTTCCACGACCACATTCTCCTGCGGGTCTATGTACGAGCGGACTTCGATGCAGGCCTCCCGCCGGGTGCCGACTGCCTCGCGTGCATTCTTGAGCAGGTTGACCAGCACCTGTCCCACCAGCGTCCGGTCGGCGTAAATCATCGTGTCCGCCGGTTCGACCTCCACCCTTACGCCGATGTTTTCCGTGGCGATCAGCGCCGAGGCCTGCCCGAGCAGTTCCCGTATTTCGAAGGGCTCTTTCTGCGGTGCCGGAATTTTCGTGAAACGGCGGAAATTCTCGACGAAAGCCATCAGCCGGCGGCTCGTGGCCGAAATCGTGTCGAGTCCGTGCGCCACGTCGGCGTTCATCGTCCGGTCGATGTGCAGCAGCGTGTCGCTCAACGAGGTGATCGGCGCCAGCGAGTTCATGATTTCGTGCGTCAGGATGCGCGTCAGCTTGCTCCACGACTCGATTTGCATCTCGCTCAATTCGCTGTTGATGTCGCTCACGACCACCACGCGCAACTGACGATCTTCGAGCCTGATTGCCGAGCAGCCCAGCGAGAGGTGCATCTCCCCCGTTTCGTTCACGCACGATACGGGGTGCTTTTCCCCGGGCCGGATTGTCGTCAGCACCCGGTAAGCCTCGGGAGCCACCGGTTCCAGCTGCTGGATGTGGGTCATGCGCGGCAGCCCGAAGATGCGCAGCGCCTCGCCGTTGGCCTGGTAAACGCTTCCGGCGTCGTTGATGGTAATCAGCCCCGTCCGTGCGCACTCCATGATGAGCTGGTAATAGCGCTCTTTCTCCTCGGCCCGCATCTTGGCGCGCACCATGATCTCCTTGATGCGGTTCAGTGCGGCGTTGAGCATGCCGTTGTCGACTTTGCGGGGATCTTCGTGGAAACGGAACGTGAAGTCGTCGTTGTCGATGGCGTTGAACATGAACGTCACGCGGCGTATCGAGTCGCTGTAAAGGCGTACGAGGCGGAATCCCGCGAATCCGATTACCGGAACGAGCAGGATAGCCACCGGATACCATTTTCCCGTCACCACCCAGCCCAGCGCCGCCGAAGCCGCGGCGAGCAGCGCCGTGTATCCCGCCACGGGGCCGTAGGTTATTCCCTCGCGTTTCATAATCCGTAGCGTTTGATTTTGTTGTAGAGCGTCTGCCGCGTGATGCCCAGCTGTCGGGCCACCTCCGTGAGGTTCCCGCCGTAACGGAGCATGGCCTGTCCGATCATGCCGCGCTCCATCTCCTCGAGCGTCGTGAATGCCGCAGCCGCAGCCTGTGCCTGCGCCGGTCGCAGCAGCAGCGTCGAGGGGGTAATCCGCCCGCCGTCGCACATGATGACCGCCTTTTCGACGGTATGCTGCAGTTCGCGGATGTTGCCCGCCCACGGATATTCGGCCATTTCACGCACCGCGGCCTCGTCGAAACCGCCGAGCGGCTTGTTGTATTTGGCTGCGTAGCGCCGCAGGAACATTTCGGCCAGCGGCAGGATATCTTCCCGGCGCTGGCGCAGGGGCGGCAAATCGATATGGATTGTGTTGATGCGGTAGAGGAGGTCTTCGCGGAACTCCCCGCCGGCGACCATGCCGAACAGGTTGCGGTTCGTAGCGCAGACGAGGCGGATGTCGATGGCGACGGGCGTATTGCTGCCCACGCGTACGATTTTGCTGCTCTGGATTGCCGTCAGCAGTTTCGACTGCAGGTGCGGCGGCAGGTTGCCGATTTCGTCGAGGAAGAGCGTGCCGCGGTCGGCGACCTCGAATTTCCCGGCCCGGTCGGCCCGGGCGTCGGTAAAGGCGCCTTTGACGTGGCCGAAGAGCTCGCTTTCGAACAGCGTTTCGGGCACCGCCCCCATGTCCACCGCGACCATCAGCTCCCCGCTCCGGGCCGAGCGGTTGTGTATCTCGCGTGCCAGCATCTCCTTGCCCGTGCCGTTTTCGCCCGTGATGAGGATGTTGGCGTCGGTCGCCGCGACTTTCTCCACGATTTCGCGAATGCGCGCCATGGCCGGGCTGGCTCCCCAGAACATCGGCTGCTCGGCGGTCAGTTCGCGTTTTATCTCCTTGAGCTGTTTCACCTCGCGTTCCGAGCGCGCGAGGTTGTAGGCGTTGCGCAGCGAGGCCACCAGGCGGTCGTTGTCCCACGGTTTGACGACGAAATCCACCGCGCCGTCGCGCATGGCCCTTACCGCGAGGTCGATGTCGGCATAGGCCGTGAAGAGCACCACCTTGACGTCCGGCCGCCGGGCGTGAATCTCCCCCAGCCAGTAGATGCCTTCGTTGCCGGTGTTGATGCCGGCCGTGAAGTTCATGTCCAGCAGCACCACGTCGATTTGTTCCTCGCGCAGGGTCGTCGCCAGCCGGTTGGGTGTGGGCAGGGTCAGCACCCGGGCGAAATATTTTTCGAGCAGCAGGCGCAGCGCCGCCAGGATGCTGCGGTTGTCGTCCACAATCAGGAGTGTTCCCTCTTTTGCCATGGTGTTTTCAGGTTGGTTTCCGGGCTAAAATTAGCGTTAAAATCGTGAAATCGGCCCGTTGTGTCCATAAAATTTACGCGACTGTCAAAATTTTTTACACTCCGCCCTTTTGTTGTGGCTGTTATTGTATTGATAAACAGTGTTTAATGTCGTTTGGCACGGCGTTGGTTTCGAAACAGCCGAACGAACAATACCCGAAAAACAAGGATGAAACGACTGTTATTACTCCTTATTCTGTCAATTTTCTGGACACTCGCTGCGGCGCGGGAACCGGTGCCGCCCGTTTTGGCGCAGCAACCGGCGGCAGGCGCCGCCGGGGCTGACACCCTCGCCGCCGCAGTTGCCGCAACATCGGCCGACACGCCCGCTGCCGGAACTCCCGCCGCGTCATCTCCCGCCGTCCGTATGACGCTCAACGACTGCATGGCCTACGCCGTCGAGCACAGTCCCGCCGTGCGGCAGCAGGACTACACCAACCGCAACTACCGCCAGGAATATATCGAGTCGGTGGCGGCGCTGGTCCCCTCCGTGGGCGGATCAATCGGCGCGTCGACCAGCTTCGGCCGCTCGGTCGACCCCGAAACCAATACCTACACCGACGTTTCGAACCTCTCCAACAGCTACGGCGTTTCGGGCCAGATGCCCGTGTTCGCCGGACTTGCGGGCATCAACACCGTCCGTGCCGCGAAAGTGATGCGCCTGATGGGCGTCGAAGAGTTGCAGCAGGCCCGTGACGAGGTTGCCCTCAAGACGATGCAGGCCTATTTCGACGTGGTGTATTATACCGGGAGCGTCCGCCTTGCGCGCGAACAGCTGGAAACCAGCACGGCCAACCTCGCCAAGAGCCGCAAACTGCTCGAACTGGGACTGAAGAGCGCCGCCGACGTGGCCGAGCAGGAGTCGCAGTGCGCTTCGGACGATTACCTGCTGACACAGCAGGAGAACAACCTCGAACTGGCGAAAATCACCCTCTCCGAGGCGATGAACTACCCGGCCGGCCGGCCGCTGGCGGTCGAAACGGAGGTTGCCGTCGAAACGCCTGCGGGCGCGGCGCCTTTCGCCGATGTGCTCTCCTATGCCCTCGACAACAACCCCAAGGCCCGGAGCGCCGATTACAGCGTGCGCCGGTCGCGCCTGCAGTACGCCGTCGCCAGGGGCAACCTTTTCCCGTCGGTCTATGTAGGCGGCGGTTATTCGACCAACTTCTTCATGAGCCTCGACGACCGTTCGATGTACGCCCCGTTCAAGAGCCAGTTCCGCGACAACCGCGGATATTACTTCTCGGCCCAGCTCAATATCCCCATCTTCGGGGGACTTTCGCGGCGCACGCGTGTGAACCGCGCCCGCAACGACTGGCGGATTGCCGAGCAGCGCCGCGAGCAGACCCACCGCGCCCTGCAGAGCGAGATTGCGCAGAACTACCAGCAGATGGTCGGTTTCGGCAAGGAGTTCGTGCAGGCCACGAAGAAGAGCGCGGCCGCCGAGCTGGCCTACGATGCCGTCGCCGGCAAGTACGAGCGGGGCATGGTTTCGGCCCTCGACCTGCAAACCGCGGCCAACAACCTGCTGCAGGCCCGCTCCGAGCGGCTGCGCGCCCGGCTGCAGTACATCATCAAAACGCGCCTGGTGGAGTACTACGGCGGCGCGCCCCTGATTCGTTAACGAAAAACCCGAAATAAATGGACATCCGTATCGAAAAGAAGAAGGGCATCCGGGCCCTGTTCACCAAAAAAGGCATCCCCTATTTCGCCGGGGCGCTGTTCCTCGTCTTCGTGCTGTGGCTGCTGCTGCGCGACAACTCCTCGACGCTGCGCATCGACGCGCGAACCATCTCCGTGGGTGAGGTCGTCCGCGGCGAATTCAACGACTACATCCGCGTTACGGGACAGGTGCAGCCCATTACTACCGTGCAGTTGAGCCCCCTCGAGGCGGGCATCGTCGAACGGTTGGTGGTCGAAGAGGGCACCTCCGTGAAGAAAGGCGACGTGCTGGTCGTGTTGAGCAACACGTCGCTCACGCTCGAAATCCTGAACAGCGAGGCCGAGCTGGCCGAGAAGCAGAATATCCTGCGCAATACGCTCATCTCGATGGAGCAGGAGAAGCTCTCGCTGCGTCAGGACAAGGCGCAGCTGGACCTCGACGTGGCGCGCAAGAAGCGGGCGTGGCAGCAGAACGAGGAGCTCTACAAAAATGCCCTTGTCGCCCGCGAAGAGTGGCTGCAGGCCAAGGAGGATTACGAACTGGCCGAGAAGAAACGCGAACTGAACGTCGAGCGGCAGAAGCAGGATTCGCTCTACCGGTCGGTGCAGATCGAACAGATGGAGGAGAACCTCGACAACATGAAACGCAACATGCAGCTGATTCGCGAGCGTATCGGCAACCTGAACGTCAAGTCGCCGATCGACGGCGAAGTCGGCCTGCTCGACGTCGTGCTGGGGCAGTCCGTGTCGACCGGACAGAAAATCGGCCAGGTCAACGACCTGTCGGGCTACAAGGTCGAGGCGCAAATCGACGAGAGTTATATCGACCGCGTGCGCGCCGGCCTCGAGGCTGCTTTCGAGCGGCAGGGCACCGACTACAAGGTGCGCCTGCGCAAGGTCTATCCCGAGGTGCGCAGCGGCCAGTTCCGCGCCGATTTCACGTTCCTGGGGGCCCACCCCGGGAATATCCGCAGCGGCCAGACCTACTACCTGCACCTCGAACTGGGACAGCCCACCGAGGCGGTCATCATCCCGCGCGGGTCGTTCTACCAGACCACCGGCGGCGCATGGATTTATGTCCTCTCGCCCGAGGGCGACAAGGCCTATAAACGCCCGATTCGCATCGGCCGCCAGAACCCGCAGTATTACGAAGTCCTCGACGGACTGGAGCCGGGCGAGCGCGTCGTCGTGTCGGGCTATGAGAACTACGGCGCCAACGATGTGCTGATTCTCAATAAGTAACAAACGCCGAACGAATAGAGTCCCATGAAGATTGTCCTGAAAAACCTGCTGACCACGCTGCGCCGTTATCCGACTTCGGTGCTGCTCAATATTGCCGGGCTGTCGGTCGCTTTCACCGCCTTCCTGGTCATCATGATGCAGGTGCGCCACGAGTATGGTTTCGACCGCTGGATTCCGCAGTCCGACTGCGTGTTCCGTGTCGAACAGGGATATGACGGAAAATACCAGACGCTGCTGTGTAATCCGCTCATTAACGAGTTGAAAACCGTGTCTGCCCATATCCGGGCCGCAGCGCTCGTTCGGGGCGGAGACGATTGGCTGATTGATTTTCGGGTCGAGCGCAATAACGGCATGCAGGATGCTTTCCGCACGCCGCTGATGATTGCCGAGCAGGATATGATTCCGATTCTGGGCCTCGAGTTGATCGAGAGCGACGGACAGGCATTCGTGTCCGAAAACCAGGTGCTCCTGCCGCAGTCGCTCGCCCGCAAAATGTTTCCGGACGAGTCGGCCGTGGGCCGCAAACTGGTATCGGAAGGCTATGACCTTTCCGTATCCGGCGTCTACCGCGATATCCCGGACAATTCGGTCTTCTACAACGGCCTGATACAGCCGTGGGAGGGGTATGACTCCTCCCGCTCGAACAATTACCAGTTTTTTATCCGCCTCGACGATGCCGCCTCCGCGGCGGATGTCGCCGCGGCGATGAACCGCACGACCCGTGAATTCTACGGACTCGGCGAAGGGGCTCCCGAAACGGCGATAACCGTGCGGCTGACACCGGCCCCGGATATCTATTTCGAACGGGACGTGAGCTATGAGATGTTCGCGCCCAAGGGCAACCGCACGACCACCGACACGCTGCTGGCGATTGCCATTCTGGTAATTGTCATCGCATCGATTAACTTCGTCAATTTCGCATCGGCCCTGACGCCCGTGCGCATGAAGATGATTAACCTCCAGAAAGTCCTCGGGGCCGGGGTGTGGCAGTTGCGCTCGTCGCTGCTTTTCGAAGCTGCGGTCATATCGCTGGCCGCCTACGGCGTGGCGCTGTGTCTGGTCGTCTGCCTCGCGGGAACGCCGTTCGCGCAATACGTTTCGGCGGACATGTCGCTTGCGGCGAATCTTTCGCTCGCCGGATGGTGCGCGCTGATTGCCTTGTGCGTAGGCTTTGCCGCAGGACTTTACCCGGCGTTCTACATGACTTCGTTCCGCCCGATTCTTGCCGTGCAGGGGTCGTTCGGCACCTCCCTTACGGGGCGCCGTTACCGCCTGGTGCTGGTCGGACTGCAATACGTCATTTCCCTGGCGCTGATTATCGCCGCCCTTTTCGTCAATCTCCAGAACCGCTACCTTACGCACCTCGAAATGGGTTTCGACAAGGAGCAGGTTATCGTCATACACCTTTCCGACGATGCATGGGAGCGTCATGAAACTCTTACCGGGCGGCTCAAATCGTTGGCGGGCGTCGTGGACGTCGCCTATGCCAACGATAAGTTCCTCACCGCCGAAACCGGATATATGGGCTGGACGAAAGATTACCGGGATGTCAAATACGGCATCACGTTCAAGGTGATGATTGTTTCCGACAATTTCCTGCGCGTAATGGGGATTCCCGTTGCTGCGGGCCGTGATTTTTTGCCCTCCGATACGCAGCGCGAGCCCTGTGCGTACGTCTTTAACCGGGCCGCCGAACAACGCTACGCGATGCAGCCCGGCGACTACGTCGACCAGACGGCGACCGGGCCCTCGGGCGAACACTACGTGGGCTGGGGCGAGGCCGTGGGGTTCCTGCCCGGCGACGTGCGCATCTTTTCGGAGCATATGGAGCAGGTGCCCTTCGCATTCGCCGTCATGGGGACGCTGTCGTGGCATATGCCGCTGCGGTATTGTTATATCCGCGTACATGCCGGCGCCGGCATGACGGAAACCGCCGGCCGGATTCGCCGCGCCATCGCCGACATCTCTCCTTTCGACCACGACATCGAATTTATGGATACGGTGGTCGATTCGCTCTATCGGAACGAATTGAAAGCCGGGGCATTGATTTCGCTCTTCTCGCTGCTGTCCATCCTCGTTTCGCTGATGGGCGTCTTCGGACTGGTGCTGTTCGAAACGCAGTACCGCCGCAAGGAAATCGGCATCCGCAAGGTCAACGGTGCCACGTCGGGTTCGATTTTGCGGATGTTCAACCGCCGCTTCGCCCTGATTGTACTGGCCAGTTTCCTCATTGCTGTTCCCGTGTCGTGGTATGGCGTCGGCGAGTGGCTCCGCAATTTCCGGAGCGCCGTGCCCCTTTATCCGTGGGTTTTCCTGGCGGCGCTCGCCATTGTGCTCTCCGTCACGGTGCTCACCGTTACCGTCCGTTCGTGGCGCACGGCCAACGAAAATCCCGTTAAATCCGTCAAAACCGAATAATATGTTCCGACAACTCAACTTCCGCTCGTTTTTCAACTTCCTGGGGCGCAACCGGCTTTATGCGTTCATCAACATCTTCGGGCTCTCGGTGTCGCTGATGTTCGTGATTCTGATTGCCGACTATACGCTTCGGCAGCTCACGTGCGACGACTACCATGCCAAGGCCGGCCGTATTTATGCCATCGGAACCGAAGCGAGCCTGAACAGCGGCTATTATCTCCAGAAATACCTGCGCGACCGCTACCCCGAAATCGAATCGACCTGCGCCGTCGCCGCTTCGGGACAGTCCACCGATGCCACGCAGCCCGTCGAAGCCGGACAGCGGAAATATTCGGCGACGGTACTCTTCGCCGATACGACCTTTTTCCGGATGTTCGATTTCGAACTGCTGGAGGGCGACCGGGATCAGGCCCTCGCCTCGCGCGAGAACGTGGTGCTTTCCGAGTCGTTCGCCCGCAAGGTCTTCGGCACGTTCAATCCGCTGGGGCAGGCGATTCGCTTCCCCGACGAGGAAAAGTCGTATGTCGTGAGCGGCGTGGTGCGGGATATCGACCGTTCGGTGATTCCCAATACGGACATCATCATGCGCGCCGAGCGCCTCTGCGACCTGAATCCGGCCAACGACGAACGCATGAGCAACTGCGGTGCCGTCACGACGTTCCTGCTGGTGCACCCGGGCGCCGACCTGATGGCCAAAATTCCCGACATGCTCGCCTATTTCAAGCAGATGTACTGGCCCTATAAGGGTAATGTGGTGAGCGGGGTGACTCTTACGCCGCTGCGCGAGCTCTACTTTTCCCGGCTCAACGATGTCTATTCGCTGCACCACGGAAGCTGGGCGTTCGTGATGATTCTCTTCGGCGTGGGCGCCGTGATTCTGCTCTTCGCCGTGATGAACTACATCAACCTGACGGTCGCCCAGACCGGATTCCGCGCCAAAGAGATGGCCGCCCGCCGGCTGCTGGGCGCCTCGCGCGGCGAAATCGTCCTCAAGCTCATTCTCGAGTCGACGCTGATGTGCGTGACTTCGCTCATCATCGCCTTTTTCCTCGCCGTCGCCGTTCAGCCCTACGCTTCGCAGCTCGTCGAGTCGAAAATCGACATTCTGGCCGACATGACCCCTGTCGTCGTCGCCTGCTACGTGGTGTTCATCGCGGCGCTGGGCGTCGTGGCGGGTATTGTCCCGGCGATGATGGTTTCGCGCTACAAGCCCGTCGACATCGTGCGGGGCACGTTCCGCCGCCGCTCCAAAATGGTTTACAGCAAGGTGCTCATCACCATCCAGAACGTCATTACCATCGTCCTGATTGCCACTTCGCTGACCATCGGCCTGCAGATCCGCCACCTTATTTCGGCGCCGCTGGGCTACGAAACGAAAGACATCCTCGACGTATCGACGGAAATTTTCTCGGATTACGGGCAGATTCAGCAGTTCCGCAACGAACTGTTGCAGCAACCCTGCGTCGAGGCCGTGGCGCTGGGCTGCGGATCGCCCCACAGCCGGGGCAACAACAATACGATGCAGTGGGGTCCCGACCGGATGGTTTCGTTCCAGGTTTTTGTCGGCGATTCGACTTACTTCCGCATCTTCGGGCTCGAGCTTTTGCGCGACAACCATACCGACAAAGGGTGGGCGCTGAACCAGTACGCCCTGCACGAACTGGGCATCGGCGAGGACGCCACGCATTTCAAGATGGGGCCTGACTATTCGTGGAATTTCGAGATTGCCGGTGTTTACCGCGACTTCCAGGTCGGGTCGGCCCTGGATGAACCCACGTCGGCCATGCTGCTCGATGTGGGCGACTACGACCGGTGGAACAAAACCGGCAATTACCAGACCTATCCGTGGGACGTGCTGATTAAGGTGCGGGGGGACAAGACGGAAGCCTATAATACCGTGAAATCGGTTTTCGAGCGGATTTCCGACGGCGGCGTCTTCTCCGGCGCGCAGTACCTCGAACAGGAGATTGCGGCCGACTACGCCGATCAGCGGCGTATCCTGCATATCGTCGGCATCTTCACGCTCGTGGCGATTCTGATTTCGGCCCTCGGCCTGGTGGCCATGTCGACCTACTACATCCAGCAGAAGGAGCAGGAGGTCGCCGTGCGCAAGGTCTTCGGCTCGACGCGTGCCGAGGTGCTCGGCCGGCTGGTGGGCAGCTTCATGCGGATGGTCGGCGCGGCGTTTGTCATCGCCGTGCCCGTAGCGTGGTACCTGCTCGGGCGCTGGCTGCAGGATTACAGCGTCCGCATCTCGCTCTCGCCCCTGATTTTCCTCGTTGCCGGTGCTTTTGCGGCAGCGGTGGCTTTCCTTGCGGTTTTCTGGCAGAGCAGCCGTGCCGCCGATTCCAACCCCGTCGATTCCATCAAAAGTTAATCGCCACCGTCATGAAGAACTTCCTGTTCGCACTCCGTTACCTGCGCAAACTGCGCGGCGGCACCGTCGCCCGCGTCGTTTCGCTCTCGCTGGGGCTGGCCGTCGGCCTGCTGATTTTCTCCTACGCCAACTACAACCTCACTTCCGACCGCACTTTCCGCGACGGCGACCGCATCTTCCAGTTGTGGGTGCATTACAACACGCCCCAGATGACGGGCTACTCCTCGTCGCTCCAGGCGCCCATCGCCCCGGCGCTGGCCGAGGAAATTCCGCAGATCGAGGCCGCGACGCGCCTTTGGCGGGCGGGTGTCGACGATGTGGTGCGTGGGGACAATTCGTACCGGATGCACTGTATCCTCGCCGACACGCTGTTTTTCGACGTGCTGGGTTTCGACGTGCTGCAGGGCGATCCGCACCGGGCCCTTGCGCAGGAGAACCAGGTGATGCTCTCCGAGTCGGCCGCCCGCACCATCTTCGGGAAAAAAGACCCGGTCGGGGAGCTGTTGCTGCTCAAAGGCACCGATTCGCTGACCGTGTCGGGCGTCTTCCGCGACCCCGACCCCAACCAGCACCTCGGTAAATTCAATATGCTCCGCTCGTTCGAGCACGCCCGCCGGACGATGAACACGTCGTGGCGCGGCGGCGACTCGTTCTCCAGCTATGTCAAACTGCGCGAAGGCGTGCAGATCGGCCAGGTCGAGGCGCAGGCGGACACTTTCATCGACCGCCACGAGCTGCGGGGCATGATGGAAGAGTGGGGCATGACCTGGCATTTCTTCCCCATTGCCCAATCGTCGCGCATCGATTCCCCCGTCGAACTGATTTCATGGGTGCTGATGGCCCTTGCGGCCCTCACGCTGTTCGTTGCGGCGATGAATTACGTGCTGATTTCCATCTCGACGCTCGTCAGCCGCTCGAAGACCATCGCCATGCTCAAGGTCGGCGGCGCCCGGCGTTCGGACATTTTCCGCATCTTCTGCTCCGAAACCGCCGTGCTGACCCTCGCTTCGGTCGTCGTGGCCGCTTTCCTGCTGTGGGCCCTGCAGGATCAGGTGCGGGAGATTACCAGTACGCCGATGGCCGAGCTTTTCGCCCTGAAACGCATCTGGGTGCCGCTGATCGTCATCCTCGCCGCATTCGCCCTCGCGGCGCTCGTCCCGGCGCGGATTTTCACCTCGATCCCCGTGACATTGGCGTTTCGCGGTGCGACGGACAACCGCCGCCGCTGGAAGCAGGTTTTGCTCGTCGTCGAAATTGTCAGTTGTACGTTCACCCTTACGCTCCTGCTGCTTGCCGTGCTGCAGTTCGACAAACTCCGCAACGGCGACTTCGGATTCGTGCACGACCGCATTGTCTATACCCGGCTCAAGACGCCGCTTCCGGGCATGGCCCCCATCTGCGACGCCGTGGCCGCCCTTCCCGAGGTCGAGGCAGCGGGCGCTTCCGAGGATGTGCCCATCTGGGGCTATTCGGGCCAGCCCTGCTACGATGAGAAGAGCAAGGAACTCCTGTTTTCGTGCCGTTATACGCTCTGCAACGAAGCCTATATGCCCGCGATGGGCATGCAGATTGCCGCCGGCCGCAATTTCGTTCCGCAGAGCAACCCGTTCGAGGTCATTGTCAACGAAACCTACGTCCGCCTGCGCGGCTGGACGCCCCGGGAAGCCGTAGGGCGGCAAATCATCGATGAGGACAGCGCCGATGCGCGCCTTTATACCATCGTCGGCGTCGTGAAGGATTTCCGTACGGTTATCGCCACGGGACAGGTCGACCCGATCGTGATGCATCCGCTGAATTATTATACTTCGTTCTCCCGGTATACGCCGGAGATCAAAATCAGGTGGTACCTGATGATCCGCCTGCGCGAAATGTCGCCCGGGGCGCTGGCCGCCGTGCAGCGCAAGATCGAGGAATATCCTTCGGACAACAACCATGCGCTCACGGTATATGACGACCTGCTGGGCGACACCCTTTCCGAAATCCGCAGTTTCCGCAATATTGTCTTTACCGTCAGCGGTATCACCCTGCTGATCGTCCTGATGGGGCTTGTGGGCTACCTGGGCGACGAGATGCGCCGCCGCAGCAAGGAGATCGCCCTTCGCAAGGTCAACGGCGCCTCGACCGCCGACGTGCTGCGCCTGCTGGCGCGCGACGTGCTGTGGATCGCCGTGCCGTCCGTCATCGCCGGGGGCGCCGTAAGCCGCTGGGGCGCCGACCTGCTGGTCAGCAACTTCGTCG
Source organism: uncultured Alistipes sp. (assembly GCF_902388705.1). Classification (GTDB taxonomy): domain Bacteria; phylum Bacteroidota; class Bacteroidia; order Bacteroidales; family Rikenellaceae; genus Alistipes. Next base: position 32,389 of record NZ_CABMQJ010000011.1, read on the forward strand.
AACGAATCGCGCTCCGTTGGTGGCTCTTCGCCCTCTGCGGCGTGGTGGTTTTGCTGATTGTCTGCACCGTGCAGCTCGTCCGCACGTGGCGTATCGCCAACGAAAACCCGATTAACATGATTAAAACCGAGTAGTGCGTTATGAAGATCGCATTCCGTAATTTTCTGACCACGTTGCGGCGCTACAAAATCTCGTCGCTGCTGAATGTCATAGGCCTGACGCTGGCATTTACCGCCTTCTATGTCATCATGACGCAGGTCTGGTGGGAGTTGAATTACAACCGCTCGCTGCACGAAGCCGACCGTATTTATCTCGTGGAGAACGAGGACTGGTACGAGCCCGGAAAATGGTCGTCGTGGCTTAACCGGCCGGTTGCCGAGCGTGTTATTGCTTCGACGGCGGGAGTCGAAGCCGGGGGCTGCATGTGGGGCGGCTTCGGCTCCGGAACCTGCTGGACGCGCAACGAGGCGTCATTCGGGTACGATAAATTTACGGCTTCGAGCGGCTCGGTGTCGCTGCCTTTCCTCGACGTTTTCGCCTTCCGTTCGGTCGAGGGCGACGTGCATGACCTCGGAAAACCGAAGAGCGTCATCGTCTCCCGCAAGGCCGCCGAACGGATGCGCATCGGCGTGGGCAGCCTTGTATGGGTCGATACCGACGAACCCCTGCCCGACGGTGCGATGGAGGTGGTGGCCGTATTCGAGGATTTTCCGGGCAATTCGTTGCTGGGGGAGTGTGAGGTCGTGAAAAATCTGGGCGAAACGAACCTTTATACCACTTCGGAGTGGAGTTTCAACTATTTCGTCAAATTCCGGCCCGGTGCCGATTCCGGCGAGTTTGCGCGCCAGTGGACGAAAGTGGATCAGGAGATGCGGCGCGAGGCCGCCCGGAAACGGGCGGCGGCCGGTAACGCCGCAGATGACGACGACGAATCGGGCATCTACGGCATACGCCTTTCGGCGGTGCCTGACCTCTATTTCGAGTCGGATTCACAGGCGCCCTGCCGGCAGGGGTCTGCCGTCACGACCTATACCCTGCTGGGTATCGCCGTGCTGGTTATCGTGCTGGCGTTCATCAACTTCGTCAACTTTTTCTTCGCGCTGGTGCCGGTGCGCATCCGTACCGTCAATACGTTCAAGGTCTTCGGCGCTCCCGCCTCGTCGCTGCGCTTCAATTTCGTTTTCGAGGCGTTCGGGCTCGTCCTGATCGCTTTGCTGGCGGCCTGGTACGTCTCCTTTGCCTTGCAGGGCACCGAATTCGCCAGCTATATCTCCGCACCGCTGGCCTTGTCGCAGAACCTGGAAGTCGTGGCGCTGGTCGCCGTCGTCGCTTTCGCCATGGCGCTCGCCGCCAGCCTCTACCCGGCGTGGTACATTACCTCGTTCGCCCCGGCACTGGTCGTCAAGGGAGCGTTCGGCGGAACCCGCAGCGGCCGCCGGCTGCGTACGCTGCTGCTGGGCGTGCAGTTCTTCATCTCCGTCGGGCTGATTATCGCGACCGGTTTCATCCGCCTGCAACACGACTATATGATGCACTACGACATGGGTTTCGACAAGGAAAACCTCCTCGCCGTGCGGCTTTCCGAACGTGGGGCGGGAAGTTATGACACCCTTCGTCAGAAACTTCTGTCCGATCCTCATGTAAAGGATGTGACGGGAGCTACGAGCCGTTTGGTGTCGGTCGGGCGTATGGGGTGGGGCCGGGAGTTCAAGGGCCGTCAGGTCGCTTTCCAGAGCTATGTCGTACAGCCTGATTTCCTGCGCGTGATGGGTATTCCGATTGCCGACGGACGCGATTTCCTGGAGAGCGACGTCGACAAGGAACTCGGAACCATGATTTTCAACGAAGCGGCGCGGCGGGAATTTGAAATGCAGGTCGGCGACCGTATCAACGGTTTCATATCGCCCGACGAGCAGATTGTGGGTTTCTGCGCCGACTTCAACTTCAAACCCCTGCAATACGGCGTATCGCCCTTCTGTTTCTATCTCCTTCCGAAGAAAATCCAGCAGGAGAATTACTGGCACCTGCCTCATGTGGTCTATGTGCGGATGACGCCCGGAGCCGATATCGCGGCTGTTACCGACCATATCCGCCGCTGCATCGCGGAGGTCGATCCCCGCACGGAGCCGGGCGATATCGTCGTGCGGGCTTTCGACGAGGAGCTGGGCCTCGAGTACGACAGCGAACGCAAACTGACGGCCATCGTCGGGCTTTTCGCGCTGCTGGCCGTCGTGATTGCCCTGATGGGCGTCTTCGGGCTGGTGCTGTTCGAAACCCAGCACCGCCGCCGCGAAATCGCCGTGCGCCGGGTGATGGGAGCCTCGCAGGGCGAGATTCTTGCCATGTTCAACCGCCGCTATGTTGTGCTGGTGCTTGCCTGCTTCGTGCTGGCGATGCCCGTAAGCGCCTGGGCCGTGAAACAGTGGCTTGCCGGATTCGCCTATCCCGTGCCGCTCTACTGGTGGGTCTTCGCCCTGGCGTTGTTCGCCGTGCTGGCCGTTACGGTGCTGACCGTTACGGTACGCTCGTGGCGGGCCGCCAATGAAAATCCCGCCGAATCCGTAAAATCCGAATAACCCGAAAACAATGATTGATTCCATCAAAAATACCTGTGGCCAGGCCTGGATCTATGTCCGTTCGTTCGGATTGTACACGCTGCTGAACGTCGCCGGACTGGGGCTCTCGTTCGCCTGCGTCATGTTGCTGGCCATGTATGTCCACCGCGAAATGACGGCCGACCGGTTCCATGTCCGGGCCCGGCAGCTTTATGCGCTGTCCTATTATCCGGGGGAGAATGTGATGAACCCGCGCCTGTGCGAAACCTCGCTTCAGACGGATGCGCAGCTGGATATTCTCGCTCAGCCCGAGGTGGCGGCCCATACGGCTGTGGTACGTGCCGCGAACGAAGTGACCGTCGATGGCCGTCGGACGTTCAACGCCGAGGTGCTGCGTGCCGATTCGATGTTTTTCCGCCTCTTTTCCTTCCCGGTCGTCGCGGGTAATCCCCAACGGATGCTTTCGGGTCCGGCCGACGCCGTTCTGGACAGCGAGTTCGCCCGCAGGCTTTTCGGCGACCGGGAGGCGATGGGCGAGCTGGTCGAATTCGAGGGGAAAATCTACACCGTCTGCGGCATTGTCCGCAAACCCGTGCAGCAGAGCTCCATCGCATTCGACGTGGCGGTGAGTTACCGCGGTTGGAAAAACGAGGGCGGGCGCGGCAGTGCCGGTTGTGAGTTCCTCTGTATCCCGACCCCGGAGCAGGCCGCGTCGCTCGCTGCCAAACTCGACTACGACATGCCCGTTTCGTCCGATATGACGCTGCATCACAGCCTGATTCCCCTCCCGGAGCTTTACTTTGCGCAGGTAGGCAAACGCTTCGCCTGCATAAACTCCGGAACTCCGACGCATTTGTGGATACTGCTTGTCGCGGCCGGAATCGTACTGGTGATCGGATTTTTCAACTTTGCCAATATCTATTCGGTGCTGCTGCGCCGCCGCAGCCGGGAACTGGGGCTCAAAAAAGCATACGGTGCCACGGCCGGGGACATCTATGCCCAATTCGCCGCCGAATGTTTCTGTCTTTTTGCGTTTGCCGTCGCCGCGGCTTTCCTGCTGGTCGAGTATGTTCGTCCGCTCACCCTGCGGTGGTTCGGCATGGAAACGCCCCATCTCTGGGGTTTCGACCTGGCGCTGATGGCCGTTATGCTGCTGGTGATTCCGCCGCTGGCCGCCCTGGTGCCGTGGCTGCGTTACCGCTGGGCGACGCCTGTCGACGCCATCCGGCGCATCGGTACGGCCGGAGGCCGGTCGTGGGGCCGTTATGTGTTCGTAGAGCTGCAATATTTCGTTTCGATCGTCTTTATCGTCGTTTCCATCTATTTCGTGCGCCAGGTGCATTTTCTGCTCAACTACGACACAGGCTATAATACGAAAGACATTCTGCTGGCCTCTCCCATCGAGAAACTGCCCACGGGCTACATGGGCACCTGGTTTTATGCGATGGATTTGCTCAATGGTTCGGACAGCCTCCGGCAGCGTTCCGGGGCGCTTTACCAGCGTGTAGCACAAAGTATGGAATCGACTCCGGCGGTCGCGGCCTGGACGTTCGGGATGCTCCGGGAGTCTTTCGAAATGGATATCCGGCTGCAGGGAGTCGGGGAGGCCGTACGGGTAATGGTTGCCTCCGCCACGGCCGGGATGGAGGGTCTTTACGATTTCCGGCTGCGCGAAGGCCGCTTTTTCCGTCCTGACGAGGGCGCTTACGACAATAAACTGATTCTTACCGAAACTGTGCGCCGCAGGCTGGGCATCGGCGATATTTCGCAGGCGGTGGTCGAAATTCCCTTTTTCCTGTGGACACGTACCGACGAGAACGGCAACCGCACCGGCAGCAGTGTGTACGAAGTGGTGGGCGTTATCGATGACATCCGCGTGGGCGATCCTACGCAGAACGACCTCCCCGTCGTGCTGATGGCCGACTGGCCCGAAATGAACCGGACGAGCGAGCTCGCAGTGCGTTACCGTCCCGGTCAGCGCGACGAGGTGACCTCCCTGCTTTCGAACCTCTATAAACAGGAGGGCGTGCAGCTCGAAGTCACCGACATGGAGGCGCGGATTGCCGAACGGTATGCCGAGAATCGCCGCATGGCGCGCATTTACACGGCTTTTGCGCTCGTCGCAGTATTCATCTCGGTACTGGGGCTCTACGGACAGGCACTTTTCGACCTGCAGCAGCGTCGGCGAGAGATTGCCATCCGTAAAGTCTGCGGGGCGACGTTGCGGGAACTGCTCCTGTTGCTGCTGCGCAGGTATTGCCTGATGTTCTGCGGGGCGTTTGCCGTCGCCGTACCCGTGTCCTGGTGGATTGTCGGCCGCTATACCGAGAGTTTCGTGCAGCGTGCGCCGCTTTCGTGGTGGATTTTCGCTGCAGGCGGGGCACTGGTGGCGGTGGTAAGCCTCCTGACGTTGTTGTACCGTGTCCGCCGTGCGGCTTCCGAAGACCCCGCCAAAGCCGTTAAGAACGATTGATAAACGCATAAAACAATATTAACCAATCAAATTCGAAAAACTATGTCAATGCTGAAAGTTGAGAACCTCAAGAAGGTTTTCCGTACCGAAGAGATCGAAACCATCGCGCTGAACGGTGTGTCGTTCGAAGTTAAGGAGGGCGAGTTCGTCGCCGTCATGGGCCCTTCGGGCTGCGGCAAATCGACGCTGTTGAACATCCTCGGCCTGCTGGACAACCCGACTTCAGGCAGCTATACGCTGCTCGACCACGAAGTCGCCGGGTTCCGGGAGAAAGACCGCACGAAGTTCCGCAAGGGCAATATCGGTTTCGTGTTCCAGTCGTTCAACCTGATCGACGAGCTGAATGTCTTCGAGAACGTCGAGCTGCCCCTCATTTACATGCGTGTCAAGGCTTCGGAACGCAAACGCCGCGTCAACGAGATTTTGAGCCGCATGAACATCTCGCACCGCTCCGAGCACTTCCCCCAGCAGCTTTCGGGCGGCCAGCAGCAGCGCGTCGCCATCGCCCGCGCCGTCGTGTCGAACCCCAAGCTGATTCTGGCCGACGAACCTACGGGTAACCTCGATTCGAAAAACGGCCGCGAAGTGATGGAACTGCTGTCGGAACTGAACCGCGAGGGCACGACCGTCATCATGGTGACCCACTCGCAGCACGATTCGACCTACGCCCACCGGGTGCTCCACCTGTTTGACGGCGAGCTGGTCAAGGATCTCGCTAACAAGTTGTAAATAAGTTTTTACCGTAAAAAGTTCATGCCGTAAGCGGCCGGGGCCGGGACGTACTGCAAGGTGTCCCGGCCTTTTTGTGCGGCCCGCCCGGCTTTTTTAGGTATTTTCACGTATTGACGGGTTGTTGGGAAGTTGCGACCTTTGCACATCCGAATGACCCTGCTTATGAAGATTGTTTTTTCTGTCCTGCTGCTGCTCGGTGTGTCCGGCCGTGCCTTTGCGCAGCAACCCGGTGCGCAGCCTGCCGCGCCGTCCGTCGAGGAGCTGTCTGCCGAGGTGGCGACGCTCAAGGCCAAAACCTCCGCGTGGGACAAGGTGCTTGCCGCCCTGCCGAAAATATCCGGTTACGTGCAGACCGGCTACGAGTGGAGCGATGTTTCGTCGACCTTTTTCATCAAGCGCGTGCGCCTGAACCTGGCCGGCAATATCGCCCCGAAGCTCGATTACCGTGTCCAGGTGGAGTTCGCTTCGCCCAAAATCGTCGACGCCTACCTGTGTTACCGCCCGTTCGACCAACTGAACTTCCAGCTGGGCGAGTACAAGCTTCCCTTCTCGATTGAGAATACCGATTACGTGCCGCTCCGCTACGAGTTTGTCGAATATCCGCTTTCGCTGCGCAAACTGATGGGGTTCAGCGACCTGTGCGGACTTTCGGCCACGGGCCGCGACATGGGTGTGCAGGCTTTCGGCGGATTCTTCAAACGTGACGGATACAGCATTGTGAATTATAACTTCGGCGTTTTCAACGGCGAGGGGCTCAATACGAAAGACAAGAACAAAAGCAAGGACATCGTGGCGCGCCTGGTGCTCAAACCCGTTGCCGGGCTGCAGTTCGCCGGGTCGTACTACTGGGGCGAATACGGTGCCGAATACCTGAAACGGGTGCGCTACGGCGCCGGCGCCTGTTACGACTACGGCCGCGCCGTGGTGCGCGCCGAATATATCTGCGGCACCACGGGCACGGTCGACAGCGAGGGCTGGTACGCCGTGGCCGGCTGGCGTGTGACCGAAAAGCTGCTGCCGAGCGTGCGCTACGATACGCTGCTCGAGAACAGCGCCCGCAGCGCGAGCCGCCAGACCAACTACACGGCGGCACTCACGTGGCAGCCCGTGAAATACCTGCGCTGCCAGCTGGACTATACCTATGAGGATTTCGCGGCGCGCGGCGTTTCCGGCCGCAATGTGGTCGCGCTGATGCTCTCCGGCATATTTTAACCTGTAAAAAAATCGGAAATTTATGAAAAAACGGATGGAACAGTTCCGCGTCGAAGACTGGGTGGTCGTCTGGGTGAGCATCCCCCTGCTGGCCCTTGCGGCAATCGTGCCCGCCGGGCTTCCCAAAGTTCCCGCGACGCTGCTCGGCGGTGCCGCGTGGAGCAATATCGCTTATCTTTTCGCCATCGTGCTGGTTGTGCTCTACGCCGGATGCCTGCTGCTCCGGCGTCCGACCCGGGGGCTGCTGCCCTCGCTCGTGGTGGTGTTCGCCGTTTCGCTGCTGGCGCAGATTGTGGCCAAGATTCCGGCCGTGTCCTATTACGGCTTCGAGTCGGTCTTCTTCTCGGTGCTTTTCGGCTTGCTGATTCGCAACGTGTGGCGGGTTCCGGAGTGGCTCAAACCGGCCGTTCAGGGCGAATTCTACATCAAAATCGGCGTCGTGTGCCTCGGTGCCACGATTCTTTTCAGCGACGTGATGAAGTCCGGCGTCTTCGGCCTGGTGCAGGCCTGCCTGGTGGTCGCCGTCGTGTGGTTCTTCGCCTATTGGTTTGCCCGCCGCATGAAAGTGGACGAACGCACGGCGATGATTCTCTCGAGCGGCGTTTCGATTTGCGGCGTTTCGGCCTGCATCACCGCGGCGCGCGTGGCGGGCGGCGACGACCGGAAACTCTCCTACATCGTTTCGCTGGTGCTGATTGTCGTCGTGCCGATGATTTACCTCATGCCGTGGCTCGCAAATACGGTTCTGCCCCTGATTTTCGACGACCCGCATGTCGTGCAGGAGGTCGCCGGGGCGTGGATTGGCGGCACGATCGACACCACCTCGGGCGTCGCCGCGTCGAGTACGATTGTCGGCGAGGTCGCCAACCAGCATGCCGTCATCATCAAGGCCGCGCAGAACGTGCTGATCGGCGTGGTGGCGTTTTTCATCGCGCTCTACCTCTCGACCCGCCGCGGCGAAAAGGGCGGGCAGGCCCCGTCGCTGGGCATCGTCTGGGAGAAGTTCCCGAAATTCATCATCGGGTTCGTCGTCGCCTCGCTCGTATTCAGCATCCTGCAGGGCAGCGGCTTTTTCGAGCCCGATGCCAAGGGGAAACTCGCCGAAACGGGCGTCGCCAAAATGTTCTCGACGGTCTTTTTCTCGCTGGCTTTCGTCTGCGTGGGCCTCGACACCCGCCTCAAGGATATTATTTCGAAAGAGAACCGCAACGCCCTGTGGGCCTTCCTTGCGGCGCAGGCGTTCAATATCGTCGTTACGCTCGTTATCGCCCTCGTGCTGTTCGGCGTGCTGAAGCCGATGTGGGCCTGACGGGCCTGTCCCTGGACTTCTCGGATGCTGTTACGCCGGCCTCTGTTCCGATACCTCCTGTCGAATTCTGCCCCGGTACGTGCGTACCGGGGTTTTGTCATACCGTGGCCTGCGGTGGCTTGCGGCACAGTCGTATGCCGCCTGTATCGTTCGTATTTTCGACGTGCCGTGATTGCAGATGCCCTTTGACCGGGTGCCGGTGGGCGGAGGCGCGGGCAAGTTTCGTTCCATCGCCCAGGCCGGAACCTCCGTTGCGTACGGCGCCGCCTATCTTTTGCGGCGTATTCCCGGTGTCGGGCGGGTGGTCTGATGCCCTTTCTCCGGGCCGTTTTTCGCGGCTCCGGTCGTCTGGCCGCCCTTTGCCGGGCCGTCTTTCGCCGGCCTTCCCTTCACCGGGCCGGTCGCGTGCCGGCCGCCCTTTGCCGGGTGGTTTTTCCCCGCCGGCATCCCCGGCCGGCCTGTCGGGCGCGGCCCGAAGAAGTAGGATTTCTGCCTGCGCTTCTCCTCCTGCGAGCGGGCGACGTAGACCTTTTCGTGCGTATAGGGATTCTCCCCGGTGTAGAACATCACCGACGAGAGGGTCATCGGCGTGGGGGTGAGATCCTGCACCTGTTCGAGGTTGAAATGGAGTTTCCCGAGCACTTTTTCCGACAGCGAGCGCATATCGTGTTCGGTGCAGCCCGGATGCGACGAGATGAAGTAGGGAATCAGCTGGTAAGGCAGCCCCTCGCTGCGGCAGATGCGCTGGAAGTCGGCGTTGAGCTGTTCGAAAAGCGCGAACGGCGGTTTGCGCATCAGCTTCAGTACGGCCTCTTCCGTGTGTTCGGGCGCGACTTTCAGGCGGCCCGAGGTGTGGTGTTTCACCACCGTGGTAAGATAGGGACTGTCGTCGAAAAGGTCGTAGCGGATGCCGCTTCCGACGAATGCTTTCCGGATGCCTTTTACGGCCCGGATTTTTTCATAGAGCGCCAGCAGCGGGCGGTGGTCGTTGTCCAGGTTTGGGCACATCTTCGGATGCAGGCACGAGGGGCGTCGGCATTTGCGGCACAGCTCCCTGTCGCGGCCGCCCATGCGGTACATGTTGGCCGAAGGCGCCCCCACGTCCGAAAGGTAACCCTTGAAGCCGGGCATCGCGGCGATTCGCCGTACCTCCCCGAGAATCGATTGTTCGCTGCGCGAATTGATGAACTTGCCCTGGTGGGCCGATATGGTGCAGAAGGCGCAGCCGCCGAAACAGCCGCGGTGGATGTTTACCGAGTGTTTGATCATCTCCCACGCCGGAATCTCGCCCTTGCCCTCGTAGCGCGGGTGCGGGGCCCGTTCGTAGGGCAGGTCGAATGAGTGGTCGAGCTCCTCGGTCGTGAGCGTCGCGTTGGGCGGCGTGACCACCGCATAACGGTCGCCGACGGCCTCGATGAGCGTCGCCGTGGGATCCATCAGGTTGCTCTGGGTTTCGATGACGGTGAAGTTCTCCCCGAAAGCCCGCTTGTCGCGCACGCACTCTTCGTACGCGTGCAGGCGGATGGTGTGCGCCGGGTCGAGGCGGTCGACATACGCCCCGTCGGCCATGAATGCCACCTGCCGCAGTTTGCGCAGCAGTTTGGCGTTGTATCCGTTGCGCATGGCCCGGGCTACCTGCTGCACGACCCGCTCGCCCATGCCGTATATCAACAGGTCGGCGCCCGATTCGGCCAGGACGGAGGGTTTCAGCGAGTCGCTCCAGTAGTCGTAGTGCGTCAGCCTCCGCAGCGAGGCTTCGATTCCCCCGATTACCACCGGGACGTGCGGGAACAGCCGCTTGAGTATCTGCGTATAGGTCGTCACGGCATAGTCGGGGCGGAACCCCGCCTTGCCGCCGGGCGTGTAGGCGTCGTTGCTTCGCAGGCGCAGGTTGGCCGTGTAGTGGTTGACCATCGAATCCATCGACCCGGCCGAAATGCCGAAGAAGAGGCGCGGCGCGCCGAGCTTGGTGAAGTCGCGCAGATCATCCCGCCAGTTGGGCTGGGGCACGACGGCCACGCGGTAGCCCTCGGCCTCCAGCAGGCGGCCGATTACCGCCGCGCCGAATGCCGGATGGTCGATGTAGGCGTCGCCCGTGAAGAGGATGACGTCCAACTGTTCCCATCCGCGTGCGCGGACCTCCTTTATCGTGGTCGGAAGAAACAAGGCGTATTGTTCTATTTTTAATTCCGGCGTATTGTCGCGCCGGCTGTTTGTTTTGTCTGCGGGCCTGCTGCCTGCGTCGGAAATTCGATCGGTGCGGGGCTGCCGTTATTGCGGCGGCTTCTACGCTTCGTCCGGCTCCGTCGACGCTGCGGCGTAGGTTTCCCACTTGTCGAGCACGGCGCGGAAATCGCCGGGCAGCTCGCTTTCGAAGTAGACCGTTTCACGGGTCGTCGGGTGTACGAATCCCAGCGAGCGGGCGTGGAGCGCATGGCGCGGCAGTACGGCGAAACAGTTCTCGATGAACTGCCTGTATTTCGAGAACGTCGTGCCCTTGAGGATTCGGTCGCCGCCGTAGCGCTCGTCGTTGAAGAGCGGGTGCCCCTGCCACGCCATGTGGACGCGAATCTGGTGCGTACGACCCGTTTCGAGGCGGCATTCGATGAGCGTCACGTAGCCGTAGCGCTTCAGCACCCGCCAGTGGGTCACGGCGTGCTTGCCGTCCGAGCCGTCTTCGAAGACGAACATCTTCTGCCGGTCGCGGGGGCTGCGGCCGATGTTGCCCGTGACGGTTCCCTCGTCCTGGTCGAAGTTGCCCCAGACGAGCGCCACGTAGCGCCGCTGGATCGTGTGGTCGAAGAACTGCTTGGCGAGTTTGGCGTGGGCCTGTTCGTTTTTGGCCACCACGAGCAGTCCCGAGGTGTTCTTATCGATGCGGTGCACCAGTCCGGCGCGCATGTCGCCCTCCTGGAACAGGGGCAGGTTCTGCAAATGGTAGGTGAGGGCGTTCACGAGCGTGCCGCTGTAATTCCCGTGCCCGGGGTGTACGACCAGTCCCGCCGGTTTGTTGACGATCAGCAGGTCGTCGTCCTCGTAGGGGATGTCGAGCGGGATGTTCTCGGGGATGATCTCCACCTCGCGCCGCGGGTAGGGCATCACGATTTGGATGCGGTCCAGCGGTTTGACCTTGTAGCTCGACTTGGCGGCCTTGCCGTTCACGAGGATGTTGCCGCTGTCGGCCGCCGCCTGAATCCGGTTGCGGGAGCATTTCTCCATGCGTACGGTCAGGAACTTGTCCAGCCGCAGCGGGGCCTGGCCCTTGTCGGCCACGACCGCGAAATGCTCGTAAAGGCCTGCGCCCTCGCCGTCCTCTTCGGCCGCCTGTTCCCCGTCGAGTTCGGGATCCTCCTCTATGTAGCGTTCGTCGGTCATCAGTCGAAAAATCCGTCGTTATCGGTCTGCGTCGCCGCCTGCGTTTGGGGCTGCTGCTCCCCGGCCGCCGCCTGTTCGAACTCGGCCTGTGCCAGCGAATCGGCGCGTTCGCGCTCGAGGCGCAGCCGCTCTTCGGCGGCTTCGCGCGCCTGCTTTTCAGCCACGGCGCGGTGCTTGTCGAGTTTCTTCGTGTCGAGCGTCAGTTTGAGATCCACGCGCGAGCCCAGCGCCGCACTCCGTTCGGCCGTGGGGCTCTGGACGTAGATGCGGGCGTCGCGCTGGTTGAGCAGGTTTATTCCCTCGTCGAAGTCGATTTTGCCGATGTTGAGCCCCAACTCCCACAGGCGGCCCTTGGCCTCCTTGAGCGGGAACCCCACCAGCCGCGGGATGACCGTGGTGCCGTAGCCGCCCTCGACGCCTACATAGAGCGTCACGCCCGAGCCCATTTCGGCCTCGATTTTACTCCTCGGGGTTACGGGACGGCCGTCGCAGTACTCGTCCAGTACGTAGTTGGTCGCCATGTCGGCGCGGAAAATCAGCTCGTCGATTTCCAGTCCGGCGATTTCGAGCATGTTCTTGGCTTGCCGCAGCGAGCGTCCCGCCACATAGGGTACGGGCACCATTTTCTGCCGGAACGAGTTGATCGTGATGTATACCGTGCGTCCGGGTTTGACCTCCACGCCGCCTTCGGGCAGCTGGTCGAGGACGATGCCGCCCTCGTAGGCCGGTACGAACAGCGAGTCGTTGATATGCAGCTTGAGGTCGTACTTGCGTGCCGTGCGCTGCGCCTCGTCGAGCTTTATGCCCGAGAAGTCGGGTACCGTGCGGCGGGCGCCGTGGCGCGTGCCGACCTGCATGACGATATGCGCCGTGACGGCCATCGCCAGGATGATCGCCCCGATCAGTACGAGGTTGTAAGCCAGCCGGTTCTCCCGGAGCCGTTTCCAGTAATATGCCAGTTTCTCCATTGCAGGGTAAGGTTATAGTTCGTTGTAAAAGGTGTCGCGTTCCACGGCGCGGCAGCCTGCGGCCCGCACGATGCGGTGAATTTCGTCGACCGACATCGTCGGGCGGCGGTCGTCGGCCCCGGCCATCGAGTAGATTTTCGTCGTGTCGTCGATCGTGCCGTCGATGTCGTCGGCGCCGAATGCCAGCGCCAGCTCGGTCGTCGCCTTGCCGTACATCACCCAGTAGGCCTTGATGTGGGGAATGTTGTCCAGGTAGATGCGGCTCATGGCCAGCATCCGCAGGTCTTCGATTACCGACACTTCGCCGATTTCCGACATCGGGTTGCCGAAATTGCGGTATTTGAGCGGGATGAAGGCGTTGAATCCTCCCGTGGCGTCCTGCAGTTCCCGCAGCCGGCGCAGGTGGTCGATGCGGTGGCGGAGCTCCTCCACGTGGCCGTAAAGAATCGTGGCGTTGGTCGGGATGCCGAGCCGGTGGGCCGTTTCGTGCACTTCGAACCATTCGGTCGTCGAACCCTTGTCGGGGCAGATGCGGCGGCGCACCTGGTCGTCGAATATCTCCGCACCCCCGCCCGGTATGGCGTCCATGCCGGCCTGCTTGAGCTGCCGCAGTCCCGCCTCGACGGATAATCCCGCCTTGCGAATCATGTACGAGAGTTCGATTGCCGTGAACGCCTTGATTGCCGCTTCGGGCAGCAGCGCCTTGACGCGGCGTATCATGTCGGTGTAGTACTCCAGCCCGTGTTCGGGATGCACGCCGCCGACGATATGCACTTCGGTGATTCCCCTGCCCTGTTTCCCGCGGACGATTTCTTCGATTTGGTCCATCGTGTAGTCCCAGGCCTCGGGGCTGCCGGCCGGCCGGCGGTAGGAGCAGAAACGGCAGTTGAACACGCACCGGTTCGTCGGCTCGATGTGGAAGTTGCGGTTGTAGTAAACTTTGTCGCCGCTCACGCGCCGTTTGGCCGCAATCGCCAACTCGCCCAGCAGCCAGAGCGGGGCCCCGCGCCAGAGCAGTTCCGCTTCGGTGTCGTCGATACGCTCCGCCCGGCGTACCTTGTCGGCTATGTCGTCGATACGCTGCATGCTATTTGGGGGCTTTTCGGTAAAGGTAGACGGCGATGAACAGGTAGATGATGTTGGGCAGCCAGACCGCCAGTCCCGGCGGCAGGGTGCCGCTCTTGGCGAACTCCTCGAAGAAGCGGTTGAAGAGGATGTACGAGAAACAGAGTCCCGTTCCGATGCCGATGTGGAGTCCCGTTCCCCCGCGCACCTTGCGCGAGGAGAGCGACACGCCGATCAGCGTCAGGATGAACGTCGACAGCGGGTAGGCGAAGCGGGCGTGCTTCTCGACCTCGATGATGTTGATCGAGTCGGAGCCCTTGGCCCGCTGCTGATCCAGGAATTCGTTCAGTTCCGAGATGTTCATCGTCTGGATCAGGTCGTTGATTTCGCCCAGTTCGGCGACTTCGAGGTTGATCAGCGTGTCGAGGTTGCGGAACTGCTCGAATTTCTCGACGCCCAGCGAGTCGAATTCGCGCTTGGTGTAGCGCGGCGCCGTCCAGCGTTTGGTTTCGGGGTTGAACTTCACGTCCGAGGCCTCGAGCGAGCGGGTCATCGTGCCGCTGTAGTAGTGTTCCAGCGCGAGGAACGACGCCTGCTGCGCCGCGTCGTTGTAGCCGCGTATGTAGGCGAACGTGCCGGGTTCTATCTGCCGGTAGATGTGGCGGCTGAACTTGTTGTTCTGCTTGCGCTTGATGTACTGCGATTCGAAGTTGACGATGTGGCGCTGCGAGCGCGGTATGAGCCAGAGGTTGAGCGTCAGCGAGAGGCTGCCGATAATCAGCGCGCCGAGGAAGTAGGGCCACATCAGGCGGCGGAACGACATGCCGCCCGAGAGCATGGCGACGATTTCGGTCTGGTAGGCCATCTTCGAGGTGAAGAAGATGCAGGCGATGAACGTGAACAGGCCGCTGAACTGGTTGATGAAGAACGGGATGAAGTTGAGGTAGTAGTCGAAGATGACATCCTTGAGCGGGGCGTGCAGCTCCGTGAAGTCGTCGATTTTCTCCACGTAGTCGAACAGCACCACGACGATGATAATCATCGCGATGGCGAAGAAGTAGGTCGCGAGGAATTTCCCCAGTATGTAGCGGTCTAAAATCTTAAACCCCGGAAATCGTAGTTTCATGCTTCGTTTAAAGTCTTCGCGTCAGTTTTTGCACCGCCGCCTCTTTCCACGGTTTGAAATCCCCGGCGGCGATATGTTCGCGCGCCATTGTGACCAGCCGCAGGTAGAAGGCGATGTTGTGCAGCGAGGCGATTTGTGCCGCCAGCATTTCGCCGCATGTCACCAGGTGGTGCAGGTAGGCTTTCGTGTACAGCGTGTCGACGAATGCCGTCCCCTCCGGGTCGATCGGCGAGAAGTCGTCCTCCCACTTCTTGTTGCGGATGTTGATCACCCCTTGGGCCGTGAAGAGCTGCCCGTTGCGCCCGTTGCGCGTCGGCATCACGCAGTCGAACATGTCGACCCCGCGCTCGATTGCCTCGAGGATGTTCACCGGCGTGCCGACGCCCATTAAATAACGGGGACGGTCTTCGGGCAGTATGGCGTTGACCACTTCGATCATTTCGTACATCACTTCGGTCGGCTCCCCGACGGCGAGTCCGCCGATGGCGTAACCGTCCGCATCGTACTGCTTTACGTTTTCCGCCGCGTGCGCCCGCAAATCGGGGTAGGTGCACCCCTGCACGATCGGGAACAGCGCCTGGTAGTGCCCGTATTTGGGCCGGGTCTGGTGGTAGCGGTCGAAACAGCGCCCGAGCCACCGTTCGGTCAGCGCCAGCGATTTGGCGGCGTATTCGCGCGGGGCGTCGCCCGGGGGGCACTCGTCGAAAGCCATCATGATGTCGGCGCCGATCGTGCGCTCGGTGTCAATTACGCTTTCGGGCGTGAAAAGGTGCTTCGAACCGTCGATGTGCGAACGGAAATGGCACCCCTCCTCCTTGAGTTTGCGGCATGCCGCGAGCGAGAAGACCTGGAATCCGCCGCTGTCGGTGAGCATCGGCCCCTCCCAGGTCGAGAAGCGGTGCACGCCCCCGGCCTTTTCGATAATCTCCATGCCGGGGCGCATGTAGAGGTGGTAGGTGTTCGCCAGGATAATCTGCGCCTTCGCCTCGTTCAGTACGTCGCGGTGGAAGATGCCCTTGACCGTCGCGGCCGTGCCTACGGGCATGAAGATCGGGGTGCGGATGACGCCGTGGTCGGTCGCCAGTTCGCCCGCCCGGGCTTTGCTTGCCGGATCTTTATGCTGTAATGTAAACTTCATGCTCATATATTCGGCAAAAGTACGTAAAATAATTCTGATTTGGGAATTCTGAATTCTGAATTGTTTTGTACCTTTGCAGATATTTCGCCTGTATGCAATTTTTCGATACATTTCTGACGTGCTACGGTTGGGAAGGCATCGCCCTCGCGGGAGCGATGCTCGTCCTGTTCGGCGTGCAGCTGTACTACTATATTTTCGTTTACGGCCGCATTCCCGGCTACAAGAACAACCGCCGCGCCGCCGTGCTCGAGACCGACCCGCAGGTGTCGGTCGTCGTGCCGCTCTTCTCGGAGGACTATTCGTTCATCGAGGAGCGGCTGCCGCTGATTCTGGCCCAGAACTACCCCGATTTCGAGGTGGTGATCGTCTACGTGGGCCACGACACCGATTTTTACGAAGACCTCGTGCGCCTGAAGCAGTCGTTCCCGCAAATCGTGACCACCAAGATACACCTCGACCCGCGCTTTCCCATCTCGCGCAAGATGGCGCTCAACGTGGGCATCAAGTCGGCGCATTACGAGTGCATGGTCTTCACCTCGACCGACGCCTGCCCGCAGACCGACCGCTGGCTGGCGCTGATGGCCAAGGGCTTTACGCGGGGCGAGATTGTTGTGGGCTACTGCGGCGTGGAGCGCAAAAAAGGATTTTCGAACTACATGATGCGCACGTGGCGCATGATGCACTCCGCCGACTGGATCGCCCGTGCCGTGCAGCGCCGTCCCTACCGGGGCACGCTCCACAACTTCGGCTTTACCAAACGCCTCTATTTCGGTGCCAACGGTTTCAGCCACCTCAACATGAACATCGGCGAGGACGACCTCTTCATGCAGAAAGTCATGACGCGCGACAACGTGAGCGTCATCCTTTCGCCGCGTGCCACGCTGCGCGAAAAGACGTGGGGCGGCATGGGCTGGTGGATGGGCCAGCTGCGCTATTTCGGCTCGGCGTTCCGCTTCTACCCGCAGGCGGTCAAAAATTTCATCCAGTGGGAACTGGGGTCGCGCGCGCTCTTCTTCGCCACGGTCCTGTGCGCCCTGGCGGTGATGCCGTTCGAATACAAACTCGCGGCCCTCGCGCTGCTGCTGGTGCGCTATGTGCTGGTGGCGGTTCAGGTGCGGCGCCTGGCCCGGCGGCTGGGCGAGCGCGGCATCGCGGGTTGCTACTTTATCTACGACCTGTTGAGCCCGCTGTGGGCCCTTGCGCTCTGCATCCTGCTGGTGCGCCGTGACGACCGCGTATGGAGATAGCCGACTATATCGTCGCCGAGGACCGGCGTTTGGTGGCACTCGTGCTCGAAGGGGACGATACGGCTTTCGAATACCTGTTCAACCGCTACCGCGATGCGATTCACCGCCTGTTCGTGCAGCGGTTGGGGGGCGTCAGCGATGCCGACGACCTGCTGCAGGAAACCTTTATCAAGGTCTATATCAACCTGCACCGTTACAGCACCGACTATACGTTCGGGCAGTGGGTCTATACCATCGCCCGCAATACGTTCATCGACTTCGTGCGGCGCCGTCAGGACGACCTGTCCATCGACGAGCGTTTTTCGGCGCCGGCCTCCACGGCCCCGACTCCCGAGGAGAGCGTCATCAGCCTCCAGCAGCGGACGCAGATCGAGCATTACCTCGAACGCCTCGCCCCGCGCTACCGGACGCTGATCGTCATGCGCTTCTTCGACGAGTACTCCTACGAGGAGATCGCCGCCAAGCTCGCGCTGCCGCTGGGCACCGTGAAAACGCAGATACACCGTGCCCGCGAGCAGATGTGTCGCATGATTGCCGAGGGCGAGAAAAACTGATTCCCGAATAACCCGATGGAACTTATCGACAAATATTTCCCCGGCCTGACCGACACGCAGCGGCGGCAGTTTGCGGCCCTTTACGGCCTTTATGCCGACTGGAACGCGAAAATCAACGTCATCTCGCGCAAGGATTTCGAGCAGCTTTACCTGCGCCACGTCCTGCATTCGCTTTCGGTGGCCAAAGTCTGTACGTTCGATGACGGCGCCCGCGTGCTCGACGTGGGGTGCGGCGGCGGATTCCCCTCCGTGCCGCTGGCGATTCTCTTTCCCGGGGCGCAGTTTACCGCCGCCGACTCCATCCGCAAGAAAATCACCGTTGTGGAGGGCGTCGCCTCCGCACTGGGGCTTCAAAACCTCTGTCCGCGCTGTGTGCGCGTCGAGACGCTTGCGGAGCGTTACGATTACGTCGTTTCACGCGCCGTAACGGCCATGCCCGAGTTCGTGGGCTGGGTCTGGAACCGGATTGAACGGGGCCAGCGCGGTTCCCTGCCGAACGGCATCCTCTACCTCAAGGGCGGCGATTTGGCCGAGGAGTTGGCCCTGACCGGCAAAAAGTGGTACGTCTACGACATTCCGCGCTTTTTCGAAGAGGAGTTCTTCGAAACCAAGAAAGTGGTCTACACCCCCAAAAAATAGCGGCATGGCGGCCGATGCATCCCTTCCCGGCCTGCTGCTGTGGTCGCTGCCCGCGATGTTCGTCCTGCACGACGCCGAGGAGGCGTTGTTGCTGCCGTCGTGGCTGCGCCGCAACCGGGAGTTCCTCGCACAGCGTTTTCCGCGCCTCTCCCGCCGCCTGCTGCCCCGTTTCGACGCGGTTTCCCCGCTGAAATTCGCGGCTATGGCCGCCGAGGAGCTGGCGCTGCTGCTGGCCGTTACCCTTTATGCCCGCTTTGCAGGCGGATTTTATCCGTGGCTGGCCCTGTTTCTCGCTTTCGGGGTGCACCTGTTTGTGCATATCGCCCAATGGATTGCCGCCCGGCGCTGCGTTCCGGCCGGGGCGACTTCGCCGGTATATCTGCTTTACTGGGGCTGGGGGCTCTGCCTGCTGATAGACTCCCGGCTCTTTACGCTCCGGGAGTTCTTGCTTTGCGGTGCGGCGGGGTGTGCCGCCGCTGCGGTGAATCTGCTGTTCCTGCACCGGCTGGCGGCGAAACCGGCAGCCCGGGCGCAGGGTTGCTGATTGTTACTGTTCCGTTTTCCGGCGGTCGAGGATGGTCTGGAGGTTCTGCATGAATTCCTCGGGCGCCGCGGCTCCCTGGATGCGGCCCAGCAGCTCGCCCTGGGTGTCGAAGACCAGGTAGAGCGGAATCGCCCCGCTGCCGTAGCGTTTCATCAGCTCCTTGCCCGTGGGTTTGTCCACATCGTATTTGGCGGCCACGAAACGCTGTGCCATGAAATCCCCGACGTCCTTGCGCGAGAACACCTCGCGCTCCATCATCCGGCAGGGCGGGCACCACGAGGCGTAGAGGTCGATAAAGACCAGTTTTCCCGTTTTGATTGCCATTTCCCGTACGGCGTCCGTCGATTTGGTTTCGAATTTTACCTGTGCCTGTGCCGCGCCCGCTCCGAGCGCCAGCATCAGGATGAAAAGCAGTTTTTTCATACGAGTTCGTTTCCCGGATAACGTGCAAGAACCGTGCGCTATTGCCCGGCGTCGGTCGCCGAGGTGCTCAACAGGCCGCATGCGGCCTGTATGTCCTCGCCGCGCGAGGCGCGGATTGTGGTCTGTATGCCCTTGGCCGTCAGCGTGTCGCGGAATCGCACCATCGCCTCGTCGTCGGGCGAGAAGTAGGGCGATCCGGGAATTTTGTGGAAGCGAATCAGGTTGATGCGGCATTTGATGCCGTCCAGCAGGCGGCACAACTCGCGGATGTGCCGCGGCGAGTCGTTCAGCCCGCTCATCACGATGTATTCGAACGACACCCGGCGCTGGTGCGTGAAGTCGTATTGACGCAGGATTGCCGCCACCTCCGCGATTGGCCATGCCCGTTCTACGGGCATGATGGCCGCCCGCTCCTCGCGGAACGGGTTGTGCAGGCTGACGGCCAGGTGGACTTTTGTTTCGTCGAGCAGGCGCCGCAGCTCGGGCACGACGCCTGCCGTGGAGAGGGTGATGCGCGTCGGCGACCAGCCGAAACCCCACTCCGAGGTGAGGATGTCGAGCGCCCGCAGCACGTTGTCCGTGTTGTCGAGCGGTTCGCCCATGCCCATGAACACCACGTTGGTAAGGGTTTTGCGTTCGGGCAGGGATACGATTTGGTTGAGGATTTCTGCCGCCGTCAGCGAGTGTTGCAGTCCCTGCCGCCCCGTGGCGCAGAACCGGCATCCCATGCGGCATCCGGCCTGCGACGAAACGCAGAGCGTGGCGCGTGCGCCGTCGGGAATGTAGGCCGATTCGATATAGGCCCCTTGCTGTGTGCGGAACAGGTATTTCTTCGTGCCGTCGGCCGACTCGGTGATTCGCTCGGGCGGGGTCAGCACCGGGCGGAAACGCCCGGCCAGGCGGGTGCGGTGCGCGGCCGATATGTCGCTCATCAGCAGCGGGTCTTCGACGTGCTTTGCGTAGAGCCACCGGGCGAGCTGTTTGGCCGCGAAGCGCGGCATGCCCAGCTCGGCGCACAGGGCTGCGAGTTCTGCCGGGGTCTTCCCGTACAACGATTCCGAAAGGGCTTTTTCCATGTTTTTCGAGCTGCGGTATATGGGGCAAAAGTAGGCAAAAAATAAAGATTTTTGTGCAGGATGATTCGTTTTTGAAATTTTATCCATATATTTGTGGTGCATAGCATGCCTGTGCGCGTATTTGTCATGCCGAACAATTA
Organism: uncultured Alistipes sp.; assembly: GCF_902388705.1. Taxonomy (GTDB): domain Bacteria; phylum Bacteroidota; class Bacteroidia; order Bacteroidales; family Rikenellaceae; genus Alistipes. The sequence continues at coordinate 52,965 of NZ_CABMQJ010000011.1, forward strand.
AATTTAAAAATAAATGGAAATTAAGAAATCACCCAAAGCAGACCTTAAGAACAAGCGGGGGCTTTTGCTCGAAATCGGCCTTGTCGTGGCGCTCGCCCTGGTTATCGCGGCTTTCGCCTACACGCCGAAAGAGTATCGGATCGACAAGCCTGATCTGAACTACGGCCCGGTAGAGGAGGAAATCACCGAGATTACCCGTCAGGACCAGAAGCCGCCCGAGCCCCCCAAGAAAGTCGAAATGAAAGTGATCACCGACCTGCTGCAGGTGGTGACCAACGATACGAAGATTTCCACGGAGGTGGACTTCGCCGAGTTCGATGAGAACACCGAGGTGATTCAGCAGGTTGCCGTTGTCGAGGAAACCATCGAGGACGACCAGCCGTTCCTGATTGCCGAAACCATGCCCTCGTTCCAGGGCGGCGGCCTCGAGGCTTTCCGTGCCTGGGTTCAGAGCAATGTCAAGTTCCCGCAGATCGCCCTCGAGAACGGTATCCAGGGCCGCGTGGTGCTTTCGTTCGTGATTGAGAAGGACGGCCGCCTGACCAACATCCAGGTGCTGCAGACGCCCGACCGTTCGCTTTCGGAGGAGGCCATCCGCGTACTGAACAAGTCGCCGAAGTGGAGCCCCGGCAAGCAGCGCAACCAGGTTGTACGTGTCAAGTACACCCTGCCCGTTGACTTCCGCGTGCAGAACTAAACCAGGACGGTGAGAAAGGGAATTCCGGCGGCAGCGACCCGGAATTCCGACTTTACATACGCTGCAACCGGATTCGCGTACTAACCACCTAATTCTGATTGATATGGAGATTAAGAAATCATTCAAGGCAGATCTTGGGAATAAGAGAAGCCTGTTATTGGAAATCGGTTTGGTCGTGGCATTATTACTGGTCATTGTCGCATTTACCTATACGCCGGACGAGTACCGAATCGAAAAAGTTGCAACGTATCTCCCGCCTGTCGAAGAGGAAATGGTTCCGGTTGCCACCGACCAGCCCGAAGAGGGGCCGAAAACGATCCGGTTGACTGCGATGTCCAACATTCTGCAGGTGATTGAGAACGACAGCCAGATGCAGACGGACATCAACCCCGCGGATTTGGATGTCTTCGACATCGTCGAAGTCATACCGCAGGTCAAGGACGAGCGGATTGAGGATGAAACGATTTTCCTCCGGGCCGAAACGATGCCCTCGTTCCAGGGCGGCGACCTCAACGCTTTCCGCGTGTGGGTGCTGCAGAACGTCAAGTTCCCGCAGCTGGCCCTCGAAAACGGAGTCAAGGGGCGCGTGGTGCTCTCGTTCGTAATCGACAAGGACGGCCGCCTGACCAACATCGAAGTGCTGCAGTCGCCCGACCGCACGCTCACGGAGGAGGCTGTCCGCGTACTGAACAAGTCGCCGAAGTGGAGTCCCGGCAAGCAGCGTGACCAGGTCGTACGTGTGAAATATACGCTGCCCGTCGATTTCCGCATGCAGAACTGACCGGATGCGGACGCCGGGTACCGGAAACCGGTGGCAAGTGAATCCGGCGATGGAAGCCGGGTAGCCGATGAACCGGGTGTTCCGCATGACAAATTGAATAGGGTATCCGCCGAAAGCAGGATACCCTTATTTGTAGCATAGTGTTTGCTCCCCTCGGGGAGTTCCGCATCCCTGCCGTATCGACGTGCGGGCCGATGCGACCGCTTAAATTTTTTAGACTATTTTGGAAGAAAACAGAAATAAGACCCCCAATTCCGAGGCGGCGCCCGAAAGCCGGGAGCGTGCCGTGCTGGTTGCCGTCGTGCGCGACAACCAGGATCCGCGACAGGCGGCGGAGTTCCTCGACGAACTGGAATTCCTGGCCGAAACGGCCGACATCGCGAGTGTGCGGCGCTTTACGCAGCGGCTTCCGCAGCCCTCGGCCCGCATCTATGTGGGGCCCGGCAAACTGGAGGAAATTGCCGACTATTGCCGTGCGGAGGAGATCGACGTGGTGATTTTCGACGACGAACTCTCCCCCTCGCAGACACGCAACATCGAAAAGGCGATGCCCTGTCGCATCCTCGACCGCACGCGCCTGATTCTCGACATCTTCATGTCGCGGGCGCAGACCGCCTATGCCAAAACGCAGGTGCAGCTGGCCAACTACGAGTATATGCTGCCCCGCCTGTCGGGTATGTGGACGCACCTCGAGCGGCAGCGCGGCGGCACGGGAACCCGCGGCGGCGCCGGCGAGCGCGAAATTGAAACCGACCGCCGTATCATCCGCAACCGCATCTCCAAACTCAAGGAGGACTTGCAGAAAATCGACCGCCAGATGGCCGTGCAGCGCTCGAACCGCGGCTCGATGGTGCGCGTGGCGCTGGTCGGCTATACCAACGTGGGCAAGTCGACGCTGATGAACCTGATTTCGAAAAGCGAGGTTTTCGCCGAGAACAAGCTCTTCGCCACGCTCGACACGACCGTCCGCAAGGTGGTTTTCGACAACCTGCCCTTCCTGCTGTCCGATACCGTCGGGTTCATCCGCAAGCTGCCGACCGAGCTCATCGAGTCTTTCAAGTCGACACTCGACGAGGTGCGCGAAGCCGACCTGCTGGTGCATGTGGTCGATATTTCGCATCCGCAGTTCGAGGAGCAGCTCGACGTGGTGAAGCAGACCCTGCAGGACATCGGGGCCGGCGATAAACCGGTCTACCTGGTCTTCAACAAGGTCGATGCCTATACCTATGTCCAAAAGGACGAGGACGACCTCACGCCCGCCACGCGCGAGAACCTGTCGCTCGACGACCTGAAAAAGAGCTGGATCGCCCGGGCCAATACCCCCTGTATTTTCCTTTCGGCGCTGGCGAAGACCAATATCGAGAAGTTCCGTTCGGATCTCTACGGCATGGTTCGCGAGATACATGCCGGACGTTATCCCTTCAACAATTTCCTCTATTGACAACCAAACTCCACACCTATGACCTTGCATGTTTTGAGTAAGGAGAACACCGTTCTCAACAAGTTCATCGCCCAGATTCGCGACAAGTCCGTGCAGCGGGATTCGATGCGTTTCCGCCGCAACCTGGAGCGTATCGGCGAGATTACGGCCTACGAGATTTCGAAAACCTTTTCGTACAAACCCCTCGTCGTCGAAACGCCGCTGGGCGAGGCCGCCGTCGAGACGATTGACGACCGGATAGTCGTGGCGACGATTCTGCGGGCCGGGCTGCCTTACCACCAGGGTTTCCTGAATTATTTCGACGACGCGGAGAACGCCTTCGTTTCGGCCTACCGCAAAAGCACCAAAGACGGCAAGTTCACCGTTAAGGTGGAGTACATCTCGTGCGGCGATTTGGAGGGCAAGATTTTGTTGCTCGTCGACCCGATGCTGGCGACGGGCTCGTCGCTCGTACTGGCCTATAAGGCGTTGTGCGAGCGGGGCGGAGTGCCCGCCTATACGCATGTTGCAGCGGTCATCGCCAGCGAGCAGGGCATCGACTACGTGGAGAAGAACATGCCGCGCAAGACCACGACCATCTGGGCCGCGGCCGTCGACGAGGAGCTGACCTCGCGCTGTTATATCGTCCCGGGCATCGGCGATGCCGGCGATTTGGCCTACGGCGAGAAGGTTTAGCACCCTTTCCGCCCCGCTTCGGGGAAAGGTGCATGCCGTTCGCCGCGCCTGCTTGCGGGGAGGTCCTTGCGGGATGAAATTTCCGGGGCGATGTTTCCCGGAAGCACTTTAGGGATGAGGCTCCCGGGGTTTCCGGGCGTATGCCTTTCGGGCCGCAGGCCCTTTTGCCGGGGCTGCCCCGTGGATGCGACAGGGTGACGGCCGCTGTGCGCGGGAATAATTAAGATGTTCGCATGGTGAAGAAAAAAATAGCTTTTGTTTTTGCGGTGTTCTGTGCGACCCTCCTGCTGATGGCCGTGCAGAAACCCGTTTTCCTGACCTATTACGCTGCGGAGGCGGCACAGGTTTCCGCGGGCGACTGGCTGCGCGTCGTCTGGCACGGACTGACCCTCGACAGTACGGTTGCGGGGTATGTCACGGCACTGCCGTTGTTGCTGACCCTGCTGTCGCTGTGGGTGCGGCTGCCCCGCAAGGTGTGGCGCCGGGTGCTGGACGGCTATTTCGTGCTGGTTGCCCTCGTTACGGCGGTCATTTTCGCCGTGGATGTGGAGCTTTACCGGCATTGGGGATTTCGCCTCGACTCGACTGTCCTGATTTACCTTTCCGACCCCAAAGAGGCCGCGGCGAGCGTCGACTTCTGGCTCGGCGTGCGCCAGACGCTGCTGGCCGCCGCCTATGCCGTGCTGATGATTTGGGCCTACCGCCGTGTCATGCGCCTGTTCGACGGCGAGCCGGTGCGCCGGTGCGCCGCGCTGCCGTGGAGCTTCGTGCTGCTGTTGCTGGCAGGGTGCGATTTCCTCGCGATTCGGGGCGGATTGGGGGCCTCCGTCGCCAATGTGTCGAAAGTCTACTTCAGCTCGAACATGTTCCTGAACCATGCCGCCACCAATCCGGTCTTCTCGTTCCTGACCAGCCTCGGCGACCATGCCGACTATGCGGCGGAGTATCCCTTCTTCGACGAAGCCGAACGCGCTGCGAGGTTCGACAGCCTGCGCGGCAACGGCCCTTCGGCGGGCCCCTCGGAGCCCGTGCTGAAAACCACGCGCCCCAATGTCGTGCTGGTTATCCTCGAAAGTTTCGCACGCACGGTCATGGACGCCCAGGTCGATGGCCGGCCCGTCATGCCCAATATGCAGCGGCTGAAAGGCGAGGGAATCTGGTTCGAGAACTTCTTCGCCAACTCGTTCCGCACCGACCGCGGCGAAGTGGCGATTATGAGCGGATTTCCCGCGCAGACCCGCATGTCGGTTATGAAGCTTCCGGCCAAGAGCCGCAGCCTGCCGTCGCTGGCCCGTTCGCTGGCCCGCGAGGGATATGCGACGAATTTCAACTACGGCGGCGATCTCAATTTCACCAACCAGGCGTCGTATATGTACGCCACGGGGTGGCAGCAGCTCGTCTGGCAGAAAGACCTGCGCTTCGACACCCCGCCTGCCGACTGGGGCTACGACGATGCGGTGATGTGCGACTGGTTCGCCGACCGGGTGATTGCGCAGGGCGAAACGGGCCGGCCGTTCCTCGCGGGCCTGCTCACGTTGAGCAGCCACCGTCCGTTCGACGTGCCGTTCGCGGAGTTCGACGACAGGGAGCTGAACGCTTTCGCCTTTTCCGACGCATGCGTGGGGCGTATGATCGATAAACTGAAAGCCTCCCCCGTGTGGGACAACCTGCTCGTCGTGCTGGTTGCCGACCACGGTTATCCGTGGCCCCGCAGCCTGGCCTACAACGAACCCCTGCGCCACCGCATCCCGATGATCTGGGTGGGCGGCGCCGTCGCCGGGCCCCGTGTGGTCGACACCTACGCCTCGCAGATCGACATCTGCGCCACGATTCTCGGCCAGATGGCCCTCGCGCACGACGACTTCGATTACAGCAAGGATGTTTTCGCCCCGACCCCCCCCCGTAAATTCGCCTACTATACCTTCAACGACGGTTTCGGTGTGGTCGACGCCTCGGGCGAGGCTGTCTGGGACGCCACGAGCGGCAGGGCGGTTTCCCAAACCGCGCCCGATTTGCTCGACGTGGGGCGTACGATGCTCCAGACCACCTATGTCGACATCGGAAACCGCTGATTCCGGGATAAATACCTGAAAATAGGTATTGCGGGGCCCGTCGTAATTGCCTATTTTTGCAGATATAGCGTATGTTATGTACAGAATAGGACGATACAATGCCGACGACCGCATGTGCGACCTGGTTTGCGACCGCTACCCCGTACTGCTTATCATGAGCCGCTTCGGCATTGCGCTGGGCTTCGGCGACAGTACCATCGGCGAAGTGTGCCGCGACAACGGGGTCGACACGGCGACATTCCTGGCCGTCGTCAACATGCACTCCGACGACAAAGCCCCCGATCCGGACGGGATTTCAATCGGCGCGCTGGTGAGCTACCTGCGCAATTCCCACAACTACTTCCTCGACTTTCGGCTTCCCGGCATCCGCCGCAAGTTGATCGAAGCCATCGACTGCAGCCGTAACGACGTGGCTTTCGCCATCCTGCGCTTCTTCGACGAATATGTCGCCGAGGTGCACAAACACATGGCTTACGAGGAAGAGAACGTCTTTCCCTATGTCGAAGGACTGCTTGCCGAGGGGCGTTCCGAGGGGTATTCCATCGATATTTTCCGCCGCCATCACGACCAGGTCGAGGCCAAACTCGCCGAACTGAAGCGCATTATCATCCGTTATTACCCTTCGGGCAGCACCAACGAACTGAACGGCGTGCTTTTTGACATCTTCACCTGCGAACGCGATTTGGCGTCGCACAACGACATCGAAGACCGTCTGTTTATTCCCGCCATCAAACGGCTGGAGGCCTCCGTCCCCGGGCCGGACGGGAAACAGGGCGGGGAGGAGCCGCAGGGGCAGCCGCCCCGCGGGAAAGGAGGCTGTCGATGAAGGCGCTCAAACTCGCCGTCGCCGAGCCCTCGGCTATCCTGCGCTGCGGCATCATCGCCGTGCTGCGCCGCCTGCCGGCTCCCGACGTCGACATCCTCGAGGTCGCCGATATTTCGCAGCTCACGGCACAG
>NZ_CABMQJ010000012.1 GCF_902388705.1 uncultured Alistipes sp.
CGCCGCCCAGGCGCCCGCTGCCGATTTTGTCGAGCGTCGTGCGGCTGGTGTGCAGCCCCTCGCGGTCGTGTGTGCCGTTGGTGGCGACGATGCCGTCGAGCGGGGTCTCGAGCAGGATGTTGCTGATTTCGTCGATGACGTTGTCCGGCATGTCGGGCGATATTTTGAGCATGATCGGCCGGTACTGGTTCTGCCCGCGCCGGAAGTCGAACAGCGGGTCGAGTATCTGGAGGATATGTTCGCGGGTGTGGGTCGTACCTTCGCGGCACGAGTTGTCACAGCTGATGTTTACGGTGAAGTAATCCGCATACTGGTAGAGGTTGCGGAAGAGCTTGAGGTAATCCGCCGCCGCATTTTCAGCGGGGGTGGCGGTGTTTTTGCCGATATTGCAGCCTACGATGATGCCGTCGTGCGGCCGCCGCAGGTGGGTGATGGTCTTCTCCAGCCCGCGGTTGGCCAGGCCGATGCGGTTGATGATGGCCTGGTCTTTCGGGAGGCGGAAGACGCGGGGGCGGGGATTGCCCGCCTGCGGGCGCGGGGTGACGGTGCCCACTTCGATGAAGCCGAATCCCAGGGCGGCCAGTTCGCGGAACGCCTCGCCGTTGCGGTCGAAGCCTGCGGCCAGGCCGACGGGGTTGGCGAACTTGATGCCGAATACCTCGCGCTCGAGCGCCGGGTGCTCCACGGCGTAACATTTGCGCAGCAGCCACCGGCCGCCGGGTATCAGACCGATGACGCGCAGCAGCAACAGCACCGCACGGTGCGCCCGCTCGATGGTAAGCGAGAAAAGGATAGGTTTTATGATTCTCCGGTACATCTCTCCAGTAGCATTGTCCGCGATGCCGCAAAGGTACTAAAAAAGAATTGATTTCACTAAAAGTATTCGCGGCGGTAAGGGTAATGGTCGCGCATCCGTTCGAAATCTGCGGGCTGCGCCTTGAGGCCGCGGCTTTCGGCTTCGATGTCGTATGCGCCGCGGATTGTCGTGCAAAGCTCCTGCCATGTAATCGGACGGGGCGCCGGGGGTGCCGCCTCGGACGGGTACCATTCCGTGAGGGGCAGGCCGAAGAAACGGGCCAGCGTGGCGACCGACATGGCCGTGGCCATGGCTTTGCCCTGCTCGGAATATCCGGCCACGTGCGGCGTCGCGAGCAGCGTGTGCCCGAGCAGCGCCGGGTCGAGGTACGGCTCGTGCTCCCAGACGTCGAGCACGCAGGGGTGTCCGCTTTGCAGCAGGGCACCTCCGTCGACCACCTCCCCGCGCGAGGAGTTCAGCACCACGGCTCCGGGTTTCATTTGTTCGAACAAAGCGCTGTTTGCCATATGGCGCGTCGTGTCGTCGAGCGGCGTGTGGAAGGTGATGATGTCGGCTTCGCGGGCGAGCTCCGCGAGGTGGCGGAACCCGCAGTGCTCGCGCTCTTCGCGCGGCGGGTCGCAGCAGACGACGCGAAAACCCCACATTCGGGCGTATTCCCGTACGAGCGAGCCGACGTGTCCCACGCCGACGATGCCCAGTGTGCGCTGTGCGGGCTGCCAGCCCTGCGAGCGTGCGAGGTAGGCCAACACGGCGCCGACCCATTGCAGTACGCCCCGGGCGTTGCAGCCTGCGGCGGTCGCGACCCGGATGCCGTTCGCTGCGCACCACGCCGTGTCGATGTGGTCGAATCCGATGGTGGCCGTGGCGATTAGCCGCACGCGGGAGCCGGCGAGCAAGCGCTCGTCGCAGCGGGTGCGGGTGCGGATGACAAGGGCGTCGGCGTTGACAACGTCCTGCGGGGCGATCTGGCTGCCGGGCAGGTAACATACCTCGGCCCACGGCTCGAGCACACCCCGCAGGAAAGGGATGGCGCTGTCGGCGATAATCTTCATGGCTGGTTGCTTTTTCCGGATTTCTTTCCTTTACGGGAAGCAAATATAGGGAAAAAATAAAATTTTTGTACCTTTGTTATTTAAAACGAACATTTTCGACAGGCGAAGGCACGGACTGCGGACAGTGCATGCCGGGCACGGAAAATGAAGAATGAAATTCAACCGCATGGAACTGAAAACGTTCGACCCCGATGGGGTCGGTGTGGATAACGGAACCTATTTCGGGCTGCCTTTCGAGCCGGAAACGGCCGAGCTGGTGCTTATTTCGGCGCCCTGGGATGTGACGGTCTCCTACGGGGCGGGGACGGCGTATGCCCCCGACGCCATTATCGAGGCCTCGACGCAGCTCGATTTCCACGAGCCGCTGGCGCCCGGCGCATGGCGCCGCGGCATCGCTACGGCCGATGTGGATTATTCCCTGCAGGAGGAGTCGCAGCGCTTGCGCGGCGACGCCGAGAAGGTAATCGCCCACCTCGAGGCAGGCGGATGTCCCGAGGAGGACTATGTGGTGCGTAAGATACGCCGCATAAACGAAGGCTGTGCGGCCATGAACGCCAACATCGAGGCGCAGGCCGGCCGCTGGCTCGACGCCGGGAAGACCGTGGGGCTGGTCGGCGGCGACCACTCGACGCCCTACGGGCTGATTCGCGCCCTGGGCAGCCGCTGTGCGGAGTTCGGCATCCTGCACATCGACGCCCATTGCGATTTGCGCGACGCCTATGAAGGGTTCGGGTTTTCGCATGCCTCGATTATGTTCAATGTCCTGCGCGACGTTCCTGCCGTGACGAAAATCGCCCAGGTCGCCGTGCGCGACTTCAGCGAGAAAGAGGCGGCGCTGGCCGCTTCGTCCGGACGTGTAATCACCTTCGACGACCTGTCGCTCGCCGCCGCCGGATTCCGCGGCGAAACGTGGGACACGCTGTGTCGCCGTATCGTGGAAACGCTGCCGCAGCAGGTCTATGTGAGCTTCGACATCGACGGCCTGTCTTTCGAGAACTGCCCCCATACGGGTACGCCCGTGTGCGGCGGGCTGACTTTCAACCAGGCGGTCTGGCTGCTCGATACGCTGGTGCGTTCAGGGCGCCGCATCGTCGGCTTCGACGTGGTGGAAGTCACGCCCGTACCCGAGGAGCGCATCGACGCCATTACGGGCGCGCGGGTGCTTTGGAAATTGTGTAATTTAACTTTAAAATCAAACGAACGATAAATGCGACTATTTTCGATGTACCGCTGGGTGCGTGAGCGTCATATGATCGGTATACGCGGCCGCAACTTCCTGGAAGCCCCCTGGGCGGGGGGCGTCGTGCTGCTGGGTTGTGTGATCATAGCCATGCTGCTGGCCAACCTGCCCGCGACTTCGCTTTACTACCGCCATCTGCTCGAAACCGACCTTTCGCTGATGGTGCACAGTCCCGACGGGCTGATCGACTGGGTTTTCCCGCGGGGAATGACCGTCGAAAAGCTGATTAACGACGGCCTGATGGTGATTTTCTTCTTCGCCGTGGGGCTCGAAATCAAACGGGAAATCGTCTGCGGACAGCTTTCGTCGGCGCGGCAGGCCATCCTGCCGGTGTTGGCCGCCGCGGGCGGCATGCTCGCCCCGGCCATTGTCTTCATCGCTTTCAACCACGGCACCATGGCGGCCAACGGCTGGGGTATTCCCACGGCCACCGATATCGCCTTTGCCATCGGCATCCTCTCGATGCTGGGCGACCGCGTGCCCGTGTCGCTCAAGATATTTCTGACGGCGCTGGCCATTGCCGACGACCTCGGGGCCATTCTGGTCATCGCGCTCTTTTACGGCGAGCAGGTGCAGATGGCCTGCCTGCTGGCGGCGCTGGTCATCATGCTCGGCGTCTATTTCATGAAGGAGATGGGCGAGAAACGCATGTTCCTCTACCTGGTGCCTGCGGTGGTCGTCTGGGCGCTGTTCTACTATTCGGGCGTGCATTCGACCATCTCGGGCGTGGCGATGGCCATGCTGATTCCGATGACGCCCCGATACAGCAAGGAGTATTTCGTGCATAAGATGCGCCACCTGAAGGAGCTGATGCTTGCGGCCACTACTTCCGGGGACGATTTCCCCAACGAAAGCCACCGTTTCTACATGCGCCGCATGCGCAGCCTCGCCGCCGATTCGGTCGGCATGAGCTATCGGCTCGAGCATTCGCTCGCCCCGTATGTCACGTTTCTCGTGATGCCGATTTTCGCACTGGCCAACGCCGGGGTCGAAATCACCTCGCTGGAATACCTGAACATTTTCCACTACTCGCCCGAAATCGGGTCGGTAGGCATGGGCGTGTTCTTCGGACTGGTGGTCGGCAAGCCGCTGGGTATATTTCTTGCGAGCTGGGGCGCCGTGCGTTCCGGGCTCGCCGTGATGCCCGAGGGGGCTACGTGGCGCCTGCTGTTCGCCGTGGCCTGCCTCGGCGGTATCGGGTTCACGATGTCGCTGTTCGTCGACTCGCTGGCTTACTCGGAACCCGATCTGATCGACCGGGGCAAAATCGCTATCCTGATGGGGTCGACGGTCGCCGCCGCGGTGGGCTGCCTGCTGATTTTGGTTTTTTCGAAAAAACGGAAATGATATTATGCGTAAGACACTGTTTGTCCTGACGGCCGCCGCATTGCTGGCCGGAGCCTGCTCGAAAAAGACGGGCGGAGGCGTGAAACTCAAGGCCGACACCGATTCGGTAGCCTACATCATCGGTATGAACGTGGGCATGAACCTGCTGAAGATGGATTCGACGCTCAACGTGAACGCCGTGTGCGAGGGAATACGCGACGTGTTCCGCGCGGGGACGAAGCTCTCGGCGGCCGATGCCGAAACCTACTACCTGCGTTACATGAATTATATCCTGCCCGAAAAGGCGCGGGCCTATGAGGAGCAGTTCCTGGCGGATATCGCCAAGACCAACCGCAGCTATGCCCGCACATCGTCGGGCGTGACCTACACGGTCGAGGTGCTGGGCGACCAGGAGCAGATACCCGTTTCCGACCGCGACAGCATCGTCCTGCGCTATGTTATCCGCACGGCCGACGGCGAGCAGGTTTATTCCTCCTACGAGCGGGGCGATTCGCTGCGCACGAACCTCGGCGGGCTTAACAAGGGGATGAAAGAGAGTGTGAAACTGGTCGGCAAGGGCGGTAAAATCAACGCCTGGATGCCCTCGTCCGCAGCTTACGGTGCGGCGGGCGACCAGCAGCTCGGGATACGCCCGAACGCCACGCTGTATTATGAAATCGAGCTGGTCGATGTCGATAAATATGCGAATTGGTCGCGGCGCAATAATTTACGTCGGTAATATTGACCGATAATTCCAATTATTTTATAACTTTGCGCGGGTGAAGCAATAAGCGGACACAAATGATCAAACATATTCGAAAAACAATGAAAAAGATTCTTTTTGCTGCAGCGCTTGCGGGCGCTGCGGTTCTGACCGCCTGCGGCGGTAAGGACAACGGTGTCCGTATGGGCAGCCTGTCCGATTTCGACTCGCTGTCGTATGCGCTGGGTGCCAATATCGGTTACGGCATGAGTTATGAGATGAAGGACGTTCCCTTCGACTACAAGGCTATCGACAAGGGTGTCAAAGAGGGCGCGATGGGTAAGGCCACGATGGAGCACGACAAGGCGCTCGAAATGCTGCGCAACTTCCTGATGAATACGCGCAGCGAGCGTGCACAGAAGATTGCCGCCCAGCGTGCCGAGCAGGACAGCATCCGCCTGGCTGGCGGCGACAGCACGAAAGTGGAGTATCCCGCCGCCGATCCCGCGATGTTCGAGAGCGAGGAGGAGCGTGCCGAGATTTCGTATGCACTGGGCAGCGACATCGGTTACAATATCGGCCAGAGCGGCATGCCTATCCAGCTGATATGGATCGGCCAGGCCATGCAGGACGTACGCGACGGCAATGCGAAGATGTCGGCCGACGAGGTGAACCAGTACCTGCAGTACTATTTCATGATTAAACTTCCGGCGGAAAACCTGGCAGCTTCGAAAGCATGGCTGGAGAAAATCGAGAAGAAATCGGGTGTGAAGAAGACCGAGTCGGGCCTGCTCTACAAGGTTACCAAGGCCGGCGACGAGTCGGTGATGGCAAAAGACCCCCGCGATGAGGTGGAGGTGCACTACACCGGCCGTACGCGTCAGGGCAAGGTGTTCGACACTTCGATTTTCGCCAACCGCACCAAAGAGCAGCAGGAGATGATGAAGAAGATGCGTCCGGACGATTACGACAAGGACGAGCCGGCGAAATTCCCGCTCAACCGGGTGATCAAGGGCTGGACCGAAGGCCTGCAGCTAATCGGCAAGGGCGGTAAGATTACGCTCTGGATTCCGGCCGACCTGGCTTACGGCGCACGCGGCATCGGCCGTGACATCGGCCCCAACGAAGCGCTCGAGTTCGAGGTGGAACTCATTGACGTGACTCCCTACGAGGAGCCGGCTCCGGCGGATTCGACCGCAACGGACGCTGCTCCCGAGGCTGCTCCCGCGAAATAAGCAACGCAACGGATATAAGGAACCCGGACTCGCAAGAGCCCGGGTTCTTTATTAATGCTCCTATATTATAAATGGTACTCCATCGGCGTGTACCGGATGCCGTCGGTCGTGCGCTCGGGGCCAATCGCGGTGAATCCCAGTTTCCGGTATATGCCGACGGCGTAGGGCGACGAGTTGACCGTGAGCCGTGTGATTGCGGGGCCGGTGCGGCAGCTTTCGCAGGCCCGGGCGAAGAGGGCCCGGGCAATTCCCCGGCGGTGGCAGGATTTGTCCACGAAGAGGAGGCTTATGTGGTCGCGATGGGTCAGGGCGATGATTCCGACGGGTGTTTCCTGCCGGAATGCGCCCCACATCAGCATCGTGCCCCGGCGGAGCTGTTCCGCCAAAGCTTCCGGTGCGATGAAACGGTAAAAGGTTTCGGTGCCCTGCGGGGCGTACTCCGGGGCTTCGAATTCGGCGAACACGCGCCTGATGAGCGCCGACGCTGCCGCCATCTCCTCTTCGCGCAGGAGCCGGATGCCGGCCTGCAGGCCGGTTGCTAGGTTTTCCATGACTGTGTCGTAAAATGAACGGCGGCCGGAGTTTCCCGGCCGCCGCTCTGTTTTCATGTCCGATTCAGCATCAGAACGGGAGGTCGTCGACCTCGGCGGACGAAGAGGCGTAGGAGGGCTCTTCGGCGATGGGCGGCATGTCGGGCATCGGGGCGCCGCCGGATACTTCGGCCTGTTTGGGCTGGATGCGCCATGCACGGATGTCGGTGTACCAGCGGCCGTTGTATTCGCGCGACTCGATATTGACCGAAACGGTGTAAGCGGCGCCCTCTTTCAGGCGGGCGACGTCCTCGGGCTTGTTGAAGAACGTCACGCAGATTTTACGCGCGAACGACCCTTCGTTCATCTCGAATACTACGTCCTGGCGCTGCCATTCGCCGCGTGCGGACGTGCCCTTTGTCACGGGCATTATTTTGTAAACTGTTCCTTCGAATTCCATGGTATCGGTATGAGATGTGTTAATATGTTTTATATGGGACAAAGGTAGCAAAAAAATCGGGACATCCGGATTTGCCGCCATCAAAAAACCGAGGGATTTTTTCTGCCGGCCAGGACATAACGGCCGATTTTTTCCTAATTTGCAGGGCAAAACCGAAAAAAACGGAGCGACGGCGCGTTTCCTGCCGTAATTCCATTCGTTTAGTTTAGTAAACTGTACCAGATCTATGTTTCAGACAGAGCGATATGACGCTTTTTTGCGCGAGATCGGCGGATTCGTTCCCCGGGAGCGTATTTATACGGACCACCTGCGGCGGTTGGCGTGGGGAACCGATGCGGGCTTTTACCGGCTCGTTCCGCAAATCGTCGTCCGTTCGCAGGGCGAGGAGGAGGTGGCCCGCCTGCTGCGGGCGGCCTTCCGGCTGCAGCTGCCCGTGACCTTCCGGGCTGCCGGAACCAGCCTTTCGGGGCAGGCAATCAGCGATTCGATTCTGATTGTGGCGGGGAAAAATTGGGAGAGTTATGAAATCTCGCCCGACGGGGAGCGGATTCGCATGCAGCCGGGGATTGTGGGGCAGCGCGTCAACGAACTGCTGAAACCTTACGGCCGGAAATTCGCTCCCGACCCCGCTTCGGTCAAGAGCGCCATGGTGGGCGGCATCGTGATGAACAATGCCTCGGGCATGAACTGCGGTACCCATGCCAACAGCGACAAGGAGCTACTCTCGGTGCGTGTCGTGCTGGCCGACGGGACGAGGCTCGATACGGGCGACGGGCAAAGCCGTGCGGCATTCGCACGAAGCCATCCGGAGTTTATCCGCCGCATCGAGGCACTGCGCGACAGGGTGCGTGCCGACGGCGTGCTCGCCGGGCGTATCCGGCGTAAATACGCAATCAAAAACGTTACGGGGCTGAACATCCTGCCTTTCGTACGTTTCGACGACCCGTTCGAGATTATCGCCCACCTGATGGTCGGTTCGGAGGGGACGCTGGCTTTCCTCTCGGAGGTCGTCATGCGGACGGCCTACGACTATCCCTCGAAAGCGAGTGCGATGCTCTATTTCGGGGATATCCGCGAAGCCTGCCGTGCGGTGGTGGCGATGAAGAAGCTGGTCGACGAGCACGGCGAATGGATTGTCCGGGGCGCGGAGCTGCTCGACAGCAAATCGCTCTCGGCGGTCGGCGATCCGACGGGCGAAGGGCTGACGGCGGTGCTGACCGAAACGATGGCCCGCACGCCGGAGGAACTGCACCGCAATATAAAGGTTATCGAAGCGGCGCTGGCACCGTTCCGCACCTCTGTTCCCGTGCGATTTACCGATTGTCCGGAAGAGTACGCGAAATACTGGGCTGTCCGTTCGGGTATTTTTCCGTCGGTGGGCGGCACGCGTCCGCTGGGGACGACCTCCCTGATTGAGGACGTGGCCTTCCACATCGACGACCTGCCCGATGCGACGGCCGACCTGCAGGAGCTGATTGCCCGCCACGGCTACGACGATGCCTGCATCTACGGACATGCGTTGGAGGGTAACTACCATTTTATCATCAACCAGTCGTTCGGCACGCAGGCCGAAGTCGACCGTTACGAGGCGCTGATGGACGACGTGGTGCGGCTGGTCGTGGATAAATACGACGGTTCGCTCAAGGCCGAGCACGGTACGGGCCGCAACATGGCGCCGTTCGTCCGCAGGGAGTGGGGCGATGAGGCGTATGCCGTCATGAAAGCCGTCAAGGAGCTTTTCGACCCCGGCAACCTGCTCAATCCCGGGGTGATTTTCAACGACGATCCGAAATGCCACCTGCGGAATTTCAAGCCCCTGCCGCTGACCGATCCGCACGTCGACCGCTGTATCGAATGCGGTTTTTGCGAGGTCAACTGCCTGACGTGCGGCTTTACGCTCTCGTCGCGGCAGCGCATCGTCATCCGCCGTGAAATCTCGCGCCTGAAACAGACGGGCGAAGACGCAGCGCGGCTGGCGGAACTGGAGAAGGGTTACCGTTATCCCGGGAACCAGACCTGTGCGGGCGACGGCCTGTGTTCGATGTCGTGCCCGATGGGCATCAACACGGGCGAGCTGACCCACGAACTGCGTCGCGGGGAGCTGCCCCGGGGCGGTGCGGGCTGGCGGGCCGGGGATTTTGCCGCCCGCCATTTCGCAGGGGTGAAATCGGCATTGCGGCCCGTGCTCACGCTGGCCGATACCGCCCATGCGGTGTTGGGGACGAAAGCCATGTCCGGCCTGGCAAACGGCCTGCACAGGCTGGGCGTGCCGCTGTGGACACCCGCCATGCCGAAAGCCTACCGCAAACGCCTCGGACCGGCGACTTCCCCCGAAGTGGTTCCGGAGCCGCTGCGCGTCGTCTATTTCCCGAGTTGTATCAACCAGACGATGGGGCTGGCGCGTCGGTCGCCCGTGGATGTACCGCTGGTCGACAAGATGGAGGCTTTGCTTCGCAAGGCCGGTTGCGAAGTGATTTATCCCCGGAACATGGAGAAGCTCTGCTGCGGTACGATTTGGGAGAGCAAGGGCATGCCCGACATTGCCGACCGCAAGGTCGCGGAACTGGAAGAGGCGCTGTGGCAGGCGAGCGACGGCGGGCGCTATCCCGTGCTTTGCGATCAGAGCCCCTGCCTGCACCGCATGCGGGAGAAGATAGGGCGCATGAAACTCTATGAACCTGCCGGATTTATCTGGACTTTCCTGCGCGAGAGGCTCGAATTTATACCGACCGGGCGTCCCGTGGCCGTGCATGTCACCTGCTCGATGCGCCGCATGGGGCTGGCCGATACGATTGTGGCGCTTGCGAAGCTCTGTTCGGCGCATGTGTTCGTACCTGCGCAGGTCGGATGCTGCGGGTTTGCCGGCGACCGCGGATTCCTTCGTCCGGAGGTGAATGCGTATGCGCTGCGCAAACTGCGGCCGCAGCTTGTGCGCGAGGGGATTGCCGTCGGTTACTCCAACAGCCGCACCTGCGAAATCGGGCTGACGACGCATGCCGGGATTCCGTATGTTTCGATTGCCTACCTGGTCGACGAATGCACCCGTGCGAAATGACCGGGCGGTGCGGCGCCGGGGCCGGTTCTCGTAACCTGCTGTATCTTTTCTGAAATGATATGCCGTGCGACCCGCCCATTTCGGGCGGGCCGCACGTTTTGCGTTGCTGTGGGTCGGAAAGGGGAGCGAATGTTAGAAAACTGATTTTTTGTTTTAGAATTCTGACCTTTTGCATTTTATTTCGTATTTGGATGCGGAAAAGTTAATGAAAACCGCTATATTTGGCTGTAAAGGAAATAAAAACAACCAGAAGCGAAACTAAACCTAATCCATTATGAAAAAAGTATTATTGCTGTTTCCGTTGTTGTTCGGATGCCTGTGGGCTGTTGCCGCGGGCGAATTCCGGGCCGCGGAACTCCGGTGCGATTACCGGGACAATCCGTTGTCCGTCAATACCCTGACGCCGCAGTTCAGTTGGCAGACCCTTTCCGTCGGCCGCGGGTTCCTGCAGTCGGGCTACCAGATTCAGGTCGCCGCCGACCCCGCCGATTTGGAGCGGGGTAAAAAACTGTTGTGGGACGAACGGCGCAAATCCGACGCTTCGCTGCATGTGCGTTATGCGGGTCGTGCGCTGGAGCCCGGCCGCAGCTATTACTGGCGTGTGCGGGTGACCGACCAGTCGGGCCATGTTTCGCCGTGGAGCGAAACGCACTGTTTTTCGGTCGGCCTGCTCGGACGGGGCGACTGGGGCGGCGCCGAATGGATTGCTTTCGAGGAGCTGCCCGACAGCCTGCGCGTGGTGCCGGGACAGGAGTTCAACAAGATTAAAATCGGCGACCGCAAGACGGCGCTCAACCGCCTGCCGCAGTTCCGCCGCGAAGTGGCGCTGGACAAGCCCGTGAAGCGGGCCGTGGTCTATGTGAGCGGCCTGGGGCAGTTCGAACTGTTCCTGAACGGCGAAAAGGTCGGCGACAACTTCCTCGATCCCGCGTGGAGCGATTACGACAAGCAGGTTTGTTACCAGACGTTCGACATTACCGGGGAGTTGCAGCGCGGGGCCAATGTCTTCGGCGTAATGCTCGGCAACGGGTTGTATAACGTGCCGCGCGAACGCTATTTCAAGGCGCTCATCAGTTTCGGATACCCCAAGATGATTTTCAAAGCGGAGATCGAATATGCAGACGGTACGCGTGAAACGGTCGTCAGCGACCGTACGTGGCGCGTGACCGAGAGTCCCGTGACTTACAGCAGTATTTTCGGCGGGGAGGATTACGATGCCACACGCGAGTGTACGGGCTGGATGCAGCCCGCGTACGACGCTTCGGCGTGGAGCGTGCCCCTGGTTACGACCCAGCGCGGCGAGCTGATCGCTCCCGTCGCCGAGCCCGTACGGGTGATGGAGGAGTTCCCGGTGGTGTCGATTCGCAAGACCCGCCACGGAAAATGGCTGTACGACATGGGCCAGAACTTCTCCGGCACGGTGCAAATCGAGGTCAGCGGTAAGCGGGGTCAGCGCGTGCAACTCAATACGACCGAGTTGTTCAATTTCGAGTGCGACTCGATAACCGAGTGCGGCGGTTACCGCGGCGAATACCGCCTTACCTATACGTTGAGGGGCGACGAGTCGGAAACATGGCATCCGCAGTTCACCTATTTCGGCCAGCGTTACGTGCTGGTCGGCGGAGCCGTTCCCGCGGGGGAGGAGAATCCCGACGGGCTGCCCGAAATCATCTCGCTGCGCGGCCTGCACACCCGCAACGCCACGCAGACGGCCGGAACGTTCCACTGCTCGAACGACCTGCTCAACAAGACCGAGCAGCTTATTTCGTGGGGCATCAAGGGCAATATGGTCAGCTATTTCACCGACTGCCCCCACCGCGAGAAACTGCCGTGGATCGAGCAGCTGCACCTGATGTTCGGGTCGCTGCAGTCCAAATTCGACGTTTATACGCTCTATGACAAGATGCTGACCGATATGGAACTGGCGCAGACCCCCGAGGGGCTCATCCCCGACATCTGCCCCGAATACGTTACGTTCCTCGACGGGTTCCGCGACTCGCCCGAATGGGGCAGCGCCTTTGTGCTGGCTCCGTGGCTGGTTTACGAATATTACGGGGATTTCCGCCTGGTCGAGCGGCATTACGAGGCGATGAAGCGTTATGTGGATTACCTCACTTCGAAAGCCGACGGGCACATCCTCTCGCACGGTCTGGGCGACTGGTGCGACCTCGGCCCGAAATATCCCGGACGGGCGCAGCTCACTTCGCTGGCCGGGACGGCTACACCTATCTATTATATGGATGCCGTGACAATCTGCAAGGCGGCTGAAAAGATGGGGCGCAGGGCCGATGCCGCGAAATACGGGCAGCTCGCAAAAGACATTCGTGCCGCCTACAATGCGAAATACTACCATCCCGAAACCGGCAGCTACGACAAGAACAGCCAGGCCGGCAATGCGCTGGCGCTCTATTCGGGCATCTGCGAGCCGCAGAACCGCGACGCCGTGCTGGCAAACCTGGTGCAGGACATCCGCAGCCGCGGCAATGCGCTGACGGCGGGCGACGTGGGGTACAACTACGTGCTTCGCGCGTTGGAGCAGAGCGGGAATTCGCAGGTCATCTTCGACATGAATTCGCGCTATGACGTGTACGGTTACGGCTATATGCTGGCACAAGGAGCTACGGCGCTGCCCGAATCGTGGCAGGCGCTGGCTAAAAAGTCGCATAACCACCTGATGCTGGGACACCTGCTCGAATGGTTCTATACCTATGTGGGCGGTATCCGCCGCGACGATTCGACGCAGGCATACAAAAAGTTCATCGTGCGTCCCGAAATCGTGGGCGACCTGCGCAGCGCCGAGGCGTCGTTCCGTTCGCCGTACGGGTTGATTCGCAGCGAGTGGACGACCGAACAGGGCGGTTTCGATTTGTTGGTGGAGGTGCCTGCCAACACCACGGCGCGGATTTACGTGCCTGCATCCGCCAAGAGCCGCATCAGCGAAAGCGGACTGGACGTGTCGCAGTGCAAGGATGTCGAACAACTCGGCGCAGAGGAGGGCTACCGTATCTTCGGCGTGGGGTCGGGAATCTACCGTTTCAGCGTGCGATAAACAGGCTGGACAGGACAAAAGGGGCCGTACTTTCGGGGTGCGGCCCCTTTTGTTTTCGACGCACGAGCGGTTGTTCCCGCTTGCCGGGCTCCGGCTGCGGGGGCGGGCTGGAATACCTCTGCCGGCAATGTATCCGGCGGGTGGTTGCAGTTTTTAATAATATTTACTATCTTTGCCCCGATGCCTTGTGTGAAAATCCGCATGGATGTTTGTTGGAGGCTGAAATCGGTAACTTGCAAATCGTAACTTCGAAACGCTGTATTTGTGAAAAACCGAGCCGATTTGTCAACTATAAATAAAGAAATGATGTGTGATGCGATTAAATCGATAGCGAACCGTTTGCGCGGGCTGCGCGACGTGCTCGAACTTTCGGAGCAGGAGGTTGCGGACAGTTGTCACCTGTCGGTCGAGGAGTACCGGGCGATGGAGAGCGGCAACGTCGATATTTCGGTGAACGTGCTGCAAACCATATCCCGCCGTTACGGAATCAGCCTCGATGTGCTGATGTTCGGGGAGGAGCCCAAGATGAGTTCCTATTTCATTACCCGTGCCGGGGCGGGCGTGTCGGTTGAACGGCGCAAAGCCTACAAATACGAGGCTCTGGCCTCGGGATTCCGCGACCGGAAAGCCGATCCGTTCATCGTGACAGTGGAGCCTTCGCTCGCCGACGCCCCGATGCACCTGAACAGCCACGAGGGACAGGAGATGAATTATGTGCTGGAAGGGCGTCTGCTGCTTTCGCTGAACGGCAAGGAACTGACATTGAACGTAGGCGACAGCCTCTATTTCGATTCGAGCCTGCCGCACGGGATGAAAGCGCTCGACGGGAAACCGGTTCGGTTTTTGGCTATAATAATGTAAGGCGTATGGTAGAGAGATTTTTGACCCGGACGACATTTTCCTCACAGGAGGATTATATAAGGAATTTTCATATCCGCGTCCCTGAAAACTTCAATTTCGGCTACGACGTAGTGGATGCCTATGCTGCGGAGCAGCCCGGCAAAAAGGCGCTGCTGTGGACGAACGACCAGGGCGCGGAAATCCAGTTCACGTTCGCCGACATGAAACGCGAGACCGACCGCACGGCCTCTTATTTCCAGAGCCTCGGCATTGGCAAGGGGGATGTGGTGATGCTGATTCTTAAGCGCCGCTACGAATTTTGGTTCTCCATCCTGGCGCTGCATAAACTGGGGGCGGTCGTAATCCCGGCGACCCACCTGCTGACCAAAAAAGACGTCGTTTACAGGTGCAACATGGCCGGAATCAAGGCGATTGTCGCGGCGGGAGAACGGGTGATCACCGACCATATCGCGGCGGCCATGCCCGAAAGCCCGACTACGGAGCTGCTGATTAGCGTGGGGCCTGAAATTCCCGACGGGTTTCTCGATTTCCATGCGGGAATAGCATCCGCGGCACCTTTCGTGCGCCCGCGGCATGTGAATACCAACGACGATATCATGATGATGTATTTCACCTCCGGCACGACGGGCGAGCCCAAGATGGTCGCCCACGACTTCACCTATCCGCTGGGGCATATCAGCACGGGCTGTTTCTGGCACAACCTCCACGACGGCAGCCTCCACCTGACGATTGCCGATACCGGGTGGGCGAAGGCCGCCTGGGGCAAGCTTTACGGGCAGTGGATTGCCGGCGCCAATATTTTCGTCTACGACCACGAGAAATTCACGCCTGCCGACATCCTGCACAAAATCGAGCAGTACCGCATAACCTCCCTGTGTGCGCCTCCCACGATTTACCGCTTCCTGATTCGCGAAGACCTCTCGAAGTACGACCTGTCGTCGCTCGAGTACTGTACGACGGCCGGCGAAGCGTTGAACGGTGCGGTTTACGATACGTTCAAACGCCTGACCGGCGTTCGCCTGATGGAGGGATTCGGACAGACCGAAACGACGCTGACCCTCGCCACATTCCCGTGGATGGAGCCTAAGCCCGGCAGCATGGGCGTGCCCAATCCCCAATATGAAATCGACCTGCTGACATCCGGCGGCCGTCCGGCCGAGGACGGCGAGCAGGGGCAGATCGTAATCCGCACCGACAAAGGAAAGCCGCTGGGGCTTTTCAAGGAGTATTACCTGAACGACGAACTGACGCACGAAACGTGGCATGACGGATATTACTATACGGGCGACGTGGCCTGGCGCGACGAGGACGGCTATTACTGGTTCGTGGGGCGTGCCGACGACGTAATCAAGAGTTCGGGCTACCGCATCGGGCCTTTCGAGGTGGAAAGCGCCCTGATGACGCATCCCGCCGTGGTGGAGTGCGCCATTACGGGCGTTCCCGACGAAATCCGCGGGCAGGTGGTCAAGGCTACGATTATCCTCGGGGAGAAGTACCGGGAGCAGGCCGGGGAGGCGCTGGTCAAGGAGTTGCAGGATCATGTAAAGCAGATTACGGCGCCTTATAAGTATCCGCGAATAATCGAATTCGTCGATGAACTGCCCAAGACGATCAGCGGTAAAATCCGCCGTAAGGAGATACGGAGCGGGGATGAGAAGCGGTAGCTTCTCCGTCGGCTCCGGAGGGAAAAACAAAGCGGTTGCGAGAATATCGCAACCGCTTTGTTATGAGTGGACCCAGAGGGGCATGATCCCACGACCTTCGGATTATGAGTCCGCTGCTCTGACCAACTGAGCTATGGGTCCGTCCTGCGGCCTTTGGCGGGCGCCGCGGGCACAAAGATAGCAAAACAAATCCGAATTCCCAATATGGTGCGGCGAATTTTTAGCGTGCGGGCCCTCCGGTATGGCTGTTACCGGCCGAAGATGTCGTTCAGGATCTTCGCCAGCCGGTAGCCGGCTTTCGTGAGCTGCGCTTCGGCCAGCGGCTTGTACTTCATCAGGAAGTCGTGTCCCAATTCGTCCCCCTCCTTTACGTCGTAGATGCACTTCGACACGGCGGCCGACTCGCGGCCCCAGTCGTAAATATCGCCTGCCGTAATCGCAGCCTGCTCCTCTTCGGTGCAGCGGTCGAGCAGGTAGGCGAGGTCGGAAAAACTCCACGGGTGGGGCGCCTGCAGGATGGGGGTGTCCCATATCGTGTGGTAACGGATTTCCGAGCCTTTCAGGACGACATTGAAATAACCGATTGTCTGGTTGCCCGGATAGCGGATGTGTCCGGGGCAGTGCATGTCGCCGAGCGAGTGTACGATGATCTGGATACACGCCATCCTTGTCGAGTCGTCCATCTCGCGGATATGGTTTTTCAGCCGGTCGGCGGATTGTTCGACGTAATAGAGGCAGTTGGCGAGCACCTTGTCGCCGGGCAGCCGGTTGCCGCGGAGCACCTCGCCGTCCTCGCCGACCGAGAAGGTGTGGGGCAGCATGTGCATGCGCGGCCCGTTGGCGGGGGTGTAGCCGAGGTCGACGAGCATCTGCGGCTTGAAATCGTCCATGTGGGAGGCGTAATAGACGATCGAGTTGCCGTCGAGGTATTTGTCCAGGTTGGCTTTGGCTTTTTTTGTCAGGTGCTGTTCGGCGATGTACGCCACCGTGGCGTGTCCGAGCCGTCCCCAGGCGGCGGCATCCCGGAGCGGTGTGAGTGCGGCGATGACCGCGATGAAAAGGAGTTTCTTCATGGTTTCAACGTTATTTGGTTTAAATGTCCGGTCGGGCGGTCCTGTGACCCCGGTATATAATATACCGCGCCGGGGACTGAAATACTTAACCGGGGTTGAAAAAACATGCCCGGAAGCGCGGAAACGGATGCGACCGGGTGTGCCGTCCGGACATATCCTGCCCGCGGGTGGGGTATCTGCGGGCTGTTTCCGGGTGGCCTACCGGGTTGCTGCAAGCGCTTGCCGTTCGGCGTTCCGGCTGCCGACGTAAAGTTTTTTTAGCGGAAAATCCGGCGCGGTGTTGTTTGTTGGAAATAAATTCGTACCTTTGTCCCGCTTAAGCATTAATTAAAAACAAAAACAACGAAATGAAAAAGGGTATTCATCCGGAGAATTATCGTTTGGTGGCGTTCAAAGACATGTCGAACGACCACGTGTTTTTGTGTCGGTCCGCCGTTTCGACAAAAGAAACCATCGAAGTGAACGGCGAAACCTATCCCGTGTATAAGATGGAAATTTCCAACACGTCGCACCCGTTCTACACCGGTAAGATGAAGTTGGTTGACACCGCCGGTCGCGTCGATAAGTTTATGAGCCGCTACGCAAAACGCTACGATAAGAAAAGCACGAAGTAATTGCTTCGGCTTCCACAGAAAAACAACGGGCTGCACTTGGGTGCGGCCCGTTGTTTTCGTTGCGGGGAGTTGTTCCGCGGGAGTCGTTGTGTGTGGGCGTGGATTTGTTGTGTGTGTGGGGCGTTGCGGGGAATTGTTCCGGGGGTGTTGTTGTGAGGAGTTGTCGTAGGTGCGGGCGTTGTTGCGGGAGAGGTATTCCGGGGCGGCTTCCTGGAAATCCGTTCCGGGGTATTTGTTTGGGTGGCTTTCCGGAGTGGCTGGGCGGCAGATCCGTCCGGAGAATTTGTTCCGGATGTCCGTCGGCACTCCCGCTGCATTTCGGTATATCCCGTTTTTTCAATGCCCTCTATGTTCCCTGATGCCCCGCCCCGATGCTTTTCGGTGCGTCTTCTGGCGGTTGCCGGGCTGTTCGGAGTGTGTGCCGGCGGTTTGGTGCCCGTATGATGCGGATTTTTCCGCCCCGGCACGAATTTTTGAACAGGCTATCGTTTTTATGTATATATTTGCCGGCAGAAGGCAAACAATAACTTAAACGTTAGAAAGTTATGAAGCAAGTAATCGTCATGGCGCTGGGAGCGGCATTCGTCCTCGCGTCGTGTGTGAGCAAGAGTACGGCCGTCAAGGTCGAGGTGCAGCGGGATTCGCTCGTTACGGTCGTCGGGGAGAAAGATTCGTTGATCAATGCCGTATTCGAAGACCTTAATGCCATTTCCGAGAACCTGGCGCTGATTAAAACGCGTGAAAACCTGATTTCGGTGGCGGGCGAGACCGAAGGCGGCCGCCGTCCCGTGGCGGAAATCAACAACGATATTGCCGCCATCGACCGCCTGCTGCAGGATAATAAGCGTAAAATCGCGTCGCTGCAGCGCGCTGCGGCGCAATTGCGCAAGGCCAACCTGCGAATCGACGGGCTCGAAAAGATGATAGCCGACATCAATGCGCAGCTTGCCGAGAAGAAGAGTGAAATCGCCGAGCTGCGGGAGAGCCTGACCCGGATGGGGGCCGAGGTGGAGAATCTGACCGAAGAGGTCGCCGTGCAGAGTACCCGGGCCGAGAACCTGACTACCGAAAAACTCGAGTTGGAGAACCAACTCAATACGGTTTACTATATCGTCGGCCCCGAAAAGGAGCTGCGCGAGGCGCAGATTATCGACAAGCAGGGCTTTATCGGCCGGACGCTGACGGTCAACAAAACCGGCAATCTCGAAAGTTTTACGAAAGCCGATTCGCGGCTGCTGTCGGAAATTCCCGTCGGGCGGAAAAAGGTGTCGGTCGTAACGGCCCAGCCAGCGGATTCCTACGAACTGGTGACCGATGCGGACAAAATTGTCGAGAAGTTGCTCATTACCGATCCCGTGCGGTTCTGGGAGGCGTCGAAGGTGTTGATCATAAGCTATAAATAAGGCCCGGGTATTCCGGTGCGATTCAAGTCCCCGCGAAAGCGGGGACTTTTTTGTGTTTATGCCGTCCGGGGTTTGCTGTTCTGAACTTTTTTTGTAACTTTGGAAAGTAAAAAAAACAGGCTTGTTATTATGGATTATCAAACCAAACCACAGTTCGTGGAGTTGGCTTTAAAGGAGAATTGTCCTGCGGATTGTAGTAGTTGTCCCACGTTTCCCGCTCCGTTTCGCCGGATCGGCGACTCCACCTATTGCCGGTTCGCACAAATGACCTTTTCCGCCGGCGAGGGCGTTACTTTTCCGGCCGGCCGTATGGTGCGCATTCTCTTCGTGATGTCGGGCTCGCTGACGATGGAGCACGGACAGACGGTTCGTCTTGTGACTTCGAAACAATATGTATGCCTGGGCCGCGGCGAGCATTTCGTCGCTACGGCGCAGGACGATGCCCGGGTCGTCGTATTGTCGCTGATTCACCGGATTGAATTTTGCGAGCAGGACATATTCGACCGGGTGATGCCTTACGATACGGTCATTCCGAATGACGACGTTCCCAAACTTTCGATGCATCCGTCGATTGAGTTCCTGCTCGACGGACTGTTCGCGATACCCGAGATGAGCGGCTGTGCCCGTTACCACAAGATGAAAGCTACGGAGCTGTTCATGATGATTAAGGTGCTGTATACGCCGACCGAACATGCCTACTTCTTCCAGTCGATGATTCAGCCGCA
Source organism: uncultured Alistipes sp. (assembly GCF_902388705.1). GTDB lineage: Bacteria > Bacteroidota > Bacteroidia > Bacteroidales > Rikenellaceae > Alistipes. The sequence goes on from NZ_CABMQJ010000012.1 coordinate 19,808, forward strand.
GGATAATTTCCGCGTCTTCGTATGCAACAATTACGACAAGGCGCAGGGCGTTGCCGAGCTGGCTGCGCTCGCAGGCATGAGCCTTTCGGTCTTCAAGCGGCGTTTCGCCGAGCATTTCGACGACAGCGTCTACCACTGGATGATGCGCCAGAAAGCGCTGAAAATATTTGCGGATATTCGCGACGGCGAGGACAGTACCAAGGTGCTGATGAACAAGTACGGCTTCCGTCACTACACGCAGTTCAGCCGTTTCTGCAAAAACTACCTGCAGGCGACACCCGCCCAGCTGATTGCCTCCATCAAGGAGGGGTAGCCTGCATCACAGGGCAGGGAGCAGGAAAAATAGAACGACAACTTGGGTTTGTTGTCGGATTCCGAAACCGGGGAGGCGCAGGCTTTTCCGGTTTCGGGTTGTATGAAGGAGGGTGTCAGCGGGCCAGCCGGTAGACGTTCAGGTCGGCGAACTCTCCGTCGGAGAGTAGTTCCCCGCGCAGCTCTACGCGGTCGAGCCGGAAGCCGAGGCGCTGCGGGATGCGGTTGCTCGGCAGGTTGCCCGTGGCGCATTTGATTTCGACGTTCTCCATTTCCATTTGTGTGAATGCGATGTCGCAGAGTGCCTGCACGGCCGCCGTCATGACGCCCCTGCCCTGGTACTCCTCCCGGAGCCAGTAGCCGATTTCAATCGTGCGGGTAGCCGTATTTGCCGATTTGAAGCCGATGAGGCCTGCGAAATCCTCTCCCGCACGCAGGGTGTAGACCGGATTGGCCGTGTCGGAGAGCATTTGGGCGACGACCTCCCGGGTCTGCTCGGCGCGTAGCGTCGACGCGACGAACGGCAGCCAGCGTCCGAGGTATGTGCGCTGTGTGTCGATGGCAGTGAAAATGGACGGAGCGTCGTCCGCCCGGAGCGGTCGCAGCCGGAAATCGCCGAACAGGGGTGTCGTTTTCATGGAATAGTTGTTTTGCCGGTAAAGGTAGTGAAAAATCCGGCGCGCAATACAATATATAAATAGGTATTGCGGTGCCGGCGTCCCGGGGTTCGCCGTGTTCCGGGACAGAAGGGGGCGCCGTCGTGGCAACCTTCGGCATCGGGAATGATATTTTTCGCAGATGCTGTTGTAAAATATAAAACTTTTCCTATCTTTGCACCCGATTTCACCCCGGAAACAAAGGCGGTCGAATGATGTTCTTTGAGAAGAGTTAAAAAGTAAAAAATTTATTGGAAATTATTTGGCCGGTAAATTTTTTATGCCTACTTTTGCAATCCAAAACGGTTGATTTTGCCGATGTAGCTCAGTTGGCCAGAGCAGCTGATTTGTAATCAGCTGGTCGGGGGTTCGAATCCCTCCATCGGCTCGGAAAGCCGACGCGAGAGAAGCGAGGGGAGATTTCTCCACAGCGATTGAGCAGCGGCAGGACGAAAGACTCCGGCAGGGAAAAGGCGGACAGCGCAAGCGAGCGAAGCCGATTCCGGAGAACGGGGCAAAATATGGGAAGTTACCAGAGTGGCCAAATGGGGCAGACTGTAAATCTGCTGGCGTACGCCTTCGGTGGTTCGAATCCATCACTTCCCACTAAAAAAGAGAGTGCCGGTTGGAGTTGCAAGATCCTGAACGGTGTCCGCATCGGCGGACGGCGCAAGGGAAAGGTTGACTCTGATACGGTATATTTTTGCGGAAGTAGCTCAGTTGATAGAGCATTAGCCTTCCAAGCTAAGGGTCGCGAGTTTGAGCCTCGTCTTCCGCTCCAGACGCAGCAGCGCGTGATACGAACGGATCTGTCGGATGACAGGACGTTTGTGTCGCCCGCTCGTTCTGCGAAATGAATTTTAAAACTTTAAAGCAATTTTTAACAATACTTTAAATACTTAATACTATGGCAAAAGAAAAATTCGACCGTTCGAAACCGCATGTGAACATCGGTACCATCGGACACGTTGACCACGGTAAGACCACCCTTACCGCCGCTATCACGACCGTTCTGGCAAAGAAAGGTCTGTCGGAGCTCCGCTCGTTCGACTCCATCGACAACGCTCCCGAGGAGAAAGAGCGTGGTATCACGATCAACACCTCGCACGTTGAGTACCAGACGGCCAACCGCCACTATGCTCACGTGGACTGCCCGGGTCACGCCGACTATGTGAAGAACATGGTTACCGGTGCCGCTCAGATGGACGGTGCCATTCTGGTAGTTGCCGCAACGGACGGCCCGATGCCCCAGACCAACGAGCACGTGCTGCTCGCGCGTCAGGTGAACGTTCCCCGTATCGTTGTTTTCCTGAACAAGTGCGACATGGTGGACGACCCCGAAATGCTCGACCTTGTCGAGATGGAGGTTCGCGACCTGCTTTCGAAATACGAATACGACGGCGACAACGCTCCCGTTATCCGTGGTTCCGCACTCGGCGGCCTGAACGGCGAGCCGGCATGGGAGGAGAAGATCATGGAGCTGATGGACAATGTGGACAACTACATTCCGATTCCGCAGCGTGAGAACGAGAAGCCGTTCCTGATGCCTGTCGAGGACGTGTTCTCGATTACCGGCCGCGGTACCGTTGTTACGGGCCGTATCGAAACCGGTATCATCCACGTGGGCGATCCCGTTGAGATCGTAGGTCTTGAGGAGAAGACCCTCACTTCGACCTGTACGGGTGTCGAGATGTTCCGCAAGCTGCTCGACGAGGGCGAGGCCGGCGACAACGTAGGTCTGCTGCTCCGCGGTATCGACAAGAAAGAGGTTAAGCGCGGTATGGTAGTCGCTAAACCCGGTTCGATCACTCCGCACACCGAGTTCGAGGCCGAGGTCTACATCCTGAAGAAAGAAGAGGGTGGCCGCCACACGCCGTTCCACAACAACTATCGTCCCCAGTTCTACCTGCGTACGATGGACGTAACGGGTGAGGTTCACCTGCCCGCAGGCGTCGACATGGTTATGCCCGGCGACCACGTGACCATCACCGTGAAGCTGATCTACCCGGTAGCTATCAACGAAGGTCTGCGTTTCGCAATCCGCGAGGGTGGCCGTACGGTAGGTGCAGGTCAGATCCTGAAAATCGTGAAATAATTTTCACAACCCATAGAGAAGCGGTGTTCCGCACCGCTTCTCACTTTTAGGAGCATAGTTCAAGGGTAGAATAGCGGTCTCCAAAACCGTTGATGGGAGTTCGAATCTCTCTGCTCCTGCCAAGAGTAAAAGAAAAAAGTTATGTTCAATTACGTTAAAGAATCCTACAACGAACTTGTAAACAAGGTGACGTGGCCTACGTTCCCGCAGCTCCAGAGTTCTACGATCGTCGTGATGGTGGCTTCGGTCATCTTTGCCGTCGTCGTGCTGGCTATGGACTTGACGTTCGAGAACCTCATGGCACTCATTTACAAGACCCTGGGTAGTCTTGGCCGTTAATTGTTGCTGAAACGATGAGCGAGATTAAGAAACAGTGGTATGTCGTTCGTGCCATCGGTGGTAAGGAGAACAAGGTCAAGGAGTATATCGAGGCCGAGATTCGCCACAACCACCTGGAGGACTATATATCCCAGGTGCTGATTCCCACAGAGAAGGTTTATACCATCCGCAACGGTAAGAAGGTTTCCAAAGAGAAAGTTTCTTATCCGGGTTATGTGTTGGTAGAAGCCGCGTTTGTAGGTCAGATTCCGATTATAATTCGTAACACTCCCAATGTGCTGGGTTTCCTCGGCGATACCAAGGAAGACAGTCGCAAGATGAATGCCACGCCTCTGCGTCCACAGGAGGTAGCGCGCATCCTCGGCCGCGTCGACGAGATGAATGCCATGGAGGAGGAAAACGAAGTTCCATTCTTTGTCGGCGAGACCGTCAAGGTCACCGATGGCCCTTTCTCAAGCTTCCAGGGTACCATCGAAGCCGTCGACAACGAGCGCAAGAAACTCACGGTATCGGTGAAGATATTCGGGCGCAAAACTCCTATGGAGTTGGGTTTCACACAAGTAGAAAAAGAATAATTAACCAAGGAAAACTATGGCAAAAGAGGTTGCTGCATTTATTAAATTGCAGATCAAAGGTGGTGCCGCCAATCCTTCGCCCCCGGTTGGTCCCGCATTGGGTTCCAAGGGAGTCAATATCATGGACTTCTGTAAGCAGTTCAATGCGCGTACCCAGGACAAGGCAGGAAAAGTTCTTCCGGTCATCATCACGGTTTACAGCGACAAATCGTTTGATTTCGTTGTAAAACAGCCGCCTGTAGCTATTCAGCTCAAGGAAGCAGCCAAAGTGCAGAAAGGTTCCGCACAGCCTAACCGCGACAAAGTCGGTCAGGTGACGTGGGATCAGGTGCGCGAGATTGCCCAGGACAAAATGCCTGACATGAACTGCTTTACCCTGGAAGCTGCTATGCGTATGATTGCTGGTACCGCTCGCAGTATGGGTATCAACGTCGTCGGTGAATTTCCTAATATGTAATCGAAGATGAGTAAGTTGACAAAAAATCAAAAGATCGCCTACGCAAAGGTGGAAGCCAACAAGGCTTACAAGCTCTCGGAGGCTGCCGCTCTTCTGAAGGAAATTACGTTCACGAAATTCGACGCGTCGGTTGATATTGACGTACGCTTGGGTGTCGATCCCCGCAAAGCGAACCAGATGGTTCGCGGCGTGGTGACGCTCCCCCACGGTACGGGTAAGCAGGTGCGCGTGCTCGTGCTCTGCACCCCTGAAAAGGAGGCGGAAGCACAGGCTGCCGGCGCCGATTACGTAGGTCTGGACGAGTATGTTGACAAGATCAAGGCCGGCTGGACCGACGTTGACGTCATCATCTGTACGCCGAACGTGATGGGCAAGGTGGGTGCGCTGGGCCGTATTCTGGGTCCCCGCGGCCTGATGCCGAACCCCAAGACCGGTACGGTTACGATGGAGGTAGGCAAAGCCGTTCAGGAGGTGAAATCGGGTAAAATCGACTTCAAGGTCGACAAATTCGGTATCATCCACACTTCGGTAGGTAAGGTTTCGTTCTCGGCAGATCAGATCGTGGATAACGCGAAAGAGGTGCTGAACATGATCCTCAAACTGAAACCGGCTGCTGCGAAAGGTTCTTATGTGAAGAGTATTTATCTCTCGACCACGATGAGTCCCGGCTTGCAGATTGATTCCAAATCAGTAGAAACCAAATAAGAAGGAGGAGAGAAGAGATGACAAAGGAAGAAAAACTGGTTGTTATTAACACCATTGCCGAGCAGCTCCAGGCTTATCCTCACTTCTATATCGCCGACATCGAGGCGCTCAACGCCGAGCAGACCGCTGCCCTGCGCCGCAAGTGCTTCGAGAGCGACATCAAGCTGATCGTGGTGAAAAACACGCTGCTGTCGAAGGCGCTCGAGAAAGTCGAGAAGGCTGATGCTGAACTGGTAAAAGTATTGGAGGGTCCGACCTCGATTATGTTCGCAAACGTTGCAAAGGCTCCTGCGGTTCTGATCAAGGAATTCCGCAAGAAGTCCGACAAGCCTGTCCTGAAAGCGGCTTTCGCCGAGGGATGCGTTTACGTGGGCGACAATCAGCTGGACGCTCTGTGTAACATCAAGTCGAAGGAGGAGCTTATCGGCGACATCATCGCACTGCTCCAGTCTCCTGCGAAGAATGTTATTTCTGCATTGCAGGCTAATGCAGGCCAAAAGATTGCGGGCATCGTGAAGACGCTCGAATCGAGAAACAACTAATCACAACAAGAATTAAAAACAAAATTTAATAAGCTTACAACTATGGCAGACGTAAAGAAACTTGCTGAAGAACTGGTAAACCTCAAGGTTACCGAGGTAAACGAATTGGCTACCATCCTCAAAGAGGAGTATGGCATTGAACCGGCTGCTGCCGCTGTTGCCGTTGCAGCTCCCGCTGCCGGCGCAGGCGAGGCTGCTGCCGCCGAGAAGTCGACTTTCGACGTGATCCTGAAGAGCGCCGGCCAGGCTAAACTCCAGGTTATCAAAGTCGTTAAGGATATCGCCGGCCTTTCGCTGGGTGATGCCAAAGCGCTCGTTGACGGTGCTCCCAAGGCCGTTAAGGAGGGTGTTTCCAAAGAGGAGGCCGAGTCGGTTAAGGCTCAACTCGAGGAGGCTGGTGCTGAAGTTGAGCTTAAGTAGCATTGCTGCTTAAGTCGTTTCAGACGATTCAGGTATAGGGCTTACCGGCGTGTAAGCTCTATGCCTTTTCTTGGTCTAAAGACTGGAAGTGCCGAGCAGGAGCTGTGTCCACTCTTTGGAAGAAAGGATGCTCCCGGGGCGAAATACGCCTGCAAACGGGGGCATTGGCGGGATAATCAAATACCCAGCAACTCGGGGAGCGTAACCCACCAGAATTACACTTCAACATAATTTGGATTTTACGATGTCCACAGCAAAAACACAACAAAGAATTAGCTTTTCGACAGTCAGGAACCGGGTGCCTTATCCGGATCTGCTGGAGGTACAGCTTAAATCATTCCGGGACTTTTTCCAGATGGATACCACGGCCGAAAATCGTAAAAACGAGGGGCTGTACAAGGTATTTCAGGAGAATTTCCCCATTACGGATACCCGGAACAATTTCGTTCTGGAGTTCATCGACTACTATATCGACCCGCCGCGCTATTCGATCGAGGAGTGCCTCGAGCGCGGGCTTACGTACAGTGTCCCCCTGAAAGCAAAGCTCAAGCTTTACTGCACGGACGACGAGCACGAAGATTTCGGTGTTGTCGTCCAGGACGTGTACTTCGGTACGATTCCCTATATGACCGAACGGGGTACGTTCGTCATCAACGGTGCGGAGCGTGTCATCGTATCCCAGCTGCACCGTTCGCCGGGTGTGTTCTTCGGACAGAGCATGCACACCAACGGCACCAAACTCTATTCGGCGCGAATCATTCCTTTCAAGGGTTCGTGGATAGAGTTCGCTACGGACATCAACAACGTGATGTACGCTTACATCGACCGTAAGAAGAAGTTGCCCGTCACTACGCTGCTGCGCGCCATCGGTTACGAGGCCGACCAGCAGATTCTTGAGATTTTCGACCTGGCGGACGAGGTGAAAGTCACCAAGTCCAACCTGAAGAAAGCCGTGGGCCGCAAACTGGCCGCACGCGTGCTTTCGACGTGGGTGGAGGATTTCGTCGACGAGGATACGGGAGAGGTGGTTTCCATCGAGCGTAACAACGTAATCGTGGATCGTGAAACGGTCCTCGAGGAGGAGCATATCGACCAGATTATCGAGAGCGGTGCCAAGACGATTCTGCTGCACAAGGAGAACCTGTCGGGTGTCGATTTCTCGATTATTTACAATACCCTGCAGAAAGACCCCTGCAACTCCGAAAAGGAGGCTGTCGTATACATTTACAGGCAGTTGCGCGCTTCGGAGCCGCCCGATGAGGCTACGGCGCGCGACGTCATCGAGAAGCTGTTCTTCTCGGACAAGCGTTACGACTTGGGCGACGTAGGCCGCTACCGTATCAACAAGAAGCTGGATTTGGACATCGATCCGGCCATCCGCACGTTGACGCGCGAGGACATCATCGCCATTATCAAATACCTGATTCAGCTGATTAACTCGAAGGCAGACGTCGACGATATCGACCACCTGTCGAACCGTCGTGTCCGCACGGTGGGCGAGCAGCTGTCGAACCAGTTCTCGGTCGGTTTCGTGCGCATGGCGCGTACGATTCGCGAACGCATGAACGTGCGTGACAACGAGGTGTTTACACCGGTAGACCTGATTAACGCCAAGACGCTGTCGAGCGTAATCAATTCGTTCTTCGGTACTTCGCAGCTCTCGCAGTTCATGGACCAGATCAATCCGCTGGCCGAAATCACGCACAAACGCCGTCTGTCGGCCCTCGGCCCCGGCGGTCTGTCGCGCGACCGCGCCGGCTTCGAGGTGCGCGACGTGCACTACACGCACTACGGCCGCCTCTGCCCGATCGAGTCGCCGGAAGGCCCGAACATCGGTCTGATTTCGTCGCTGTGCGTTTATGCGAAGATTTCGCCGATGGGATTCATCGAAACCCCGTACCGCACGGTCGAAAACGGCAAAATCGACTTGAACAACGGGGATATCCGTTACTACTCGGCCGAAGAGGAGGAGGGCAAGATCGTGGCGCAGTCGAACATGCCGATCGACGACGCGGGCAACTTCCTGCAGCCCGACCGTATCAAGGCGCGCCAGGGTGCCGATTTCCCCGTGGTTACGGCGGACGAGGTGAACCTGATGGACGTGGCCCCGAACCAGATTGCCTCGATTGCGGCGAGCCTTATCCCGTTCCTCGAGCACGACGACGCCAACCGTGCGCTGATGGGCTCGAACATGATGCGCCAGGCCGTGCCCCTGGTGACTACGGACGCTCCTATCGTCGGCACGGGTATCGAGAAGGACATGATTTCCGACAGCCGCATCCAGATTGTGGCCGAGGGCGACGGCGAGGTCACTTTCGCCGACGCGACGAAGATACAAATCAAGTACGAGCGTACGGAGGACGAGGTACTCGCTTCGTTCGAGCCGGAAATTACGACCTACGAACTTCCGCGCTACCGCCGTACGAACCAGAATACCTCCATCACGCTGCGTCCCATCGTACTGACGGGCGACAAGGTCGTGAAAGGACAGATTATTACCGAGGGTTACTCGACGCAGAACGGTGAGCTGGCCCTCGGCCGCAACCTGAAGGTGGCGTTCATGCCCTGGAAAGGTTACAATTTCGAGGACGCCATCGTGATTTCGGAGCGCATCCAGCGTGAGGATATCTTCACGTCGGTGCACGTCGACGAGTACATCATGGAGGTGCGCGACACCAAGCGCGGTGTCGAGGAGCTGACCTCGGATATTCCGAACGTGAGCGAGGACGCTACCAAAGACCTCGATGCGAACGGTATCATCCGTATCGGCGCCAACGTACATCCGGGCGATATCCTGATCGGTAAAATCACCCCGAAAGGCGAGAGCGACCCCTCGCCCGAGGAGAAGTTGTTGCGTGCCATCTTCGGCGACAAGGCCGGCGACGTTAAGGACGCTTCGCTGAAAGCCCAGCCGTCGCTGCACGGCGTGGTCATCGACACGAAGTTGTACAGCCGCGCCAGCAAGGAGGGCAAGAAGGGCAAGAGCGCCGAGAAGGTGCAGCTCGAGAAACTCGACGAGAAGTTCGCAGCCGAGATTTCGGAGTTGACGAAGCGCCTGGTGGCCAAATTGTGGACGCTGCTCCAGGGCAAGTCCACAATCGGTATCACCGATTACTTCGGGGTGGAACTCTATTCCGCGGGTACGAAATTCTCGCAGAAGCTGCTCGAGGAGATCGCCCGCAAGTCGACGGACGAGAAGACCGGCGTGGTGATGGGGTACCTGAACCTCGGCTCGTGCAAATGGACGGGCGACGCGCATACCGATGCGCTCATTGAGGCTACCATTAACAACTATACCATCGAGTGGAAAAAGGCGGATGCCGCCATCAAGCGCGAGAAGTACAACATCACCAACGGCGATGAACTTCCGCAGACGGGCGTTATCCAGATGGCCAAGGTTTACATCGCCAAGAAGCGCAAGCTGAAGGTGGGTGACAAGATGGCCGGCCGCCACGGTAACAAGGGTATCGTTGCCCGTATCGTGCGCGACGAGGATATGCCGTTCCTCGAGGACGGAACCATCGTCGACATCTGCCTGAATCCGCTGGGTGTGCCTTCGCGAATGAACCTCGGCCAGATTTACGAAACCGTGCTCGGATGGGCCGGCCGTGAGCTGGGGCTGAAATTCGCAACGCCGATTTTTGACGGCGCTTCGCTCGACCAGATCAACGAGTACACGGCCAAAGCGGGGATTCCGCACAGCGGCCGCACGTACCTCTACGACGGAGGCACGGGCGAGATGTTCGACCAGCCGGCTACCGTGGGCGTGATTTACATGCTCAAGCTGGGCCACATGATCGACGACAAGATGCACGCCCGTTCGATCGGCCCCTACTCGCTCATCACGCAGCAGCCGCTCGGCGGTAAGGCCCAGTTCGGCGGCCAGCGTTTCGGTGAGATGGAGGTTTGGGCGCTCGAGGGTTTCGGCGCCGCGAACATCCTGCAGGAGATTCTGACCATCAAGTCCGACGACGTGATGGGCCGTGCCAAGGCTTACGAGGCGATCGTCAAGGGCGAGAACCTGCCCAAGCCGGGTATTCCCGAGGCCATGAACGTGCTGCTGCACGAGCTCCGCGGCCTGGCCCTGTCGGTCAAACTCGAGTAAGGTATATTTAGGATAAGAAAAACGAAGAACAAATATGTCAATTTCCAAAGACAATAAGACGAACAATGGTTACAGCCAGATTTCGATAGGCCTGGCCTCCCCCGAGGAGATCCTGGCCCAGTCGAGCGGCGAGGTGCTCAAGCCCGAAACCATTAACTATCGTACCTACAAGCCCGAGCGCGACGGTCTGTTCTGCGAGCGTATCTTCGGCCCTGTCAAGGACTACGAGTGCCATTGCGGTAAGTACAAGCGCATCCGCTACAAGGGTATCGTCTGCGACCGCTGCGGTGTGGAAGTGACCGAGAAGAAAGTGCGCCGCGAGCGCATGGGCCACATTTCGCTGGTCGTGCCGGTGGTTCACATCTGGTACTTCCGTTCGCTGCCTTCGAAAATCGGCTACCTGCTGGGTATCCCGTCGAAGAAGCTGGAGGCGATTATCTACTACGAACGTTACGTGGTTATCAACGCCGGTGTCGCTGCCGAGCAGGGCATCGAGCGTCTGGCCACGCTTTCGGAGAAGGAGTACCTCGACGTGCTGGCCGCGCTGCCGAAGGGCAACCAGGCCCTCGACGACAGCGATCCCAACAAGTTCGTCGCCCAGATGGGCGCCGAGGCCGTGTACACGCTGCTCAAGCAGGTGGACCTCGACACGATGTCCTACGCCCTGCGCCACAAGGCTTCGACCGAAACGTCGCAGCAGCGCAAGAGCGAGGCGCTCAAGTGCCTGAACGTCATCGAGTCGTTCCGCGCGTCGGAGGGCAAGAACAAGCCCGAGTGGATGGTGCTGAACGTCATTCCGGTGATTCCGCCCGAGCTGCGCCCGCTGGTGCCGCTGGACGGCGGACGTTTCGCCACGTCCGACCTGAACGACCTCTACCGTCGTGTCATCATCCGCAACAACCGCCTGAAACGCCTGATTGAAATCAAGGCTCCGGAGGTGATTCTGCGTAACGAGAAGCGTATGTTGCAGGAGGCTGTCGACTCGCTGTTCGACAACTCGCGCAAGAGCAATGCCGTGAAGAACGAGTCGAACCGACCGCTCAAGTCGCTGTCCGACTCGCTCAAGGGTAAGCAGGGCCGCTTCCGCCAGAACCTGCTGGGTAAGCGTGTCGACTACTCGGCCCGTTCGGTTATCGTCGTCGGACCCGAGCTGAAGATGCACGAGATGGGTATTCCGAAAGACATGGCGGCCGAGCTTTACAAGCCGTTCGTGATTCGCAAGCTCATCGAGCGCGGCATCGTCAAGACGGTGAAATCCGCCAAGAAAATCATCGACCGGAAAGACCCCGTTATCTGGGGCATTCTGGAGAATGTCATAAAGGGACACCCCGTACTGATGAACCGCGCCCCGACGCTGCACCGCCTCGGTATTCAGGCCTTCCAGCCCAAGCTGATCGAGGGTAAGGCAATGCAGCTCCATCCGCTGGCATGTACGGCATTCAACGCCGACTTCGACGGCGACCAGATGGCCGTGCACCTGCCCCTGGGCAATGCCGCCATCTTGGAGGCCCAGCTGCTGATGCTCGGTTCGCACAACGTGCTCAACCCGGCCAACGGCGCGCCTATCACCGTGCCGTCGCAGGACATGGTACTCGGCCTGTATTACATCACCAAACCCCGCAAGGGCGTGAAGGGCGACGGCCGCATATTCTACGGCCCCGAGGAGGCGATTATCGCCTACAACGAGCACCAGGCCGACCTGCATGCCATCGTGAAGTGCATGGTGGACGACATCGATGCGGACGGCAACCCGATTCGCGAACTGAAGGAAACGACCATCGGCCGTATCCTGTTCAACCAGGTGGTTCCCAAGGAGGTAGGTTATATCAACGAAATCCTGACGAAGCGTTCGCTGCGCGATATCATCGCCGTGGTGATGAAGAAGGCCGGTGCCGACAAGGTGGCCGCTTTCCTCGACGACATCAAGGATATGGGGTACCGGATGGCTTTCCGCGGAGGACTGTCGTTCAACCTCGACGCCGTGATTATCCCCGAGCAGAAAGAGAAACTCGTGCAGGAGGGCTACGAGCGTTCGGACTCCATCATGGAGGACTACAACATGGGTCTTATCACCAATAACGAGAGATACAACCAGATTATCGACGTCTGGACGAACATCAATACCAAGCTGACCAAGGCCGTGATCGATACGCTGATCAAGGACGACGACGGTTTCAACCCGGTATACATGATGCTCGATTCGGGCGCCCGTGGTTCGAAAGAGCAGATTCGCCAGTTGAGCGGTATGCGAGGTCTTATGGCCAAGCCGCAGAAGTCGGGCGTCGAGGGTGGCCAGCAGGTCATCGAGAACCCGATTCTCTCGAACTTCAAGGAGGGCCTTTCGGTGCTCGAGTACTTCATCTCTACGCACGGTGCCCGTAAGGGTCTTGCCGACACCGCACTGAAGACGGCCGACGCCGGTTACCTGACGCGCCGTCTGGTCGATGTCGCACAGGACGTGATTATCAACGAAGAGGACTGCGGCACGCTGCGCGGCCTGACGGCCACGGCCATCAAGCGAAACGACGACGTGGTGCAGACCCTTTACGACCGTATCCTGGGCCGTGTGGCCCTGAACGACGTGATTCACCCGCTCACGGGCGAGGTCATCTGCAAGGCCGGCGAGGAGATTACCGAGGCGATTGCCGAGGCAATCGAGAAGTCGCCGCTGGAGTCGGTGGAGATTCGCTCGGTGCTGACCTGCGAGGCGCGCCGCGGCGTCTGCGCGAAGTGCTACGGCCGCAACCTGGCTACGGCCCGCATGGTACAGAAAGGCGAGGTCGTCGGTGTGATTGCCGCACAGTCGATCGGCGAGCCCGGTACGCAGCTTACCCTCCGTACGTTCCACGTCGGTGGTGTGGCCGGTGGCTCGGCTGTCGAAACCAATGTCGTTTCGAAGTACGAAGGCCGTCTGGAAATCGACGAGTTGCGCACCGTCAAAGGCAAGAACGCCACGGGCGAGGCAATCGACATCGTCATTTCGCGCCAGTCGGAGTTCCGCATCGTCGATCCGAAGACCGAGATTGTCCTCTATACGCACAACCTGCCCTACGGCTCCACGCTCTTCATGGCGGACGGCGCCGAGGTCAAGAAAGGCGACCTGATATGCGAGTGGGATCCGTACAATGCCGTTATCATCTCCGAGTACGAGGGTAAGGCCGTTTATGACAGTGTCATCGAGGGTATTACCTACCGCGAGGAGCGTGACGAGCAGACGGGTCTTTCGGAGAAGGTCGTTATCGAGTCGAAAGACAAGACCAAGAACCCCGTCATTAAGATTGTCAACAAGGAGGGCGAGGAGGTCAAGCAGTACAACCTGCCCGTTTCGGCTCACGTCGTGGTGAAGGACAATGCCAAGATTAAGGCCGGCGATATCCTGATTAAAATCCCGCGTGCCGTCGGCAAGTCGGGCGGTGACATCACCGGCGGTCTGCCGCGCGTTACCGAGCTGTTCGAGGCCCGTAACCCGTCCAATCCGGCTATCGTGTCGGAGATCGACGGCGAGGTTTCGTTCGGCAAGATCAAGCGCGGTAACCGTGAAATCATCATCACCTCGAAGCAGGGCGACGTGAAACGTTACCTCGTGCCCCTGTCGCGCCAGATTATCGTGCAGGAGAACGACTACGTGAAGGCGGGCAACCCGCTGTCGGACGGTGCCATCACCCCGAGCGACATTCTCAACATCCTCGGCCCCACGAAAGTACAGGAGTACATCGTCAACGAGGTGCAGGAGGTATACCGCATGCAGGGTGTGAAGATCAACGACAAGCACTTCGAGGTCATCGTTCGCCAGATGATGAACAAGGTCAAAATCGAGGATCCGGGAGATACCCGCTTCTTCGAAGACCAGGTGGTCGACAAGTGGGAGTTCATGGATGTCAACGACGAGCTTTACGACAAGGTGGTCGTTACCGACGCAGGCGAGTCGACCTCGCTGCAGCCCGGCCAGATCGTTTCGCTGCGCAAGCTGCGCGACGAGAATTCGAGCCTCAAGCGCCGCGACATGAAACCCGTGCAGGTGCGCGACATCGTTCCCGCAACCTCGACGCAGGTGCTGCAGGGTATCACCCGTGCCGCTTTGCAGACTTCGAGCTTCATTTCGGCGGCTTCGTTCCAGGAAACCACCAAAGTGCTCAACGAAGCGGCTATCCAGGCCAAGGTCGATCCGCTGGAAAACCTCAAGGAGAACGTTATCTGCGGTCACCTGATTCCCGGCGGTACGGGCCTGCGCGATTACGACAACCTCGTGGTCGGTTCGAAAGCCGAGTTGGAGTCGCTCCAGCAGGCGCAGTAAACCGAAGTTACACACATACGATTCGAAAGAGGCCGTTCCCTGCGAACGGCCTCTTTTTTTGCCCGGCCGGGAGTTTCTCCATGCCTTTGCGCCGTCGCTATTTTAGAATTATGCGGAAATCGAGCCGGTTCGTGGTGCCGGCTATTGTATCGGCTGCACTTTTTTTCTGGCCGGATGCCTTATCGGTTCGGGCAACGGAAAATCACGTACTGCGAAGAGCGCAAATCCCGGAGCCATAGGCTCCGGGATTTGCGCTGTGGATAGCTGTGGCGGATTATTTCTTGCGTTCGTAACGCTTGGCAAGCCCTCCCTCCGACGTTTCGCGGTAAAGGCTCGGGAGGTTGTGCCCCGTTTCGTTCATCACCTCCACTACCTTGTCGTACGATACCAGGTGCGAGCCGTCGGAAAGCGTCGCGTAGATATTGGCGTCGAGGGCACGCGCCGCTGCAATGGCGTTGCGCTCGATGCAGGGCACCTGCACCAGTCCGCATACCGGGTCGCACGTAAGTCCCAGGTGGTGTTCGAGCCCCATCTCGGCGGCGTACTCGATTTGCGAGGGGGTGCCGCCGAAGAGCTGGCAGGCCGCAGCCGCGGCCATGGCGCATGCGACGCCCACCTCGCCCTGGCAGCCGACCTCGGCGCCCGAAATCGATGAGTTGGTTTTGGCCACGTTGCCGAACAATCCGGCTGTGGCGAGAGCCCGCAGGATGCGGATGCGCAGGAAGTCGCGCGAGGTCGCCAGGTGGTACAGCACGGCCGGCACGACGCCGCAGGAGCCGCATGTGGGGGCTGTCACGACGATGCCGCCCGAGGCATTCTCCTCCGAGGTGGCGAGCGCATAGGCGTATATCTTTGCGCGCGATTTGAGCGAATCGGCGTAGCTTTTCGACTTGACCCAGTAGGTCGAGGCCTTGCGGGCGACTTTGAGCCCTCCGGGCAGTACGCCGTCGTTGTTCAGGCCGCGCTGGATTGTTTCGCACATCACCGTCCATATTTCGTCGAGGTATTCCCATATTCCGGGGCCCTCGCAGTCGTTCACATATTCCCAATAGGTTTTGCCCTCGCGGTAGCACCACTCCTTGATTTCGGAGATTGTCGTCAGCGGGTAGATGCTGCTGGGCACTTCGAGCCTCGACGTTTCGTTGGCCAGCGCGCCGCCGCCGATGCTGTATATCGTCCAGCTGTCCGCGACCTTATTCCCCTTCAGTCCCTCGAAGAGCATGCCGTTGGGGTGGAAGGGCAGTACCGTTTCGGGCTTCCAGACGATTTCGGTCGGCGCTACGGGCTCCAGTACCGAGAGGATTGCCGTGTCGGTGAGGTGTCCTTTGCCCGTTGCCGCCAGCGAGCCGTAGAGCGTCACGCGGTAGGCGTCGACGTCGCGGCACCGTTCGGCGAAGCGTTCGGCGGCTTTCCGGGGCCCCATCGTGTGGCTGCTCGACGGGCCGGTGCCGATTTTATAGAGTTCCTTGAGCGATTCCATTTTTCAGTCGTATTTACGGGGCAAAGATAGGAAATCAATCCGAAAATCGCATGGGTTACCCAAAAACCGGAAAAATATATTAGTTTTGCAGGAGGAGGGGTTTTCCGGTGGCGAAAAGTCCGAATATCCGAAACTCACTCCGTACTTATTCCGGTTTTTCCTCCGAATTTTCAACAGGTTGACCCATATGGACAGGAAGTCGTGTTTTATCCTGCTGTTGTGCTTTGTGCTTTTCGGCGGCTTTTCGGCGGCGTGCGCAATGAAGCCCCGACGGGAGTATGTCAGGGCGCAGCGGGAGCTGCTGAAAGACTATTTTCTTTGTGTTTGTATCGGCGAAGGTTTTCGCGATTTGCGGATTTCGGAGCAGGATGTGTCACAGGCCGTCTATTTCGATACCGGCAGGTATGCGCCGGAAGCTTTCCGGGAAGTTGCCGGGTATGCGAAAAAATTCGTCGAAAGTATCGGGCCTACGGATGTCGAAGACCTCGGCCGGAAAAAAGCCGTTATCCTGAATTGTATCGATAAATACAAAAGCCGGGAAATCGACCGGTTTATCGAATCGATGGACCGGTATATGCTCGGTGATTGACCTTCGCGCACGGCCCGGGATGCGGGCGTATATTTATCAATAAAAACGTTGCAGATCTATCATCTGCAACGTTTTACGTTTGGTAGCCTCACCGCGACTCGAACGCGAATTTAGGGTTTAGGAAACCCTCGTTCTATCCCTTGAACTATGAGGCCGTATAAAATTGCGGTGCGTTCCGTTGTCGGAAACGCACCGCAAATATAGTAATTTTTCCCGGTTTTAGAAACTGAATCCTACGCCGATGGAAAAGACGTTGGCGTGGAGTTTATAATTGCCCGAGAAAACCTCCTCGAGGCTGCCGCTCGTATAGCCGTAAACGGGATAGGAACCGGTGCGCTCGGGGTCGGCCGACGACACGTAGCAGTAAGCCAGGTCGACGGACATGAATTTTGTGGGGCGCAGGCTGACGCCGGCGGTATAGGCCACTTTGGTCATCGACGGGGTTTCGGGATTGAGGTAGTCGCTGCTTACGGGGCTTTCGTCGACGTACATACCCATGCGGGCCGTGATGAAGTCGGTCGCGCGGTACTGCGCTCCGAAGCGGAACGCCAGTGTGTTCGAGTAATTCTTCACCGAATAGATGGGTTTGATGCCCAGTTCCTTTTCATTGAACTCGACGTTCAGGGCTTTGTAGGCCGACCATCCGCTCCATTGCAGGTCGACGGCCAACTCCCACTTCACGGCCGGGCGGAACGATACGCCCCACGTAACGGTCGTCGGCAGGGGCAGTTCGGCGTTGAACGTGCCTTTGTCGAGGCCCGGGATCAGTTCGGTGCCCGGGGAGAGCTGACCGAGCTGCGCGATGAGTGCCGCAGCCTTCGGGTCGATGTTCATCGTTGCGTGTCCTTTGCCTACTTTCATGTTCAGGCGCGAACGGTAGGTCATGGCCAGCGACCACTCGTCGGTGATGTCCCACAGGAAGCCGGCGTTTACACCGATGGCGACGTCGGCGTTGCCTTCGAGTTTGGCCGACACAATCGACTTGTCCATGGTGCTGTCGAGGTAGCCTTTGGCGCCCTGCAGCATCTGGAGCTGCGCGATGGCCTGCTGTTTTTGCTCACCGTCGGGAAGCATGGCAATGGCGCCTTCCAGTTTGGTGATGTTGGGGTCGATCATGCCTGCGATGAGCCCGCGTCGTGTGGTGGGCGAGAGCAGCGAACGCGACAGGTCGAAATTACCCCACGAAACCATCAGGCCCGCGCCAATCGAGAGGCGGTCGCAGATTTTGTACGACACGGTGGGCTGGATGGTGAACGCCGAGAGGTTGATCTCCTGCACGAGGTGTGCGCCCGACCAGTTGTCGCCCCAGTTCATCGAAGAGCCGTAGGGGGTATAGAAGCCCAGGCCGACGGCCAGTTTGTCGGTGGGTTTATAGTTGAAATAGAGGTGGAGCGGAGTCGAAAGTTTGTTGTCGGATTTTTCGATCGGCCCGCTTGTGTAATTGTTCTCCAGCGTGGGGAGCGATTGGTAACGCACGTTCGAAAGGATGCCCGTGGCGCCGACCGAAATGTCGAACCGGGACGTCTGGTATGCCGTGGCGGCCGGGTTGAAGAATATCGATTCCGAATTGAGCTTCATGGCCGTACCCACGTGTCCCATACCGGTCTGCTTGGCCGACATGTTGTTCACCTGATAACCCTCGGCGTATGCTCCCGAAGCGATGGCAGCGGCGGCCAGAAGTAGGAAAAGTTTTTTCATAACGTATTGGTTTGGTTAATACTTGTCTGCACCCGCAGGGCGCAAAAAATCGAGGGCAAAAGTATAAAAACTATCCACGTCGGCCAAACTTTTTGGCCTAAAATTCCCTAAAATTGTACTGAATGGTATAGGTTTGGCCGAAAGGGTGGGTGCGGCGTAAGCGATGTCCATAAAAAAGGTGCGGCATTTTCCGTGCCGCACCCGTATCGGATTCCAGAGCGTTTATTTCCGTTTGTTGTAGGCTTCGAGCGCCTTGCCCAGTATGAGCAGCGAGCGTTCGAGGTCCTCTTTCTTGAGCACGTAGGCGATGCGGACTTCGTTGCGGCCGCATGCCGGATCGGAGTAGAAGCCCGAAGCGGGGGCGAGCATCACCGTTTCGCCCTCGTATTCGAAATCCGAGAGGCACCATGCGCAGAAATCGTCGCTGTCCTCCACCGGCAGCCGCGCCACGGTGTAGAAGGCGCCCATCGGAATGGGCGAATAGACGCCCGGAATGCGGTTCAGTCCGTCGATCAGGCATTTGCGCCGCTCGATGTATTCCTCGTATACCTCCGTGGAGTAGGAGCGGGGAGCGTCGATCGAGGCTTCGGCGACAATCTGCCCGATGAGCGGGGGCGAAAGTCGCGCCTGGCAGAATTTCATCACGGCGTTGCGGAGCGTCCGGTTCTTGGTGATGAGCGCCCCGATGCGGATGCCGCACTCGGAGTAACGCTTCGACACCGAATCAATCAGCACCACGTTCTGCTCGATGCCCTCGAGGTGGCAGGCCGAAATATAGGGCGAGCCGGTGTAGATGAACTCCCGGTATACCTCGTCGGAGAAGAGGAACAGGTCGTATTTTTTGACCAAGTCGCGGATGCGGTTCATCTCTTTGCGCGTATAGAGGTAACCCGTGGGGTTGTTGGGGTTGCAAATCAGGATGCCGCGCGTCCGGTCGTTGATGAGTTTCTCGAACTCCGCCACGTCGGGCAGTGCGAATCCCTGTTCGATAGACGACACCACGGGCCGGATAACGGCTCCCGCCGAGATGGCGAACGCCATGTAGTTGGCGTAGGCCGGCTCGGGAACGATGATTTCGTCGCCGGGGTTCAGGCACGACATAAAGGCGAACAGCACCGCTTCGGAGCCGCCCGTGGTGACGATGATGTCGTCCGGCGAGAGTTTAATCTGGAACTGCTCGTAGTAGCCGACCAGCTTTTCGCGGAGCGAGCGGTAACCGTCGCTCGGACTGTATTCCAATACTTTGCGGTCGATTTTTTTGAGCGCGTCGAGGCCGTTTTTCGGCGACGGCAGGTCGGGCTGTCCGATGTTGAGGTGGTATATTTTCGTACCCCGGGCCCGTGCGGCTTCCGCCAGCGGAACGAGTTTGCGTATCGGGGAAGCCGGCATCTGCTCGGCGCGTTGTGAAATTTCTGGCATGTGTGAGAATGTGTTTGAATGACGCAGTTACTCGAGTTCGACGGTGGGCCGGAATTTGACGGCCTTGCGGGGCGGGATTTTCACGGGAGCCCCCGTGCGGGGATTGCGGCCCATGCGTGCCGGTTTGTGCTGCACGCTGAATGTCCCGAGGCCCGTCAGGGTAAGGCGCTCTTCTTCGCGAAGAGCCTGTACGGTCATCCGGATGATGGAGTCGACTGCTTTGCGCGCGTCGACTTTCGAGATGTTCGCGTCGAGGGCGACTGCCTCGACCAACTGCGCTTTGTTCATGTCGTATGTTGTGAAAAGTTGCGTCCTTACCTAACTTGTTGACAAAGATATGCAATTTTCCTAAAAGTCAAAAATAATCTATCCGAATCGGAACTTTACCGCCGTCCGCAGGGAAATAATCGGGATGAAGATTTGGCAGAATGGAAAATCCGTGCTACTTTTGCCTCCGGAAAGATGGCAGAGTGGTCGATTGCGGCGGTCTTGAAAACCGTTGAGCTGCGAGGCTCCGGGGGTTCGAATCCCTCTCTTTCCGCCAGAAGGACAATATCCGGGTTGCAAACGAAAGGTTGCAGTCCGGATTTTTTTCGCCCCTCCCCGCGTGCCTGAAACCAAAAAAGACCCGAAGCCGGGCCTTTTTTGGTGCGTATATTTTTCCCTGACGGGATTTTTCCGGAGGCTATTTCCGCTTCTTGCCTTTCGCGGCGATGCGCTGGGCGGCCGTGACTGTCTTTTTCGGGGTTTTGCGGACGCTTTTGGCGGTTTTGCCTTTGCCTTTCCCCTTGCCGTTTTCGTCGCGGCCCCATTTCTCGCCGTCGTCGAATTTCATGAACGCCGACCAGTCGAATCCCTCGTTGGACATCTTGCTGAAATCGGGGATTTCATCCTGTGCGTCGGCTTTGGCCCGGGTTTTCGGCTTGCTGCGCGGTGCGGCGGATTCGTCGGTGTCGGCAGGGAACGCCTGCTTCGGGGCTGACGGCTTCTCCTTGCGCACCGGCTTTGGGGGCGCGGGGGCGTAGGTTTGCCCGCCGGTTTGGTAGTCCGTGCTTTTCGTACGCCGGGGTTGGCGTGCCGGGGCTTCCTGCTCTCCGTCGCGGGCGATTTCGGCCATGGGCCGCTGTCCCCGGTTCAGCCGGTTGAGCTTGCGGACAATCTCTTCGGCGTCGCGGAAAGGAACGCTCACGAACGAGAAGTTGTCTGAGATACGCACGTCGTCGATTTGTTTGTCGCGCAGGCCGCACTTGAATTTGAGCATGTCGACCAGTTTGCGTGCCGTGTAGCCGTCGCGCTTGCCCACGGCAAGGAACAGCCGCGCCGTACCTTTGCGGTCGACCGAAAACGACCTGATTTCGGGATAGCTGCTCTGGTCGAGTTCGCCGCGGAACGCCAGGCGCAGCAGGGCGCCGAGCGCCACGTCGGGCGTGTATTCCGACAGGAGCTCTTCGGCGAACGTTTTGTAGTCGTCGTAGCTTTCGTTTTCGACGATCTCCTGCATGTCCTCCCTGATTTTCAGCCGTTTCATCTCTACGATGTCCTGCGGCGAGGGGAGGGTTTCGCGTTTGATCTCGACTTTGATGTCGCGCATCAGGTTGTTCAGTCCCCGGAATTCCGAAGGCGATACGAACGTGATGGCCGTGCCCTGCTTGCCGGCGCGGCCCGTACGGCCGATGCGGTGTACGTAACTTTCGGAATCCTGCGGCAGCGAGTAGTTGATTACGTGGGTCAGGCTGCCCACGTCGATACCCCGCGCGGCCACGTCGGTGGCTACCAGTATATTGATGCTCTTGTCGCGGAATTTGCGGAGTATTTTCTCACGCTGCGCCTGCGATACGTCGCCGTGCAGCACCTCGGAGGCATAGCCGCGTGCGGCGAGGCGCGAGGCGGTTTCGTCGGCTCCGATTTTGGTGCGGGCGAAGATGATGCCGTAGAACTCCGGCTCGACGTCGATGATACGTGTCAGGGCGTCGAACTTGTCGGCCTCGCGCACCTCGAAATAGATTTGTTCCGTGAGGTCGGCCGTGATTTGCTTGTGCTCGACGCGCACGATTTCTGTGTCGCGCATATAGGTTTTCGAGAGGCGGATGATGCGTTCGGGCATCGTCGCCGAGAAGAGCAGTACGCGCCGCTCGTCGCTCGTGTGGCTCATAATCTCTTCGACATCCTCCACGAAGCCCATGTTGAGCATTTCGTCGGCTTCGTCCAGTACGAGGTAGCGGACGTTCGCGAGTTTCATCGTGCCGCGGCGGATGTGGTCGAGTACGCGGCCGGGCGTACCGACGACGATGTCGACCCCTTTGGCGAGGCGCCGCAGCT
The DNA here is from genome assembly GCF_902388705.1 of uncultured Alistipes sp. Lineage (GTDB taxonomy): Bacteria > Bacteroidota > Bacteroidia > Bacteroidales > Rikenellaceae > Alistipes. The sequence goes on from NZ_CABMQJ010000012.1 coordinate 41,813, forward strand.
GTTCGCTCATCGCGGCGCCGCCGTAAATGGCGGTAATCGAGAGCCGTTTTTCGCGGTTGTAGGAGAGCAACTCTTCGGCGGCCTGCAGCGCCAGTTCGCGCGTCGGTACGAGGATGATGGCCTGTACGGGGCCGTGCGCCGGTTCGAGCGACTGGAGTATCGGCAGGCCGTAGGCTGCGGTTTTACCCGTGCCGGTCTGCGATTGGGCGATGATGTCGTTGGTTTTGGTGAGCAGGTGGGGGATGGTGAGCTTCTGGATTGCGGTGGGCATCTCGAATCCCTTGGCCCGGACTGCAGCGAGCATTTGCTCGGAGAGCCCAAGGGCACTGAAATCGTCTGTAATAGTCATGTGTCTGTTTTAATCGGGGACAAAGGTACGATAAATTGGCGGATAAATGTGCAAACGGCGAAAAAGCTGCAATTTACGTGTCGTTTTTTTTGAAAACGGGAGGTGCGGCGTCGGCAGCCCGCATGCGGGAATACCTGTTTTCCCCGGTGCAGGAATTCTGGTCTGCCGGGAGCCTGCGGTGCGGGGTTGGAGCCCCTCCGGCCGTGGCCGCCGCCGGCGTGGGCGGATGTGTTTTCGGGCGGTTCGGTGCTCGAATTCAAATATTTTTGTTACATTTGCCCGAATTTTTAATCTAAAATAGGATGGCATACAATTTATTGAAAGGTAAGAAGGGCCTGATTTTCGGAGCACTCAACGAGCAGTCGATCGCATGGAAAGTGGCGGAACGCGCCGTCGAGGAGGGAGCCGAAATCGTCCTCACGAATACTGCCGTATCTATTCGCATGGGTACAATCGGCCAGTTGGCTGAAAAATGCAATACGATTGTCGTTCCGGCCGACGCCACGAGCGTCGAAGATCTGGAAAACCTGATCGACAAGACGATGGAGCACTTCGGGGGCAAGTTCGACTTCATGCTCCACTCAATCGGCATGTCGCCCAACGTCCGCAAGGGGCGTACGTACGACGATTTGGATTACGATTACCTCTCCAAGACGCTCGATATTTCGGCGATTTCGTTCCACAAGGCGATTCAGGTGGCGCGCCGCAAGGACGCTATCAACGACTGGGGCTCGATTGTGGCGCTCTCGTACATCGCCGCGCAGCGCACGCTCTACGGCTACAACGACATGGCCGACGCCAAGGCGCTGCTGGAGTCGATAGCCCGCAGTTTCGGCTATATCTACGGCCGCGAGAAGCATGTCCGCATCAATACCGTGTCGCAGTCGCCGACGCCGACAACGGCAGGCAGCGGCGTGCTGGGGCTGGGCGATTTGATGGAGTTTGCCGAGAACATGTCGCCGCTGGGCAACGCTTCGGCGAACGACTGCGCGGACTATGTGCTGACGCTCTTTTCCGATCTCACGCGCAAGGTTACGATGCAGAACCTCTATCATGACGGCGGTTTCTCGTCGATGGGTATGAGCCGCCGTGCGATGAAGACCTACGAGAAGGGCCTGCGTTTCGACGACGTGCAGCAGAACAAGTATCCGTTCGGGACACCGGAGGAATAGCTTCCGGAAGATGTGCCCTTCCCCCAGGGCGGTAAGGCCTGCGGGAAAACCTCTCGGGGCCGGCAGGGTGAATATCCCTCTGCCGGCCCCGAGTAATTTTCGGATGGGAGGCCGGTCCCTCCCCGGTGACGGAGCCCGGTCGCATGTGTTCTTATTCTGCCGGCTGCGGCCGGTCGGCATGCAGCGGGGAGCCCCCTGCGTTCTGTTTGGCGGCTTCGAGTATCTCGACGACGGTCACGTTGTTCTCAAGTGCCGACAGGTCGTACGGGGACATCGTTATTTCACCGCGGATCAGGGCTGCGAAGTAACGGAACGAATCGTCGCAGGGGGCCTGCAGCCGTGGCGGGGCCAGGGTCGTTTCCTTGCCGCCGGTGTACACGCGCATGGAGGTCGGGGTGTCCTGGTAGATATATCCGCGGCTGCCGTAGATGTGCATGTCTTTGCGGTTCATCGGCCAGTTCCACGATGCCATTATCTGTACGGTAGCCGTCGGATATTCGAGCACAATCGTGGCGTCGTCGTCCACTTTGGGGTAGATATGCGGTTTCTGCTGTTTGAGCACGCCGGTGACTTTCAGCGGTTTTTCGCCGAGGAACATCTTCGTGGCGAGGTTCGCTCCGTAGCATCCGAAATCCGTGACTGCGCCGCCGCCGTTCAGTTCGGGGTCGGTCAGCCATGCCAGGAACTCGGGTCCGCATCCGATTTCCACCGGCCCCTGATGTCCGTCGAAGATATTCATCCGGGTGATTTCACCTATTTCGCCCGTGCGGACGAGCCGGAATGCCTCCTCGTTGGTGGCGTACCACGTGGTTTCGTAGTTCGTCATCACGATAATGCCGTGGCGGCGGGCCAGGTCGGCGATGCGGTGCGCATGCGCGACACTGACAGCCAGCGGTTTTTCGACCATTACGTGGATACCCCGCGGTGCGCATGCTTCCACCACCCGCAGGTGGTCGTACACCGGCCCGAATGCCACTACGGCTTCGGGTTTCGTCGCGTCGAGCATGCTGTCGAGGTCGGCATGGAACAGCGCTCCGTCGACCTTGTCGTGCAGACGGGTGGCGGCACGGAGGCTGTCGTTTGCTTCCCATACGCCCACGACCGTGAAATCCCCGCGGTGGGCTTTGCTTATCACTTCGTAGATATGTCCGTGCGACACGCCGGCGACACCTATGCGGAGCGGTTCGGCGGCCCGGAGGGCGAACGGCGCGCACAGGGCCGCCGCCATTATCAGAACTTTGGTTTTCATTCGGATGAATCGGTGTTTCGGTGCAAATCAGTATTGGTGATCGTCGCCGCGTATCTCTTCGCGGGTGATGGATTTGCGGTTCATCGCCCGCCATGCGTACCAGATATAGGCCGCGACAAAGGGAATCATCAGCGAAACGATACTCATCGCCTTGAGCGTGAAGAGGCTCGACGAGGAGTTGTAAATCGTCAGCGACGACTGCATGTCAGCCAGCGAGGGGTAATAGGCCGTGTCGTTCCACCCGGCGCAGAGCAGCAGCGCCAGCACCGTCAGCACCGTGCCTGCGCCGCCGAACCAGATGGCGTTGCGCCTGCCGCGCCATCCCAGGAAGATGCTCCACAGCACAGCTCCCACGCCGATGAGCAGCACGGCCGCCACATAGGGCATTGCGAGCAGGTTGTGCAGGTATTTGTAGGACTCGATGGAAATCCGGCCTGCCGTGTCGACCGCCCGGCCGTCGGAAAAGAGCAGCCACACGAAGAACGTCAGGAAAAATACGAGGAACGGGACGGCGAATATGGCCATGCGTTTGCGTGCGCGTTCATGGATGGTCTTGTCGTCGATATTGTTCATGAAATACTGGCAGGCGAGCGTCATGGCGAGGAACAGCACGGCCAGTCCCAGCGCTACGTTGCGCAGGTCGCCGAGCGCCTCCAATCCGTGCCACGGGGTCGTCCACTGCGAGATGACCGTCGCGCTGCCGCTGCCCGCGCCGTTGGCCAGGTTGAGGCGGTCGACCGTGAAGTTGGCACCCGTGAAGAGCGTGCCGACGGCCGTGCCCAGCAGCAGCGGGCCTGCGATGCCGTTGATTATCAGGAATACGTTGAAGGTTTTTTCGCCGAAGACGTTGCCTGCCTTGCGGCGGAACTGGTAGGCTACGGGCTGGATGACGAAACTCAACAGAATCGCCATCCATACGTAGTATGCGCCGCCGAACGAAGTCGAGTAGAACAGCGGGAAGGACGCGAAGAACGCGCCGCCGAAGGTCACGAGCGTCGTGAAGGTGAACTCCCATTTGCGGCCCAGCGAGTTGACGAGCATGTTACGCTCCTCTTCGGTCTTGCCGATGCCGTAGAGTATCCCTTGTCCGCCCTGCACGAAGAGCAGGAATACCAGCAAGGCCCCCAGCAGGGAGATAATAAGCCACCAATAGTGTTGCAAAAGTATCAGGGTATCCATAGTCGTTTACTGTTTTTCGTTTTCGGGCCCGATTTTAATCTGGCGGAACAGGATGCTCAATTCGGCAATCAGCAGCGCCGTGAACAGGACGAGGAAGATGACGAACGTGGCCGTTACGGAGGTGCTGCCGATTTTCGACGCCGCGATGCCCACGGGCATCAAATCCTGAATGGCCCACGGTTGCCGTCCGACCTCGGCCAGCACCCATCCGGCCTGCGAGGCGAGGTAGGCCAGCGGAATCGACCAGATGGCGACCCACAGCAGCCAGCGTTTGCCGGCCAGCCTGTCCCGGCGGTTGAGCCACCATACCAGTCCCAGCAGCAGGATGAAGAAGCAACCTGCGCCGACCATCACGCGGAACGAGTAGAAGAGCAGCGGCACGTTGGGAACGATGTCCTGCGGGGCGTTGAGATAGCCGTAGCCGAAATAAGCGAAGTATTCGCGCAGGAACTCCTTGCCTTCGGGCGTCGAGGGGTCGAATTTGGCCGTGACCTCGTCGATTACCGTCCGGTCGCCCGCCTCGAGCGCAGCACGGTAGCGGGCCAGCTCGCCCACGGCGAGGCGTCCGCGCTCCATTTTTTCCGAGGCCGACATCACGCCGTACTCCTCGTTGCCGTCCACCAGGTCGTTGATGCCTGCCACATAGGCGTCGGCGTCACGGAAGCTCATGATGGAGAGCAGTTTCGGGATGTCGATTTTGAAGTAGAATGCGTCCTCGTTCGAGGTGCGCTCCGCTTCGGGCTTCACGATCCCGATAGCCGTCAGGGGCGCACCCTGCTGTCCGTCGTACAGCGCCTCCATGGCGGCGAGCTTCATCGGTTGCACGCGGGCGATGACGGCGCCCGACTTGTCGCCCGTCATGGCCGTGACGAGTGCGAAGACGAAGCCGAAAGCCGAGGCGATGGCGATGCTTTTGCGGGCCATCTCCCGTTCGCGGCCTTTCAGCAGGTACCAGGCGCTGACGCCCACGACGAAGAGCGCCGCCAGTACGAACGACGAAGTAATCGTGTGGAAGAATTTGTTCATCGCCACGGGCGAGAAGAGCACGTCCCAGAACGAGGTCATCTCGTTGCGCACGGTCGCGAGGTTGAACGTACAGCCTACGGGGTACTGCATCCACGCGTTGGCGACCAGTATCCACAACGCCGAGAGGTTGGCCCCGATGGCCGTGAGCCACGTCGCCGTGAGGTGGAAGCCTTTGGAAACCTTGTTCCAGCCGAAGAACATGACGGCGATGAAGGTGCTCTCCATGAAGAAAGCCATGATGCCCTCGACGGCCAGCGGTGCGCCGAAGATGTCGCCTACGAAATGCGAGTAGTTCGACCAGTTGGTGCCGAACTCGAATTCGAGGATGATGCCCGTGGCAACTCCGATGGCGAAGTTGATGCCGAACAGGCGCATCCAGAATTTGGTCGTGCGTTTCCAGAATGCGTCGCCCGTGCGGACATAAAGGGTTTCCATGATGGCGATGATGAACCCCAGTCCCAGCGTGAGCGGAACGAAAAGCCAGTGGTATATGGCCGTCATGGCGAATTGCGCACGCGACCAGTCGACTGTTTGCAGGTAATCCGATAACATATCTGAAAGTTATTTTTCGGGGGTTAGTTCTTTCATGACCGAGCGGCTGCGCTCTTCGGGGCTCTGCCCGGCGAGGAAGTCGGGGAAGAAGAAAATCTTGAGGATTGCGAACAGGATGAACAGTTTGACGAGGATGATGGCCCACAGGGTTTTGCCCACGGTCATGCCGCGGAATCCGTCGATGTAGAACCGAACAACCTTTTTGAGAGTCTGAACCGCCATTTTGCGTTAAGTGAGTATGTTTTATCAAAGTTAGGCAAAATATCGGAAATACAAAAAGGGCGGGGCCCGAAAAGCCGCACTTACCTATCATCCGGCCGGAAAAGGCTACCTGCGGCGCCGGGCATGCGGGTTTTTTATAAGTTTTTCGTATTTTTGCCGCTTGTATGGTTAATGAGAATCCGAATCTGAAAGACAACCGGGCGAAACTGCCCGCGGCGTGGGTGTCCGCCGTGCCGCTGGCGGTGCTGACGCTGCTCCTGTACGTGGTCATCCGCGGTTTCGGGGGCGATGCGATCAACGGCGGTAGCCAAATCGCCCTGCTGTCGGCCACGTCGGTCTGCGTGATGCTCTCGATCGGCATCTACCGTTGCAAATGGTCGGTGCTGGAAGAGGCGATTATCGACAATATCCGCGCCTCGGCGTCGGCCATCGTCATTTTGCTGCTTATCGGCGCCATCGCCGGGTCGTGGATGGTGAGCGGCGTGGTGCCGACGATGATTTACTACGGGCTGAAAATCCTGCATCCCTCGTTTTTCCTCGTCGCCTCGTGCCTGATTTGCGCCGGGGTGTCGCTTATGACCGGCAGTTCGTGGACGACCATCGCCACCATCGGCGTGGCGCTGATGGGCATCGGGCAGGCCATGGGTTTTCCCGAGGGGTGGATCGCCGGCGCGATTATCTCGGGCGCCTACTTCGGCGACAAACTCTCGCTGCTTTCCGACACCACGGTGCTGGCCTCGTCGACTGTCGGCGTGCCGATTTTCACGCATATCCGGTATATGCTCTACACGACCATCCCGTCGTTCGTCATCGCACTGGCGGTCTTTATCGTCGCGGGACTGATGCTGGACCATACAGGGGGTGCGCACGCCGGGCTCTACGCCGATTCGCTGCGCGCCGCGTTCCGCATTACGCCGTGGCTGCTGCTGGTACCCGTAGCCACGGGCGTGCTGATTGTGCGCAAGCTGCCGGCCATCGTGACGCTTTTCTGCGCGGCGGTCTTCGCCTGTGTCGCCATGCTGCTGGCCCAACCCGAAATGGTGGCGAAAGTGGCGGGCGTCGGAAGCCTCGATTTCATGTCGGGGTTCAAGGGCGTGCTGATGAGCTGCTTCGGCCCGACGGCGATTCCGACCGGAAGTCCCCACCTGGACGAGCTGGTCGCCACGCGCGGCATGGCGGGCATGCTCAATACCGTGTGGTTAATCATCTGCGCCATGTGCTTCGGCGGCGTGATGACGGGCAGCGGCATGCTGCGTTCGCTGACCGCTATCTTCCTGCGTTTCGTCCGCCGTACGTTCTCGACCGTGGCCTCGACCGTCGGCGCGGGTATCTTTTTCAACCTCTGCACCGCCGACCAGTATATCTCGATTATCCTGTCGGGGCGCCTGTTCCGTGAACTTTATGCCGAGCGGGGGCTCGAGCCGCGACTGTTGAGCCGCTCGGTCGAGGATTCCGCCACGGTGTGCTCGGTGCTCGTGCCGTGGAACTCGTGCGGCATGACGCAGGCCACGGTGCTCGGGGTTTCGACTTTCGTCTATATGCCTTACTGTATTTTCAATATCGTCAGCCCGCTGATGTCGCTCGTCGTGGCGGCTGCGGGCTGGAAAATTAAAAAGGCCGCAGGAACTGCCGGCCGCCGTCCTGATTATGGAAAAGAATAGGAATACCGATTTGGTCATCTTTGACCTCGACGGCACGCTGCTCAATACGATCGGCGATTTGGCCGTCGCGTGCAACGCCGTATTGGCCCTGCGCGGACTGCCGCAGCATACTTACGACCAGTACTGTCATTTCGTGGGCAACGGCATCATGCGCCTGGTGGAGCGGGCGCTGCCCGAAGAGCTGCGTACGCCCTATACGGTTGCGGCCGTGCGCGCCGACTTCGTGAAATACTACACGGAGCATATCGACACCCATACCGAGCCATACGAAGGTATTCCGGAGCTGGTGGACGGGCTCGTGCAGCGGGGTATCCGCATGGCCGTGGCTTCGAACAAGTTCCAGGCAGGAACCGAGAAGCTCGTCCGCCTGTTTTTTCCCGGCGTGGAGTTCGCCGTGGTGTTCGGACAGCGCGAGGGCGTGCCCCTGAAACCCGATCCTGCGGTGGTGGGGGAGATACTCTCGCTCACGGGCGCGGCGAAAGAGCGGGTGCTTTACGTGGGCGATTCGGGCGTGGACATTCAGACCGCAGCCGCAGCCGGTGTCCGGTCTGTGGGCGTTACGTGGGGATTCCGCGATCGTGCGGAACTCGAAGAGGCGGGCGCGCAGCATATCGTCGACACGCCCGGGGAAATTTTCGAGTTGCTTTAGGCAGCCTCTTTCGTACCTGCCGGGCGGTGTTTTCCCGTTTCCCGAAATTTTTATGCCGTGGAATTTGCTTATTACCGGACGGCTTCCTATATTTGTTCCCGATTAGTAACATATGAAATGATAAACGGGAAAACGGAACGGGACAGGGAGGCGACGGAGCGGCGTTTGCTGGAGGCGGTCGGCGACGAGATTCGCGAAAACGGGTTCGAGCGGCTCGGCATCAATGCGGTCGCGGCCCGCTCGGGGGTGTCGAAGATACTTATATACCGCTATTTCGGCTCGCTCGAAGGGCTGATGGCGGCCTACATCCGCCGGCACGATTTCTGGATTAATTTTCAGGACGGCATCCCTGCCCGGGAAGAGCTGCCCGCTTTCCTGAAAAAGACGTTCCGCGACCAAATCGGGCAGCTGCGCGGCAATCCGACGCTGAAGCGGCTGTACCGCTGGGAACTGTCGTCGGACAACGAACTGATTGTAAAGCTGCGGGAGCAGCGCGAACGAATCGGTATGGAGCGCATACGCGAGGTCTGCCTGCGCTCGGGACATGCCGAAGAGGAGATTGCGGTGCTGGCGGCTTTCCTGACGGCTTCGGTGACTTACCTGGTGCTGCTGGGGGAGTTCTGCCCCGTTTACAACGGGATTCCGATTGCGGAAGATGCGGGGTGGGAGCGCATCGGCCGGGGAATCGACAAACTTGTCGATTTATTTTTCCATATGTGACGGGCTCCGCGTCACTTTTTTTTAAACCGAATGTTACCGAATGGTAACAAATTATTGAAACGAAAAGATGAAAAAAATGATGATGATTTGGATTTTGCCGCTCGCACTCCTTTGCGGCTGCGAGAAGGATTTGGTGGTGTACGGACACGGAAGCCTGGAGGTTTCCGTCGAACAGGGCGATGCCTGGCTGCACGATTTCCCGCTGTTGCTGGGAATCAAAAAGAAGAATCCGCCGCAGATAGCGGTCTGGTTGGAGGACACGGAGGGCAACTACCTCGCGACGGTTTACGCAAGTCATAAAATCGCCACCCGGTCGTGGCTGGCGGCCGGCGGAAACCGCCGCCGGGAGGCTTTGCCGCACTGGTGCCATTGCCGGGGTGTGCGCTATCCGGACGGACTGTACCTGCCGACCGAGGAGGAGCCGTTGGCCGACGGCATCTCCGGGGCGACGCCCCGCGGCAGTTTCGGCGTGAAATTATGCCCGGCCGGCGGGTTGACGCGGTTCGTCGTGAAAGTCGAGGTGAACCATTCGACCGATTTCAACGAAGCCTATCCCGCGTCGGCAAAGGCGGGGGAGCCCGGTTACTCGGGCGGACGGCATGGAAGCGGCCAGCCTGCCGTGGTCTACGCCGCCGATGTCGACCTGTCGTCGGGCGTAACGGAGTTCGGGGCCGTGCTGGTCGGGCACAGCAGTCCGGACGGCAGCTCCGGGGATGTGTCCTCCGATGTTTCCGCACTTACGACGGCTTTGCGGATTGTGAAACGGATAACGGTCAGCATACGATGAAAAGGTTCGTGTTGCTGCTGTTTGCGGCGTTGGCCGTGCGGGCGGCCTGCGGACAGGCGCCGCGGCGTTTTTGCTTTTCGACGGCTGTCGGTACGGGCATCGCCTTGAGCGAGCCCGCGTCCACGCCCCTCGTCTGGCGGGTTGCGGGGTATTGTCGTGTCGGGCGGCGGTTCCTGGCGGGCGCCGGAACCGGGCTCTCCTTTTACGAAAAGACGCTGGTACCCCTCTTTGCCGATGTGCGGCTGCTCGTTACGCGCCCCCGGCGTTTTACGCCTTATGCAGGATGTGCAGCCGGCTATGCTTTCGCTCCGGGCCGGGAGGCCAACGGCGGGGTTATGCTCAACCCCTCGGTCGGGGTGCGGTATGCGCTGCGCAGCGGGACGGAGCTGTTCCTTTCGGCCGGTTACGAAATGCAGGAACTGGAGCGGCTCAAAAAATACGCGGGTGCGCATTTTGCGGCCGAATTCGGCGAACGGCTCCGTCACGGCACCGTGCTGCTGCAGGCCGGAATCCTGTTTTAGGGACGCCGTCAGCAATATGCCTTTACGTCGTCGAGCGTAATCCGCTCCTCGCTCAGGATGATGAGCCGTTCGATGACGTTGCGCAGTTCGCGGATGTTGCCGCTCCACGGCATCGACTGCAGTTCGCCGAGGGCGTCCGCTTCGATGCGTTTGGGCGGGATGCGGTATTCGGTGCAGATTGCGCCGATGAAGTGGTCGACGAGCTGCGGAATGTCCTGTGCGTGTTCGCGCAGTGCCGGGACGCGCACCACGACCACCCCGATACGGTGGTAGAGGTCTTCGCGGAAATTGCCTTTCTTAATCTCCTCGCGCAGGTTCTTGTTCGTCGCAGCGATGACGCGCACGTCCACGTCGATGTCCTTGTCGCTGCCCACGCGGCTGATTTTGTTCTCCTGCAGCGCACGCAGTACCTTGGCCTGTGCCGCCAGCGACATGTCGCCGATTTCGTCCATGAAGAGCGTGCCGCCGTCGGCCTGCTCGAATTTGCCTTTGCGCTGTTTGATGGCCGAGGTGAATGCGCCCCGCTCGTGGCCGAAAAGCTCGCTTTCGATCAGCTCCGAGGGAATCGCCGCGCAGTTGACTTCGACGAACGGCGCCGCGGCACGGGCGCTTTTGGCGTGCAGCCAGCGCGCCACCAGCTCCTTGCCCGTGCCGTTTTCGCCCGTAATCAGTACGCGGGCCTCGCACGGCGCGACCTTGTCTATCAGCACGCGGACGTGTTCGATTTGCGGCGAGGTGCCGATGATATGTTCCGTATGTACGCTGTGCGTGCGGCGGGT
>NZ_CABMQJ010000013.1 GCF_902388705.1 uncultured Alistipes sp.
ACGCTGCCGCAGGCTCCCCGGACCGCGCAAAGGCCCGGGACAAGGTGGCACAGGCATAACCGGCCCGGGGGCCGGCGGCAGTCCGCCCTGCGCAAAACCGAAGCGCTGCCCGGCGGCAAGCCGGCATAGCGCAAAGGCGACCGGCACGAACCGGGAACAGCACGAACCAAGAACGGCACCCTACCCTACGAAAACGAGGCCCCGCGGGGCCTCGTTTCGGTTATTGTCCTTGCGGCACGTCAGGCAGTGCCCGGCACGGGCATCAGGCCTGCGGCGCCTGGCTCTGCAAAAACTGCTGGTACTCGGCCCACATCTGCTCGATGCCTTTTTCGGGGCCGAACATCGCACGCATGGCCTTGTCGAAACTCCAGACATCCATATCGCGCACCGTAACGTGGAATTCACGCAGGGCGTCGGGATTCATGGTCGTCAGCCACTGCAGGAAAAACCCGGTCGTCTTATAGCCGTCGAGCCAGTGCCCGCCCGGTTTGCGGAGCGCCGCAATGTCGAACAGCCCGGCCTCGGCGCGCACGGCGTCGGCAAGGCCCTCGATGCAGGCCCAGAACTCCTTGTTGGTCGAATAGCTGCCAATCCCCTTCGGTTCGAACTGGTAGGCGTGCACCAGCTCGTGGAAAAGCACGCCGCGCGTTTCATAGTCGAGTTTGTAAAGCGACTCGCGCGCCGACTTCTCGATGTGCTGCGTACTGTACACGATTGCCGTTTCCGCAGGGTTGCCCGATTTGGCCGAAACCCCGGCATAATCCTTCAGCGTATAGTCGATTTTCCCCACCGTGTTCATCGTATCGGCGGCCGAGTAGAAAAGTATTTCGGCGACCTTGCGGGTGTGGTAGCGGACATACGCCCCGGGATCCTGCACCAGTGCGGCGTAAATCGCGGCACCCTCCGCCTGCGGATCGAGCACCTCGAAATCCACTGCGGGATAGACGAAACCGCTCCACGCCTCCTCCCTGTCGCGCTCGTAGAAACGCACGTCGCCCACGGCGACCGTATCGGCCTCTTCGCGCGGCAGGAATTCGATTTTGTAGGCCGTGTAGTTCGAGGGTTCGGCAATCCGCCCGGTAATCTCCTGGAAACGCGAGCAGAACACGCATTCCTCCCGGCGGTCGAGTTCGACCCATTTGCGGCCGTCGTGCGAGCCGCTCAACACCCACCCGGACGGATCCGCGGCGGGAACTTCGCCCGAAGAGTATACGCGGTAACTCCGCATCGGAGTGTCGAAGCCGTCGAAGACGACCCGGCAGGGGCCGGACGCCGGCATCGCATAAGATGTCGAGGGGTCGTCGTCGCAAAGTTCCGCAACATTGCGGGGCGCCTCCTGCGAGCAGGAGAGCATCGTAAGCGCCGTAAGCGCAAAAATAAAGTGTTTCATACTGTAAAGATACCTGTTTTTTCGGTTGTACATACTATTTGTCCGACCCCGTGGCAGCGGGCAGCGAAGGCGGAATGGCCGCAGCCGACACAGCGCGCCGCTTGTCGGGGCGCGACCCCATCACATAATGCAGGTGCACGCCGTCGCGGATGTCGTCGTACGTGATGTACGACTTGTCCCACACGCGACCGTCGACGTACATGCGGCGAATGTAGACGTTCTCCGGGCTCCAGTTCTCGGTCGTCACGCGAATGGACTTCCCGTTGGAGAGGCGCAGTTCGACGCCCTCGACCGTCGGCGATCCGATGTTGTAGACATTGCTCGACGGCGCCGTCGGGTAGAAGCCCATCGTATTGAACAGGTACCACGCCGACATCTGGCCGCAGTCGTCGTTGCCGCTCAACGAGCCGGGCTCGTTGCCGTAGAAGGCGTCCGATATGCGGCGCACCCACTGCTGGCATTTCCACGGCTGCCCGAGGTAGTTGTACAGGTAGACGATGTTGTGGCAGGGCTCGTTGCCGTGCCAGTAGGCGCCGATACGCCCCTGTATGTCGTGCGCACCCGGAATATCGTCGGGCAGTTCGGTCACGAAGAGCGAGTCGAGACGCGTTTCGTACAGCCTGCGGCCCACACGGTCGATATGTCCCGCGACGTCGTGCGGCACATACCACGTATATTGCAGCGTGAAGCCCTCCGTAATATCGCCCCAGCCGTGCACCGAACCCGGCCCCTGATAGGCGACGGGCGTAAAGGGCGTGCGCCAGCGGCCCCGGCTGTCGCGGCCCCGCATGAACTTCGTTTCGGGGTCGATCAGGTTGCGGTACGAGAGCGAGCGGCGCAGGAAATAGTCGTAGTCCTCCTCCTTGCCGAGCGCGCGGGCCGCCTGCGCGATGCAATAGTCGTCGTAGGCGTATTCGAGGGTCTTGGAAACCGATTCGCGCTCCTTGTCGAACGGCACCCAGCCCAGTTCCGTATATTCGGGCAGGCAGTCGTAATCGGGATTGGTCGCCGTGCGTTTCATCGCCTCGAAAGCCCGCTCGTAGTCGAAGCCGGGAACCTGCTTGACAATCATGTCGGCCAGTACCGATACGGCGTGGTAACCGATCATGCACCAGGTTTCGTTGCCGTAGAACGACCAGACGGGCAGCATCCGCTCGACGCTCTTGTCGTAGTGCGCCAGCATCGAGTTAGCCACGTCGGCACTCATGTCCGCACGCACGAGGTTCATCAGCGGATGGTAGGCGCGGTAAGTGTCCCAGAACGAAAAGGTTGTATAGTTGGTGAATCCCTCGGCGCGCCCGATACTCTTGTCGTGCTCGCGGAAGCGGCCGTCCGCATCCTGGAAAAGGAACGGCGAAAGAAAACAGCGGTACGCCGAGGTGTAGAACGTCTCCTTCACCCGTTGCGGGCCCTCGACCGTGAACCGCGCGAGCTCCCGCTCCCACAGCTGCTCGCCGCGGCTGCGCACCTGGTCGAAGGTAAGGCCGTCGATCTCGCGCAGGTTGCCCCGGGCGCCCGCCGGGTCGACCGAAGAAATGGCGACGCGGACGGTGACCTGCTGCTCCTGCCGCGTGGCGAAACGCACCCAGAATTTGAGATCTTCGCCCCACGCCTCGCTATCGCTGCGGAAACGCTTCGTGTCGTAGCACACCCGTTTGCCGCCCTCCATGATGCCGAAGTCGTCGAGCGGCTCGGAAAACTCGGCCACGAAATAGACGTGGCGCTCGGCGCCCCAGCCCTGTACGAGCTTATAGCCCGTGATGGTGTAATCGTCCTCTTTGCGCAGGTTGGCCCACCGGCACTTCCACCACAGCGTATGCCGCATGTCGACCAGGATGAAAGCGTCGTCCGCGGCGGGATAGGTGAAACGCAGCATGCCGCTGCGCTGCGCCGCCGTCATCTCGGCCTTCACGCCGTAGTCCGTGAGGTTCACGCCGTAATAGGCGGGCGAGCACCACTCCTGGTCGTGGCTGTACCGCGAGCGGTAACCGGCATCGGGATCGTCGTGCGTACCGGGTTCGAGCTTGATTTCCCCCACGCCCGGCATGAAGAGGAAGTCGCCCAGATCGGGAATGCCCGTACCGCTCAAATGGTTGAGCGAGAATCCCATCAGCGTCTTGTGCGCGTATTTGTAGCCCGAGGCGGCATCGTAATAGTCGTCGTCCGTATCGGGGCTGATCTGGATGCCGCCGAACGGCACCTGCGCCCCGGGATAGACGTTGCCGAAGCCGTCGGTGCCGACCAGCGGACGGACATAGCCGATGCGCGGGGCGTCGTCGGCCGCAGCCGCGAACGCCCACAGCGACGCAGCGCATACGGCAACAAGCTTTATCAGCGTAAATTTCATGTTTGCAGTCGTTTTACTGTTCGCAACTCATGGAATAGGGCCGTTCTTCGGCCGAAAAGCGGCGGCGCCTGTCGGGCGTGGAGCGCATGTCAAACTCCAGCACGGCGCCCCCTTTCAGGTCGGCGTAGGTGATATACGCCCGGGTGTAGGGTTTCCCGTTGAGTTTCACCCCGTGCACGTAGCGGTTCTTCGAGCTGACGCCCGGCGCCTTGATTTCCAGGTAACGCCCCTCGCCGACCCTCACTTTCATATAAGGCAGGTAGGGCGCGCCCAGCACATACTGGTCGGTGCCCGGGCAGACGGGATAGAATCCCATCGCCGTGAAGATGTACCACGCCGACATCTGGCCGCAGTCGTCGTTGCCGCACAGGCCGTCGACCGCGGGGCGGTACATGCGGTCCATAATCTCACGCACCCAATACTGCGTTTTCCACGGCTGCGAAGTCCACATGTAGAGGTAGGGCACATGGTGGCTCGGCTCGTTGCCGTGGACGTACATGCCCAGCAGCCCCTCGCGTGTCACGTCCTCTGTCTGCGCGAAATACCTGTCGGGCAGGTACTCGGTAAAGAGGCTGTCCAGGCGCGCCGTGAACTGACCGTCACCGCCCATCAGGGCAATCAGCCCCGCCGGGTCGTGCGGCACGTACATCGAGTAGTTCCACGAGTTGCCCTCGATGAACCCCTGTCCGTGCGTATCGTAGCGGTTGAAGTCGGGTTTCCAGCTTCCGTCGCTCATCCGCGCCCGGGCGAACCCGGTCGACGAATCGAAAACATTGCGGTAGTTCTCCGCCCGTTTGCGGTAGGTTTCGGCCACATCGGACAGTCCCATCCGCCGGGCTGTCCTGTAGATCACCCAGTCGTCGTAGGCGTATTCCAACGTCATCGACGAACCGGTGGACTTCACGTCGTAAGGGACATAACCCAGCTTCTTGTAAACGCCCGTCCCGTCGTAATAGTCGCAATTGGCGCTGCCGAGCATCGCCTCGAGCGCCGGCTTCGTATCGACGTCGATTCCCTTGTCGAGGGCGTCGCCCACCACCGACACCGAATGGTAGCCTATCATGCACCAGTTCTCGTTGCCCATGTGCGACCACACGGGCAGGATGCGGTGCACGCTCTGGCGGCAGTGCGCGAGCATCGAGTTCACGATGTCGCGGCTGCGGTCGCGGCAGATGAGGTTGAACAGCGGGTGCAATGCCCTGTAGGTGTCCCAGACCGAGAAAACGGTATAATTGGTGAAATCCCGGGCCTGATGTATCTCGTGGTCGACACCGCGGTATTTACCGTCCGTATCCATATAGACCGACGGGTTTATCATCGTGTGGTAGAGCGACGTATAGAGCATGCGCAGCGCCTCGTCGCTGCCTTGGGCTTCAATCACGGACATCTGCTCCTCCCACTTGCGGGCGGCATCGGCCGCCACCTGGTCGAACGTGCGCCCGCCGGCCTCGGCACACAGGTTGGCCAGCGCCCCGCGCGTCCCGACGGCCGACAGCCCCACCTTGATTTCGAGCGGTGCGGAATCGTCGCCGAAATCGAAGTGCATCACGATGCCGCACCCGCCGATTTCCGGGAAGTTACGCCCCATGTCGAACTTCCGCCAGCCTCCGCCGTAATCGAGCGGCCGGCGGTCGCGCGCGCCGTATTGGCGTACGGGCTTGGAGAAGCTCATGGCGAAATAGGTGTAGTTGGTGCGCGCCCATCCGCTGGTGATGCGGTAGCCCGTCACCAGCGTGTCGTTCTCGATGCGCACCTGGGCCCAGCGGGTCTTGCCCTCGTAGTTGTAGATGCCGTGGTCGAGGTCGAGAATCAGGTGCTGGTCTTCGCCCGCAGGATAGGTGTATTTGTGCAGGCCCACCCGCTCGGTGGCGGTCAGCTGGGCGCGGATGCCGTAATCGTCGAGCATCACTTCGTAATAGCCCGCCGCCGCGCGTTCGCGCTCGTGCGAGAAGCGCGAGCGGTAGCCCGTTTCGGGGTGTTCGGCCGTGCCGCGGTCGGCGCGTATCTCCCCCACGGTCGGCATCAGCAGGATGTCGCCCAGGTCGGAGTGCCCCGTGCCGCTCAAATGCGTATGCGAGAAGCCGACGATCGTCGGGTCGTCGTACTGGTATCCGGCGCAGTAGCGGTAGGCCTCGGGCTGGTACTTGCCGTCGATGTTGTGCGGCACCATCTCCGTGTCGGGGCTCAACTGCACGATGCCGTGCGGCACGCAGGCCCCGGGGAAAACGTGCCCCATGCTCCGGGTGCCGATCATCGGGTCGATGTAGTCCGTTGCCGGGCGCGTCTGTGCAGACGCCGCAACGACCGTACAGGCCGCGAGCAGGGCGATCAGGTAGTTCTTCATAACTGTCGTTTCGGTTTGTTGCGCCGCAGGACGGGAGATGCCCCGGTCAAAGCCGGAACACCTCCGTCCGCAGCAGGATATTAAGCCTCGCGTATCTTAATCCAGTAAGGATAGGAAGGATCGGGGCTCACCAGGTAGAAATAGTGTTTGTTGCCGTCGTAGGAAACGCTTTCGGCCTTGTAGACGTGGAATCCCTGCTCGCCGAAGAGCAGCCGCTCGAGCGGCTTGACGAGTTGCTGCGACTCCTCGCTGCTCATCTGGTTGCCGTCGGCATCCACGAACGCACCCGTCACGTCGCCCTTGGTGAAAATCATGCGGTCGTCCTCGACTTTGTAGGCGCTGACGGCAATGGATACGGGATGGTTCTCGAACCCGTTGCGGAACGACTTGATGTCGATGCGCTGTCCCTTGCCCACCGCGAAAACCTCGATGGCGCAGGGCCCGGCGGGCGTGCCGCCTCCCGGCTGCTTGTAGGGATAGAAGATATAGCGCTCCGTGCCCGTCATGCCCGGAATGCCGTCCTCGGCCGTCGGCAGGCAGAGCCGCGAATAGGGAATGAATACCGGCGTTCCGCCCTCGTACTTGTTGACCGGATAGGTGAAGAAATACTCCAGCGGATGCGCTTCGCTCTGCAGCGGCGTGCGGATCGTGCAGGAGAGCCCGTCCACGTTCGGCGTATAGGTTCCCGTCCACGTAAGGCCCTTGTAGGTGACGCTGCCCACGGTGAGCGGCTCCTTGAAGGTGATGACGCCCGCCTCGGTGGCATTGACGGCCACGGTCTTGTACTGCGCCTTGTTGCGCGCCATCTCGCTGTAATTGCCGTCGGTGTAAACCGCCTCGGAATCCTCGATCCAGATCAGGTCGGCCGTACCCGCCTCGGCATCGAGGGAGTAATGCAGTTTGAAATTCTTGTTGTCGTTGTCGAAGAACGTACCGTAGGGTTTCATGCCCTGCGCCACGAGCTGCGGCAGGAAGTTCTCGCCGCCCGGCTCCTCGCCGCTGCCTTCCGAGTAGAGGCCGTCGCGCACCTTCACCCAGAGGTTGCCCGTCTTGGAAATCAGGTAGAAGCCCTTGCCGCGCGAATCGCTCTCCTCGATTACGTACAGGCCGTCGGCATGGAAATAGAAATCGGTGAACGGCTTCAGGTCGGCCGCCGCCTGGCTGATGGGGTACGATGCAATCTCGGAGCCGGTGGCAATCTTCAGGAAGTCGCCCTGCACACTGGCGTAGAAGCGAATCCAGTCGGCGTCGCTGTCGAAGCGCGCGGTCTTGGGATCGGTCGTATAGTCGTTCACGAAGAGGTAGTTGCCCGTCGTGCCGTCACCCACATAAGCCTCCACACGCAGCGGAATATCGTCCGCATAGGGATAGAAGAGAATGCTGCGGAACTTGTCCGAAACCAGCGCCGACCAGAGCGTCGGGTGGGCCGTGCCGCACTCGAGCTTGCCGCCGAGGTTATACTGCTTGGAGGCCTTGTCCACGAAACCGGGATGCGCCTCGGTTGCGGCGGTGATTTTCGCGTCCGCCACGTTGAAAGCGAGGTTTTCGCCGGCAATCGTGTAGGTGAGCGAACTATACCCCACGCCGTTAATCGTAACGGCCGGCCACTGGATCCCGTACTGCGCGTCGGTCACCTCCAGCTCGAAGCCTGCCGACTCGTGTTTGGCGTCCTTGTCCGCAGCGTCGATCCAGGTGAACTCCATGCTGCGTGACTTCTTGTCGACGGCATAGCGCGCGAGGAATTTGTTCTCGCCGTCACGCAGGACGCCCTGCATGGCGTTCTTCTTCGACAGGGCCAGCCATACCAGTTTCTCGCCCAGCTTGAGCACGTCCTCCGACGTGGCTTTTGTCAGCACGACGGGCTTGCCCGACGAGGCGCCCACGCAGTTGATGGTCGTTTCGGTCGTCGACTCGACGATGAGCTGCTTTTCGCGGAACTCCGAATCGACGATTTGGTCGTTGAGCATCGTGGGCCCGTCGAACTTGATAATCACGCCGCCCTCCCTGCTCGCCGAAACGCTGAAAAGCGCCAGGTTTTTCTCGTTATCCGAAACGGGCGAATCGGTCGCCACCGAACTGTCGGACAGGAAGTTGAACAGAATCGTATAGCTTTTCCCGGCAGCGGGGGCATACTCCGCCACCCAGTTGTATTCCAGCGCGCTTTCGTAGGTCAGCGCCTCTTTCACGGCTATCGACTCGGCATTCTCGCCGGCCGAGGTGCCCTCCTCCTTGGTCTGGGACTCGAGTCCGTCGAGGGAAGCGTCCTCACGGCATCCCGCAGCGAAGACGAACAGCAGGGCCGCCAGAAATATCGTTATCTTTTTCATGGATGTCATTCAGGTTTAGCGTTTTTGGTAATTGGTTTTATCGGCCTTGTATATCGCCCACAGCGCCTGCTCGTTGGCATCCTCGCCGAGCGCGTATTTGAGCGCCGCGTCCCAGCTCCACGGATTGATCGTGCGCATCGACGCGTTGATATTGCGGATGGCGTCCTTGTCCTGCGTCTGCGTCAGCCAGTAGCAGAAGAAGCCCGTCGTCTGGTAGCCCGACATCAGGCTGCCGTTGGTATTGCGGGTCGCATAGTCGTGGTAGCCCGCCACCGTGCGCACCGCGTCGGCCAGGCCCTCGATTGCCGCCCACGACATATTGCCCTGGCTGTAAGCCGGAATGCCCTGCGGTTCGAGCTGGAAAGCGTGCACCATCTCGTGGAAGAGCACACCGCGCGTTTCGAGGCTCAACTTGAGCAGCGACTCGTTGGCCGACTTCTGAATCCAATCGGTCGAGTAATGGATGTTGATTTTGGGCGACGAGCCTCCCTTGTACGACACCTCGCCGGGCATCGGTTCGAGGAAATACTCGATGGTGTTGACCGGGAAACGCTCGTCCCTATCGCTGAAGTAGAGGTAGGTGCAAATCTCCAGCGCATGCCATTTCAGGTAGGCCACCTTGTCCTGCACCAGCACGTCGTAGAGTTTGGAACCCTTGTCCTCGGCCAGGTCGATGAACAGGATTTCGGGCGACTCGAAGTTCTTCCACGCGGCATAGGGGTCTTCCGTATGGAAAAGGATGTCCGAAAGGGTCAGCTTGTCGCCGCCGTTGGCCTTGAACACGAATTTGTATTTCGCATAGTCGGCCGGCGCCGCCAGGTAATAGATGTGCTTCTGGAAGCGCGCGATGAACGCCACCTCCGAACGGCTGTCCACCTCGTTCCACGACGAGCCGTCGTCCGACCCGTAAACCGTCCACGACACGGGGTCGTACAGCGCCTCGACGCCGTTGTCGCCCTGCTCCACCACGCCCGACGATACGAGCGTGTAGGCCACGATTCGCCCGGCGCTGCAATCCACGACCGCCTCGACGCTGTTCTCCGCGCCGACTTCGGCCTCGAAGTAGGTCGTAAGGTCGTCGTCAAGGAGTGCCGCCGCATCGGACGACGGCGTGGCGCCGATGCCGCCGATCTCCACGGTGCCGCCCGGGGCCGGCAGGAAATGCGGCTTTTCATCGGCACAGGAGCAGAGGAGCGCCCCCGCTAAAAGCATATATGTTATCTTTTTCATCATTTTCAGGTTTTAAAGTCCGTTAATATCCGTAATTCTGGTCGCTCTCCGAAATACCCGAATTGGCATCGATTTCGGCCTGCGGAATCGGCAGCGTCAGGCGGTAGTCGTCGGCGGAAATCGTCTTACCCTCGCGCGACATGGTCACTTTCAGCCGGCGCGCGTCGAACAGGCGGTGTCCCTCCCATACCAGCTCGCAGCGGCGCTCCTTGATAATCTCGGCCAGCAGCCCCGGATAGGTCTGCGCCGTGTAGCCCTCGATACGCTCGGCGCGCAGTTCGTTGAGCAGGCGGTTGGCCTCCGTCAAATCGGGGTTCTCGCGCATCATCAGCGCCTCGATGGCGATGAGCTGCATCTCCTCGGCACGGAACAGTTTTTCGTCGAGGCGGCCGATATCCGACGCGTCGCCGAACCACTTGGTGACCATCCACACGGGCGACCCGGCTCGGTCACGGCCGTATTCGAAGAAGACCGGCCCGCGGACGTCCTTTTCGGAGAACTGGGCGCGCAGCTCGTTGCTCGGGCGGAAAACGCTCGAATAGTCGCGGCCCACGAAGAGCGTACCGATCGTCGACGAGCCTGCGGGACGCGACAGCTTGAAAATCGTACCGGCGTTCGACCTGTTCAGCCAAAGGTTCTGCACCTCGTCCAGCTTGGCGATGCCTACGGCGCGCAGAGCGTTGCTGGCATAGATGTAGGCGTGGGTGTACTTCTTGTGGTAGAGCGAAACCCGTGCACGGAGCGCATCGACCGCGGCCTGCGAAATGTAGGCCGTCGAGTTGGCCGCCTTGTTGTCGGCCGCCAGGTCGGGAACCGCTACCGTCAGCATGTCGTACGCGCGGGTAAGGTCGGTCATAATCTGCTCGTAGCATGCGCCGACCTTGTCGCGCGGGGGATTGCCCACCACGTGGTAATGGCTGACGTAGGGGATGCCCGGCGCGTCGTCGTCCGAAAAATCGGAGAAGAAGCAGAGCAGCTCGAAATGCGCATAGGCGCGGAAGAAGTAAGCCGTGCCGAGCGACACCTGCAGCGAGGTTTCCTCCCCGGCGTTGAGCGGCTTCACCTTCGGGCCGTAGTTGAGCACGCGGTTGGCCTGGTTGATGATACCGTAGTAATGCGACCACAAACCGCTGACGTCGCCCGACGTGGCGGTGTAGACCCAGCCTGCGAGGTCGGTTCCGGCGCCGCCCGAATCGCCGCCCTGCACGCAGTCGTCGGCGATATATTCCGTAACGGCCAGTTTCGAGCGCAGGCTGGCCTTGCCGTAGATGCCGACCACGGCCTTATGGACGTTCTGCACGTTGCCGAACGCCTTGTCGGGGCCGACCATGTCCGTGGGATCGAGGTCGGTATAGTTACACGACGCGAGCGCAAAAGCCGCCAGCAGCGCCGCGATGCATATCGATTGTATTTTTTTCATTGTCTGGTTCATTTTAGGGTTAGAAATTCATATCCACACCGAACGTGATGGTACGGGGCTTCGGATAGGACATGACGTCCTGCGCCCCGTTGACCTCGGGGTCGGCGCCCGTGTATCCCGTCCAGGTCACGAGGTTCTCACCCTGTGCATAGAGCGTCAGGTTGCGGATGAAGCGGGTCTTCCGCATCCAGCGGTCGGGCAGCGTCCACGAGAGGCGCAGGGTCTTCAGGCGCAAATAGGAGGCGTCCTCGAGGAACTGCGAGGCCATCGGCGAAGGCTGGATGCCATCGCGGAAAGCCGGCACGTCGGTCACGTCGCCCTCCTTCATCCACATGCGGAGCATGCGCACGGGCTTGTTGCCGTTGAACTTGTGGTTGTCCATATACCAGCGCTGGCAGTTCATCACCGTATAGTGGTAGGCATAGGTGAACTGTGCGTCGAGCTGCACGCCCTTGTAGCGCAGCCGGGTCGTGATGCCGCCGAAGACGGGCACTTCGTACGTTCCCAGGTGGTCGGCCATATACGCCTGGTTGATGTCGGTCGTGAGCTGTCCGTAGTTGTCGTAGAAGACGGGCATGCCGTTGGCGGGGCTGACGCCTGCGTAGTAAGGCATGATCCACGTACCGAGCGGACGGCCCAGTTCATAGAGCGTGTTGCCGTTCTTGTAGCGCCCCTCCTTATTCGACCAGGTGCCCAGGTCGGTAATCTCGCTCTTGTTGTAGGTGTAGTTGAACCCGAGATCCCACTGGAAGTTCTGCGTCTTGACGGGCGTGGTGTTGACGCCGAGCTCGACACCGCGGTTGACGATGGAGCCCGCATTGGCCAGAATCGAGCTGAAACCGCTGGTCATCGAGATGTTCTTCGACATGTAGAGGTCTTTGGTCTTGATGTTATAGAAGTCGAAGGTGACGTTCACGCGCGAATCCAGCACCGAGACGTCCAGTCCGACGTTGGTCTGGGCCGAGGTTTCCCAGCGCAGTTCGCTGTTGCCGAGCTGGCCGTGGCTGTAACCCGATTCGCCGTTGTAGGACGAGTTGTAGTAGCCGTCGAACGTCCCGAAGTCGCTCACGCCGTCCTGGTTACCCGTCGTACCGTAGCTGGCGCGCAGCTTCAGCTGGTTGAGCCACTTCGCGTTGTCGAACCACGACTCCGACGAGATGAGCCAGCTGGCGCCGACCGACCAGAACGTGGCGCTGGCGTTGTCCTCGTAGAATTTCGACGAGGTGTCGTGGCGCAGCGAGGCGGAAAGGTTGTACTTGTTGCCGATCGAGTAGCTGGCCTGCGCGAAGAACGACATGAGGTTGCTCATCGTGCGGCCGCCGCCGATCGAGGGCGGGAAAAGCGACGAACCCGACTTGTCGCCGATACCGGCCGGCGACTGCATCATGTCGGAATTCAAATCGTAGCCCGTGAAGTTCGACGTGTACCATTTGCCCTGGAACATCTCCATACCGGCCACGGCGTTGAGCGAATGTCCGTTGGCGAAATCCTTGTTGACGTTGACGGTATTGGTCCACGTGTAGCGGAACAGTTCCGACGAGGTCTGGCCGTAGTAACCGTGGTTCTGCTGCGCATTGGGATGGTCGCGGTGCAGCGTCGACACGTTGCGGTTGTACATGAAATCCAGTCCGAAATTGGTCTTTACGGAGAGCCAGTCCGTGATGGAGGCTTTCGCATACACCGAAGCGACGGTTTTCAGGCGGCCCGTTTCACGGTCGTAATATTTGGTGATGAGCGTCGGGTTGTCGACGTTGTACCAGTCGTCGGGCGACTCGTAGGGATAGGCCAGCAGCGTGGTGAACCACGGGTTGCCCCAGTTCTGGCGTCCGGCGCCGGCTTCGGGGTCTGCGAAGTTGGTCTTGCTGTAACCGACCGTGGCCTTCAGCCCTAGGTCGAGCCACTTGGTCGCCTTGTGGTCGATATTGAAACGCGTCGAATAACGGTCGAGGCTCGACTTCTTGAGAATTCCCTGCTGCGTCAGGTAAGAGCCCGAGATGAAGAAACGGGTCTTGTCGCTGCCGCCCGAAACCGAAACGCTGTGCTCCTGCAGGAAACCCGTCTGGGTCATCAAATCCATCCAGTCGGTGTTGGTGGCGCGGGCTTTGGCCAGCCGCGCGAGGTCGGCCTCCGAAGCCGTGCCGTCCATTTCGCGCTTGAGGTACTGCATCATCGGATAGAAGTTGCTGTTGGGTTCCGACATCACGCACTGCAGCTGGTACTGGAGGTTCTGCTCGCTGTTCATCATGTCGATGTAATCCACCAGGAACGAGAAACCGAACTGGTTGCGGTAGTTGATGTTCGTGCGTCCGCTCTGGCCGCTCTTGGTCGTAATGACAATCACGCCGTTGGCGCCGCGCGAACCGTAAATCGCCGTGGCCGAAGCGTCTTTCAGTACCTGGATGTCGGCGATGTCGTTGGAGTTGAGCGCCGCGAAATCGGCCGACTGCACCATCACGCCGTCCATAATATAAAGAGGTGTGTTGCTGCCGTTTATCGAGCCGGTGCCGCGCACGCGAATCGACAGGTCGTTGCTGCCCGGCTGGCCCGAGCCGCTCGAAATCATCACGCCGGGGGTCTGGCCCTGCAGGCGGTTTTCGAGCGTGGGCGACGACTGGAACTGGAGTTTTTCGCCCGAAACCTGCGACAGGGCGCCCGTCGTCTGCGCACGGCGCACGGTGTTGTAACCCACGACCACGACTTCATCGAGCCGCTGGGCGTCTTCTTCGAGCTGCACGCGAATGGCCGTACGCGAAGCGACGGCTACCTCCTGCGTGCTGTAGCCCACATACGATACGGAGAGGACGGCGTCGTCCGCACAGCTGACGGTCGTCACGCCGTTGATATCGGTAGAAGCGCCCGACACGGTTCCTTTGATTACGACACTCGCACCGATTACCGGTCCCGCCTGGTCGACGACAGTCACCGTACGCGCGGCGGTCGTCTTCTGCTCCTGCGCCGAAACGGTCAATCCCGGCAGCAGGGAGAGCAGGACCATACAAACAGAGTAAAAGTGTAATTTCATTAATTTTTGGTTTAGGTTGATAAAATGGTTTCCGTAGAACAGTAGTTTCGTAAATCATGCGGGAGCGGCGGTTTCGGGCCCTGAAACGCCGCCCGCAGTTTTGAGAGAATAGACTATTTCAAAGTCATGGGAAGTCAGTTGGTTCGGTTTGAGGTTTACACAAATTTAGCAAACAGCCCCGGGGAAAGGGATGCATCGCGGACAAAAAAAGTATCCTGATTCGCACAAGGTAAATCACGGCCCCTTTTATGCCAATCAGGATACTTTTCCGCTCCCGGTGCAAACTACTGCTTCGTACGGTATTCCTTGGGTTTGAGCCCGTATTTCTTCTGGAATTCGCGGTAGAAATAAGACTTGTTCGAAATCCCCACGCGGTACATGATCTCCTGAATGGTGAGGTGGGTGGTCGTCAGCAGGCGGGCCGCATACTCGAAACGGTACTCCTTGATGAATTCGCTCGGCGTGCGTCCCGAAATCTTCTTGAACTTCCGGTAGAAATTGCGGGCCGTCAGCCCGAGGCGTTCGGCAATCAGCTCCATGCGCAGGTTCTCGCTCTCGATATGCTCCTGTATGGCGTCCACGACAGCGTCCATGAAGAGTTTGTCGGTCTGGTGCATCTTCTGCCCCTCGACGACCGTATAGACGCTCTCGGGCGTATTGTAATAATCCTTCAGCATCCGGCGGCTGGCTATCAGCCGTTCGACCGTGGCGCAGAGCACCGGCACGGAGAACGGTTTGGTCAGGTAGGCGTCGGCCCCCGACACCAGCCCCTCGACCTGCTCGTTCTCGGTAATCTTCGCCGAAACGACGACGATTGGGATACCGCGCAGGAATTTATCGCTGCGCACGGCATTCACCAGCTCCAGCCCGCTCGCGCCCGCCATGACGATGTCGGTGATAATCAGGTCGGGCGTCATCTCGCTCAGGCGTGTGAGCGCCTCGGCCACATCGTGGCACGTGCTGACGCGGAACTGCCCGGAAAGCGCCGATTCGATCAGCCACACGATGTCCTTGTTGTCGTCCACGACCAGCACGAAGGGCTTTTCACCTCCGCGCGGCGGGACCGGAGCGGCACCGGCCGGCTTCTGCACCGCCTCCCCACCGGCATCCCCGTCCGTCAGCTCCCGATACGGCAGGCGCACCGTGAATTCGGCATACCGGCCGACCTCGCTGTCCACCGAAATCTCCCCGCCGAGCGCCTGCACCAGCCCGCGGCAGATGAAGAGCCCCAGCCCGTTGCGCGACGTGGAGTCGGTGTACATATTGCGATCCATGCTGTCCAGGATACGGTAACGGTCGAAGACATGCGCCAGCTGCTCGGGGGCTATTCCCCGCCCCGTGTTCCGGACTTTCAGCACCAGCCCGTCCCCGGCTGTCGCCGCCGAAATGCGGATACATCCCCGCTGGGGCGTGTATTTCATCGCATTGGACACGAGGTTGAAGATTACTTTCTTCAGGAATGCATCATCGGTGTTCCACACCAGTTCCGGCGGCACCTCCGACAGCAGTTCGATGCCGTTGCGCTCCGCGGCGTCGGCGAACGAGCGCACCTGCACGCAGAGCATCGCGGCGACATCGACGCTGTGGATGCGGACGCGGCCGAATCCCTCCTCCTCGATTTTCCGGAAATCCAGTATCTCCTGAATCAGGTCGTTGAGACCCTTGACGTTCTCGTGCATCACATCCGTATACTTGTGCAGCTGCGGATTCTCCGCGCCCAGCTGCGCGATTCGCTCGTTCATGCCGTTGATAAGCGTCAGCGGCGTACAGAGCTCATGCGAAATGTTGACGAAGAAATTGAGCCGCGCCTCATAGATTTTTTCGCGCTGCTCCTCCTCCAGCCGGGCCACGACGCGCTGCTGCTGCCTGCGGTAATGCCTGCGCAGCAAGGCGGCAAACAGCCACACGAGCCCCGCCGCGAGCAGGATATAGCACATGAGGGCCGCCGTCGTGCGGTACCACGGCGGCAGCACCGTCAGGGGCAGCGTGTAGATTTGCGTGGCGCGGTCCATGACGTTGCTCTTATAGCGCACGTGCAGCAGGTAGCTGCCCGCGGGAATATTCATAAAGGCGACGCGGTTGTTTTTCTGCAATTCCACCCACTCGTCAGAATAGCCCTCCAGCATGTAGGAATACTCGTAGTTGTCGCCGTTCAGGTAGTCGACAGCCACGAAAGAGACGGCGAAGCCGGTCGTACGGGGCGCAATACGCACCGGGGGAGGGTCGCCGTGTCCGTCGCCCGTATAGTCCGACAGAGGCACGAGCGTCCCGTCCGGAAGTTCGAGATCCATGAAGCGCAGCCGGGGTTTGTAGTCGGCGGGGGCCTCGGCCATGGGGTCTATCCACACCACGCCGTTCACGCCGCCGAAGAAAAGCCGGTCGGTATAGGGACATTTCCAGTAAGCGTCGTCGCAGAACTCGATGACGCGCAAATCGGAAGAGGAGTAGTTGTGGAAAAAGTCGTGGCCGGGGCTGTACTGCGCGAGGCCCTTGTTCGTGCTCAACCAGATGCAGCCGTGCGCATCCTCCAGCACGCCGTGTATCATGTCATTGACGATGCCGTTGCGGCGGTTGAACTGCCGGATATCGCCCTCGGGCGTGAGCAGTATCAGCCCCGAGCTGGCACCGCAGTAGAGCCCCGACTCGCGGCTCTTGCACAGGCAGAGCAAATCGCCCAGCGCCCGGCTTTGCAGGCGATGCATATCGACAAACACGTACTTCTTGGTCCGCATGTCGAAGCGTATCAGCCCGTAACCGCCGCGCATGCCCAACAGCAGCGTCGAGTCGCTTTCGCGTATCAGGGCATAGAACTCGTTGCAGTCGCGGCGCCCCAGCCGGAACCGGTAACGGCGCATTGCCGTCACGACGGGCCTGTCGCCCTTTCCGATTGTCAGTTCGACCAGCGCATCCGTATCGCAGGCGAGGTAGAGTGTCGAGTCGTTCACCTCGCACATCTGGTGGACGCCGCGTATCTCCGGCATCCCCGGCTGCAGGGGCAGCGTCCGCATCCGGTCGTCCCCGTACGAATAATAGGTAAGCCCCGGGCCCGAGGTTCCGAGCCATACGACATTCCGGGCAGGGCTGCTGCAGAAGCTGAAAACCTCGTTGCTCGTAAGCCCCTTGCCGCGGTCGAACCGGGTCAGGCGGTCGACGGGAATATTCCCGCCGGCATAACTTTCATAATCGCGGATGCGGATTACGCCGTCGCCCTTGGTGCCTATCCACAGGTTTCCCCTGTCGTCGGTATGGATGGCCCGCACGGGTTTGAGCACCTTTTGCGGCATGTCCTCCATGAGCAGCGTCGTGAACAACTCCTCCTTGTCGCAGTACATGTAGACCCCGTAGCCGTCGGTTCCGACCCAGAGGATATCCTGGTTGCAATCGGCCCACAGGCAGAAAACGCGGTAGTCCGAGGCAATCAGCTCGCAGCGGCCTCCTTTCTCGGGAACACGGCCCAGGGCCCCGGCCAGGAAGCCCACGTAAACCTCGTCCCCGAACGAACAGACCGTCGACACGGTAAAGCCCGTTTCGCCCAGCTGCGAAAGGTCGGAGAGCTGCACCAGCGATTCGTCCTTGCACGTATACCGCCACAGCCCGCCCGAAGTGTCGACGAAATGAAGCCTGCCGCCATTGAAGAACGCCTTGCGCACCGGACGTGCGGAGAGCTGGCGCCCGGATACCCGTACGAGGCTTTTCCCTTCGCCGTCGTTGAGCCGGTAACGCACCAGCTCCCCGTCCCGCCCCAGGGAGCAGAACTCCCGGGGCGCCTCCGACCAGACGGCGACAATATCCGCAGCGCGGACGCCCGGAATATACACGTCCTCGAAAAAGGCGCGCCCCGGGCGGTAGCAGGTGATAAAATCCTCCCCCGAGAAAAGCACGGTGTTTCCCTCGCTGTCCGAAGCGATGTTCTCCACGTCGACATACTGCATATAGCTCTCGACGACGCGCCGCTCGCGCAGGGAAAATTTATTGATGCCCAGCGAAGTGGCCACCCACAGGTAGCCCTTTTCGGCCGGGACTATCTCCAGCACGATATTGCTGCACAGCGAAAACTCGTTGTCCAGCTCCATGCGGAAAACAAAGGTATTCTTGCCGTTGTAGAGGTGCAGTCCGTCGTAGGTTCCGATCCACATATTGGCATCCTCGTCCTGGTACATCGCCAGTACGGCGTTGTTCGCCAGCTGCACGTCCGCCTTGACCAGCGACCGCGCCGAAAGGCCTGCCGCCAGCGCCAGAGCGGGCAGCAGCAACAGCAGCCGGCGGCAAACCGGCAGCCATGAGGTATGCGAAAAACGGGAAAACATGAGTTAAAGGTAACAAGTTTTCCGGAAATCCGGAAACCCGCCTCTCTTTTTTTAGCATCCGGAAGCCCGCAGCCCGCATATCGCGTACCGTATTACCGCATACTGCATTACCTTATATGGCATTACCTTATACGGCACGGGCGCCGCTCCCCATCGGGATGCAGCGCCCGGCATACAGGGCACACCAGCACTGTCCGCGAAGGACAGCGCCCGGCCTACTCGATTACGGCGGCCCAGCCGCCGTTGCGCACCATGTCGATGCGCACGACGGTCGAAGCATCGACCCTGCGCACCTGTTTCTTGTAGTCCGTAGCCTGCAAATCGGCGTTCACGCCGTCTTCGAACGAAGTCATCGTACGGCTGCGGCCCGCGGGCAGGAAATCGAGGGCGATTTCCATCGAACAGGGACGGTCGTTGGTGATACCGCCGACATACCATTTTTCGCCCTTGCGGCGCGCCACGACGATTTGTTCGCCGCACACGGCGTGCAGCACGCGCAGCTCGTCCCACGTCGTGGGCACCGATGCGAGGAACTCCGTGCAGGGATGCTCGCGGTAATAGAGCACCGGATTGTCGGAGAGCATCTGCAACGGGCTTTCGAACACCACGTAGAGCGCCATCTGGTAGGCGCGCGTGCCCGATCCCATCGGGTTCGAACCCGTCGAGCGGTTATCCTCGGGCTGCGCCGAAAACATCGAGCCGGGGGTGAAATCCATCGGGCCGACGGCGTTGCGGATAAAGGGCAGGTAGTTGCTGTTGTCGGGCTTGCAGCGGCCGCCCTGCTCCATGCCGAGCACCGCCTCGTAAGTCAGCAGGTTCGGATAGGTGCGGTACAACCCCTTGGGGGTGTAGGAGCCGTGCCAGTCGATGAAAATACGGTGTTCGGCGGCACACCGGGTCACCCGTTCGTAGTAGTCGACCATCCACTGGTCGCTGCGGTCCATGAAGTCGATTTTCACGCCGGGAATCCCCCACTGCTCGAGCGTCGCGAAAAGGCGCTCCATATCCTTCTCGACCGACAGCCACGTCAGCCACAGCACAATCTGCACGTTGCGCTCCCGGCCGTAGGCTATCAGCTCCTGCAAATCGAGATTCTCATTGGGGCGGAAAACATCGGTCGTCGAGGCCGACCAGCCTTCGTCCATGATAATATAGGGAATGCCGTACCGGGCGGCGAAATCGATGTAATAGCGGTACGACTCGGTATTGCGTCCGGCACGGAAGTCTACGCCCGTCAGGCGCATGCCGTTCCACCAGTCCCAGCTCACCAATCCGGGTTTCACCCAATCCCAGTCGGCATCGGCCGCAGGCTCGGCCAGCAGCCACACCAGTTCATTCTCGATGAGATCGGCATCCTCGTCGGCCACAACGGCCAGGCGCCACGGAAACGTGCGCGTACCATTCGTACGGGCGATATAAGGCGCTTCGGATACGATTTTCAGGCTGCGGTCGCCGTCGGGGGCATACGCCTCCGGCACGCGCGGAAAGAGGGACTCGAAGCCGCCCTTGCCGTCGCCCCTGACGAACATGCAGGGATAGTCGCGCACATCGGATTCGGCCACCAGGAGCTTGCGCCCGCCGGGCGTCGCGATTAGCACGGGAAGGTAGCTCATCTTGTCGCCCGGCGCGTATCGGGCCATCGCCACGCGGCTATAGGGCACCTCGTACATCGTGCGGAAGCCGTCGACCTCGGAGAGCCACGCCTCGCTGCCCGCCGGGAATCCCAGGCGGCACTGCTCGCCCATGACCTCGACCCGGCCCGGAAGCGACGTTACGAACCGGTAGGCCACGCCGTTGTCGAACACGCGGAACTCCACGGCGTAGTCGCCGGCGAAATTGAGCCGCACGGCGTTGTAGCGGTTGCGCACCGCGGCGTTCTTGGTCGGGTTGCGTCTTTCGAGCAGCTCGTCCGCCGAGGAGCGTTTCACGCTCCGCAGGCGGGGCTCCGCGCCCAGCGTACGGTCGGCGAGCGTCAGCGCCAGCGTGCATCCGTCGAGCACTTTGTCCCCACCGGCCCAAACGTCGTAGGTGATTGTGCCGGCCACGTCGACCGTTAAGCGGAGATTGCCGCCGGGCGACGTCGCCTCGACGGTCTTGGCTGCGGCGGCGCCCGTGGCGGCCAGCACGCAGAACAGGACTGCAAATAGTTTTTTCATAATTACAAATGTAGGAAAATTTGCGTAACGCCACAAAAAAGGGCCGCGATATTTTACCGCGGCCCCTACTGCATCAACCTGTTTATTTAACCTCTATCGAATTAAGCAAATCGACCTTGCCTTCGTTCACCAGCTTGAGTATCAGCTCGCCGAAAAGCGTGTTCTGCCATGCGAACCACGCACGGGTGAAATCCGCAGGGTCGTTCACGTTAAACGATTCGTGCATGAAGCCCGTCCCGGCGTCGGTGGTCATCAGCATCTCGACACAGCGCTTGATTTCAGCGTCGTCCTGCGACGTGAAAGCCTTCATCATGATGCTCATGGGCCATGCCATGTCGTAGCCGATGTGCGGGCCGCCGATGCCCTCGCCCGCCGTGCCGCGGAAGAAGTAGGGATTGGCCTCGCTCCACACGAAGTTGCGGGTATTGCGGTAAATCGGGTCGTTTACGTCCATATCGCCCAGGTAAGGCATCGCCAGCAGGCTCGGCACGTTGGCGTCGTCCATCAGGAAGCGGTTGCCGAAGCCGTCCACCTCGAATGCGTAAATCGTACCGAACTCGGGATGGTTATAGGTCGCATATTTCTTGAGCGCCGTTTCCACCTCGTCGGCCAGCGCCGTACACTCGGCGGCCATTTCGGGTTTGCCGTTCACTTTGGTCAGGATTTCGGCGGCCTTGCGCAGCGAAGTCACGGCGAAGAAGTTCGAGGGCACGAGGAACAGGAACGTCGTGGCGTCGTCCGAGGGACGGAACACCGAAGCAATCAGGCCGACCGGATTCACCGGATTGCCCTTACCCATGTTGCAGACCGTGTCGAGCTGGCGGTCGGTAACGCGCATGAACGTATAGGGGCCCACGCCCTCCTTGCGCTGCTGCTCGCGGAAAGTCTTCAGGATGTTCCGGATGGCGGCGAGCCAGTGTTCGTCGAACACCGAGTCGTCGCCCGTGGTCAGCCAGTATTCATAGGCCAGGCGCAGCGGGTAGCAGAGCGAGTCGATTTCCCATTTGCGCTCGTGCAGTTCGGGGCGCATCTGGGTCTGGTCGCCCATCCACTGGTGGTCGGGATTCGGATCGTAGGGATCGAGGAAGGCATTGGCGTAGGGATCGAGCTCGATGCATTTGAACTGGCGGCGGATAACGCCCGCCAGCATCTTGCGCAGGTGCTCGTCCTTGTTGGCCAGCTGGAGGTAGGGCCACACCTGCGCCCCCGAGTCACGGAGCCACATGGCGTGGATATCGCCCGTGTAGACCACCGTGTCGTCCTTGCCGTTGTCGTCCTGGCGGTAGCGCACCGTCGTGTCGAGCGTGTTGGGGAAACAGTTCTCGAACATCCAGGCCAGTTTGGCATTGGTCAGCACCTGCTTCACGCGGGCGATTTCGGCCTCGACGGCCTGTGATTTGAACAGCCGCTTGGCTTCTGCCGGACGGTTGGTCGGGGCATACTGTTTTACGGGCTTGGCTTTCGGTTTGGCCATGCGCGTGTTGTCCATAATCAGGGGGGCCGCTTCCACGCTGCCTGCAGGCAGGGCCGAAGCATGCACGGAAACGGTGCCGGCTACGAACAGGGCAGCAACCAGGCAGGCCCGGGAGATGTTTTTGTTTTTCATAGTCATTTATTAATGTTGCAAATTTAAGGATTATTCGAATAATATCGGGCTTTGGGTTCAATAAATCGTAACGGGACCGCGAAGACCCAGCTCCTTGTTGAGCCGCTGCGCCCACTCCCAGCGTGCGGCCGTGGGGGTATCGGCGGCGCGGGCCTTGGCGTAGTTGGTCAGCACCGTCGTCACGCGGATGGTAATGCGGTTCTCCCCCTTGCGGAGCATGCCGCCCACATCGAACGTACGGGCGCCGTACCAGCGGACGCCGGCCGATTCGCCGTTGACGAAGAGCTCCGTCAGGCCGTTGTGCGTCAGCCCGGCATCGAGCGTATGGAACGCCGCAGGGTCTTCGATTTCCACCGTCCTGCTGTATTCGATCTCCCCGGCAAAGCTTTGCAGCCAGGGGAACGGCAGGCTGTGCAGGTCGACCAGGTCGGTCAGCCGGAACTCCTTCACGCTCTTGTCCACATGGTGCGTGGCCTTGACGTCCCAGATGCCCGTCAGCGCCACGGGATTCGCATTGCGGGGCGCCGGCGCCGGAAGCATCGCGCCGCTGCAGTCTTTCTCGAAGACGATGAATTTGGCCTCGGCGGGCGTCAGGCACAGCTCGATTGCGCCGTTCTGCACCCCGAGCATATGGCGTTCGCCCGTTTCGGCATTCCACAGCCATGCCTGCTTGGCGGCGACGGCGGCCGGGAACTCGACCCGGGTCTGAATCGTGCGCTCGATCGACGAGTTGACCAAGAAATAAATATCCTTGCCGCCCGACTTGTAATAGTTCATCGACAGGAAACGGTCGGGAGCGGAAATCTTCGCATAGGGCGTCAGGCCATACTCGGCCTGCAAGCCGCGGTACCAGCCGAGGATGTCGCCCGCGGGAGCGTCGACGCGGATGAAGCGGTCGGGATGCGCGGCAACCGTGCGGTCGATAATCGCCTTGACACGGGCGTCCTTCGCATCGGCGTCCTTGAATCCGAGCCCCTTGCAGGGCACCTTGCCGATGGCGATGACGCGGCCCCCGGCAGCCACGAAGGAGGCGATGCGCTCGGCGGTTTCGGGTTCGAGGCTCTCGACCTCCATCAGCAGCAGCGTGTTATAGCTGCGCGCGCCGAAGCGGATGCAGCCCTTGCCCACGGACGACTGGCGGATGATGTTCTCGCTGACGTAATCGCAGCCGTTGCCGCTCTGCATGACGGCCTCCCAGAGGTCGTTGGCATAGGCGGGATGCGTCACGCCGGGATAGGGGTCGCGCTGCATGCCGTGGATCGACCAAAGGTCTTCGAGAGGCGGCAGGATGGCGATATCGGCCTGGTAAACGCTGTTTTGCAGCAGCGCCGACACGCGCGCCTTGTAGTCCGTCCACGAACGCACGTAGGGCCACCACGTGTTGTTCTCGTTGAAATAGGTGCCGAACTGTATCCACCCGAAAAAGTCTTTCTGGCGAGGGCTGTAATTGAAGCCGTGGAGCACCGAATGGTTCACGCCCGACAGGTTGCTGCGGTCGCCCGTCACTTTCACCTCCTCGAGCGTCGTCTGGAAGATGTTGCCCACGTTGGTCTGCTCCTCGCAGCTCACGACAGGACGGCCTGCGAGCAGCGCGCCCGACGAAACGAACTTGTTGACCATGCTGTATCCGCGGCCCGAGAGGTACTCGTTGGGATTCATCACCCGGCCGATGCCGTCGTGTATCCACGACTCGCACTCGGGAATGTCGATATACATCGACGCCTCGATGGGATGGAGCTGGTGCCCGTAGGCCTGGATACGCGATTTCAGCCCGTTGCGGTGACACCAGGCGTTATATACGTCGATGAAGTTCTCCTTGAACAGCTGCATCTGCACATGCCAGAAGTCGTGGCGCACGCGCTCGACGACCTCGCGCGTCACCTTCACCGAGAAGTTGCTGCCGTAGGCCTCGCGGACGGGTTCGCCCATGGCCCCGGTTTTTTGGAAAACGTAAGGCAGGTAGGGGTCGAGCGAGTAGCCCATGCGTCTCTCGAACTCGGCGAACATGCCAGGCGTCCAGTTGTCGCCCTCCAGTTCGAAGCTGTCGCAGAACGCCGCGCGGATCTCGCCCTTGAGCTTTCCCCGGGTGAAATGCATCGCATCGGAAAATTTATCGAGGTAGCGCCCCACGGCCTTGCCGTCGAGATGGTTCACCACGGGGCCGCTGGCTCCCGGAGCACCCAGAATCACGCGCGAATAGCCCGACAGCTTCACAAAGAAGTAGAGCACGTGCTCGCCCTGCGGTACGTCGACGGTAATCTGCCCATTGCCGGCCTGGCCGTCGTACGACACGCCTGGGGTGAACTCCTCGACGTTCTTGGGCATCAGGCGGATGAACATCAGCTCCTTGTCCGGGTTGCTGCGCGGATTGGCGATACGGGCGTCCGCCATGCGGAGCACCTCGTCGCGGGAGATGGTGAATTTACCCTCCCCGACGTCGATTGTCACGGGAAAGAGCATCTGCACCTGTTCGTCGGGGCCGAGGTATTCGGCTCCGAAAGGCCAGCCCGAGCCGACGATGATGTCGCAGGTCATGCCCCGCTCGCGGCAGCCATCGGCCGCCACGTTGACCATATGTATCCATTCGTCGCTCAACCACGTCAGTGCCGCGCAGCCCACCGTGTCGGCGGTCTGGTCGGGGAACTGGATGGTATTGATCTCCACGCCCCCGATGCCGGCCTCGCGCATCAAATCCAGTTCGCGCAGGATTTCCCGCTCGTCGACGCGGCTGCCGTTCCACCACCAGCGTACGTAGGGACGGTGGCGTTCATCGGGATTCTTGAACACGTTGTAAAGCTCTTTTTCCGGACGGGGAGTCTTGACCACCGGCAGTTTCCCGGCATGGGCAAGTCCCGTTCCGAATGCCGCGAGCAGCAGGGCCAGCAGGAATTTCAGTTTCATCGGTTACGTTGTTTTTGTTATCGGTTTTGTTTGGGTTTCAGGGTGCCCATGCGGGCGTACATTACGGCCATTCAGGCCTGCGTCGTAGAAACGTTCCGAAGCAGCCTCGACATAGGCCGCACAGGCCGCGGGCATGCGCGTCGTATCAAGGTATTCGGCCAATCCCGGGAGCGCCCTTCCCTCCAGCACACTGCGATACGAGGAGTCGGCCCCGAGCATCGCCGTCACCGCCGGCAGCGTCCCGGAAAAGGGCCACAGGTAAGAGCAGGCATTCGGGCACGCCCGGTCGCCGGACAGCACATACCCCGCCTGACACTCCGCATCGAAAGGATGGTTTTCGCGCAGCAGGCAGCTGCCCCCGACCCCGTACCGCTTGTAAATGGAACCGAGCGTCGCTTTCGCCCGCCCGAGATTGCCCGACGGAAACGGCACGCCCTTCCCGCCGCAGGCGGCAAAGGTTATGGCAAGGAGTCGCTTCATCGGTTCGGGCTGTTCGCAGGGCCGTATGCGCCGGAGGTCCGGCGGCGGCAGGTTTTTATTTCGGCTCCAGCTCCACGCCGGCCATACGGCCGTACATCTCGGCCATCGCGCCCTGCGTCAGCAACCACTTCTCGGCCTGTTTTTCCGCACCCGTGAAATCGGTTTCGAAAAGGCCGTGTTCGTCGCGCGCATGCTCCCAGGCATAATCCAGACTGCGCTGCACGGCGTCGACATACGCGGGGTTACCGTCGATTGCGTACAATTCGACCAGGCCGCGCACCATCACCGCCGAGAACCAGACGTTCCCCTTGCGGATGATGCGGAACGCCTCGCCGTCCCCGGGTGTGAACTCCTCGAAGAAACGGCCGTAGCAGGCCTCCGCCGTGCGCTGTGCGTCTTTCAGGTAGCTTTCGTCGCCCGTTGCCTTGTACAGCAGGGCACCGGCTTGCACCATCTGGCCGCTGTTGTAGGCGAACTTCGCCCGGCCGATATTGCCGTCGAGCGCCACGTTGTCGAAATAAAGCCCGTCCCCGGTATCGAGCAGGTGCTCCTTCGTCCACCGGTAGAGCGTGCGGGCCTGCTCCAGGTAGTGTTCGTCGCCCGTCGCGGCATAAAGTTTCATGGCGTAAACCGTTCCCGGAGCGTTCGAACAGGTGTTCTTCGAGTGCTTCTGCTGCTCGCACCAGTAAATGCCGCCGCCCAGCACGTCGTCCATGCCGCTCTCGATGAATTTCCAGATCATCTCCGCCTGGGCGAGGTACTTCCGGTCGCCGGTGGCCTCGTAGATGTCGCAGAAATCGATGCCCAGCCAGACATTGTCGTCATAGAAGCGGTCCGAAGCCGGAGCCGTATTTATATAGGAGGCGTAGGCCGCAGGTTCGCGCGTCGTGTCGAGGTATTCGGCCAGTCCGGGCAGCACGCGCCCGTCGAGCACCTTGCGGTACGGAGCGTCGGCCTCGACGATCGTATTCACCGCCGACAGCGTCCCCGAGAAAGGCCACAGGTAGGAGTAGGGATTGGGCTGCGCCTTGTCTTCGGAGGCGAGGTATCCCGCCTTGTACCCGGCATTGAACGGATAGTTTTCGCGCAGCAGACAGCGGTCGGCGACGCCGTAATAGGTGTAAACGGAATCGAGGGTCGCTTTCGCCCGCTCGAGATCCCGGGCCTGGCGCGGCGACAGGCGCTCGCAGGCAACCAGGGCGCACGCGGCGGCCACGATGGTCAGGAGTAGTGTTTTCTTCATTTTTTATCGGTTATTCATTGGGTGTCGGAGTCGTATAACGGGCTTTTTTCGTCCGGAGGGCCTTGTTGATTCCCTCGTTTACCATCGGCTCCATCAGCGTGTAGCCGTAGAGTGTCGGATGGCAGCCGTCGTGCGAGAAGCGCGCGTCCAGCCCGCCTGCGCCGTTGTCGAACGCCGCATGGTAATCCACATAGGGAATCTTGTGTTCGGCGGCATATCGTTTCAGCAGGGCGTTCAGCTCCCGGACAGCGGCTGCGGGCGTCGCCCCGGGCCGCCACGAAAAACGGTCGCACGGCAGCACGGCGCAGAGCACCACGCGAATGCCGTTGTGTTTGGCCAGTTCGCACATCGACACGATGTTGCCGAACGTATTTTCGAGTTTGATCGCCCCGTTGTTCTGTGCGATGTCGTTGATGCCGGCCAGAATCACCACCGCGTCGGGATGCAGGTCGATGACGTCGCGGCGGAAGCGCACCAGCATTTCGCTGGTCGTCTGCCCGCTGATGCCGCGGTCGACGAAACCGTTCTTTTCAAAAAAGGCGGGATCGGCGCCGATCCAGTTATCGGTGATGGAATTGCCCATGAACACCACTTCGACCGGACGACCGGCCAGCTCGGCATTCTGTTTTTCGTAACGTCCGAACTGGGCCCAGTCCCGGGGTTGTTCGGCATGCAGGGCGGCGGCCGCAAAAAGGGCCAGCGACAGGAGTACGATTTTTTTCATCGGATAGTACAGGTTTCAGGTTTTCGCTAACAAAATTAGAAAACGCCGGTGGATCGGCAGTCCGTATCCATGAAGAAATAGTACACATCCGTGCCAAACCGCATAAATTCCGCCTTCAACCGCTTCCGGAGCGAGAAATCGCAGCCCGTAAGTCCTTTTTTTCGGGTCGCAAACGACAAAATATGTCTGTTTTCATGCCGTATTACGGGGTCGGCAGTCTGTTTTTTCATAAAATTTGCATAAATTTGCACAAACAACCTTACTCCGACTAACCGTAACCTTCCATGAAACGGAAAATACATCTCCTCTGGGCGCTCCTGCTGCTCTGCATACCGGCACACGCCAGCAACCTGCGGCAGATTTCCAGCCGCGAAGGCCTCTCCAACAACGCCATTCTCTCCCTGGCGCAGGACAAGCACGGATTCATCTGGATAGGCTCCTGCGACGGCCTGAACATGTGGGACGGGGAGCGCATGCGGCTTTTCCCCAACGACTGGGACGGCAACGCACCGCTCTCGGGCAACCTCATCGAGGAGATTGCCGTAACGACCGACTCGCTGTTCTGGATACGCACCAACTACGGACTCGATTTGTTCGACCCCGACAGCAAGCGGGTCGAGCCCCACACCTGCTTCCAGGGAATGTACAGAATCGTGACACGGAGCAGCGGCGAAGTGATTGTCATCACGCAGGACAACAAGTTCAGCTATTACGACCCCGCCCGCCACGAATTCGCCCCGGTGCAGCCCATGCGGCATGCCGGATACGCCGACATCCTGGAGATGGCGCTCGACGACGACGGCAACCTCTGGTGTTTCTCCCGCAAGGGCATCTTCTGCATGCCCGTGGAAATCCCTTCCGGCGACAGCGGGGAATTCCGTTTCGGCGAAATCCAGCAAATCGCCCTCCCCTCGCAGCCCGAATACGCATTCCGGGAGCAAAACCGCGTCTACTTCATCGACCGTACGCACGTGCTCTACGAATTCGACGTCACCAGCCGGCAGATTATCTATATAAAGGACATGCGCGAAGAGCTGGCGGCCATGGGCAGCGTGTCGGACATCATCAGCGACGATGACGATTACATCGTATCGTTCAGCACCAACGGTGTCGTCCGGCTCAAGACCACGCCCCAGAACAGCGTGAAATACGCCACCGAACACATCAACATCACGTGCGGCGTCATGTCGCTGCTGCGCGACGCCCGGCAGGGAATCGTCTGGATCGGCACCGACGGACAGGGGCTTTACCAACACACGCGCAACGCCGTGGCCTTCCGGTCGATTACCTTCAACGACCTGCCCTACAATCTCTCCAAACCCGTCCGTGCGCTCTACATCGACCACGAACGCAGCCTCTGGATAGGCACCAAGGGCGAAGGAGCGCTGCGCATCCCCAACTACTACCAGCGCAAGACTTTCGATTCGGCGCACGTCGAGCAAATCACGACGGCGAACAGCGCCCTGCTCGACAACTCGGTCTACACGTTCGCCGAAAGCAGCCGCAACCTGCTGTGGATCGGCACCGACGGCGACGGACTGAACTATTACTCCTACCACGACCGGAAAATCCACAAACTGGCCGCACCCGAGGAGCTGCGTTTCATCCACACGCTGCGTGAAACC
This sequence comes from uncultured Alistipes sp., assembly GCF_902388705.1. Taxonomy (GTDB): domain Bacteria; phylum Bacteroidota; class Bacteroidia; order Bacteroidales; family Rikenellaceae; genus Alistipes. The sequence goes on from NZ_CABMQJ010000013.1 coordinate 29,123, forward strand.
GCCCCCGACACGCTGTGGGTCGCCTCGGTGGGCTGCGGCGTGTTCCGCATCACGCTCGGGGGCCCGCAGTCGCGTCCCGAAATCCGGGAGTTCAAGCGGCTCCATTTCAACGAAGAGTTGGAGGTCAAGAAATTTTTCTTCGCCCTCTACAAACAGAACGACTCGATTATGTGGTTCGGCAACCGGGGCGGCGGCGCCGTGCGTTACAACTCCCGCACGGGCACGCACCATGTCGTCAAGTTCGACCGCAACCGCAGCGCCATCGTCAACGACATCTTCGCCATCCACCACAGCCGGGACAACAACCTCTGGTTCGGCACCAGCGGCGGCCTGATGCAAATCGGACGCGACACGACACTCGTTCCGGGCATCACCAATACGGTGCACGGCATCCTCGAAGACCGCAAGGGCGACCTGTGGTTGAGCACCAACCGGGGACTAGTGCAGTACACCCCGGCCACAGGCAATGTAGTGACCTACGGTTATTCCTACGGCCTGAATACCATCGAATACAGCGACGGCGCCTACTTCACCGACCCGCGCACGGGACTGCTCTTCTTCGGAGGCATCAACGGCCTGGTCACCATCGAGGAAACCGGATTCGAGGAGCAGGCGTTCAGCCCTCCAGTCCTGTTCCGCGACGTCCGCCTCAACGACGGCATCCACAACATCGGCAACCTGCTCTCCGGCAAGGGCGTGCTGACGCTCCGGCACGGACAGCGCATCTACGAAATCACCGTTTCGGCCCTCGACTACGTCAACGGCAGCAACTACACCTACTTCACGCGGCTGGACGGTTACAGCGACCAGTGGAACAGCACCTCGTCGAAACTCTCGTTCGCCGACCTCCCGGCCGGCACCTACCGCCTCGACGTGCGCTACCGCAACAACATCACCGGCGCGACCAGTCCGGTCTACTCGCTGCCGATACGCCTCAAACCGGCATGGTACGCCACGCTGCTGGCCCGTTTCCTCTACATGCTGCTGGCGCTGGCCGTCATGGGCGGCATCGTCCGCTACTACCTGCTCCGTTACCGCCGGCGCCGCGCCGAGCAGCTCCAGCGGCTCGAAAGCCGCCGCAAAGAGGAGGTATACGAGTCGAAGATGCGTTTCTTCTCGAACATCACGCAGGAGCTGTCGATGCCGCTGACGATGATTTCGGGCCCCTGCCAGCAGATTATCACCTACCGCAAGGCCGACTCCTACGTCCTGCGGTATGCGCAGACCATCCGGCAGAACGTCGCCAAGCTCCACGACCTGATTTATATGCTCCACGAATTCCGCGGCATCGGCTCCACGCAAAACGAGGACAACGAAAACATCGAACTGGTGCCCGTGGCGGAGATTGCGCAGGGCATCGTGGAGACTTTCGGCGACTATTCCGAGCAGAACAGCATCCACCGCCAGCTGGACATCGAGCGCAACCTGGCGTGGCCCAGCGACCGAGAGGGACTTACCACGATTCTCAACACCCTGCTCTCCAATGCATTCAGGCACACGCCCTACAACGGCACCGTGAGCCTGACGATTCGCAACGACAACGGCAGCCTCTTCATCTCGGCCTCCAACGACAGCATCGGCGTCAACCTCGAGGACATCGAGGCTATTTTCGACCGCTACCGCGTACTCGACTATTTCGAGCGCAAGAGCGAGCGGGGACTTTCGTTCCAGGGCGACCTGCGCCTGGCCATCTGCCACAGCATCGTCGTCCGCATGCAGGGTGAAATCACGGTCGAAAGCACACCCAACGCGCAGACCACTTTCACCGTACGCCTGCCCCGCCTGAAAGTCACCGCCGAAACCTCCGCGGCCAGCGACAACATCGTACCGATCGACACGGAGTACGGACTGCCGCTCCCGACCGTGCCCCAGCCCGAATTCACGTTCGACAAGAACCGTCCGACGATGTTCATCGTCAACGACAACTCGGAAATCATGAATTTCGTGGCCGAACTCTTCGCCCCCGACTACAACATCAAGATGCCCGGCAACCTCGGCGAGATGATCGAGCTGCTCAAGCAGATGCACCCGGACATCATCATCTGCGAGGCCCTCTCCGAGAAATCCGACTGCCTGTCGCTCATCAAGTTCATCAAGGAGGGCAAGCTCACCTCGCATATCCCCGTAATCCTGCTCTCGACGGCACAGCAGGTCGACGAACGGATCAAGGGCGTGGAGTCGGGCGCGGACATCTGCCTGACGCTCCCGTTCAACGTCGAATACCTGAAAGCCGTGACCGAACAGCTGCTCAAACGCAACCGCTCGCTCAAGGACTACTACAAATCCACCATCAGCGCCTTCGAACTCTCGGACGGACGCATGCTCCACCAGGACGACAAGGAGTTCATTGACCGGATGCTGAAAATCATCAACGACAACATCTCCAACACGGAGATTTCCACCAAATTCATCGCCGACGAGATGGGTGTGAGCATCCGCAACCTCTACCGCCGCCTGGAGGGGATTCTGAACCAGACTCCCACCAACATCATCAAGGAGTACCGGCTGGCCAAGGCCGAGCAACTGCTCACCACGACCAAGCTCTCCATCGACGAAATCATCTACAAGGCGGGATTCGTCAACCGGGGCACGTTCTTCAAGTGTTTCGCCGCCAAGTACGGCTGTACGCCCAAGGTTTACCGCAAGGAGAAACTCTCTCAGGTGCGGCAGGAGGTCGACGCCCCCTCGGGGGAACAGCCGGAGGAGGCCTGACACCGCATCCCGACAGCTCCGGTTCCAACGACTCCGTCCCTGCCGCAATAGGATGCAGCAGGGACGGATTTTATTCCCCGGCTGCCGCCCGGTCACCCCTGCCCGGGGAAAGCGTCGACCGCACCGGCAAGAGCAGGACGCGCCGGGAAAGAGCAGGACAAACCGGAAAAAAACAGGACAAACCGGAAAAAAGTCGGTCACACCGGAAGAGAGCAGGACACACCGGAAAAAGTTCAACTGCATCGGAAAAAGTTCGACTGCACCGGGGAAAGTTCGACTGCATCGGGGAAAAGCCGACCAAACGAAAAAGAGCCCGGCCGCATAAAAAACCCAAGCCCGGCTCGTCGAGCCGGGCTTGAGCCCCTAATTATACTACCTAAAAAACGTGTTTACTTAGCATCCGGACGGATGAAAGTGCTGTTCGCCGGAAGCACGTCGCCGATGGGATTGTCCGAAGCCGTCATGGCGAATACCGCCACGTTACGGTTCTCGGGCAGCGTCACCGTTTGCGCGCCTGCGGGAATATCGAGGGAAACCATATACATATAGGAGAAGTCGTACGGCAGGTTGCCTGCATCGCCCTGGTGGCGGTGTGTGCCGATGTGCGCAATCGTGGCATCCTTGAGGAACGCCTGGCTGTGTCCGCGCCAACCCCACTGGCCGTAGAAACCCTTCCACAGGGGCACGGCTACGGCCTGCTCCGAATCGCCCACCCTGAATACCGCCTCGCACTCCTTGTCGGCCGCAGCCACGAGCATGTAGAGTTTCTTGTAGTTGCCCTCGGGCAGGTCGATTACCTGGCTGCGGCACAACACCGCATCGTCGGCATTCTCCTCGCCCAGCATGAACTCCACGCCGTTGCAGGTAAGCTCCGACGGCACCAGTTCGGCGGCATAGGTACCGCGCTCCTTGTCGAAACGATAATAGGTATAGAACTCGTCGGTCGTGAAAGCCGTCGTGTTGTAGGGCAGCGTCACGGGCGCATTGTTCACTGCCAGCGTCGACTTGCGGCCCGGAGCGGCCAGCCGCACGCGGTAGGTCTTGGGCGCGAATTTCCCGGCCGTAACGAGCAACGAACGTCCGTCGGTCGCGGCAGAGCCGATTCTCTCCTCGATGCCGTTGCACTCCTCGGCCGAAAGCACCTGCGCCGGGAAGGTGATGCGGGCGTTTTCGACCGGCTTTCCGGTCAGCTCATAGCATCGTACGATGTACCCGTCGCCGTCCTCGGCCTTTTTCAGCGCTCGCACGCCGATCTGCGGGGTCGAAACCTCCAGCATCGAGAACGTCCGGCCCAGCGCACCCGTATGGACGGGGGCCACGTAGGCTACCAGCGGCATGTTGAGCTGCTCCGCGGCGGCCACCGTCGCCCCGCGTTCCGTTCCGGTATGCCCCACGATCGAGTAGGTGAAATGATTCACCCCCAGGTCGAGGTCGCGCTGGTGGGCATAGCGCCGCTCGGTCGACGGGGTGTGAATCAGCGTCAGGCGGAGCGTGTTGTCGGCGGGTTTGTCCCAGCCGTATTTGCAGTCGTTGAGCACCGAAACGCCGTACGAGCCGTCGGCATCGGTCAAATCGGCCCATTTCAAAGCCGGCACCTCGTAGGCCGTCGCCGTGTTGTTGCCGCGCTCGATATAGCCGATACCGAGGTCGTAGGCGGCCTTTTCATTGCGCACCGACATGGGGAATTCGGCTTTGAGCAGCGTATTGCGGCTGTTCCAGTCGATAGTCGTATGAATATCCAGCCTGTCGTCCGACGCGCCGTCGGTCAGCGTAAGGTACTGCGTGAACTTCGAATCGCCCCACGTGCGCTCGACCTTGAGCGAAGCCCGCACGGGGCCCTCTTCGCCCACCGAAATCGTCACCTCTCCGTCGACCGGACGCGGCGTCTTGTCCACCACCTCCTTGAGCACCTCCCAGGCAGGCCACTGGTTCGAGGGATTTCCCTCGAATACCGCCAGCCGGAATGCCTTGCCCTGCTCGACCAGCTCGCGGCCGCAGCGCTTGTCGATTAGCGAGGCGATGTCGCCGTTCTTGTCGAGCGTCACTTTGTACACGGCGTTCTCGATTGTATTTCCGGCCACTTTCAGTGCCGACGGCTTCGCCGGTGCAGCCGGACGGACGTCGTATACGGCATACCCCACCGGCCCGACGGAGGCGGCGAACGCCACGACGGCTTTCCCGCCTTCACGGCTGACGACCTGCGCCGCCACGCGGCGGCCGTCGGGGCCGTACACGGCCACGCCTCTGGCTTTGGCCGCAAGGGGCACCTCGGCCTCGACGACGGCTTTCACCGGAGAGGTCACCGCGTTATAGACCACCACGGGTGTACCTTTCACCCGCGTGTCGAGCGAATAGGACAGCGCGCCCACCGCCGTATTCATCACGTCGCCGGACTGCCGCAGGGCAATCAGTTCGTCGTTCCACGACCACGTATAGGCCTGCGGAATACTCGTTCCGGTCAAATCATCGTGGAACTGGTGCCAGATGAAACGCTGCCAGATTTCGTTGAGTTTGGCGCTGTCGTATGCCAGCGCGCCGAGCCAGTCCGCGGCTACCGAAGCGCGCTCGGCCGCCCCGGCCAGCTCCTCGTTGCGGCGGTTGTAGTACTTCATGGCCGTCTGCGAGGTGTAACAGCCCGTGGCATGCACGTCCATCAGCAGCTCGCCGTCGTACGCGGGCAGTTCCGCCTTGCGGTCGCGATAGGCCTTGAAAAGGTCGTCGCTCACGGCGCTGATGATTTCAATCGGCGCATCGGGGTCATTGACGGCTTTCTCCAGGCGGCGGCACGTGGTCACCGTACCGCTGTTACCCTTGTCGCCGACCCCTTTTCCGCCGCCCGAATAGTAGCGGAAACAGGTGTTGTCGTAACCGTTGGCGGCGCGCTCCATCAGGCGCTCGTTATACTGCACGTTCTCGGGCAGTTCGTCGTTGTAACCGCCCGTATCGAACGCCGCCAGCACCGAACTGCCGTCGATGCCGTACCAGACGCCCCAGGAGAAGGGGTTTTTCCTGTGATACGGGGCGTCGTAGAAATCGTGGTTGCGCCAGCTCAACTTCTGCGTCGACATGCCCAGCAGGCCGCAGTGCGACGCAATGGTGGGCAGCGTATACCCGAACCCGAAACAATCGGGCAGGAAGATGTCGGTCGAATGCACGCCGAACTCCTTTTTATAATACTCCTGTCCGAGCAGGATGTTGCGGAAGAACGACTCGGCCGAAGGCATGTTGGGGTCATTGGCGTCCCACGAAGCCCCGGCGATGTGCCACTGGCCCGAGGCGATGTATTTCTTCATCTGCTCGTACTGCAGGGGATAGTACTCTTTCATCCACGAATACACGACGGCCCCCTCGAAGCTGAAACGGTAGTCGGGGAAACGCTCCATCAGGTAAAGGTTCTGGAACAACGTGCGGGGTATATACTCCCGGATGGTGGTCTGCACGTCCCAGTTCCACTGGGTGTCGAGGTGGGCGTCGCAGACCATATAGGCCCTGTAGGTTTTGGGTGCCACCTGCCCGGCTTTCTGCTGGGCCGAAACGCCGCCGCCGGCGACGCACAGGGCGGCCAGGGCGAGCATCAAGCGTTTGGATTTCATTTTCGGTCGGAGTTTAAGGTTTTGCTTTTATGCAAAAATAAGCATTCGCGATGGTTCCGAAGGTATCAATTTCAGCAATAAAAGTACAGATATTGACAAAAAAAGCAAATAAAAGCAAAAAAGCAGGGCGGGACATATGCATGTCCCGCCCTGCGGAATAATACTGCAACGGCAGCGTTAGATGGCGCCTGCGATCAGGAAGACGGCAGCTACCGTAAGGATGGCGTACAACTCGGGGAAAGCCGCGAGAATCAGCGTCTTACCCATTACGTCGTGGCCGTTGCCGATAGCGGCGATACCGTTGGCGCAGACTTTCGACTGGAAGTACGACGAAGCGAGGCAGACCAGGCCCGTCAGCAGGCCGGCGCCGAAGATGGCAGCGCCCTGCAGCAGGGTCATCGAATCCGTCAGGAAACCCTTGATGATGAAGTAGCCTACGAAACCGTAGAGTCCCTGCGAGCCGGGGATGGCCGAAAGGATCATGTAGCTACCGAAAGCTCCGCCGTTCTTCTTCATGGCACCCACGGATGCCATACCGGCGATCGAAGTACCGATACAGCTCGCTACGCCCGAAAGGCCGACCATCAGCGCTACGCCGAGGTAGCCTAAAATAATTGCAGTTGTTGATTCCATAATTGTAATTTGTTTTAGTTGTTATTTGTTTTCCGAATTATCGATTTTCCGCAGGGGCTCGAACGAGCGCATCGACATCTCGAAGCCCGCATTTTTGTAGAATTCGACGAACGTCAGACGCATCGGGTGTACGAACGACGAGATGGTCGACATGAAGAGGTTGATGCCGTGGCCGATCAGCAGAATCGGAATCATAATCAGCAGCCGCACGACGATGCCCGAGCCCTCGGGGACGAATCCGGCGGCAAGCGCGTTGAACACCGTGGCGAGGATGCCGCCCGAGAGTCCGATGGCGAACAGGCGGATATACGACAGCACGTCGGAGAGGATGCCCGTCAGGTTATTGTAGGTGTCCCACAGTCCCAGTCCGAAATTCAGCAGCGGATTCTTGCCCGGCGAGTTGAAGAACAGCATCAGCACCGCGCCCACACCGAGCGTCGCATAGAACGCGGGCGACGAGGTGGTGTAGAACGGAATCACCCATTCGGGGTTGAGCAGCGGCAGTCCGCCGGCGAGGCTTCCGCCCAGAATCACCAGCAGCCAGCCCAGCGAGCCGAGCGAATATCGGAATCCGACGGTGGACGAAATCATGACGATTTTCAGCACCATGCCGAACATGATTTGCACCACGCCGATGGCCAGCGCAATGGAGAAGAACTGCCCCTGGAAATCGAAGAAATGAATCGACGGGAACCACTCCTGCATGCTCATGCCGAAGAAAGAGCCGCAGAGCAGTCCGAAGAGAATCGTCGACACGCCGCACAGCGTGGCGAACCATGCCGCCTGGCGCATCATGCCGGGCTGTTTGTTCTTCGCCAGCATCCACGCCCCCAGCAGCGCGAGAATGGCGCCGTATCCGGCATCGTTCAGGCAGATGCCGAAGAAAAGCATGTAGAACGGCGCAAAGAACGGTGTGAGGTCCATCGTACCGTATTTCGGACGGGCGTACATGTCGCCCACCAACTCGAAAACGCGCGCGAACCAGTTGTTCTTCAGTTTCACCGGCGTATCGTCCTCGGGCGTAGGATCGCCCTTGAGGTAAACGACGTTGGGATACTCCTCCAGCAAGGCGTCGACCTTGTCCGAGGTCTCCTTTTCGGCCCATCCCTCCATCACGACCAGCGTGCCGTCGGCGGCCTGCTGCGCCGTGGCTTTCACGCGCACGCCCTGCAGGCGCTCTTTCAGCGTTGCGGCATGCGCAGCGAGTAGCTTTTCAGAAACCGCCACGCGCGAAAACTCGGCGTCCAGCGTCCGGAGTTCCTTTTCGGCCACGGCGATACGGCGCTCCGCCTCGCGGATGTCCATCGACGGGGTTTTCATCTCCTGCGCATCGAGCGTCACCTCCTCGCCGGGAGCCGTCACGACGACAAAATAGGCCGTCGATTCGCTGCGGTTAATCAGCGACAGGGTATACTGCCCGGCCCACTCGGCTTCGAACTTGTCGTAGTTGCTCTTCGGGGTGAAGAAATAACGCAGTACGATGCCCTGTTCGGCCAGCGCTTTGGTGCGCTCGGGCGAAAACTCGCCCCACGGACGCAGCTCGTCGGCCGTCTTCTCCAGGCGGCCGATTTCGGCATGCAGCGCCGTAGCCCGCTGGTGCGCGGCGGCGTAGTGCTCATAAGCCTCGGCGCCCGTGGCGAAGGGCTTGGCGCCGGCGTCGCAGCGGCCCTCCTCCGCACGGAAATTGCGCAGGAATTCGGTCGCCTTGGCGTGCCCCTCGATGTCGAGCAGCAGCTGCCGGTCCTCTTCCGAGGGCTCCCAGCCCGTGGTGGTGATGTCCACAAGGCCCAGGTCGCGCAGCTTTTCGATAAAATCCTCGCTTTGCGCCGCATAGAGCACAAAGTCGTATTTTGCCATTTTCGCTATCATAACATTGCGCCCTCCCCGGCCTGTTGCTGTTTGGTTTTCACGATCTTCTGGGCCGACTTGGAGAGGTTCTCCTCGTCCTCCATGAAGCGTTTGATCTTACGTATGGCGTCCTCGTACCCGGGTATCTGCACCTTTTCGTACAAGTTCACCTTTTGAGTGGTTTTACGGCGTGCGTGGTCGAGCAGTTCCATCCGGCGGTTGTACACCTCGAACTCGATCCCCAGCTGCGCCATGCGCTTGAGGATATCGACTCCGTCGGCGAACCATACGGGCGACGAGAAGAGGTCGTAGGGCTTCTCCTCGAACTTCACGTCCTGCAAAACGGGTATCCGCACACCCGCGATCTTCTGTACCGAAAGTTCGACATCAGCGATGCGCAAGAGGTCACAATCAAACTCTCCCCAGAGCGCCACCATGTAGTCGTACTCGGCCTTCAGGGCATCGAGCCGGCTGCGGTAGTCGCCCGCGGAGTCCTTCGCCTTCTTCACTTCGGAGCGCAGGGCCGACTCCTTACTTTTGATCGTAGGGAGTGCCTTCTGCCGCATTTTCAGCTGCTTGCCGAGGTCGCCGAGCGAGGTCTTGTTATATTGAAATTTGATTGCCATCGCGTTTTACGATTCTTTCCAGTACTTTTTGATGAGCTCCTCCTTGATCGCGACCTCCTCCTTGGAGAAGTATTTCGCGAAGAGTCCCCACGCCGTGTCGAGCATCTCGGTGATGCCGATATTGACGTCGATCGACAGGAGTTTCTCCGAATAGTCGTATGCGAACTTCAGCGTACGCTCGTCGTAGTCCGAGAGGTCGAAACCGTTCTCGAGCTTGGTCTTGGCGTTGGCTGCGTCGGCATAGAGGCGCACGCAGGCGTTCATCACCTGCGGATGGTCTTCGCGGGTTTTCTTGCCGATGACCAGCTGCTTCAGACGCGACAGCGAACGGAACGGGTCGACGATGACCTTGCCCGTATCGGAGTCGTTGCGAAGGAACAACTGTCCTTCGGTGATGTAACCCGTATTGTCGGGGATGGCGTGCGTAATGTCGCCGCCCGACAGGGTCGTCACGGCGATAATGGTAATCGAACCGCCGTTGGGCAGCTGCACGGCCTTCTCGTAAATCTTCGCCAGATCGGAGTAGAGCGAGCCGGGCATCGAGTCTTTCGACGGAATCTGGTCCATACGGTTCGACACGATGGCCAGCGCATCGGCGTAGAGCGTCATGTCGGTCAGCAGCACCAGCACCTTTTCGCCCTTGTCCACGGCGAAATACTCGGCGGCCGTAAGCGCCATGTCGGGAACCAGGAGCCGCTCCACGGGCGGGTTCTCCGTCGTGTTGACGAACGACACGATGCGGTCGAGCGCACCGGCGTTCTCGAACACCGACTTGAAGTAGAGGAAGTCGTCGTTCGAAAGTCCCATGCCGCCGAGGATGATTTTGTCGGCCTTGGCGCGCAGCGCCACGTTGGCCATCACGGCGTTATACGGCTGGTCGGGATCGGCGAAGAACGGAATCTTCTGCCCCGTCACGATCGTATTGTTCAAATCGATGCCGGCGATACCCGTGGCGATCAGCTCCGAAGGCTGGATACGCCGGAAAGGGTTCACCGTCGGGCCGCCGATTTCGCGCGCCTCGCCCTCGACGATTTCACCGCCTTCGAGCGGTTCGCCGTAGGCGTTGAAGAAACGGCCCGCCAGGTTGTCCGATACGCGCAGCTTCGGCGGCTCGCCGTGGAAGACGACCTCCGAGTCGGTAGCAATCCCCTCGGTTCCGGAGAAAACCTGCAACGTCACGTTCTCGCCCATAATCTTCACCACCTGCGCCAGCTTGCCGCCCACGGTGGCAAGTTCGTCGTTGCCGACGCCCAGCGCCTTGAGCGTCACGGTCGCCTTGGTGATGTTGTCAATCTTGGTATATATTTTCTGAAAAGCTCGTGTTGTCATGGTCTAAAGCTTATTTGATTTTTTCACTCACATACTTCTCGATCTGCTTCAGGTAATCGTTGAACTTCTCCGACTGCCATTCCGAATAGTTCATCTGGCGGAAAAGGTTGATCAGACCCTTGAAGAACTGCGAGCACTCCTCGAAACCGGCGAAAGCGAACTCCTTGCTGCAGATGTCGAGCACCATTTTGTACATCATCTTCTGGCGTTCGAGCGGGCAGTTGGCGTCGATGTCGTCGAATGCGTCCTGCTGCAGGATTACGAAGTCTATCAGCTCCGACTTCCAGAAACGTTCGTGGTATTCCACCGGCACGCCGTCGTCGCCGAGGATATTGATCTGGTCGTTGGCCTCCTTGCCGCGCTGCACGATGGTCTTGCCGGCATATACAAGGTCCACCCAGTCTTTCTCGATATGGTCGTCGAGGTATTCCCTGATTTCGGGATACTCGAGGTATTTCGAATAGGATTCCAGCGGGTCGATGGCCGGATAGCGCTTCGAGTCGGCACGTCCCTGCGACAGGGCGTAGAAGCAGCGCGCCGCCTTCTTCGTGGACTCGGTCACCGGCTCCTTGAGGTTACCGCCCGCGGGCGACACCGTACCGAGGAAAGTCACCGAACCCGTCTGGCCGTTGTTCAGCTTCACCAGTCCGGCACGCGAATAGAAGTTCGAGATAATCGCCGAGAGGTCCATCGGGAAAGCGTCCTGTCCGGGCAGCTCCTCCAGACGGTTCGACATCTCGCGCAGCGCCTGTGCCCAGCGCGACGTCGAGTCGGCCATCACCAGCACCTTGAGGCCCATGGCGCGGTAGTACTCGCCGATGGCCATACCCGTATACACCGACGCCTCGCGCGCCGCAACGGGCATGTTCGACGTGTTGCAGATGATAATCGTGCGCTCCATGAGCTTGCGGCCCGTATGGGGGTCGACCAGTTCGGGGAACTCCTTGAAAATCTCCACCACCTCGTTGGCACGCTCGCCGCAGGCCACCATGATGATGATGTCGGCATCGGCCTGTTTCGAAATGGCGTGCTGGAGCACGGTCTTGCCCGCACCGAAAGGCCCGGGGATAAAGCCCGTACCGCCCTCGGCCATCGGGTTGAACGTGTCGATGGCGCGGACGCCCGTTTCCATCATGCGCGAGGGGCGCGGCTTCTCCACGTAGCAGCGCACGGCCTGCTTCACGGGCCACTTCTGCACCATCGTGATGTCGTAGTCCCGGCCCTCGTCGTCGGTCACCACGGCAATCGTGTCCGTGACCTTGTATTTACCGGCCGCCGCCACGCTCTTGACCGTATAGTTCCCGGCCATCGTGAAGGGCACCATGATTTTGTGGCTCACCCACTGCTCCTTGACTTCGCCCAGCCACGATGCGGCCGTCGCCTTGTCGCCCGCTTTGGCCAGCGGCGAGAACTCCCACTCCGCCCCGAAATCGACCGGGTCGGTAATCGACCCGCGCTCGATGAACAGACCGTCCATCTTCTCGAGGTCGTTCTGCAGACCGTCGTAGTTGCGCGACAAGAGGCCCGGGGCGAGCGTCACCTCGAGCATATGCCCCTCGAACTCGACCTTGTCGCCGATTTTGAGTCCGCGGGTGCTGTCAAAAACCTGGACATAGGCGCTGTCGCCTACGACCTTGATGACCTCGGCCATCATTTTGGTATCGCCTGCATACACGTAGCAGATTTCGTTCTGGCCTACGGCTCCGTCGGCCTTGACGATGACGATGTTGGAGATGATACCGTTTACACGTCCTGTAGTTTTCATGAATATTCGTTTAGTTTCTTATTTTTCGTTTTTCCGGCCCCGGCGCACGTTCCGCCTCGGGCATCCCGGCCCCCTGAAGAGGCGCCCGGGACAGTACCGGGCCTGCTGACACGGCCTGCGGCCGTGCATGCGCTTTCAGGACTACTCCTTGTTTTCCACCAGCGCCCTGCCGTCCAGCTCGGCCATCAGGCGGGAGAACATCTCGCGGCCGCGTGCGGCGTCGAGCTGTGTCCAGCGCGCCACGATGTTGACGCGGACGAGGTACGAAAGGATGGAGTTGATGTCGAAATAGTCGAACGTCGCCAGTTCCACGGCTTCGTTCCAGCGGATCAGGTCGAGCTTATGCTCTTTCTCCACGAGGTTGGCATCGTCGTTCACGGCGGCGATCACGGCGTCGATGTAGGGCAGCTCGCCCCGCAGTCCGAAATCGGCGGCCGAGCTGCGCTCCAGCTGCTCGACCACGTCGCCCCCGCCTACGGTCACCTCCTCTACGGGACGCCCAGCGGCACGGGCCGTCACGGCGGCCGTCACGTTGCGCAGGTTGCGGTCGAATTCCGACCACGCGCGCAGGAAGCGGCTGCGGGCACGGCTGCAAGCGCCGTAATAGGCGTCGAACAGGGCCGTTTCGAAGCGCTGCGCCGTATCGACCTCCTCGGCGTCCTCGCCCTCGGGGTCGGCATAGGCGCGCAGCACACGGGCCACGGGGGCCGGCAGCTTCCGGGGAGCCTTCACCTCCTCTTCCAGCTCCTCGTGCGTGAAGTTGCCCAGCGGATTGTGCGCCGAGCGCCCCGCGCGCAGCGAAGCGATATTCTCACAGTCGTAGTAGCCGTACAGCAGCCGCACCTCGGCAGCGTCCGCCGCCGACACACCTTCGAGAATCTCCCCGATGATGGCTTTGGCATCGAAGCCCTTGGTGTCGGCGTCGAGCGAATACTCTTTCAGCCCGGCGACCAGACAATAATAATTCGTTGCGAACATGGTCGTTACGCCTTAAAGAGCATATCCGAAACCTTCTCGCGCAGGTACTCGCCCAGCAGGGCGTCGAAATCGGCGTCGGAGAACGAGATGTAGTAGCCGCCGTCTTTGGCGCCCACCTTGAAGCCGGACTTCACCTCTTTGGAATACCCCACTTCGATACCGGCGGCGAGCAGTTCCTGCGCGCTTTTGCCGAACGCCGCGTCGAGCTCCGCACGTCCGGCTTCGGGCAGCAGGGCTTTCAGCTCCACCTTGCCGGCCTCGGCGCCGTTCCAGTTCCGGGCCACCGACAGCAGCATCTCCTTGATGAAGGCGGGATCGAGCGCCGCGTCCTTAACCCCGGCGGCCGTAGCCCGGGCAACGATCATCGAGGCGATCTCCGCCTTGATTTTCGCGGCGGCCTGCTTGCCGGCGAGCGAAATCTCGGTCATGGTGTTCTTCTCCACGTCCTCGGCTTTCACCTGGGCTTTCTTAACGATGTCTTCGGCCTGGGCGCGGGCTTCGGCAACGATCTTCGCCGCCTCTTTCTTGGCCTCGGCAACCAGGCGGTCGGCCTCGGCGCGGCCTTTCTCCAGTCCCTCGTCATAGAGCTTCTTGGTCAGCTCCTGAAGTTTGTTTTCCATAGTGTTATTTAGTTTTGATTATTGTTTTTTCATTTTACGCACAAATATATAAAAGATAATTAGAAATCAGAGGCCGATGACAATAAATTGTCCTTTTTTGACAAGAATCGGGAACAAAAAGAGGAACCCGGCAGCCCGGAAAACAGCCCCTCCGGCGACTTCCGGACAACCCTCCCGGCGCTGCAAAACAGGGGCCAGAACGGTACACCGCGCAGATGGACAGGATTCGCCGCGACGAAAAACAGACTGTGCCGCACCCCGGAGAACGATGTTCGCTTTTTGAAAAGCGGCACAGCCCTCCGGGAAAACAACCGGGGAGCGGTTCAATGAACCGCTCCCCGACCGATGCGCAATATTTAAAGCACAACTATTCGGCATCGAACTTACAGACGCACACATGGCGGTACTCCTCCCCCGGGCCGAGCAGTCGAGGGAAACTCCGGACGGTTGGGACTGTCGGGAAAATGCCGTGTTTCCAGCGCCAGCGACGCCCGGTGCCCATAGCTTTGCCGCCCTTGCCTACCTCCTTGCCGTCGAAGAAATTGCCCCCACCTGGACGGTCATTTGTCCAGTACGACGATGGTATAGGACCAGGGCTCCAGTTCGAGCGTCTGCGCGGCTTTCGCGGGCAGCTTCCGTTCGACGGGGACGATGCGTTCGGGTTGCTCGGGGCTGTTGGCCGCAATCAGGTCGCCCGAGAGCGAAACCATGCGTGCGGCGGAAACCCGCTCCATACCCGCCACGCGCAGGGCTGCGCGCAGGGGTTCGGCTCCCGTATTGACGATATGCAGCACCACGCGGCTGCCCTCCGGGCTGCGGGTGGCCGTCACGTCGAGCTCCTCGCCGGCACCCTCCGTCGCACTGGCGACGAGCAGGGGCTCGTGGTGGGCCGAGGCCATCTGCTGCGCATAGTAGGGAGGCATGCCCCACACCTGCGACGGGGTGAAGAAAACCTGCCCCTGGTCCCAGCCGTTGTCGTTCTGCTTGTACGGTTGCAGGGCGTTGGCCGCGCACGACGTCAGCACGAAGTCGCCCATGCGGCGCACGGCGTTCTGTACGGCGGCATGTCCCAGCACGCGCTGCATGTCGTGGCGGTTGCCGTTCTCCTCGAAGATGGCGCATTTGATCGCGGTATCCGGATTCCACGCGAGGAACAGCTCGCGCATGCGGCGCAGTTCGGCTTCGACCTCCCGGCCGCTGGCGAGCTGGTCGGCCCACGGGTGGTAATCCCAGTAGTCGGCCTTGCCGTCCAGGGCGCGGAACGTGCGCTCCATGCTCGGGGAGTCGGGGCGCCACCACGCCGTGGCAATCAGCTTCACCGAGGGGTCTTTGCCCTTGATGGCATCGTGCAGCAGGCCGAAGCGTTCGACGTAGTGGTCGTACTCGTCGGCGCTATCGCCGTGGAAGAGCACCTCCTCGTTGCCGATACCGATGTATTTCACGCCGTAAGGCTCGGGATGGCCGTTTTCGGCGCGTTTACGCCCCCACTCCGACGTTACGGGGCCGTTCAGGTACTCGATCATGTCGGCCATGTCTTCGGGCGACTCCTCGATGTTGACCGCAAAGGCCGCCGTGAAGCCCGCCTTCTCGCAGAACTGCACGAAGTCCTCGATACCGAAGCCGTTGGTCGACCAGCGGTACCAGTGGCCGCAATAGGGCGGGCGCCTGTCGCGGTCGCCTATCATCTTCTTGAAACGGTAGCCCGGTACGTTGACCATCGTGCCGCCGTAGCGCAGGAACGTCAGCCCCTGGTCGACCATCGCCTGTCCGATGTCGGCCCGCAGCGGCAGGCCGCGGAACCGGTCGCTGCCCGTGGACATGAGCGTCGCCTGGTCAACCTGCACCCGGCCCGGGCCATCGAGGTAGACGGCGAAGCGGGCGTTACTGTCCGCGGCCGCAGCGGTCAGTTCGAACGGGAATTTCCGCCATGCGGCGCCGAGGCCCGTGATGCGCTGTGCGGCGTAGGATGCCGTACCGTCGGCGCTTTGCAGGGCCACGACCACATCGCCCGTACCCTTGAGGTAGAGGCGGCCTTCGAATCGCTGCCCCTTGCGCACGGCGATGCCCCAGCGGTTCAGGCCCGCATTGGCGATACCCACGGTGCCCGTCCCGGAAACGAACTCCACGGCCTGCGCGTGCGCGCCGTTAAAGGCGTCGCCCGCCGTATGGCGATAGGCGGCCACGGCATCGCCCGTCGAAAAGGCGTCCCACTGCCGGCTGATTTGCACGGCGGGCGTCGTGCGGAAGGCGAGCGTCCGCTCCCGGCTGCCGTCCGCGATTTTCACGTTGCGGAAACGCACTTCGGAATTCCACGTGCGCAGCGCGACCTTGCCTTTGGCCGGCACGGGATCGTCGTCCGCAGCTTCCAGAACACATGCGCCGTTGAGCAAGACCCGTATTTTCCCGCCGCCGGTCTGAACGCCCAGGCGGTTCCACTGCGCGGGGTCGCACGACACCGCAGCCTCGGCAACCGGGGTGAAATTCTTTCGGTGCTTGCCCAGCACGACTTTCCTGCCGTCGGCCGCAAGGCTTATCTCATAACCGTTGAAATTGTCGGCGCCGTTGCCCGCCTCGGACACCCCGACGAGCAGTCCGGCATTGTCGCCCCCGTTGCCGCGGACAAACTTCAGTTCGGCTTCCGCCCTGCCGCTGGCAAGCTCCAGCGGCTCGTAAACCAGCTTGGCGCCGGCATGGGCCGCAGCGATCACCTCGCCGCCCTCGGCGCGCCACGAGCCCTCATAGGCCGTGCAGTCGTCGAAAAGGGGGTTGGGAACGGGCTCCTCGAAACTCTCGCCGAAGATACGCTGGTCGTAGAGGCCGCCGTAGATTTCGTGGTTGACGTCCTCGATGCAGGCGCCGTAGAGCCACGGGGTGATGTCGGCTTCGACTTTCGAGGCATCCACCGCAATCGCGGCGTCGGGTTCGCGGCCCGAGCAGGCCGCGGTCACGGCGGCACACAGGCACAGGGCAGCCGCGGGGAGTATTTTTACGAAACGGTTCATAATGGGGATTATTTTGTCAGTTCTCGTTGTATCTGTTCGAGGGATTTGTCTTTGGTTTCGGGCAGTTTCGCCGCAAAGATAAGGCTGTCCAAGGCAATCGACAGGGAACATGCCCGGCATGGTAAACCTCGGGTCGGTGACGCCGATGACAATGGACTGCATCATGGCCCCTCACGGAACACGCCCGACATTCCGGGCCCGGCCCGAGGCGCAGCGCCATTCGAGGTTGCGCAGAACCGGCGTATTGTCCGCGTCTGCCCAGCGGCGGCGGTTCCGAACAGGTATGCTTGGCGCCGCCTTTATTTATAAGGTATATCTCCTTACTGCGCAACAGTTTGCCGGCCAGTTCGTCCGAGGCGATTTCGCAGTCGCACACCGTGCGGCCGTCGCGCCGGAACATATACTGAGGCGCAGGAGAGATACCCTCGGGGTTGTGGCGCCACGCACAGCGTAGCGGACACCCTTTCAGGAAGACCGTGGTACGGATACCGGGCCCGTCGTGTATGGCGAACTCTTCGATGCTGAAAACGATGCCTTTCTCCATGGCGCAGTGCGGTCTTTTCTGCAAATATAAACAAAATTTTATCATACTGGTACGAACTGGTATGTTTTTTTGCAAAATCGTACCGGTTCGTACCGATGTTCCCCGATTTTTGCTTATATTTGCATCACCGGGGAAGTTCAACGCAATGAAAAACAACGAATCCAAATACAAACAGGTCGTGAACTTCGTCATCGACGGCATCACCGAAGGTCGGCTCCAGAAAGGCGACTGGATACCCTCGATCAACGAATTCCGCGAGAATTACCGTCTTTCGCGCGACACCGTATTCGCGGGGTTGAGCGAGCTCAAATCGCGCGGCATCATCGCCTCGACGCCCGGCGTGGGCTACTACGTCGCCTCGGCGCGGGTTCCGGCGGAGCACAACGTCTTCCTGCTTTTCAACGAATTCAACGAATTCAAGGAAGACCTCTACAACTCGTTCATGGAGCACGTCGGCAAGGGCGTAAGCGTCGACCTCTATTTCCACAACTACAACCGCAGGGTATTCGACACGCTCGTCGCCGACGCCAACGGCAAATACACCACCTACATCATCATGCCGGGCAAATTCACAGGCATCGGGCCGCTGCTCGAAAGCCTCTCTGGACGGGTGTTCCTGCTCGACCATTTCCATCCCGAGCTGCTGGGCAAATACTCCTCCGTGGCGCAGAATTTCGAAAAGGACACCTACGAGGCGCTCTGCCACGGCCTCGGCCATATCCGCAAATACGAACGCCTGCTGATGGTGCAGCACGAGAAGAAGGAGCCGCAGGAGCGCTACGACGGGCTGGTGCGCTTCTGCACGGAGCAGGGTTTCGGCCACGAATACCTCGCCACGATCCGCGACCGCGAGATCCGCAGGGGCGACTTGTTCATCCTGGTCAGCGACCGCGACATGGTGACGCTGCTCAAGCAGGCCGAAAGGCAGCAGATGACGCCCGGGCGCGAGTTCGGCATCATCTCCTACAACGATACGCCGCTCAAGGAGATACTCGCGGGCGGCATCACCACCCTGTCGACCGACTTTAGGCAGATGGGCCGCACGCTGGCGCAGCTGCTCAACCAGAAAGGCATCCGCAACATCGAAAACCCGTGGATGCTCAACATCCGACGGTCATTATAACAACGTCCGCAGCCTGAAAATGCCCGCGGGGCGCGGGCGGAAACCGGCGGTTCCCGGCGCACACCGCATAAAACAGCAACGGAAAAGCCCCGGCCATGCGCCGGGGCTTTTCCGTTTTACCGATACGGTTACTGGTGCTGGGGACGCAGCAAATCCTGCACGACCTTCACCGGGGAGAAAGTCGTGACGGGAACATCCACGAACACCGTATTCCAGTCGGCCATCGCGCCGTTCCACAGTCCCGGCAGCTCCTGCGCACGCAGCTCGCGGCCGCCGCTCGACTTCGACGAGATAAAGCCCGTCGAGGGATCGGTATAGCGGCGCAGGTCGAACTTGCGGCCTTTCGAGTCGCGGACGCCGCACACCAAATCCACGGGATTGAAGTGTGTGGCCGACTGCATCAGCGGCAGGTCGGCGGGCGCGATTTGGCTCGATTCGGCAATCTGCAGCGACTGCGTGCCGTCGGGGTTCGCAACCCAGAACGGGCCGCCGCCCGGCTCGCCCTCGTTGCGCACCATGCCGCAGACACGAATCGGACGATCCAGCACGGCGCGCAGCAGGGCTGAATCGTAGTCGGCGGGAAGCTTTACGCAGAGCCGGTTTTCGATGAACCCGGCAATGGGCTCCAGCTCCGCGCCGCCCACCTCGAGCGCCTTGAGGTACTCGAAAGCGCGATCCTGCAAATCGAGCAGCATCCCCGCCAGCACCTTTTTATAACGAATCGTGTCGCCGCGCCGTGCGTCGGTGGTCACGTTGTCGATGTTCTTGATGAAAATCAGGTCGGCGTCGATTTCGTTCAGGTTTTCGATCAATGCGCCGTGCCCCGCGGGACGGAACAGCAGCGAACCGTCCTCCTGCCGGAACGGGGTGTTGTCCGGATTGACGGCAATGGTGTCCGTGGAGGGTTTCTGCACCGAGAACGAAATCTCGTAGCGGATGCCGAAACGTTTTTCGTAAACGGGAATCTTCTCCGCCAGCAACGCCTCGAACCCGGCCCGGTGCTCGGGCGACACGGTGAAATGGATTTTCGCGACGCCGTTCGAAGCCGCATAGACAGCCCCCTCGACCAGGTGCTCCTCGACGGCCTTGCGGGCCCCCTCGGGATAGGCGTGGAAGGTCACGAGCCCCTTGGGTTTCCGCCCGTAGCCGAGCCCCTCCCCGACGATGGCCTCGACGACCGCCTTGTCATCGGCCCCGGCCGGGAGCACGGCTTTCAACTCGGGCCAGAATGCGAATTTTTCGATGTTCGCGAGCAACGCGTCGATGCCTTTGCCGCGCCTGTCGTCGTTGACGAACTCGAACAGCTCCTTGAACATGCGCGTCGCGGCTCCCGACGCCGGGACGAATTTCACGATACCCAGCCCGGGGGCCTCCTTTTCGTAACGCGCGACGGCGGCATTGGCCTCCGCTTCATCCGCCACCGTCACGCCGTCGCCCGGCGACGCGGCTCGTACGACGTGCAGGAAAGGAAATCCGCGGCGGAAGTTCTCCAACTGCCGCTCGACCGCCCCGGGGGTCTGGCCGTGTTTTTCGATCTGCTGTAAATCCTCTTTGGTAAACATGGTATTCTGTTATTTAGTTTTTTCGTCGGTTCGGAATTATCTTCAAAGATAACGAAATAATTCCTAACTTTGCACATCATGATCCGAGAATTTCACCAAACCAGCCTGCGCGGACGCAACAGTTTCGGCGTCGAGCAACATGCCGCGCGGCTCGCCGAATTCGAGAACGCGGAAGACCTGCGCACGCTCTTCGGCAACGGCGCGCCCGAGCGCTGGTGCGTCCTGGGCGGCGGCAACAACATCCTCTTCACACGCGACTACGACGGGCTGCTCCTGACGCCCGTCTGCCGGCAGATCACCCCGCTCGGCGAAGCGGACGGCACCGTGCGCATACGGGTCGACGCGGGCGTCGAATGGGACGACCTGGTCGAATGGGCCGTGCAGCGCGGACTGTGGGGCATCGAAAACCTCTCGCTCATCCCGGGTACGGCCGGAGCGGCTCCCGTGCAGAATATCGGCGCCTACGGCTGCGAAGCCAAAGACGTAATCGAACAGGTACACATGTTCTGCGTCGACAGCCGCTCGACGGCGACGCTCGACGCCACGCACTGCTGTTTCGGCTACCGCGAGAGCGTCTTCAAGCACGAACTGCGGGGCCGCGTCGTCATCACGGCCGTAGACATCCGCCTCTCGCGCACGCCCCGGCCCCGGCTGGGATACGGCGACGTGGAGCGCGAAGTCGAAGCCCGCGGCGGCGCGACGCTGCGCAACATCCGCGAGGCAA
>NZ_CABMQJ010000014.1 GCF_902388705.1 uncultured Alistipes sp.
TCCGGCGGCCCGGCGGCCGGCAACTCCGGCACAGTCTGCCCCGGGGTAAACCGCCTGCGCCGGAACGCAGCGGCGCCCGGCGGCAAACAGTGGTATCGGCAAATAACGGTTCTCCATACGATCGGGAAATAGCACCCCCGCATACCGGAAACGGGGTTAATACAAATTTCACCTTAAAATTTGTCAATCGTATGGACATTAAACGGGAAAGTAGATGCAGGGAAATGCAAATAATCTGCAACAAACTCTAATACAGAATATTATACAACATCACCCTTCGTCGGTTGGTAAACCGGATGGAGATGGATTCCGCGACAGGGAACCGAGGTTTTTGACCGTTTCCTCGAAGTTTTCACCCCCGTTGAGGGCGCTCTTCTTGATTTTGCTTTTGTAGTTGTAAATCGTCTGCGGCGAGCAGTGCAGGAAGTCGGCAATCTGGTTCACGTCGGATACCCCCAGCCGAATCAGCGCAAAGACGCGCAGTTCGGTATTAAGGCGCCCGTTCTCGAGCACATACCGGTTTTGCGGACGCAGCAGCGCATTGAATTTCTCCACGAAGTTGGGATACAAATCCAGGAACGCCTGGTCGAAATTGGCGCACAGCTCCTCTTCCTCCTTGCCGGGGGCCTGTATGGCCAGGTCGTACAGCCTGTCGAACTGCTTATTCTTGATCTTCAGGTTTATATCCCTGCGGTACTTGTCGAGTTTATTGACATAGATGGCACACTGGTTCATGAAATACCCCAGGTAGCGCTCCTTGACCAGGTTGGCCTCGTCGAGGCTCTTGTTCACGCCGATAAGCTCCTGCGTCATCCGGTTGAGGTGCTGCCGGGCCCGGGAGATGATTTTCGTCTGGCGGAAATAGAAGAACAGTCCGATGGCGAGCGCCAGGACGAGCAGGCTCGACATGGTGGCGTAAAAACGCAGGTTGCGCCGCTGCTTGTCCAGTCTGTAAAGGTAACTGCTCTCGATTATGGGGTAGAGGCGCGCAATGACGGTGTTCCGGAAACGGGAGTTGTAGAAGTTGGTATCGTTCAGCGCAAAAGAGATATAGGAATACGCCCGGTCGACATTTCCCTTTTCATACAAAAGTGTGGCGAGCGCGAGCAGGGCCTCGTTCTCCTTGACCGCCAGCCGGATATCCGTCGTCGCCGCCAGAATCAGGTACTTCTCCTGCTGTTCCCGGTCGCCCATTTGCGCGTAGGCCTTGGCCAGGCACATCGCAGCCATGGCATACTGGTGGGTGCCGGGTTCCTCTGCCCGGAATATGCCGTCGAATATATCCCGCGCGCCCTCCGGCCTGCCGTTTTCCATCAGTTTGAAAGCCCTTTCCGTCTGCCACTCCTTCGTGCCGACCGGCAGCAGCGTCATGACGGAATCCCGGCATATGCCGATTTCCCGTTTGTATGTTTCGGACAACTCCCTGTCGTTGGTATAGGTCATCAGGTTTTCGTAGAACCGGATGCGGTTCCAGTAATAGCGGCACTTCTGGTCGACCTGCAGGCTGTCGTATTCGATCGACGAGAAGATGTCGTTGGCCTGCAGGAAGAGTCCCGACAACGAGTAGATGAAAGCCAGCTGCAACTCGCACTCCGAGATATAGTCGCGGTTGCCGAGTTTCCGGGCAATCCGAAGGTTCTGCCGGATGTAATACTCGGCGGAGTCGCAGATGAACGACTCGTAATTGCCGATGATTTCGCGGTTGATCGCATATATGTCCTCCGTACTCTGGGCGCGCAGCTTCCTTTGCCGCAGCACCTCGATTTCCGCTTTCTTACCGTCGGTATATACTGCCTGGTTATCAATCGCTTCATTCAGGTTGCGCAGCAATTCGTCCGTCCCGGCATTGTCACACCGGGCAGCTGCCGAACCGGCCAGCACGAAGAAGAGTATAAGAGTCAACTTTTTCATTCGTCAAATGTTTTCAGTGTAAATCTTCTGTTGAAAGTCAACCGGCCCGCTCCTGCCGGGGCCAACGGACAACAACACCGGGTACATCTCGGAGAAGGCATAAGATGTTCGAATCAACAATATCGTTCCCTTCCAGAAAAAAGTTTTCCTCTACAAGTTTACTAATTTTCGACGACTTTTGCAATTTTCCGGTCGATTTCCTGCACATCGCCTGTCCGAATGCGATTCCGGACGGCCCCTGCATACCCCCGACGAAGCCCGCCTGCGGGCACAGGCAGCCGGGAAGCGGTTTTACCGCCTTCCGGGCCGATTCTACGCCGTTTACCAAATACACAGCGACAAAACCACGCAACAGACTGCAAACAAGCGTTTTCCCAAAAAGGTACATTTACTTTTCTACCTACTTTACCCCTCACTCCCTTTCGGGGTTCCTGTTTATTTAAGTTAATTTGTAAAACTGGAATTCCGCAGGAATCCGAATTCTACGAACCAACTCAACACGACCATGAACTCATCTCGCAACGGACTTGGAATTCTCCACAGCGTATCCCGAACAATTTTGGGCAAACTCCGCAGCATGCGCCGGCTGCCGGCAGCCGGCAGGGGAGCGTGCATCTCCCTGCTGCTGCTCCTCGTCCCGGGCACCCCGGGTTTTTCCCAGCAGCGCGTCTATTTCGTCGACGGCTACCACGGCGGCATCTACGGCCACTACCCCGTCGAATGGAAAACCCGCTTCATAACCGACCAGCTCGCAGCACATCCCGAATGGCGGATTTGCCTGGAAATCGAGCCCGAAACCTGGGACACGGTACAGGTAAGGACACCGGCCGACTACGCCCGGCTCAAGGAGATTGCCGCCGACAAACGCGTCGAGTTCACCAACCCGACCTACGCCCAGCCCTACTGCTACAACATCTCCGGCGAGAGCATCATCCGGCAGTTCGCCTACGGCATGCACAAAATCCACAGCCATTTTCCGCAGGTGGAGTTCACCACCTACTCCGTGGAAGAGCCCTGCTTCACGAGCAGCCTGCCGCAGATACTCAAACTCTTCGGTTTCAAATATGCGTCGCTCAAGTGCCCGAACACCTGCTGGGGAGGCTACACCGCCCCTTACGGCGGCGAACTTGTCAACTGGACAGGCCCCGACGGCAGTTCGATCCTTACCTCGCCGCGCCATGCCTGCGAGCAGCTCCAGGAGAACTCCGTATGGCAGACCACGGCCTGGGGCAATGAAACCGAATACCTCGACGCCTGCATCAAATACGGAATCGCCCACCCGGTGGGCATGTGCTTCCAGGACGCCGGCTGGAAATACGGCCCCTGGATCGGCTTCGGCGACCACATCCGCAACAACTCGATCTACGTCACCTGGCGGGAGTATTTCGAACAAATCACCGACGGCAGTACTACGGACGACTACCGCATGCCGCAGGAGGATGTCCGCGTAAGCCTCGTATGGGGCAGCCAGGTGCTGCAGCGCATCGCGCAACAGGTACGCGAATCGGAAAACAAACTCGTCACGGCCGAAAAGACGGGCGTCATCGCCAACCTCGCCAACGGCTACGCCTATGACCAGCCGACGCTCGACGAGGCATGGCGCACGCTGATGCTCGCACAGCACCACGATTCGTGGATCGTTCCCTACAACGGGCTCCACAAGCAGGGCACCTGGGCGGATCACATCCGCCGCTGGACGGCCGCGACCAATGCGCTGTGCGACAAAATCGCGGACGAAGCCCGGAGCAGCTTTTCGGAGGACGGCGCCCGCGGCCGCGGCATTTACCTCCGTGTCTACAATACGCTCGGCACCGCGCGCCGCGAAACGGTGTCGGCCCTGCTGCCCGCGGGTTTCGGCAGCGGAGAGGTGAGCGTCACGGACGCCAAAGGCAAAAAGGTGGAAGCCAGCGTCGCCGTACGCGACGGGAAAACGGAGCTGCTGTTCGCAGCGGACGTTCCGGCCTTCGGATACGCGACCTACTTCGCGGAGCCCGCACAGAAACCCGGTAAAAGGAACAACGGCGGCACCGGCGAACGGAACGACGGCCAATACGTACTCGAAAACGACATGTACCGCATCGTCATTGACCCGGCAAAGGGCGGCGTCATCACGAGCCTGACGGCCAGAAAGGACGGCAACAAGGAGTTCGCGGATTCGCGGAGCAAATACGCCATCGGCGAGTTGCGCGGATTCTTCTACGACCAGGGCGAATTCCACTCTTCGGCCCAAGCCCCGGCAACGGTGACCGTGGTGCGGGACGACGCGCTGGAAAAGAGCGTCCGCATCTGCGGCCGCATCGAATCGCATCCGTTCACGCAGACAATCACGCTCCGGCAGGGTGACCGCAAAATCGACTTCGACCTGAAAATCGACTGGCAGCACAACGTCGGCATCGGCGCTTTCCGGCAGAAAGACGCGTTCAACAACAACCACCGGGCATTCTACGACGACCGTTTCAACCTCAACGTGCTCTTCCCGGCCGACCTCGCATCGCCCGCGCTCTACAAGGACGCCCCGTTCGACGTCTGCAAAAGCACGTTGGAAAATACCCACTTCACCACGTGGGACAACATCAAGCATAACATCATCCTGCATTGGGTCGACCTCGCGGAGCAGGGCGACGGCTACGGCCTCGCGCTCCTCTCGGACCACACTACCTCCTATTCGTACGGCGGCGGTTCCCCGCTCGGGATGATTGTGCAGTTCTCCGGGAACGGGCTCTGGGGCCGCGACTACCCCATCGACGGCCCGACGCACATCCGCTTCGCCCTGGTTCCCCACCGCAAGGCATGGGATGCCGCGGGCATCCACGACGAAAGCCTGCGGTGGAACGAGCCGCTGACCTGCGTGACCTATCCGCAGGCCGCACCCGAAAACGCCTCGCTGATCGACGTGGCGGAAAGCGGCTACGAGATTTCGGCCGCCTACCTCGACGGCGACGGAATCGTCGTCCGCCTCTTCAACGCCGCAGGGGATGCCGCCCTGCAGAAAATAAAATTCGGATTCCCGGTATCGCAAGCCGAGGAAATCGATTTGAACGGCAACGTGACGGCCCGGCACGACGTCCGCCGCAAAGGCGGCCGGTCGGAAATCGAAATCGGGATGCCCCGCTTCGGACTCAAAACACTTCGACTGACAAAATAGCAACAAGCCATGTATTACCCGAACAGAGCCAAAACACTGCTTTTTCTTTTATTATCGGGATTCGCCGGATGCACCGCACAAAGCGGCGCGGAGGAATTCTCCCCGGCCGACTACGTGAACCCGTTCATCGGGGCGAGCACGAGCACCAGCGCCGCAGGCGTCTACCACGGACTGGGGAAAACCTTCCCCGGGGCCACGACCCCCTACGGCATGGTGCAGGTAAGCCCGAACACCATTACGGGCGGGGACAACAGCCCCGGATACAGCTACGAACACACGACCATCGAGGGATTCGCCTTCACGCAGATGAGCGGCGTGGGCTGGTTCGGCGACCTGGGAAACTTCCTCGTCATGCCGACGACCGGGCCCCTGCAGAAAATCGCAGGCAAGGAGGACGGCAGCATCGGCGGGTACCGTTCGCGCTACGACAAGGCGAGTGAAACGGCCGCCGCAGGCTATTACAGCGCCTGCCTGACCGACTACGGCATCAGGGCCGAAAGTTCGGCCACGCCGCACTGCGGCATCCTGCGCTTCACGTTCCCCGCCAACGAGCTGTCGCGTATCCAGATCGACCTGGCGCGCCGGGTCGGCGGTACGGCCGAACGCCAATACGTCAAGGTGCTCGACAAACACACCATCGCCGGATGGATCAGGTGCACGCCCGCCACGGGCGGCTGGGGCAACGGCGAGGGCAACGTCGATTACACGGTCTACTTCCACGCACGTTTCAGCAAACCGATCGAGCGTTACGGCTTCTGGAGCGCCGACATTCCCGACGACTGGACGCGCAAAAAAGACGAAGTGGTCGGCATTCCCTACCTCAAGCGCGTGGCCGAAGCGCCCGTAGTCACGGGCATCGGCGAAATCGAAGGCAAACACATCGGTTTC
The DNA here is from genome assembly GCF_902388705.1 of uncultured Alistipes sp. Classification (GTDB taxonomy): domain Bacteria; phylum Bacteroidota; class Bacteroidia; order Bacteroidales; family Rikenellaceae; genus Alistipes. The sequence goes on from NZ_CABMQJ010000014.1 coordinate 5,945, forward strand.
TTCACCGAGTTCGAAACCGCAGCGGACGAGCAAATCGTCCTCAAGGCGGGCATTTCGTTCGTGGACATGGAGGGCGCCCGGAAAAATTTCGAGGCGGAGATCGCCGACAAGACCTTCGACGAAGTGAAACGCGACGCCCGCGAACAGTGGAACGAAGAGTTGGGCCGCATCCGCATCGAGGGCGGCAGCGACGAAGAGAAGACAATCTTCTACACGGCGCTCTACCACACGATGATCGACCCCCGCATCCTGACCGACGTCGACGGCCGCTACCCGGGGGCGGACGGACGCACGCACGCCACGGAGGGCAAATTCACCAAACGGACGATTTTCAGCGGCTGGGACGTCTTCCGCAGCCAGATGCCGCTGCAAACCGTCATCAACCCCGCACTGGTCAGCGACCTGCTGAACTCGCTCATCACGATGGCCGACCAGAGCGGCCGCGAATACTTCGAGCGCTGGGAGATCGTCAACGCCTATTCGGGCTGCATGCTGGGCAATCCGGCGCTCTCGGTGCTGGCCGACGCCTACGCGAAGGGCATCCGGAGCTACGACGCCGAAAAAGCCTACCGCTACGCCGTGAACACCTCGCGACGCTTCGGCAACGATCCGCTGGGATACACGCCGTCGGAGCTGTGCATTTCGCATACGCTCGAATACGCCTATACCGACTGGTGCCTCTCGCAACTGGCCGCACAGCTCGGCAAGAGGGAGGACGCCGCCCTGTACGCCCGCAAAGGGGAGGCCTACCGCAATATCTTCGACAAGGAGAAGGGGTGGTTCCGCCCGCGCCGCGCCGACGGGACGTGGGAGCCGTGGCCCGAGCATGCGCGGACGACCGAATGGTACGGCTGCATCGAATCGAATCCCTACCAGCAGGGGTGGTTCGTGCCGCACGACGTGGAGGGCATGGTCCGCCTGATGGGCGGCCGCGACGCCGTGCTGAAAGACCTCACGGAGTTCTTCGACAAGACCCCCGCGGACATGCTCTGGAACGACTACTACAACCACGCCAACGAACCGGTGCACCTGGTGCCTTTCCTCTTCAACCGGCTGCAGCAGCCGTGGCTGACCCAGAAATGGACGCGCTACATCTGCGACAAGGCCTACGCCGACAAGGTCGAGGGCATCGTCGGCAACGAGGACGCCGGCCAGATGTCGGCCTGGTACGTGCTCGCGGCGTCGGGCCTGCACCCTTCGTGCCCCGGCGACACGCGGATGGAAATCACCAGCCCCGTATTCGACCGCATCGAACTGCGCCTCGACCCGGCCTATGCGCCGGGCGGCACGTTCACGGTCGTCGCACACGGCAACAGCCCCTCGAACGTTTATATCCAGCGGGCGGAGCTCAACGGCAGGCCCTACGCCAAGTCCAGCCTCGACTTTGCCGACATCGCGGCGGGAGGCACGCTCGAACTGTATATGGGCGACACGCCCAATACCGAATGGGGCATTTGAAAAACAGGCAATAACCAACTTAAAATAAATTTATGGAATATTCGGTCAACGGTTGCCGCTCACGGCAACGACTTTTCCTGAAAAGGCTCGCCGCGTCGGTCGTTTTCAGCATCCTCGTCCTGCCGGGCGCCTTCGCGCAGAAGCAGGATTACGTACAGTATGTGAACACCCTGCAGGGGACCGACTCGAAATTCGAGTTGAGCTACGGCAATACCTACCCCACCACGGCCATGCCGTATGCGATGCACACGTGGGCGGCGCAGACCGGCCCCAACGGAGAGGGCTGGAAATACCAGTACGCCGTCGACAAAATCCGCGGTTTCCAGCAGGCGCACCAGTGCAGCCCGTGGATGAGCGACTACGCGGTCTACTCGCTGATGCCCGAAGTCGGGAAACTGGTCGTCGACCAGGACGAGCGGGCCTCGAAATTCAGCCACGCGAATGAAATCGCCAAACCGCACTACTACAAGGTGACGCTCGACAACGGCATCACCACCGAGATGGCTCCCACCACGCGCGGCGCGCACCTGCGTTTCACCTACCCCAAAAAGGAGGCGGCCTACCTGGTGCTCGACGGCTATATCGCCATGAGCGAGATGAAAATCGACCCGGCGAAACGGCAGATCTCGGGCTGGGTGAACAACCAGCGCTTCGTGAACCATTCGGAGAACTTCCGCAACTACTTCGTCATCCAGTTCGATAAGCCGTTCGAGGAGTACGGCCTCTGGGAGAGCGAGCACGGCGAACGCTTCCCCGGCAAGACCGAGGGCGAGGGTAAGGGCTACGGCGCCTACGTGCGTTTCAAGGCCGGTACAAAAGTGCAGGCCAAAGCCGCTTCGTCCTACATCAGCCCCGAACAGGCGCTGCTCACCCTGAACCGGGAGCTGGGCGCCGACAAGACGCTCGAGGCGACCAAAAAACGGGGCGCCGAGACATGGAACGCCCTGCTGGGCCGCATCGCCGTCGAGGGCGGCACCGACGAGGAGCTGCGCACGTTCTACTCGTGCCTGTTCCGCGCCAACCTCTTCTCGCGCAAATTCTACGAACGCGACGCCGAGGGCAACCCCTACTATTACAGCCCCTACGACGGCAAGGTCTACTCGGGCTACATGTATACCGACAACGGCTTCTGGGATACGTTCCGCTCGCAGTTCCCGCTCACCAACATCCTGCATCCGACGATGCAGGGCCGTTACATGAACGCGCTGCTGGCGGCACAGGAGCAGTGCGGCTGGCTGCCTTCGTGGTCGGCGCCCGGCGAAACGGGCGGCATGATCGGCAACCACTCGATTTCGCTGCTGGCCGACGCATGGGCCAAGGGCATCCGGACGTTCGACCCCGAAAAGGCACTGAAAGCCTATGCCAAAGAGGCGATGAACAAAGGCCCGTGGGGCGGGGCGAACGGCCGCGCCGGATGGAAGGAGTACTGGCAGCTGGGCTATGTTTCCTACCCCGAGTCGATGGGTTCGACGGCACAGACGCTCGAATACGCCTATGACGATTTCTGCGGCTACCAGCTGGCGCGCATGACGGGCAACAAATTCTACGAGGAGATTTTCGCACGCGTGATGTACAACTACCGCAACGTCTTCGACAAGGAGACGGGCTTCATGCGCGGCCGCCTCAAGGACGGCAGCTGGCTCGCGCCGTTCGACCCCTACGAGTGGGGCGGCCCCTACTGCGAGGGCAACGCATGGCACTACAACTGGTCGGTGTTCCACGACGTGCAGGGGCTTATCAACCTCTACGGCAGCGACGAGGCGTTCACGGCCAAGATCGACTCGGTGTTCACCGCGCCGAACGTCATCAAGCCGGGCACCTACGGCGGCATGATTCACGAGATGAAGGAGATGGAGCTGGCCGACATGGGACAGTACGCCCACGGCAACCAGCCCATCCAGCACATGATTTACATGTACAGCTACGCCGGCCAGCCGTGGAAGACCCAATACTGGTCGCGGCAAATCACCAGCCGCCTCTACAACTCCTCGGAGCGCGGATACCCGGGCGACGAAGACCAGGGCGGCATGTCCTCGTGGTATATTTTGAGCTCGCTGGGCATTTACAGCGTCTGCCCCGGCACCGACCAGTACGTGCTGGGCAGCCCCGTATTCCGCAAGGCGACCATCACGCTGGAGGACGGCCGGAAATTCGTCATCGAAGCCGACGGCAACTCGCAGCAGAACGTCTACATCCAGTCGGCCACGCTCAACGGCAAACCGCTCGACAAGAACTACATCACCTACAAGGACATCACCGACGGCGGCGTCATGCGCCTGGTGATGGGCCCCGAACCCAACAAACAGCGCGGTACGGGCAAGGACGCCTCGCCGTTCTCGCTCTCCCGGCCCGAATAAGGGAGGGGGCATTCCAAGCGACAAAAACAGAAAGGACATGTTCGGATTCCTGAAAATACGTTTCGCCCTGCTGCCGACACTGCTGATCGCCGCCACCTGCGCCTTTGCGCAGGGCGGCGATTACGCCGGCAAGGTCAACACCCTGATCGGCACCAAAGGCGTGGGGCTGACCTCCGGATACCTCTACCCCGGAGCGACCTACCCCTTCGGAATGGTGCAGTTCACACCCACCTATTTCGCCAAACGCGGCGGATTCGTCATCAACCAGTTGAGCGGCGGGGGCTGCAGCCACATGGGCAACTTCCCGACGCTTCCCGTGCAGGGCAGGCTCGACGTATCGCCCGAGAATATCCTCGACTACCGCGTGGACATCTCCGGCGAGGCGGGCCACGCCGGATACTACGAAGCCACCGTGCAGGAGGCAATCAAGGCCCGGCTCACCGTCACCGAGCGCACCGGCATGGCCCGCTACGAATATCCTGCGAGGAACGACTTCGGCACCGTCATCATCGGCGCGGGCATCGCCGCGACGCCGATCGAACAGGCGGCCGTCGTCATCACCGGCCCCGGCAGCTGCGAGGGGTATGCCGAGGGCGGCAGCTTCTGCGGCGTACGCACCCCGTACAAGGTCTACTTCGTCGCCGAGTTCGACGCCCAAGCCGCCGAAACGGGCATCTGGAAAGGCGACAGGCTTACTCCGGGCGGACGTTTCGCCGAAGGCCGGGAGTCGGGCGTCTACTTCACGTTCGACCTCCGCGAAGGGCGCAGCGTACAGTACAAAATCGGCGTTTCGTACGTTTCGGTGGAGAACGCGCGCGCGAACCTTGCGGCCGAGAACACCGGATGGGACTTCGCCGCCGTGCAGCGCGCCGCCGAGTCGAAATGGAACGAATACCTGGGACGCATCGAGGCCGAGGGCACCAATCCCGACCGCCTCACCCAGTTCTACACCCACCTCTACCGCGTGTTCATCCACCCCAACGTTTGCAGCGACGTGAACGGCGAATACATGGGCGCCGATTTCCGGGTGCACAAAAGCCGCTCGAAACAGTACACCTCGTTCAGCAACTGGGACACCTACCGCACGCAAATCCAACTGCTCTCGATGCTCACGCCGGACGTGGCCTCCGACGTGGTGCTCTCGCACCAGCATTTCGCCGAGCAGTCCGGCGGCGCCTATCCCCGCTGGGTGATGGCCAACATCGAAACCGGCATCATGCAGGGCGACCCCACGCCGATTCTGATTTCCAACGCATGGGCATTCGGCGCACAGGACTACGACCCCTATCCGCTGTTCCAAATCATGCGGAAGAACGCCGAGGTGCCGGGCGCCCGGTCGCAGGAGGTCGAGGAGCGCCCGGGATTGCAGCAATACCTCGAAAAAGGATACTACAACGCTTCGGAGCAACTCGAATACACCTCGTCGGACTTCGCCATCGGGCAGTTCGCGCTGCATGCCTGCGGCGACGAGTTCGCCAGTTGGCGCTACTTCCACTACGCCCGCTCGTGGAAGAACCTCTACAACCCCGAAACCGGATGGCTGCAATCGCGCAATGCCGACGGTTCGTGGAAACCGCTGGGCGAAGACTGGCGCGAGTCGACCTACAAGAATTATTTCTGGATGGTTCCCTACGACCTCGGCGGGCTGATCGAAATCATGGGCGGCAAGGCCGCGGCCGAGAAACGGCTCGACGAATTCTTCGTACGGCTCGACGCCGGCTACAACGACCCGTGGTTCGCTTCGGGCAACGAGCCGAGTTTCCAGATTCCGTGGGTCTACAACTGGGTGGGACGGCCCGACAAGGCTTCGAAAGTCATCAACCGCATCCTCAACGAGCAGTATACGAGCGCACCCGACGGCCTGCCGGGCAACGACGACCTCGGGACAATGGGAGCGTGGTACGTCTTCGCCTGCTCGGGACTCTACCCGATGATTCCGGGCGTCGGCGGCTTCACGCTCAACACACCGGTATTCGACCGGATCGTAATCCACCTCAGGCACGGCGACATCACCATCACCGGAGGCTCCGAAAAGCAAATCTACACCACGGCACTGAAACTCGACGGGAAACCTCACGGCAGCACGTGGATCGACTGGGAGGCGCTGCGCAACGGCGCGACGCTGGAATACACGACCTCGGCCAAACCGTCCGGGAACTGGGGCAAGACCGCCCTGCCGCCCTCGTACGAATAAGGACTATTTTACCTAAAAACACCGACAGTATACAATGAAAAACATCGTTTTATCCCTTGCGGCGGCACTCTGCATCTGCGCCTCCGCAGCAGCACAGCAGGTCGCGCCTTTCAAGGACGGCGACCGCGCCGTCTTCCTGGGCAACAGCATCACCGACGGCGGGCACTACCACTCCTACATCTGGCTCTACTACATGACCCGCTTCCCGTACATGGACGTGCGGGTGATGAACGCCGGCATCGGCGGCGAAACCGCGGGCGACATGTACAAGCGGCTCGACGGCGACGTATTGAGCAAACGCCCCACGGTGCTCACGGTCACGTTCGGCATGAACGACACGGGCTACATGGAGTACAACGGCGACAACGCCGAAGAGTTCGGCCAGAAACGGTACCGGGAGTGTTACGACAACTTCAAAATGATGGAGAAGCGCCTGCAGTCGCTCGACGGCGTGCGCGTGGTGATGCTCGGGGGTTCGCCCTACGACGAAACCGCACAAATCGAGAACACCCCGCTGCGCGGCAAAAACGCCGTGATGGACCGTGTCGTCGGGTTCCAGAAACAGTCGGCCGAGGCAAACGGCTGGGAGTTCGTGGATTTCAGCGCCCCGATGGTCGAAATCGGCCAACGCGTACAGGCCCGGCAGCCCTCGTTCTCGCTGTCGATGGGCGACCGCATCCATCCCGACAACGACGGGCACATGGTCATGGCCTACCTCTACCTCAAGGCGCAGGGCTTCGCCGGCAAGGAGGTGGCGGACATGCAAATCGACGCCGCGGGTGCGAAAGTAATCAAGGCCAGCAACTGCGAAATCACGAACATCCGCCGCAACAACCGGGAAATCGCGTTCGACTACCTGGCCGATGCACTGCCCTACCCGCTGGACACGGTAGCGCACGGCATGGGCGCCAAACGCAGCCAGGCCAGGGCGACCGAACTGGTGCCCTTTACCGAAGAGATGAACCGGGAGATGCTGACCGTCAAGGGGCTCAAGGGCGACTACACGCTCTACATCGACGGGGAGCGAATCGGCACGTGGAGCGCAAAAGAGCTCGGCGCGGGCATCAACCTCGCCCAGCAGAACACGCCCCAGTACCGGCAGGCGATGGAAGTGATGTACCTCAACGAATACCGCTGGGAAATCGAGCGCAACTTCCGCGACTACGCCTGGATACAGTACGACTTCTTCCAGAACAAGGGGCTGCTCGACGCCAACGACGCCCATGCCGTGCAGGTGCTCGATTCCGAAAAGGGCAAGAACATCTGGCTCCAGATTCATCGCGAGAACTACGCCAAACTCATGCACCCGCATGTGCGCGAGGCGCGCGCACAGGAGATGGAACTGCTCGTGCGGACGATTTACGAAATCAACAAGCCGCAGAAGCGGCAGATTGTCCTGCGCCGGAACTGACCGGCAGCGGCATAAAAACAAAGGCAGGGGCTTTCGAGCCCCTGCCTTTGTTTTTATCGTTGCACAGCTCCGCAGTGCAGCATCATATGTACCATCGTAGGCATTCAGCAGACACAGGCACCGAAACCATACGCCCCGAACAGGCCACGTTTCGGAAAGAGCGCGTCCCGGACAGCGCCGGCAAACCACGGATCTACCGTACGCTTCCGGCAGCCCCGTACCCGCCTGCGGTCACTTTCCCTTTCCGCCCGACAGCGAGGCCACATACGCCTCCCGCAGTTTCAGCAACTCTTTCGCCTTTTCGGGATATTTGCCGATCAGATTCACCGATTCGGTACGATCCTCCTTCAAGTTCGTCAGGAACAGTCCTTCAAGCGTCTTGTTCCCGTCGTTCGGCAGCACGTCGATCGCATTGCATATCAGTTTCCAGTCCCCTTGCCGGACGGCCCACTGCTTCTCGAAATCGAAATGCAGCACGTCGTGGGGCGACGCCGCGGAACCGTCGCGGATAAGCGGCACGATACTCTTCCCGTCCACATCGGCACCCGCGGCATCCACTCCGCACAGCTCGAGCAGGGTCGGGAACCAGTCGATGTTCATGGCCACCTGCTCGCGAACTTCGCCTGCGGGCAGGTGTCCCGGCCAGCTTATGACGGCGGGGACGCGGATGCCGCCCTCGAAAAGCGAGAATTTGCCACCGCGGTAGTCGCCGCAGTAACCGCCGCCTCCGAACGTACGCACCTCGGTGCTGTGCCCGTTGTCCGACTGGAAGACGATAATCGTATCGTCGGTCAGTCCCTGTGCCGCGAGGAAGGTACGCAGCTCGCCCAGGTAATCGTCGAACGTGGAAACGAATGCGGCGTACATGCGCCGCGGATTCGGCAGTTCCGCGTAGTACTCGAGCCATTTTTCCTCGGGTTGCAGCGGGTAATGCGGGATATTGACGGCCCAGTAAAGGAAGAACGGCGTCCGCTTATCCCCCTCCCGGATAAACTCCTTGGCTTCACGCAGCGTTTCGGCAGTGAAGAATTTGCCTTCGTAGTGAATTTCCTGCCCGTTGCGCCAAAGGTCGTGCACATTCGGCCCGGCCCAGTAATAGAAGTGCGAATAGCTGTCGATGCAACCGCCCAGGAACCCCCAGAAATAATCGAACCCCTGGTTGTTGGGAGCGTATTCGGGCCGGGAGCCCAGATGCCACTTCCCGATGCAGGCCGTCCGGTAGCCGGCGGCTTTCATACGCTCGGCAATCGTTTCCTTTTCGGGCCGGAGTCCGGTCAGGCCCGCATTGCCGGTAAGTCCGGCATGCCGGGCGAACTGTCCGGTCATCAGGCAGGCGCGAGAGGCCGAACTGACCGGAGCCGCATAGAACTGTGTGAAACGCACGCCGCTCTCCGCCAATGCGTCCATGTTGGGCGTATACAGGTCGGGGGCACCGAAACAATTCACGTCCAGCGTCCCGTGGTCGTCGGTATAGATGACGATGACGTTGGGTTTTGCCGCCTGCGCATGTGCCGCTCCCGCCAGCAAAAGGCCGCCGGCGCCTAACAAAAATCTTTTTTTATCCATATCGGTATATTATTGGGGTCGACACTCGCCCCGCCAGCCGGCAGCACCTGCCTTTCACTCCGGACACCCGGACAACGCATCGTTCCCGACGAAATACAGGCACGGCGAAATCCTTCCCCGACGGCGCACTCGCGCCTACCTGTTCCCCAGCCGGTCGAGCGTCCGGGTGATATTGCGCGCAATGGAGATCGAGAGCAGCTGTATGATGCCGATAATCAGCAGCGCATAACGAATCGCGAAGGTATCCGACACCCATATCGTCAGCACGATGAACAGCCCGCAGCCGAAGAAGCGCCCGAAATAGAGCGCGAATTCGTGGACGAAGATATACGCATAGGAGTTGCGCTTCTCCTTGTTGCTGACATAGTCGATTACCCGCAGCTGAATCGGGAAATAGCCCAAATCCATCAGCGGACGGCCCATCACCAGGCACAGCATGAAGACAATCGCGCCCGTGGCCGAGTAGAGGGCGGCGTTGAACGCCCCGCCCAGCGCGAAGAGCAGCAGGCCCGAGGAGAATATCAGCACCCGGTGCCGCGACGAAGTGAAGCGGCCCAGCAGGTAGAGCAGCACGGCCGACACGATGGCGCTGATCGACTGGAGCGTCCCGAGCGTCGATTCGTTCCCGACGAGCGTCATGACCAGCATCGACGGCGCGGTGACGATATAGCCCTGCGCGATGCCTTTCAGGACGGCCAGCCGCATCATCTTGTTCCAGAGCTTATCGAAGCGGAAGTAGATGAACCGCTCTTTGCCGGGATTGGAGAAATGGCCCCGGAAAACCACGGCCGACGCCGTGATGGTGAGCGCGAAGACGAATACCGTCACCAGCTTATAGGCCAGGTTGATATTGCCGCCGAGCCAGTTGTGGTCGGCCGTAGCGCCCAGGAATGTGCCGATCATACCGGGCACGACGACGCCGGCGACCGTATTGAAGAAACTTTCAAGTCCGTAATAATAATTGCGGTTGCCGTCGTCGGTGGAGTTCAGGGCGAGAAAATCGCGGTTGGCCCAGAAAAATCCGTACGAGAGGCCCATAATCAGCCCTGCGACGACGATTCCGCCCAGTTCGAGCGTTTCGAGCGACATCATCACGGCCATCGAAACGCCGCTCAACAGCATGCCGAACGAGTATAAATGCGAGATGCGGATACGACGCATGAGAAACCCGTTGACCAAAAAGGTAAGGGGGATGCCGGTATAGACGGCCAGCTGGTAGCCCACCACATACGACAGTTCCGAGCTGTTGCGCATGATGTAGGTGCCGACGAACAGCTCCACGACCGGCAGGACGAACGCATAGAGCATGTTGGTCAACAACAGTATCCGCATGTTGAACGGATAGGTTCCGAAATGCCTGATTTCCGAAAAAGCCCTGCTGAAAATGCCGCTGCCGGGCGTCGAGGCGGTAGTGTCTTTCATGTCAGTAGTTATAGTAATACCTTGCAAAGGTAGCCTCACGGCACCTTTGCAAGGTATACTATTGTAACCGAAACGTATATACGCACGCCAAATCGGGCCTATTGTCCCGTCCCGCGCTCCTTTTCCCGCATCTCTTTCGGGGACATGTGGTATATTTTGGCGAATTCGCGGTAGAAATAGGATTTGTTGTTGAAACCCGAGCAGAACATGATCTCCTGCACGGTCATGTTGGTCGTTTTCAGCAGGTGCGTCGCATGGTTGATCTTCACCGAACGGATATACTCGCTCGGCGTCATCTGCGTAATATCCTTGATTTTACGGTACAGCCCCATGCGGCTGACGAACATCTTCTCGCACAGGAAACTCAACGATAGCCCCTCGTCCGTTATGTTCTCCTCGATGATGTTGGTCAGCTGCACGATGAACTTCTTGTCGTCGGCATCGATCGCATTCCCCTCGTAGACATCCGAGGAGGAGAGCACCGAGTTGTAATAATCGCGCAGCGAGAGGCGGTTGTTGAGTATGCGGTGCACTACGGCCTGCAGGTGTTTGGGGTGGAACGGCTTGGAAATATAAGCTTCGCCGCCCATCTCGTAGCCGTGGATTTCATGCTCGACGTCGGTTTTGAAAGTCAGGAACACGAACGGGATATATTTCGTGATTTCGTTGCTTTTCACATATTTGAGCAGTTCGAGTCCATCCATGTTCGGCATGCTGATGTCGCTCAGAATCAAATCGGGGCGCCGGTGCTTGAGGATATCGATGGCCTCCGCGCCGTCGGCGGCCTGTATGACGGTATACTCCCCGGAGAGGATTTCGGAAATCAGGTCGCGTATCTGCTTTTCGTCGTCGACCACCAGGATAATCCCTCCGTCGGCGCCCGGGGCGCAGGTCACCGGTTCGGGCACATCGTCCTGCTCGACGGGCGGCGGACTTTCGTGCACGCCCTGTTGTTCGGGCTGCGTGATCAGCTCCCGCCCCACTTCGGGCAGCGACAGGGTGAAGGTGGTATATTCGCCGGGCTTGCTCGCGACGGTAATGTTCCCGGACATCATGTTGGCCAGGCTCCTGGCGAGCGCCAGCCCGATGCCGTTGCGCATGATCTTTCCTTCGTTGGCCTGCCGCTCGAAATTGTCGAGCACTTCGAAACGGTTGAAAATACGGCCTATATCCTCGGGCTTGATACCCTTGCCCGAGTTGGTCACACGAACCGTCGTCATGCGGGGAGCCACCCCGAGCTCGACGTGTATGTACCCGTCGGACGGAGTGTATTTGTAGGCGTTGGAAATCAGGTTGTAGAGAATCTTTTCCAATGCGTTCATGTCGCTCACGATGAGCACCTCCCGCTCCGGCAGGCTGACGCGCAAATCGATGCGGCGCTGCTCGTTGGGTTCGCTGAAATTGTCGACGATGGTCGAAATGAGCTCCGTGACGTTGACCATGGAGTACCTCGGGGCATAGTTCCCGGTGTCGACGCGCCTGAACTCCATCAGCTCGCCGATCAGGTGCTGCATGCGGGCGGCGTTGTTCTTGACGATGCGCAGGTGCCGGGCGACGTCGGGCGCCAGGCTGTAATTGTTCAGCAGCTGTTCGCCGGAGCCGTATATGAGCGTCAGCGGGGTGCAGAACTCGTGGGCGATACTCGTAAAGAAGCGGAGTTTCGCCTCGTAGCTGTCGCTCTGCCGCCGTTTGCTCAACGACTCCATCAGCAGCTGGCGCCGCTGTTCGATACGCTCGTTGACGATGAACCAGACGACGTACAGGATCACGAGGCTCAATACGGTGTACACCACGTAGGCCCACACCGTGCTCCACCACGGGGGACGCACCCTGATGAGCAGCGCCGCGGTCTTGTCGCTCCAGATCTTGTCGCCGTTGGTACACCGCACGCAGAACTCGTACCTTCCGGGCGGGACGTTTGTGAACACCGCCGTGTTGTCGGTGCCGATATGCACCCAGTCGTTGTTGAACCCTTTGAGGATATAGGCGTACTCGCAGTTGTTGTTGCGGACATACTCCAGGGCGGAGAACTGGATGCTGAAAAAGTTCTCGCTGTGCGTGAGCACGATCTCCCGGTCGGCCCGGAAGCCGGGCATCGGCTCCTGCTTGATGTAGAAATTATCGAACAGCACGGGCGGGGCGTACGTCCGCACGTGGATGTCCCGGGGATCGAACCAGTTGAACCCGTCTACGCCCCCGAAGTACATCTTGCCGTCTTCGCAGCGGTAATAGGCGCCGTCGGAGAATTCATAGCTCTGCAGCTCTTCGTTGTTGTAATAATTGATGATTTCGTCGTCGCCGGGATTCAGCCGCGAAAGCCCCTTGTTCGTACTCAACCACAGATAGCCCGCGTCGTCCTCCAGGATGCCGTGGATGGTATTGTTCGGCAGGCCGTCCTTCTCGACGTACCACCGGAATCCGGCCTGTCCCTTTGCGTCGCGGCACAGCCGGTTCAGGCCGTAACTCGTACCGATCCACAGGGTCGAATCCCGGCTCACGTACAGCGACAGGATGTCGTTGCTGCTGATCGGATACTCGCCCGAAGAGACCGTGTAATGGGCGAATTTCCGGGTGCGGACGTCGAAAAGGTTCAGACCGCCGCCGCGGGTGCCGACCCACAGTTTCCCGTCGCCCGCCGGGACGATCGAAAAGACCGTATTGTTGCTCAACGACGTATCGTCCTCCTTGTCGTTGACGTATACCTCCTGTCTCTGGACCACGTATTGTCCGCCAAAGGGGCGCAGCTGCAGCCGAATCAGGCCGTAGCCGTTGGTTCCGAGCCAGAGGCAGCCGTTCTCCGAATCGCGCAGAATGGCATAGACCGAGCCGAAACGGGCTCCCTCCGCGGGCTTTACGGTCGATATGCGCCCCGTCGAGAACGAAAGCACGTCGAGCCCTGCCCCGTCGTGGCCGATGAACATGTCGCCGTCGTACCCCTCTGCCAGCGAATAGACGAAATTATTGCTCAACCCCCGGCTCACGTCATAGGCGGCGCCCCGGGTGCCGTCGGGACGGAGCATGCAGATGCCGTTGCCTTTCGTCCCCACATAGAGGTTCCCGCCGGCGTCCCGGTAAAACGAGCGCACCGGACAGCTCCTGGCATCGAACAGGCGGCTGTTGGGCACCTTGTTGAACGCGATGCCGTCGTCGTATATGCCGATAATGCCCTGCCCGTCGCTGCCGACCCACAGAATATCCTGGCTGCCGGAGCAGAGCGAAAGGATGTTGATGGCTGGCATATGCGGCATTCTGGAGCAGGTTTCCTCCGCCAGATCATAACTGTATACACCCGACGTTCCGAAAGCGACAATCAGCCGCTCGCCGCTCTGGGTAACCGCCCGTACGGCATCACTGGCAGCGGGGGGGGGAAATTTATCCAGCGGGGAAATTTCCCCCGTCAGGCAGTCGTACCTGTAAATGAGTGCGTCGGCACTGGCCACATAAACCGCCGTCCGGCAGTCGAACAGGCCCCGGATGCCGTCCCGGGAGAACAAATCGGTTTTTTCCCGCACTTCGATGTTTCCGGAACCGGAAACGCTGTACCGAATCCGCACCAGTTCATGCCGCATCGTATGCAGCAGCAGGGTATTCTTCCCTGCATAGCAGATATTGCGGATTTTCGACGAATTGAATTGCGGGACATTAAGGGCGACGAGGCGGTTCTGTGCCCTGTCGTAGTATGCGATTCCCCAGCCCGTGGCGGCGCAGAAAACGGTGCCGTCCGCAGCAGCCGCGACGGAAAAGACCCCCTCGGCCGTCGGGCCGTTGTCCTCGTAGCCCGGGTAGAAGCGCTCGATCCGGTCGTTTTTCACGTCGATCCGGTTGACTCCGTAATCGGTAGACACCCAGATAATGCCCTCCGCCTCCTCGACGACATTGCGGATTACGTTGTTCGAAATCGTATTCGCATTGTCCGGCGCGAACTTGTAGGTTTTGAAATCATACCCGTTGTATACGTTCAGGCCGTCCCACGTACCTATCCAGAGCAGCCGGGTCGAATCCTGGTAGATGCAGTTGACCGAACTGTTCGACAATCCGTTCGCATTGGTAAGCGTGTTGTATTTCACCGCCGCATCGGAGAACGGCACGGCTGCGACGAATGCCGACAGCAATAAAAGGACAAATTTCCTCGACATAAATTTTTCGCTTGTATGCAAAGATAGGATTTTTTACGGAATTCCGGGACGTTTCATACAATTGCCGCGCCGAACCGGAACATGGGTGCCGGCACCGGCCGCCCGGAACCGAAAAGTTATGACAGGGCGATGCCCTGTCATAACCTGCAACAGGCCCGGACGCGGATAGCCGCGCAATCCGGGACAATGCGGCGGCAAACACCGCCTGCCGCCGCATCCGTTATTTTTTCGCGCTGCGCGCCCAGTCGTCGGTGCGGAACGGCCCCGCCGGCAGGCCGGCGCCGTTGTAAAGGTTGCAGACCGGATTGTTCGCCCATGCGTAACGCACGGCGACCGGGAAACGCACCTCTTTCGACGACACCACGACCGAATTCCCCTCGACGACGGCATCCGCCGCGTGAAACTCATGGTCGGCGCCCGCGATGTAGAACCCCCTGACGGCGCCGCCGTCCGACGTTTTCAGCCCGCCGTCCGTATGCGAGAACCGGATGCGAATCGTATTGCCCTCGATGCCGTAGGAGTCGTACACGGGCCCCGAGCAGGGAATCCGCTCGCCGTAGGTCTGCGCCCGGGCAATCAGCGCAAGACGCCGGCCGACCTCGGGTTTGTTCTTCGGATGGAGATCGTCGCCGTCGCCGACATCGATCGTTACGGCCATTCCGGTATTCTCCAGGCGGAGCGTGTGTTTCTGCGCCTCGCGCAGCTCGGCCCAGTCCGACTCCTCGGGGCCCTCCTGCGCCTTCATGTAATTGGGAAGCTGCACGATGTAGAACGGGAAGGCATAACCCCACTGCTGCCGCCAGTCGTGAATCATCAGGGGCAGCAGGTCGCGGTACTGCGCCGCCCGCGCCACGTTGGCCTCGCCTTGGTACCAGATCGCGCCGCGGATGGCATAATCCACCAGCGGATTGATCATCGCATTGTAGAGGAAGGTCGGGTAGTTGGGTTCCGTGGCCGTGTTGATTGGCATGTCGGGCGCCTCGCCGAGCCCCAGCGACACCTTGTATTTCCACGCTCCGGCCAGGGGCAGTTTCTCCGTGTCCGACTTGCAGAGCGCAATGCCCTCCGGATCGCCGAAGATTCCGCCCTTGCCGCCCGTATCCATCACGCGCACGGCAACGGTCGCCCTGCCGGCCTTGACCAGCGACGCAGGAATCTTATAGCTCCTCAATGCGAGGCAGCCTTCGGTGTGTCCCACCTCGACGCCGTTGAAGTAGGTGAAGTCGTTGTCGTCTATCGCCGAAAGGGTGAGCGTCAGCTCCTTGCCCGCCCATGCAGCCGGAATATCCACGGTTTTGCGCACCCACATGAAGCCGCTGAAACCGTCCAGTCCCTGATCCTGCACGAATCCGGGAACCGCGATTTCGCCCCACGACGAGTCGTCGAACGAGGACTCGGCCCAAACGGCACGGCCCTGCTCGAACGCCTGCTCGGCCTGCATCATCTGCTCACGCCACGCGTCGATGTCGTCGTAGAACATCCGTGTCCGTTCCTCGGGGGAGTGCGGTATCTGCTTCACCTTCTCGATCCGGGGCCGGAACCACGGAATCTCGGACAGCGCCCCGGCACTCGTCCACGACTCGGCATAGGTTCCTCCCCAGCACGATTCGATCAGGCCGACGGGTACGTCCAGGTTCTCGTTCAGCTCCCTGCCGAAGAAATAACCCACGGCCGAGAAGTCGGCGATATTTTCGCCCGAGCACACCTGCCAGCCGCCGTGCCGCACCGCAGCTTCGTCGAGCGGTGCGGGACTGGTCGTATTGTCGATATGGAGCAGGCGGATATTCTTGTAGCGGCCTGCCTGCTGCATCGCCTGTTCGTAGTTCAGCACGCGGTCTGCGATGCGCATCTCCATGTTGGACTGCCCCGAGCAGAGCCAGACTTCGCCGATCAGCACGTTTTTCAGTTCGACGGGCTTGCCGTCCGAAACAGTGACCGTATAGGGGCCGCCTGCCGCCGGGGTCGACACCGTCGCCCGCCAATGGCCGGACTCGCCGGCCCGCACCTCATAGGTTTTTCCGTTCCAGGAGGTGGTGACTTTCACCGTTTTGCCGGGCTTGGCCTTGCCCCAGATTTTCACATCGCTCTGCTGCTGCAACACCATGTTATCGGTGAAGATGGCAGGCAGCGTGATTTTGGCCGCGAGTTGCAGGGGCAGCACCGCCACCAGCAGCAGGAAGAGGGTTCGTTTAAGCTTCATAATGGTTTCGAATTTCCGGTTTTAATACATGAAATATTGTTTGTTGCTGCCGGTTATCTTGTTAATCGCCGGGACGATAATCCGCTCCATGACCTTGTAGCCCTCGCCGTTGGGATGGCACCCCTCGGGCGAATACTCCCCAAGCATGGCGTTGTCCTTGTCGGCCATGGCGGAGAAGTAGTCGACGTATTCCACGCCCTCGGCCGCATCGGCATACTCCTTGAGCATCGCATTGAGCTTCGGAATGAGTTTGGCCGGCTCCACCTGCGGCCGCCAGTTGAAATTGGCCGCCGGCGTGACGGAGCACAGCAGCACCTTGATTCCGTTGAAGCGGGCCAGTTCGCACATCGAAACGATATTCTGCACCGTGTTTTCGAGGGCGATATAGCCGTTGTTCATCGCGATGTCGTTCGTCCCCGACAGGATCGCGACCACTTTGGGATGGAGGTCGATGACGTCCTGGCGGAACCGCACCAGCATCTCCGAGGAGGTCTGGCCGCCGATGCCGCGTCCCGCGAAATTGTTTTTCTTGAAGAAGTCGGGATGCTGGTTGAACCACCCCTCGGTAATGGAGTTACCCATGAAAACCACCTCGGGATGTGCGGCGGAGAGTGTTTTATTCACCTGCGCATAAGCCCGGAGCCCGGCCCAGTCCCGGTAGAGCAAATCGGAGTAGGCCTGGCCGGAACAAACGCCGGAGGCGAGCAGGCAGAACAAAAGGATTGCTATTGTTTTTTTCATTTTCAAATAATTTGATGAGGTTACACAAAGTTAGAAATTATCCGTCCGGAACGGCACTACGGGCTGTCCGAAAGCGTCCCACAGGTGACCGATGCTGCAATTCTTGAAATTATAGCGCAAATATACCGGATTTCCCACGTCGTAGTTCGAGACGTAGAGCACCGTGGGGTCGGGACGCCTGCGCACGGCCTTTGCGGGACGGAACACCCCGTCGCTGCCGGCCAGCTCGAAACCCTCGATCTCCCCCTTGACGAGGAATCCGCAGTCGCTGCCGTCGAAATGCACCCGGACGACACCGCCCTCCAGCACCTCCATCGATCGGAACCGCGGCCCGATGGTCTTGACCGCATCGCCGTAGCCGTAGTCCCGGCTCAACGCCCAGCAGGCCAGACGCCCGGCGATGGGCTCCTTCTGGCTGGGATGCACGTTCCAGGCCTCGTAATCGTAAACCAAATCGTTGGTGCAGACCATCCCCACGTTGTCGGTCATCTCCATCACCCGGGCCTGCTGCTCGCGCACCAGCGCCTCGTTGACGTTCTGCTCGCCGTCTTCGTGGGGCGCGATTTCGACATAGTAGAACGGCTTGCGCTCGCCGCCCCAC
This sequence comes from uncultured Alistipes sp., assembly GCF_902388705.1. Classification (GTDB taxonomy): domain Bacteria; phylum Bacteroidota; class Bacteroidia; order Bacteroidales; family Rikenellaceae; genus Alistipes. Next base: position 24,031 of record NZ_CABMQJ010000014.1, read on the forward strand.
AACGCGCGCCAATGGTCGATCATCGCCACCATCTTGTCGGCATAGCAGGTGCTGCGGCCGACATTGGAGCAGCCCTGGTACCAGCAGAATCCCTTGATTGCAAAGTTGTGCAGCGGATAAATCATCCCGTTGTAAAGTATCTCGACCGTGTTCATGCCGCTCTGCCCCTCGCGGGTGGCGATTGATGCCGGGTCGAAATCAGCGAAATGCCGTTGCAGCGACGCCGGGAACCACGCTTCGATCCACGTGCCGCCGCAGCTGCTGTTGATGATTCCCACCGGGACGTTCAGCGCCCTGCGGAGGTTGCGGCCGAACAGGTACCCGATGGCGCTGAACGTCTTGACCGTCCGGGGCGAGGCTTCGCACCATGCGCCCGTCACATCCTCTTTGGGACGGAGCCCGCCGTCGATTTTGACCGAAAAGAGCCGCACGTCGGGATACTGTGCGCTCTCGACGATGATCTCCTGCGCATGTTCGATCGGACAGTCGCGGCCGCCCTGCACGGGAATCTCCATGTTGGACTGCCCCGAGCAGAGCCAGACTTCGCCGATAAGGATGTTTTTCAGCGTGACGGGTTCGCCGTCACCGTCGCCGAGGGTGATGCTGCGCGGCTCGAACGAGGCGGCCGGGGTGGCCACGGCCACGCACCAGCGCCCCCCTTTGTCCGCTTTGGTCCGAACGGCGCCGCACCACGAAGGTGCGACGCTGACTTCGGCTTTCGGTGCCGCCCAGCCCCATATTTTGACATCGGCGCCCTGTTGCAGCACCATATTGTCGCCGACGATGGCAGGCAGCTTGATTTTCGCATCCGACGTCCACGCCGCACACAGCAGGAGCGCCAGCACACAAAATTTCTTCATCCCGGTATCAATCGTTATACGGCCTTACGACCAGTTTGTAATCATCCTTTTCGAGCAGCGACGAATCGATCTCAATCTCGATCTCCTTCGATTCGCCTTTGAGCAGCGTAAAATAGTTGTCGTCCATGATTGCGGGCAGGATCTGTTCCCCCGTCGAAGCATAGACCGGCATTACGCGCACGGCGAACGCCACGCCGCGGCCGCGGTTGGTGACGGTCGCATGGACAATACGCTTGCCGTCCACCGTCCGGGCTTTCGAGCGGACATCCAGCTTCGCGGGTTCGAGGTCGTTCAGCGCACGGTAATCGCCCAGGCGGTTCGAACGCCAGTAGAAGTTCTCCGAGAGCAGCTTGCCGGTATCGTCGGTCAGCCGCAGGCGGATGAAATGCACGGGTGAAAGCTCCGTGGCCGGCTGCCCGGAGCCGTAAAGTTCCATTTCGAAGAGCACCAGCTGCCAGTCGTCATGGGGTGCCCTGCCCTGCAGTTTGACATATCGGGCCGTCACAGGCCCGACCGTAATCTCATCGACCGGCGTGCTGGCCTTGCCGCTGGTGTAGATTGTCCGCCACTTCTCGGCATCGTCCGAGGCGAGTATCTCGTACGATTTGGCGGCTTCGCTCTCCCACGTCAGGACGATGTCCGAAAACTCGGTGGGCTCGCCCAGGTCTACCATCACCCACTGCTCGCCCGGGCCTCCCGAGCGCCACGAGGAGCCCGTGTTGCCGTCGGTGACGGATTTGGCCGCATGAAAATCGTTGTTCTCCGACGACGACGCAATCGTCTTCCTGCCCCGCGCGAGGTTGCGGTCTTCGGGGAAGGGAATCGTCATCGCTTTCGTCGCCGTGTTGGGCAGCGACGACAGGGTCGCCTGCCGCGCATAGCGTTTCACCTCGCGGCCGTCCATGTTGTACACGGCCGCCTCGGCGCGGATGCCGTTGTAGGCCTCGCCGCTGGCATTGATTACCTTGACCGTGTTGTCGGCATAACTCCACTGGATATGGAGCGGCTCACAGGCCTTGCGCACGCCCCAGTAGGCGCCGTTCAGGTCGTAGTAGTAGTCGTAGGTCTGCCATACGAACGACGGGTAGGCCGACTGGCTCATCCAGGTCAGGATGCCCGAAGCGTCGTTCCACAGGTGGTGCTGCCACCCTTCGTACATCGCCTTGTTGACCTCGATGTTGAGCAGCTGGGCCTTGCGGCAGAAATCCTCCGCACCCGCGGCCTTGCCGTAATTGTACTCCACGGCGGAGAAGTAGCGCGTGGGCCGCGCATTGCCCGCCGAGTTGCCGAAGAAATGCTTGTCGAGCATCTCGGGCGAAGCGGGCCACCGCTCCGCGTCGGGCATGAATTTTTTGTAACTCTCGTAGTTGGTGAATACCGCCGAGCCGATTTCCGAGCGGAAGCCCCAGCCGTCGAGTTTGTGCTCGCCGTACCCCAGCGGGTAAGCCGTGAAGTACCAAATCGGATGCGCGTTCACCCAGGGGCCGCTGCCCGAGAAGCCGTATTCGCGCGAAATGGGCTGGTACCAGCGGTCGCCGCCGTCGAAAGTCCTGACGTCCTCGCGCAGCCACTCGTTCAGCGGCGCCAGGGGCACGCCCTCGTTGTCGCCGCACCACACCGCGATGCAGGGGTGGTTGCGCAGCCGCTTGATTTTCTCCACGGCATTGCGGTTGAAAGCGAAAATGTCGTCGGGAAGATTGGGATGCGAGTTGAGCCAGAAATCGTCGAAGACCATGATGCCGTACTTGTCGCACGCCTCGTAGAACTCATCGTCGGTGGTCGAGCCGATCCAGTTGCGAATCATGTTGTAGTGCATTTCATTGTGCAGGCGTATCTTCAGGTCGTATTCGGCGCCGCGGCAGCGCAGCAGGTATTCGCTCATACCCCAGTTGCCGCCCTTGCAGTAGATGCGCTCGCCGTTGACCGATAGCTGGAACACCCCTTTTTCGAAGTCGTACGAATACTCCCGGATTCCGAACACGATTGTCCGCCTGTCGGAGACTCCGCCGTCGACCTCGCAGGTCAGCTCGCACGTGTAGAGGTTCGGATCCCCGTATCCGTTGGGCCACCACAGGGCCGGATCCTCGACGGCCAGCTGCGGGAACTCGCGCGGATCGATGCCACAGGTTACCTGCCTGCCCGCCGGCACCTTGAACGGTTTTTCGAACGTTATGTTGCCGGGCATGATAACGCCTTTCAGCACCCCGCTCTTCTCCCCGGACGAATGGTTCTTCAATTCGGCCGAAAGGGAGATAACGCCCTTTTCACGGGAGGGAACCTTCGTGCGCACCCACGGGTCGACGAGGGAAACATCGCCCGAGGTGGCGAAATAAACATCGTCGGTTATGCCGTTCAGCAACCCCGGGACATAGGGCATCCAGTCCCAGCCGGCGCTCGAAATATAGGTTGGGCTGGCATGGTTGGCAACCGGGTTGGTCGGGGCGTAGACCAGCACGGCCAGCACGTTCGGCGTACCGTCCTTTTTGAGCAGGCCGCCGATTTCGAACATCCCGCGATCCATGAAGCCGTCCAGCGAGCCCAGCCGCGCGCCGTTGAACCAGACTTCGGCTTTGCGGTTCACGCCCTCGAAACAAATCCACTGCCGCTCCCCTGCGGGCAGATCCCGCGTCGAAAATTCGGCCCGGTACCAGAAATTGCGGTCGTACTTGCTTTTGTCGGCCTTGTAGGCGTTGTCGCCGAAATTGGGATCGGGCTCGATGCCCGCTTCGACGAACGACGTGAACACCGCGCCGGGAACCACCGCCGGAGTCCATCCAACGATGTCGTACCCCGCCCTGCACATGGCCTCCGTGTCGGAGACTTCGTCCTGCGCCCGGAGCTGCCATGCGATGACCGGGCTGTCGCTGTTGAGCGATATTTTCCGCACTGCGGCCGTCAAATCGAGGCTGAAGGCCAGCAGCGCTGCTATCAATAGGCTTTTTTTCATTCGTTTAGTTTTTTCCGGTTGTTTTTCCATGCGTACGCGTATTCCGGGATACGCGGCGCCCGCCGACCGGCCGGGACCCGAAAGCGCCCCGGGTAGCGGACAGTCCGTTTCCATAAAGAAATCCGGCGACGGCCATGTGAACACCGCCATCGCCGGATTATGCCTCCGTCTCTGCGGACCCCGCGGAAACGGTACTGCTGTCCGTATTCTACCAGCCGGTATTCTGTACGAGGTTCGGGTTCTGGATCATCTCGGCATACGGGAACGGCCACAGGTAGAAGCGGTCGCTCCAGCTGCCGCGCGTCGACAGCGGATCGTAGCGCACCTCGTAATTGCTCAAATCGGTAGGATCGGTCGTGCGCTTGGTGGCGTCCTTGAGTTTGACGAGCCATGCGCAGTCGCTGCCCCAGTGTGTGCTCACACCGTTATCCGACGTGTCGGTGATGAAATCCTTGTAGTCGCCCCAGCGAATCAGGTCGACATAGCGGCTGCAGTCCTCCAGCCAGAGTTCGAAACGGCGCTCGGCCTTGATACCGTACTCGGCGTTGTCCATATCCAGTGCGGGCGCGTCCGTAAGGCCGGCACGGCGGCGCACCATGTTCAGGGCCTCCAGGCCCGAGATATTGGCCGTACCCTCGCCCGACATGCAGACGGCCTCGGCATACAGCAGCAGCACGTCGGCATAGCGCATCAGCGGGAAGTTCGTCCGGTTGCCGTTGGTCTGGCCGCCGGCGAAACGCTCGGGCACCACGTCGTCCACAAAATCGTAGTATTTCATACGGAAATAGCCTTCGTTCTCGAAGAGCATGCTCGACATGACACCGCGGGCAGCTCCGTCCAGATAGGGGAAGTCGTGGTAAACCTCGCTGTACGTAGCGATGGCTGCGCGGCGGCGGACGCTGTTGCCGTCATGTTTGGCGAACGCCAGGCCGAACGTGCGGGTCGGGTTGATGAAGCCCCAGCCGTCGGAGGCGGTCGTGGTGTTGCCCGGCAGGTTTACCTCGTCCTTACGCCAGTTCATATAGGCGCGGAACCAGAAAGGCTCGGTGCTCGTAATCGTCGTGGCGTCGCCGTCGATATCCAATTCGAGCAGGAACTCGTCGCAGAAATCCGCCTCGGCGCGGTAGAGCGTCAGGTATTCATAGTCCTCATTGCCTTCGAGCCAATTTTCATGCTGGCTCTTGGCGAGTTTCATGTTCGTGCCGTAGCTCGACGGGCCCATCGTCGCAGTCTTCTGCCAGAGCTCGTATTTGCCCGAGTTGATTACCTTGGCCAGCTCGACCTTGGCGTTCGCATAGTCGTTCTGCCACATGTAGCCCTGGCCCTTGTAAGCGTAGCAGGCCTCGGCCGTCCAGCGGCCGCCGATGGCTTTCTGTCCGCCCAGCCCGCTCTTCGAGGGCAGCGCGGCGGCAGCTTCTTCGAACTGCGTCATAATCCATTTCCAGTTGTCCGCGGGATTCGAGTTGCCGGGATAGAACGAATAGTTGACACCGTCCAGCACATGGTCCACCAGCGGAGCGGAGCCCCACAGCTGCGTCAGGCGCATCATCGCCCACGCACGCCAAGCCTTGGCCTCGCCGATTACGCGCCGGCGCTCGGTCGAGCCGTCGTTCAGCTTGTCGACGATCATGTTGCATTTATACATAATCTTGTAGAAACGGGTGTACATCTCCTTGTAGGCGTTGTTCTCCGAATCGTCGATCATGGCCGACATGCGGTGGTAGTCGGTACCGTCGTTCGGGCCCGAACCGCCGGGCCAGCAATCGGCCACTTTCGCCGAGGTCGTAGCGATGTAATGAACGCCCCAGTCGCCCATCATCAGGTATTTGGCCGTAACGTACACGTTCGCGATCAACTGCTGGGCCATCATGTCGTCGGCTTCCGCGTAGGTTTTATCCACTTCGGTGACACCGAGCTGCTCGAATTCGAGGCGGTCTTGCGAGCAGGACGCGAAAATCATCGCCCCGGCAAGCAGACTTACGAATGCTTTCATATGTTTTTTCATTGTAGTCGTATGTTTTTAGGTTAGAACGAAAGGTTGGCGCCGAATGTCAGGGTCTTCGGGGTCGGGTAATCGCCGAAGTCGAGTCCCATGGCCGACGTAGCGTTGACAGCTTCCGGATCCATACCCCAGTAGGGTGTGAAGCAGAAGAAGTTGTCGAGCGAAACATAGACGCGGAGCTTCGAAACGGCAATCTTCTTCGTCAGCGATGCCGGCAGCGTGTAACCCAGCTGCAACTGCTTGAGTTTGAAGAATGAACCGCTCTTGAGCCACATGCTCGAGCTGGCTGCGTGCTGGTCGCCGACCGGGTCGGGATGCGGGTATTTGGCGCTCGCCCCCTTCACGTCCCACGAATCGGTCCACATCTCGGGCGGACGGTTGGCCTGCGGGCCGCGCGATCCCAGCATGAGCTGGCCGCCATGGCTGCCGTTGCCGAATATCGTCAGGTCGAAGCCCTTGTAAGCCATGTTGATGGTGATACCGTAGGTGAAATCAGGAATCGGCGAGCCGAGATGCACCTTGTCCTTGTCGTCGATCGTACCGCTCTCGTCCTTGTCGTAATACACGGCGCTTCCGTCCTCCGGATTGACACCGAGGTATTTCCAGCCGTAGTAACTCCACACGGGATGTCCCTCCTCGAAGTAAACCAGGCCCTGGCCGCCGCCGTCGATACGCGTAGCCTCTTTCAGCTCTTTCACTTTGCTGTTCAGTGTCGCGAGGTTGGCGTTGACGCTGTACGTAAACTCGCCGACCTGATCGCGCCAGCCGAGTTCGAACTCGAAACCGTGGTTGTTGACCTTGCCCACGTTGCGCGTAACGGACGTCGTACCGGTCGAAAGCGGCGGCGTCATCGGAACCAGCTGTCCCGTCGTATTCTTGTTGTAGAAATCGAACGTAAAGTTGAGGCGGTCGCGCAGGAACCGGGCGTCGAAGCCGAAGTCGACCTGTTTAGCCGTTTCCCACTCGAGTTCGGGGTTGGCCAGCACGTCCGAAGGCGTAACGGTGGGCACGAGCTGCCCGCCCATCGGATAATAGTCCGTCACGTTCATCGACGAGCGGTAGGGATAGCCGCTCAACACCCTGACATTGCCGTTCTGGCCGTACGATGCACGGATTTTCAGGAACGACAGCGCATTCGGATTCACATCGCGCATGAAACGCTCGTTGGTAACGGTCCAGCCCGCCGACACCGAGGGGAAATAACCCCACCGCGCATCTTTCGACAGTTTCGACTGGTCGTAAGCGTCGGCACGGAAGTTCACCATGATGTTGTAACGGTTGTCGAAGGTATAACCCACGCGGCCGAAGTAGCTCAACGCGGCAAGTTCGCCCACTTTGCCGCCCACGCCTTTGATGGCGCCGCTCGACGCATAATCGAGGTAGTGGAAATTACCGGCATTGTTCGTCAGTCCGTCGGTCGAACCCGATGTATAGTTCGACCACTCGTACTGGTATGCCATACCGACCATGGCATTGATCGTATGCTTGCCGAACGTATTGTTGTAGTTGGCGAAGTTCTCCCACATGTAGAACCGGTTCATCGAAGTCCGGCCCTCCACCGAAAGGTTCGTACGCGAGGAAACCGACATGTACATCGGGGCTCCGTAGAACTGGTAGTTGGCCGCCTCGAGGCGGTAACCGACACGCGAAGTGAACGTAAAGCCCTTGACGGGCGAGAAGACTACGGACGACGAACCGCGCACCGCAAAGTCCTTGTGCTGTCCCGTGTTGCCGTAATAATGCGACAGCGGGCTGGTCGAGTCCTTGGCGGTAAACGGAACGGCCACGTAATCGCCCTTCTCGTTTTTCATCAGCATGTCGTCGCCCTGGGAAGCAATCAGCTCCTGCATGTATTCCGGCAGGTTGTCCTTGTCGTAGAAAGCGGGCGTCAGCGGATCCATCATATAGGGATTGACAGCCTGCGAACCGGTGCCGACGCCGTCGGTAGCTTTCTGGTAGCGCGAGCTCTCGATGGTGTTGTTGGTCGTGAAGGTCAGCCAGGGTTTGATCTTGTAATCGGCGTTCACCTGGAACGTAATACGCTTCAGCCAGTCCTTGTTGCCGTAATACATACCGTCGTTGTCCAGGTAGGAGAGCGAGGCGAAAAGCGAGCCGTTGTCGTTGGCCGTTTCGAAACCGGCCGTATGGCGCTGGAACGAACCGTTGTCGCCGTAGAGCGTATCGAACCAGTCGTTATCCGTCTTGCCGTCCCACGGATCCATCAGCTGGCCGTTTCCGGCAGCGGTCTGGTATGCGGCATACTGCTTGGCATTCATCAAATCGGCCTTGCTCGCCAGCGAGGTGATGCCGTAGGTGAAGTCGTAGAATACGCGGCCGCCCCGGGTTCCTTTCTTCGTGGTAATCAGCACCACGCCGTTACCGGCCTCGACGCCGTAGATGGCGGCCGAAGCGCCGTCTTTGAGGATTTCCATCGACTCGATGGACGAGGGGTCGAGGTACGAAATGTCCGACACCTTCAGACCGTCCACGATATAGAGGGGATCGGCCGCGCCGGCATTGTTGGAGCTGAAACCGCGGATACGGATCGAGGGGCTCGAGCCCGGTGCAGCCGAGGCGCTGAAGACATTGACGCCGGCAGCCTTGCCCTGCAGGGCCTGCTGTGCGTTCTCGACCGAACGCGACATGAACGCGTCGTTCTTCACCGACGCAATCGAACCCGTCACGTCGCTCTTTTTCTGGACGCCGTAACCGATGACGACCACTTCGTCGAGGGTCTGGTTGTCCTCTTTCAACTCGATCTTCAGGTTGGTCTGCGACCCGATGAGAATCGTCTGGGGTTTATACCCGATGAACGTCACGAGAATACGCTGGTCGGGCGATACGCGCTCCAGGCGGAACGAACCGTCGGAGGCTGTCGACGTTCCTTTCGACGTTCCGTCGACTACTACGGCCGCGCCGATCACCGGATTGCCCTGCTGGTCGACGACGGTTCCCGTCAAATTGCGCGTTTGTGCAAAAGCGCGATTGCCTGCCAGCGGAGCGGCAAGGATCAGCACTACTGCTGCAAAAGCTAATTTCAGTAAGCTTTGTTTCATAATCATGATAAGTTAATGTAGGTTGTTGGTTTCGTTTCATTCTTTTCCGGCGAGGCGCCGTACCTCGGGCCGGATCGGTAATTGGACATCTTTTTCGTCAGTTGCTTCCGGAAATAGTTTCAGGTTAAATTGTTTTTTACGTTAAATAGTTTATAATCAGGTGTTTTTCAATCCAATAAATCCATCGCGCGCCATCCGGCCGAAGCCTCCCGCCGCCACGTTGAGGGGTGTTTGTCCCCGGGGCGTGCCGAATTCGGCACACCGTCGCAGCAGTCCGGCATGTTCAGCTACTCTGTGGGAAGTCCCTTGTACGCGCGGTAGGTGGCGGCCAGGTCGGCGGTTCGTACGAACACGTATTTCCGGCCGTCGTTACGCGCCTCGATTTGTTTCTTGAGCTCGGCGGCATAGGTCAGCACGTCTTCGCTCGCCGTGCCGATCATCACCGACAGGAACAGCGGCTCGTCGACCGAAGCGGTGTTCAGCACCTCGTTCAGGTATTCGGGCCGGGAGTTGGTCGTGCCGATGTGGAAACATTCGTTGTCCATGTGGTACTCCGTCGAACCGATGCCCCGCCAGTCGGTGCCCGCATATCCGCCCTCGAGGCAGTAAGGCTGGACGTTCCAGGCAACCGCCTCGCCGTCGACCATCTGCTTCATGGTCAGCATGCCGGCCTGCTCGAGGTAATGTTTCGTGAGCGAGCAATAGAACGAGAAGCCGCTGTAACGATCCGTCGTCGGCGAGCCGTCGCCCATCATGGCGCCCATCTCCTGCCCGCCGGCGTTCATCACCCGCTCGTACCAGTTGAAAACACGCGGCGCGAGGTCGACGATGGCGGGGTTGATAATCCACGTCACGGGAACCTCACCGTAGGCCGCCGACTCTTCGATCGTGTAAGGCATGTAAATCATCGTGTGCAGCAGGTTGTCGCCGTCCGAAACGAGCAGTGCGATGTATACGGTATTGGGCTCGGCCTGGTACACCTGCGGTTTGAGGGGCGTGCCCTTGACGGAGGGGAACGACGACATGACGGTCATGTTCTCGACCGAGATGAACGGCACCATGAAATACCCGTAGTCGGCGAACAGCTTGTCGGCTTTCAGCTCGTCCGTCCAGCCCATAATCTGCGTTCCGGCGGGATATTTCTTGACGATATTCTCGTAATAGGCGCACTCTTCGTGATCCTGAATATCGAGGAAGTAGGTGAACAGGCGGTTGGCCACTACGTAATCCTTGTTGGCGGCGCCCCAGCTCTCCTGGAAATCGGTGGTCATGTGCGACCACGTGAAAGCCACGTCGCGGTTGGCGGTTTCGAAGTAATTTTCCACAAGCCAGTCCACGCATTCGATATTGGACTTGAAGCGGCCACGCAAATCCTCAATCACCGGGAAACCGTATTTTTTCACCTCCTCGTAAAGCCGGGGCGAAACAATCAGGGCGTCGGTCTGCCCGGCAATCGTCGTGGCGGCTTCAATCGTCGCCTCGATTAGCGCGGGGTCGTAGATGACCACACCCTTTATGTATTTTTTGTAATGCTCGACGAGCGCCGAGAAAGCGGGATTGGACTTCATGGCATCCAGCGTCAGCGTCTCCTGCGGAATATCCTGCAGCACGCGGTCGAGCCAGAACTGTCCCATCTGGGCCATGTCGTGCGGGCCTGTTTTCCAGCCTCCGTGGTTATCCTTGCAGCGGCTGTTCATCACATAGATTTTCTGTTCGCTTTCCCGGTTGACGATGCCCTGCAGGCCGATAGCGGCAACCTGTCCCTCAATATCGTCGTTCTGCAAATCCACCACGACGAGCGATTTGGTCGGGGTCTTGACTTTCGGATAAAGCCGGCCCGTCAGGTCGACGGAGGCAGCCGGCCGGCCGCATGCAGGACAGTCGCCCTGGCATGACGCGAATGTCAGCAGGCAGAACAACGGAGCGAAACATTGGGTCAGAATTCTTTTCATTGGTTTTGAGTAGGTTAGTTAGTATTATTATTCTCTTGTCATGTCTATTCCGGTGAATTTCAGCGCAGCGTTCCCAGGATTGCGCTCACGGAGAAATCGGCCCGGCAGATTACCTTGTCCGACGCCCCGTAATACATCTGGATGCGGTCGCCGTCGACGACATGCCCGTTGGTGAAGACGACGTTCCCGAAAAAGCCCTCCAGCTCGTACGGCTCGGACGGCTCCATGAGGGGTTCCTCGCTGCGGGCGATGACTTTCGAGGGGTCGCCTGCGTCGAGCAGCATCGCGCCCAGACAGTACCTGTTCGCGGCGTCGGCGCCGTGGTAAATCATCAGCCACCCTTCGTCCGTGGGAATCGGCGAACATCCCGCGCCGATTCGTGCGCTGTCCCACATACCCTTGCGGGTGCGCGCCACGCATTTGTGGTTGCCCCAGTGGTACAGGTCGGGGCTCTGGGCAATCCAGATGTAATTTCCGCCGATTTCGGGGCTGCTCGGACGGTGCAGCATATAATATAGGTTCCCGATTTTTTGTTCGAACAGCGCGCAGTCCTTGTTGTGCGGGGGCAGCACCAATCCGTAATCGGTAAAACGGCGCCAGTCGGAGGTGCTCCGCATCCGCACAGCCACCCCGTTGGCCGAAACGGCCGTATAGGTCAGGAAATAGTCTTCCCCGATTTGCGCGACCCGGCAGTCCTCGATTCCGTACGCCTCGTAGCAATCGCTTCCGAACAACGGGGGATAAGCGGGCTCCTCGCTGAAACGTACGCCGTCCGTGCTGCTCACCAGCCGCAGGTGGGACATCGTCGTCAGGAAATCCTCTCCTTTATAATTAATGACCCGGGGGTCGGACAGGTCGAGCTCGGGCGACGACGACGGGACGCGCATCACCGTGACGCGGTTGGCGTCGTCGAGTAGGGGGAAGCTGATTTCGCCGTCGGTCTGTTCCGGGCGCTCCGCAACCCGGAGCAGCAGCCAGATTTTTCCGTCGAAGCGGAACACGCCGGGATTCAGCAGGCATTCGATTCGCATGGTCTCCTGGCTGGGACGTATATCCTCCGGACTTAAAATCGGGTTGTGTGCATGTCTCATGGCCGTTTTCTTTTTGATTCAAAAGTAGGGTATATTCACGGCCCGGTTGTATACAATATTACCAAAATGGTATAATGTCAGTATACAACCCCGAAATCCGAAAGGAATATTTTCCGGCCCGTACAATACCTGCCCTACACCGCCAACAGCCGCAATTTGTTCCGTTTACACCATACCGCTACGGATATTCCACAGCTTTGCAGCGTATTTACCCCACCGCAGCGCACACGCTTCGGGGATTTTGCTTATATTTGTAGAAAGGGCCGCCCACAGCCGGCACCACGCTCCCCGTGCAGAAGCGGCCCGCCGCCCGCAGGGATGCCGGCACCGCACGGATTGCATCGGCCCGCCGGAACCGGCATTCCGGACAGGCGGCACGGCCGGATACGGACTGCCCTCCACCAAAAAGGCGTTCGAATTCAAGTTACAGCCCCCGGTTCTCAAATAAAATCGGACGCAGATAGTATATTTTCTCATAATTATTCTTAATTTTACCGCATAAATTTAGTTTTACACCCCACGAACCTAAACTTATTTAACCAAACAGATACTTATGAAGAAATTTTTAACGAGCGTACTGCTGTGCACGACGCTGTTGGGCGCCGGGACCCTCCGTGCGGACAACATCCTGCTCTCCACCAAAAATTCCTCCCTGCTGGTGACCGCCGACAAAGGCAAGGCGCCACTGTTCCAGTATTTCGGCCCGAGCCTGGCTTCAATCGACGACGTTTTCAACAGCGGCGCGGCGTTCAACGACCCGGTTTATCCCCAATTCGGCGTCCAGTGTTCGCGCGAAACGGCCATCCAGGCCACCCACAACGACGGCAGCATGTCGCTCGAGCTGGTCGTGGAATCGGTCAGCAGGGAGCAGCGCGACGGCGGCGAAGTGACGGCCATCGCGACCAAAGACAAATACTACCCGTTCTACGTCACCGTTTACTATAAGACCTATCCCGACAACGACGTCATCGAAACGTGGACGGAAATCCGCCACCTGGAAAAGAAACCCGTCACGCTCTACCGTTTCGCATCGGCCTTCCTGCCCGTGCGCCGCGGCGACAACTGGCTCACGCATTTCCACGGCCCCTGGGGCGCCGAGGCATACCTCTACGAGGAGCCGCTGACCGACGGCATGCGAATCATCAAGGACAAAGACGGCGTGCGCAACACCCACAGCAGCTGCCCGTCGTTCATGATCACGCTCGACGGACGCCCCGACGAGCAGACCGGCGGCGTCATCGGCGGCACGCTGGCCTGGAGCGGCAACTACCGCATCGCCATCGACAACGACAACACCCACACCACCCGCATCTTCGCGGGCATCAACGAAGACCAGTCGCAATACGTCCTCGAACCGAAAGAGGTCTTCACCACCCCCGTCTTCGCATTCACCTACAGCAACGAGGGCAAGGGCGGCGTGAGCCGCAACTTCCACCGCTGGGCGCGCCTGCACCGCATCAGCCACGGCACCGCACAGCGCGACATCCTGCTCAACAGCTGGGAGGGCGTGTCCATGAAAGTCAACCAGGAGGTGATGGACCAGATGATGTCCGACTTTTCCGGCCTGGGCGGCGAAATGTTCGTCATGGACGACGGATGGTTCGGCGACAAATACCCCCGCAACGACGGCTCGTCGAGCCTCGGCGACTGGGTGGTCTGCAAGGAAAAACTTCCGAAAGGCATCGAGGGGCTGATCGCCTCGGCCAAAGAGAAAGGACTCAAGTTCGGCATCTGGATCGAACCCGAGATGACCAACTCCAGGAGCGAGCTCTTCGAGAAGCACCCCGACTGGGTGATTCAGCAGCCCCACCGCGAAATGTACAAGGGCCGCGGCGGCACGCAGCTCGTGCTCGACCTCTCGAACCCCGAGGTGCAGGAGTTCGTCTACGGCGTAGTGGACAACCTGATGACCGCGCATCCCGAAATCGCCTACATCAAGTGGGACGCCAACATGTCCCTGTTCAACTACGGTTCGACCTACCTGCCCAGGGACAAACAGTCGCACCTCTACATCGAATACCACCGCGGCATGGAGAAGGTGCTCGAGCGCATCCGCGCCAAATACCCCGACCTGGTCATGCAGGCATGCGCCAGCGGCGGCGGGCGTATCAACTACGGCTTCATGCCCTACTTCGACGAGTTCTGGACCAGCGACAACACCGACGCCATGCAGCGCATCTTCATCCAGTGGGGCGTCTCCAACTTCTTCCCCGCCGTGGCGATGGCTTCGCACGTGAGCGTCGACGTCAACTACCAGACCGGCCGCAGGACGCCCCTCAAACTGCGTTTCGACGTGGCCATGAGCGGCCGCATGGGCATGGAGCTCCAACCCGCCCACATGACCGACGAAGACAAGGCTTTCGCCCGGCGCGCCATCGCGGACTACAAGAAAATCCGCCCCGTCGTACAGCAGGGCGACCTCTACCGCCTGATTTCGCCCTTCGACAAGAGCGGCTATGCATCGCTGATGTACGTTACGCCCGAAAAGGAGCGCGCAGCCTACTTCGTCTACAAAATGGAGCAGTACCACAACATGCCGACCCCGGCATTCAAAATGGCCGGGCTCGACCCGCAGAAAACCTACCTCGTCAAAGAACTTACCGTCGTCGGCAAACCCATTCCGCAGGACGGCAAACAGTTCACCGGAGCTTTCCTGATGGAAACCGGCCTCGACTTCACGGTAGGCGGCGAACACGCCAGCCGCGTACTCGAACTGAAAGAGGTGAAATAACACGCATTGCCCGCAGCCGGGCCGCAAAGGGCCCGGCTGTTTTCATACCATCCAAAACCCTACCGCATGAAAACCGATGCACCGCACCGGGGGAGGCTCTATTCGCTCGATGTGCTTCGCGGCATCACCGTAGCGGGTATGATTCTGGTCAACAACCCCGGCTCCTGGAAATATGTTTACGCCCCGCTGCGCCACGCCGAATGGACGGGGCTGACGCCCACCGACCTCGTTTTCCCGTTCTTCATGTTCATCATGGGCGTGTCGGCGTGGGCCTCGCTGCGCAAATACGGCGGCAAATGGTCGGCCGACGGCTGCCGCAAGATACTCCGCCGTACGGTTTCCCTCTTCCTGGTCGGACTGGCCATCGCCTGGTTCTCGACTTCGCTGGGCACATGGAACTCGCTCGCCGCGGAACCCGTCGGCTGGGGCGAACGGCTGCTGCACAGCATCTCCGATTTGGGGCACGTGCGCATTTCGGGCATCCTGCAGCGGCTGGCCGTCTGCTACGGGGCCGGGGCGCTGATCGCCCTGCGATGGGGACGCCGCCCGCTTCCCTGGATCGCCGGGGCGCTGCTGCTCGGCTACGGGATCGTGCTCGCCGTCGGGAACGGCTACGCCTATGACACGACCAACATCCTGTCGGTGGTTGACCGCGCCGTGCTGGGCGCCGGACACATGTACAACGACCACGGCATCGACCCCGAGGGCGTGTTGGGCACCATCCCTTCGGTGGGACACGTCCTGATCGGCATCTGGATAGGCAGCATCGTCTTCTCGGACGAGCCGCTGGCCGCACGGCGCCGCAAGACGCTGCTCGCCGCCGCCCTGCTCCTGGCCGCGGGACTGCTGCTGTCGCCGGTATGCCCCGTCAGCAAAAAAATCTGGACGCCGACGTTCGCCCTCGTCACCTGCGGACTGGGGGCCGGAATTCTCGGCGGGCTAATCTGGCTCACGGACGAGAAACAGAAACTCCGGGGCGCTTTCGGCCGCTTCTTCGAAGTGTTCGGCAGCAACCCGCTCTTCATCTACGCCACGGCGACGCTGATGGCGATAATGCTTTACAAAACCCGGCTCGGCGCGGGGACGCTTTACAGCTACATCTACACCCATGCATTCCAGCCGTGGCTGGGCGACTACGGCGGCTCGCTGTGCTTCGCCCTGACGTTCGTCCTGGTCAACTGGGCTATCGGCTGGTGGCTGTACAAAAAGAAAATCTTCATCAAACTCTGAAAAAATGAAAAAACTGCTCCTTGCAATCGCCGTCCTGCATACGGTTTGCGTCACCGCATCGTCCCGCCAGTTGCACATCATCCCGCAGCCCGTGCGGGCCGAACTCCGGGAGGGCGTTTTCGCCGCCCCCGGGTGCAGGATAACCGCAAAAGGATTCCCCTCGCAGCCCGGCGACCTGCTCCGGCTGGCTTCCGAACTGGCAGCCCCGCGTGAAAAGGGCTCGTCCCGCCGGGGCGCGAGTACGCTTCTCCTGCGCCTGGACACGACGGCAGGCATTCCCCGCGAGGGCTACCGCATCCGGGTTACGCCGCACAGCGCCCAGCTTACGGCCGGCGACGAAAGCGGCATCTTCTACGGACTGCAGACGCTCCTCCAGGCCGCCGACGCCAACGGGAACATCCCCTGCTGCGAAATCGACGACCATCCCCGCTACGGGTACCGGGGGCTCCACCTCGACGTCTGCCGCCACTTTTTCCCCGTCGAGTTCGTCAAGCGCTACCTCGACCGGATGGCCTCCTTGAAGCTCAACACCTTCCACTGGCACCTGACCGACGACCAGGGCTGGCGCATCGAAATCAAGCGCTACCCCCGCCTGACGGAGGTGGGCGCCTGGCGCGACAAGACGCAAATCGGAGGCTACGACGAGAAACCCGCCACCTTCGAATTCGAGAAATACGGCGGCTTCTACACGCAGGACCAAATCCGCGAAGTGGTCGCCTATGCCGAAAAACTGCATATCACGGTGATTCCCGAAATCGAGATGCCCGGGCATGCGCTCGCCGCCCTGACGGCCTATCCGGAACTGGGGTGCGTGAACGGCCCCGAGTCCTACGAAATCGGGGGCTGGATTTCCGGCCCCAGCAATGTCTTCTGCCCGGGCAAGGAGCACACGTTCGAATTCCTCGAAAACGTGCTCGACGAGGTGATCGCCCTCTTCCCCTCGAAGCTGATTCACATCGGCGGCGACGAGTGCCAGCGCACGCGCTGGGAAGCCTGCCCCGACTGCCAGGCGCGCATCGCGGCCGAAGGGCTGCAGGACGAAACGCAGCTGCAGTCCTACCTCACCCACCGCATCGACCGCTTCCTCGCTGCGCGGGGGCGGCAGCTGATCGGCTGGGACGAAATCATGGACGGCGGGCTCTCGCCCGAAGCCGTCGTCATGAGCTGGCGCGGCACGGCGGGCGGCATCGCCGCAGCCAGGCAGAAGCACCACGTGATCATGACTCCGGGCCAGTACCTCTATTTCGACAAGAAAGGTTCGGACTCCCCCGAGGAGCCCGTCAGCCTGAACCTCGCGCTTCCGCTGGAACAGACCTACGGCTATGATCCCGCCGAGGGGCTCTCCGAAGAGGAGCAGCAGTACCTGCTCGGCGTGCAGGCCAACGTCTGGACGGAGTTCGTCCCGACCGGACGCCGCGTCGAATACCAGTTGCTGCCCCGCATCTACGCCCTGGCCGAAATCGCCTGGACGCCCGAGGCGCGCAAATCGTGGCAGGAGTTCTCCGAAGAGCGGCTCCCGGCGTTTCTGGCCAGACTCGACGCCGAGGGAACCCCCTACCGGGTGCCTGCCCCGCGGGGCATGCGCGAGGAGTCGCTCGAGGGAGGGCGCTTCACCTTTACGATTCGTCCCCCGTTCCCGGGCTGCCGGGTGTTCTATACCCTGAACGGCGCCACGCCCTACGACTTCGACCGGGAGATGCCGGACGAATTCCGCCTGGTCGTGCCCGAGGGCGAGCAGCGGGTGCTCAAATGCGTGGCCGTCACCCCCTCGGGGCGCCGGAGCATCGTCGTCACGACCCGTTTGAGCAACCCCCGGAAGTAACCGGACGAGCGCCGCCGGATGCATGCATCGGAACGCCCGCCGCTCCGCCACAACGATACGGAGCCTGTAAATACAATGGCCGGGGTTCCGGACGACCTCAACACGACATCCTGGGAATTCGATGAATTCCCAGGATGTCTTTCCATACCCGCCATACCCGTTCTTTAGAGCCGCCTCCCGCACCGCCTCCGTCCGGCATCCGCACCGCGCAAACCGAGGGACGGACACCCTTTCCGGCAGCGGCGCCACGTCCCGCAACCGCGTATGTCTGCCAAATAAGTACAATTCCCTGCCGTTCGCCCCGGTTGCTGCGGCGAACGCTTCCGGATTCGCCCCGAAAAGGTTACTTTCGCATACCCAATACCATACGCCTATGAAATACCAGCTTCTTATCCTGACCCTTCTTTCGGCCGCCACGCTCCGCGCACAAGTGGCCGTACACGAGAAAAATCCGGGCACCCGGCAGGCTTTCGGCCTCTCTACCCCGCAGCGCACGGCAGCAGTCTGCTACGACGAAAACGACGCGGAAGTCGTCAAGCGCGCCGCAGTGCTCTTCGCCGCCGACGTGGAGGCCGTCACGGGACGCCGTCCCCGCGTCATCCCCGCGACAAACGCACGGGGCCCCGTCGTCATCGTCGGGACAATCGAAAAATGCGGCCTCATCCGCCGGCTGGCCGAAGCGGGGAAAATCGACACCGCCCCGCTCGAAGGAGCCTGGGAACGTTACCTGATTCAGACTGTCGTCAATCCCCTGCCGGGAGTTACCCGGGCGCTCGTCGTCGCCGGCAGCGACCGCCGCGGCGCCGCATACGGCCTCTTCTCGCTCTCGGAACAAATCGGCGTTTCGCCCTGGTACTGGTGGGCGGACGTACCGGTGGAAAAGCACGAGGCACTCTACGTCGACGCCCCGGCGACCTGTTCCGAAACGCCGTCGGTACGCTACCGCGGCATCTTCCTCAACGACGAGGACTGGGGACTCACGCCGTGGGCCGCAAAGACCTTCGAGCCGGAGCGCGGCAACATCGGGCCGAAGACCTACGCCAAAATCTGCGAACTGCTGCTGCGCCTCATGGCCAATTACCTCGCCCCGGCCATGCATCCCGTTTCCACGTCGTTCAACCAGATTCCGGAGAACAAACTGGTAGCCGACACCTTCGCCATTGTGATGGGCTCGACCCACTGCGAGCCACTGCTGCTGAACACCGCCAGCGAATGGGACACCAAAACGATGGGCCCGTGGAACTACGACCGGAACAAGGAGGGCATCAACCGCGTGCTCGCACAGCGCGTACGCGAGAACAGCCCCTACGAAAACGTCTACACGCTGGCCCTGCGCGGACTGCACGACGGCGCCATGTCGACGACACTGCCCATGCACGAAAAAGTCCGGATGCTCCAGTCCGCGCTGCTCGACCAGCGCAACATATTGGCCGACAACATCGACCGCCCGATTGAAACCGTCCCGCAGGCGTTCACCCCCTACAAGGAGGTGCTCGAAATCTACTCCAACGGACTCGAACTGCCCGACGACGTCACGATCGTCTGGCCGGACGACAACTACGGCTATATGAAACGGTTGAGCGGCGTACGCGAGCAGCAGCGCTCCGGTCGCGCCGGCATCTACTACCACGTTTCCTACCTCGGTGTACCACACAGCTACCTGTGGTTCAGCACGACGCCCCCGTCGCTCATGTACGAGGAGCTGCGCAAGGCCTACGACACTACGGCCGACCGCCTGTGGCTGGTGAACTGCGGCGACCTGAAAGGCTCCGAAATGCAGGTTTCGCTCTTCCTCGACATGGCCTGGGACATCGACCGCTTCACCGCCGACAACGTCGTGACCTACCCGGCCCGCTGGCTGGCCGGCATCTTCGGCGGAGAGTACTACGGGCGCCTCGAACACCTCACCCGCGAACACCTGCGGCTGGCCTTCCCCCGCAAACCCGAATACATGGGCTGGGGCTACCACTGGAACCGCTTCGACAACAACTGCGAACAACCGACGGATACCGATTTCTCCCTGGTCAACTACAACGAGGCCGGGCGGCGGCTGGACGCCTACCGGCAGCTGGGCGCCGAGGCCGAAGCCCTGCTGCACGAAATCGGCGAGGCGGCCCGGCCGGCTTTTTACCAACTCGTCTACTACCCCGTCCGCGGCGCCGAGCTGATGAACCGCATGACCCTCGGCGGCCAGCGAAACCGCTGGTACGCCCGTCAGGGCCGCGCTGCGACCAACGCCGTACGCGACGAAGTGCGCAACTGCTACGACAGCCTGCATACCATCACCGATGGATACAACGCACTGCTCGGCGGCAAATGGAACCACATGATGTCCATGCGCCAGAACTACGACGGCGTGAGCGCCTACTTCGAACTGCCCCGCCTCGAAAGCCGCGATGCGGCGGGCGGCCCCGTACTGGCGCTGCAGGTCGAAGGCGAGGATATCACCGGCGCACGGAATTTCCACGCCCTGCCGGCGTTCGACAACTACCTGCGCCAAACTTACCGGATTGAAATCTACAACCGGGGCGGCGGCACGCTCGCCTGGACGGCAACGCCCTCGCATCCGTGGATACGAATCAGCCAGAGCGCCGGGCAAACCCCTACCGAAGCGTGCATCACGGTGGGCATCGACTGGGAGAAAGCCCCCGTCGGCGCCGTGCCTCCCGCCGAAATCGTGTTCCGGGCCGGGGAGCAGACCGAAAAGGTACTCCTATCGCTCTTCAACCCCGCGGCCCCGACGCGCGAGGAGCTCCGGGGCCTCTACGTCGAGAGCAACGGCTGTGTTTCGATTCCCGCCGCAGGCTACCACCGCGTCCGCGAAAACGAACGGATCAAAATAACGGTCGTCGAAGACCTCGGCATCGACGGACAGGCCCTGCAACTGGGAAACCCCGTCGCTCCGCTCCAGATATTCCGCAGTCCGAACGTACCGAATGCCGAATACGACTTCTACGCATTCGACGCCGGATCGGTCGATGTCTACACCTACGTACTGCCGACCTTCCCGCTCCACGCCGACCGCGACTTCCGCATCGGCGAGAACACCAACACCGACACCAAATACAGCGTACAAATCGACGACGGGGCGCTGGCCACTCCCTCTTCGTCGCACACGGAGTACTCGCAGGTGTGGTTCGAAAGCGTACTGCGCAACTGCGTCGTCAACAAATCGACGCTCCATATCGGCAAACCCGGACGGCATACGCTGCGCATCCGCGTGGGCGATCCGGGCCTCGTCGTCCAGAAAATAGTCCTCGACTTCGGGGGCATGAAACGCTCCTACCTCGGCCCGCAAACCACCCGGGTGGAATAACGCGCGGCAGACCGCCATCGGCGCAGCCCGTCGCTAAACGCAAAAGGGGCCGGGAGAATCTCCCGGCCCCTTTTGCAACCGCGGCAAGCACCGGCAACGGCCGCAGGCCCGCGCCGATGCCGGAATGCCGTTATTCTGTAAGCTGCGTATTGGGCTCCGGCGCGAGGTTCACCTTCAGCCGGCCGCCGCGCACCACCTCCGCAAAGGGAAGCTGCACGCTGTTCCACGGCTTGCCGTCGAGCTCTATCGAGCCGATATAGCAGTTCTCCGGTGTATTGCCCGTGGTTTCGATTACGAACTTGCGGCCCATGTAATAATCGGGATTCAGGCGAATCGTCACCTTGTCGAACAGCGGGCTGCCGATTTGGAACGACGGATCGGGAGCCGTCAGCCCCTTCGCGTCGAAAAGTCCCATCGAGGCCATCACGTACCACGCCCCCAGCTGTCCCTGGTCTTCGTCCTGCCCGTAGCCGTAGCCGTGAATCTCCTCCGTGCCGTAGAACTCGTTGCAGATGGTGCGCATCCACTTCTGCGACAGCCACGGCTTGCCCGAGAAGTTGAACAGGGCGGAAATATGGAGGTTCGGCTGGTTGCCGTGGTTGTAGTAGGCGTGCACGCCCGCAAAGGCGTTGATGGTCTTGCCGCCGCCGAAAACGTTCTCACGCGAGATGAGGAACGTGCTGTCGAGGCGGTTGTTGAACTCCTCGCGGCCGACCATGCCCACCAGCCGGTCGATGTCGTGGGGCACATAATAGGTATACTGCACGGCGTTTCCCTCTTGGAACCCGGCCCATGCCGCATAGGGGTCGAACCCGGCGATGAACTCGCCGTTCACGTCCCGCGGACGGATGTATTTGGTTTCGGGGTCGAAGAGCAGCTCCCACCCGCCCGAGAGCTTCGAGAGCTGCTCGTAATCGGCCTCATGGCCCAGCTGGCGGGCCATCTGCGCAACGGCATAGGCGCTGAACGAATACTCGAGCGTATGCGAAGCCGCGAATCCCGAGCCGTCGGTCGTGGTCTGCATGCCCAGTTCGGGCAGGTAAGGCGAATAGCCCTGCGCCACGAACCGGCCCACGTCCAGCTTGCCGGCTCCGGCGGGACGACCTTCGCTGCCCAGTTCGTTCTTGCGGGCAGCCTCGTAGCCGAGCGCCACATCGAAGTTGCGGATGCCGCAGTTGTAGGCCGCCGCAATGGCGAGGCCCGTGAAATTGGTGCCCACGCCCGAAACGTACTTGCTGCATGCGATGCCGTCCCCCAGCCATCCGGCGTCCTTGTAGACCAGCAGCTGGCTGGCGACCCAACCGGCATAATACTCGGGATAGGCGATGCTCCACAGCTGCGTAAGGTTCCAGTAGGCCCCCCAAATCGCATCCGTATTGTAATAGTTGTGCACCGGCTTGCCCGCACCGTCGAGCGCAATCCGGCCCACGCTGCCGTCGTTGGCGGGATAAGCCCCGTTCACGTCGCTGGCAAGGCCGCGGCCCAGCAGGGCGTGGAACAGCCCCGTGTAGAACTTCACGCGGTCTTCACGCAGGCCGCCCTCGACGCGGAGCCGGCCGAGCGCATCCTCCCACGTGTCGTTCGCCTCGCGGCGCACCCGGTCGAAATCCTTTTTCGCGGCCTCCTTTTCGAGGTTCAGGCGGGCGTTCTCGACCGAAGTGTACGAAAGTCCGATTTTCAGCCCCACCTGCGGCCGCTCACGGGTGTCGAAACGCAGGTACAGCCCGGCACCCTTGCCCGAGCGGGTCCGCTCCCCGGCGAACACCTCTTCGCCGCTGAACGTCCCGTAAGACACAGGCTCGGCATCCAATACGGCGCTGAAGTACATCGTCACCGTGGCGCCTTTCTGGTAGATGTCGACGTAGGCGGGTTCGGTCACCACCCAACCCTCGATGCGGCCGTCGTCGGTGTAGGTCACCCAGGCGTCCCGCACCGGGCCGCTCTCGCCCATCCGCGTGCCGACGTTGAATAGCAGGTTGGCCTCGTCCGTGGCGGGAAACGTATAGCGGTGGAACCCGACACGTTCGGTGGCCGTCAGTTCGGCCTGCACGCCGTAGTCCTTGAGCAGCACCGAGTAATAGCCGGGACGTGCGACTTCGTCCTTCTTGTCGAAGCGCGAGCGGTAGCCCGCATCGGGATTGTCCAGCGGGCCGGGAACGGTCTGCAGCGCGCCGACCGTCGGCGCCACCACCACGCCGCCCACCTGGAATTCATGGAAGTTGGCGAAGCCCTCGATCGACGTGTGGCGGGAGTCGTAACCGACGGCCTCCCAACCGTGGGGATTTCCAAGGTGCCCGTCCGTCGTCGGAGCCAGTTTGGCCATGCCGAACGGCACGGCGGCCGGCGTAAAGAAGAACCAGCGCGAATGGGCCGTGCCGATTCGCGGATCGACATAATCGGTCAGCGACTCCTGTGTCGCACACGAGGCGGCGCATAAGGCGCACAAAATCAAAAACAATTTATTCATAGCATGATATATATTACGGTATAAACCCTTCCGGGCCGGGACAAAGATAGTCAAAAGATGCCGCATTCCCCGCTCCGGGTCTGCGGAACAGCCCCTATTCGCCGACTTTTTCCGAAAGCCAGCGCACAAGCGAGCCGCGCAGCTCGTCCTTGTATTTAAATGTTTCGTTCCAGCCCCACCCGTGGCCGCCCGTGGGATAAATATGTATCTCGCCCGGCACCGCCGCGGCCTTGAGCGCGTCGTAGAACATCGTCCCGTTGACCGGGGGCACCCCGTTGTCGTCGTCGCTGAATGCGATGAACACGGGCGGAGTGGCGGAGCTCACCCGCCGTTCGTTGGAGAACGCCGCCACCAGGCCCTCGCTCGGGTTTTCACCCAGCAGGTTCGACCTCGACCCGGCATGCGTGAAACGCGCGTCCATCGTAATGACGGGATAAATCAGCACTGCGAAATCGGGGCGATTCGCACTGCAGGTGAAGTGGGTCGCCGCGGTCGAGGCGAGGTGTCCGCCGGCCGAGAAGCCGATTACGCCGACACGCGCCGGGTCGATATTCCACGCCGCAGCGTTCGCCCGCACCATTTCGATTGCCTGCTGCACGTCCCGGCGGGGCAGGTCGTAATTGCCGTGGGGCATGGTGTATTTCAGCACGACGGCGGCGAATCCGCGGGCGGCGAACCACTCGGCCACCTGATGGCCCTCATGGCCGATGGCAAGGCCGCCGTAGGCGCCTCCGGGGCAAATCACCACAGCCGGAGCCGGGGTTTTGCGGTCGGGAGTGTAGAGCGTTACGAACGGCTCGTTGTCGCGGTCGAATTTCGCATCGACACGCTCCGGAGCGCCCTTTCCGGCCGCGGGCCACAATTTGAACTCGGCTCTCTGCCGGGCGGAGAGGGCCGCCACGCAGAGCAGCGCGCACAGGGTAAGAAAAACTCGTTTCATCATATCTTCAGGTTATAAGGTTTCCAATGGCTTCATATCATCGTACGATGCGCACCTCTTCGGGGGCGGACACGGTCGAAACGACCTTTCCGGCGGCGTCGCGCTCGTGGCGCACCCGTATCACGCCGTAAGGAGTCGGGAAAGTCCCCTCGGCCCATTTCAGGCTCCCGAGGTTCGGACGCACCGCCACGGCCCGGCAGCCGGGCTCGAGCGGCTCGATGCCCAGCACGTACCGCGAAAGCCACGCCGTGGGGCCCGAAGCCCAGCCGTGGCAGAAGCTGTGGCGCAGTCCCTTGTAACAGTAGGCGCCCGATTGGGCGTGAATGTCGAACTCCCCGGCGGGAACCGGCTCGTCGATGCGGGCCGCACGGGCGGCATGGGCGTAATTCAAATCCTCCCAGAACGTCGTCGCCCCCAAATCGAGCATCGCGCCCCAGTAATCGGAGATAATCCGCATCGCATCGCCGTACAACCCGCCTGCGGCCAGCGCTTCGAGCATATAGTAGCCGTAGAAAGTCGAGAATCCTTCCGCCCCGCCCCGGGCAATCACCGGCCCGCACACCTCGTCCGGGTCGGCCATCCCGGCCAGCACGAGCATCGCCGCAGCCTGTTTGTTTTGCCCGTGGTCGGGCACATGCCGCCGCAGCCGCTTG
>NZ_CABMQJ010000015.1 GCF_902388705.1 uncultured Alistipes sp.
TGCCGCGTCCGCGACCGCCACCCGAACCTCCGCGGCCGCTACGGCCACGACCGAAACCACCCCGGCCGTTATTGACCGCGGGATTGTATACGGGGCCCTTGCCCACGCTGGCGGGAAGATCGGCCTTACGAATCTCCTTTTCAATGAATTTCTCAATCGCATGGAACTTGCCCTGCTCCTCCTCGCTGACGAACGTCACGGCGCTGCCCGTAGCGGCGGCACGCGCCGTACGGCCGATACGGTGGATGTAATCCTCGGGGTCGTGCGGCACGTCGTAATTGATGACCAGTCCGATGTCCTCGATGTCGATACCGCGCGCCACGATATCCGTAGCCACGAGTATGGTCACCTTGTTGTTCTTGAAGTTGAGCATCACCTCCTCGCGCTGGGCCTGCTCCAAATCGGAATGCATGGCGGCCACATCGAGTTTCATGCGTTTGAGCGTATGGGCGAGCTCCTTGACCTTGAGTTTCGAGGAGGAGAAGATAATCGTCTTCGAGTCGGTCGGCTCGGCGAACATCTCGCGGATGATGCCCAGCTTCTGGTTCTCGTAGCAGACATATGCCGACTGGTCGATGGCCTCGTTGGGTTTCGAAATGGCGATATTGACCTCGGCGGGGTTGCGCAGAATCGTTTTGGCCAGCTCGCGGATCTTCGGGGGAAGCGTCGCCGAGAACATAATCGTCTGCCGCTCCTTGGGCATGTACGACACGATTTTCATGATGTCTTCGCTGAAACCCATGTCGAGCATGCGGTCGGCTTCGTCGAGAATCAGGCACTCGACGTGCGAAAGGTCGACGCCGCTGTTCTGAATATGCGAAATCATGCGCCCGGGAGTGGCGATTACCACGTCGGAACCCATCAGCATGCCCCGCTTCTGCACGTCCCAGCCCTTGCCGTCGCCGCCGCCGTAAACAACCGTGGTCGAAACGGGCAGGTAGTACGAAAAGCCCTGGAACTGCTGGTCGATCTGCTGCGCCAACTCGCGGGTCGGCACGATAATCATCGACTTTATCACATTGTCCTCGTTGCCCTCGAGCAGCAGCCTGTTCAACAACGGCAGCGTATAAGCCGCCGTTTTGCCCGTTCCGGTCTGGGCGCAGCCGATTATGTCACGCCCCTCGAGGATTACCGGAATGGTGTGCTCCTGCACGGGGGTCATTTCCTGAAAATTCATATCTTCGAGTCCGTCGAGGATCTCATCCTCCAGCTCGAGTTCGTCAAATCGCATATTACGTATTTATTTTTATCCTTAAAAAATTTCTTCTCCGAACAATGTCGCGGGCGTACAGCCCGTAATGCGCACGCGCACGTAGTCGCCGACATGGTGTCCGCCGCGGTCGAAGACCACGACTTTATTCTGCGATGTACGGCCCGAAAGCTGGTTCTGGTCGCGTTTTGACGTTCCCTCGACCAGCACTTCGAATTCGCGGCCCACGTCACGCAGGTTGCTTGCATGCCCCAGTTCGTTCTGCAGGGCGATAATCTCGGAAAGGCGCCGGGACTTCACCTCGTCCGGCACGTCGTCCGGCAGGTGCTTCTGGGCAAAAGTGCCGGGACGCTCCGAGTATTTGAACATATAGGCGAATTCATAACCGACCTCGCGCATCAGCGACAGCGTCGCGGCATGCTCCT
The DNA here is from genome assembly GCF_902388705.1 of uncultured Alistipes sp. Taxonomy (GTDB): domain Bacteria; phylum Bacteroidota; class Bacteroidia; order Bacteroidales; family Rikenellaceae; genus Alistipes. The sequence continues at coordinate 1,636 of NZ_CABMQJ010000015.1, forward strand.
GCTCGGTTTCCCCCGAGAACCCCGCAATCAGGTCGGTCGTAACGGCACAGTCGGGCAGGTAACGCCGGATGGCGGCGACGCGGCCGAGGTACCACTCGCGGGTGTATTTGCGGTTCATGCGCTCGAGCATCGACGTGGCGCCCGACTGCGCCGGCAGGTGGATGGCACGGCAGATATTGGGCATCGAGGCCATGACCTCGAGCAGGCGGTCGCTCATATCCTTGGGATGCGACGTGGCGAAACGCACGCGCAGAAGGGGCGAAATCGACGCCACGCGGCGCATCAGTTCCGGGAAGTCGACCTCCCCGGCATGATAGGAATTGACATTCTGCCCCAGCAGCGTCACCTCGCGGTAGCCGTTCCCGAACAGCGTGCGGGCTTCGGCGACAATCGTTTCCGGATCGCGGCTGCGCTCGCGGCCCCGGGTATAGGGCACCACGCAGTAGGAACAGAAGTTGTTGCAGCCGCGCATGATGGCCACATAGGCGCTCACGCCGTTGCGATCCAGCCGCACGGGAGCGATTTCGGCATAGGTTTCCTCGGTCGAGAGCAGGACGTTGACGCCCTTGCCGCCCGCCTCGGCTTCGCGCACCAGGCGCGGCAGGTCGCGGTAGGCGTCGGGGCCGGCCACGACGTCGACCCCGTAAGGGCCTTCGACCAGTTTCTCCTTGAGCCGCTCGGCCATGCAGCCGATGACGCCCACGATGAGCGCGGGTTTGGCCCGGCGGTAGCGTTTCATCTCCGCGAGGCGCCCCCAGATACGCTGCTCGGCATTGTCGCGAATCGAACAGGTGTTAATCAGGATGACATCCGCCTCGTCGATTCGTTCGGTGTACACGTATCCCTCCCGCTGCATCACCGACACCACGATTTCGGTGTCGCCGACATTCATCTGGCAGCCGTAGGTTTCGACAAAAAGTTTGCGTCCGGCGCCCGACAGGGGGCGCAATGTATTCGTATTGAGTTTGAATTCCACGTTCTTTTCTGTTATTCCGCCTGAATCTCGTTCTTGTCGGGAAATTGCTTGAATCCCTCGCCGAACGTTTCGTAGGCATCCGTCACGACCACGAAGGCCGCAGGATCGATTTCCTTGATTTTGTGCTGTACGAGGCGCACCTCCTTGCGGCTGACGACCAGGAAAATCATATCCCGCGACGCATCCGTATACATGCCTTTCGACTTGATATAGGTCGCACTGCGGTCGAGGTCTTCGATGATGAAGCGCTTGAGCTCCCGGTGGTGGTCGCTGATGATGAACAGCAGTTTATCGTACGATGCACCGTCGAGCAGGTAAGCGATGACCCGCGAGGAGATGTAAATCGTAATGAGCGAATAGAGCGTCAGCATCCAGCCGTTCGCAGCCGCCTCGCCCGTCCCCAGTCCGAAGCCGATGACCGCCAGGCCCGACAGCACGACGAATCCGTCGGCGAGGAAGATGCCCGAGGAGAACCGGATGCCCGCGAATTTCTGCAGCAGCATCGCCACGATGTCCGTACCGCCCGTAGTGGCCTGCTGGCGCACGACGATGCCCTGTCCGATACCGATAACCACGGCGCCGATGACGCACGTCAGCAGCAGGTCGTTCGACAAATCGAGCCGGCCGCCCAGCAGCAGCGACGGGTCGAGGCTCTCGACCGCCGCGGCATCGGGATAGACCAGCCGCGTAAGCACGTTCATGAAGCCCGGCGTATAGAGTGCCGCCAGCACCGTGCGCGTGCCGAACTGTCCGCCGAAAACCAGCATGGCCGTGAGCATCAGCGGCACGTCGAACATATAGCCGAACGTACCCACCTGAATCGCGGGAAAGATATTGTGCAGGACGATGCCCATACCGTACACGCCGCCCGGCACGAAGTTATAGGGATTCACGAAAAGCACGAAGCCGGCGCCCATGATCGAGCAGCCGAAAAAAATCAGGAACCACGAGCGCCACCACGCCCACGAGCCCATAGGCTCCAGCAATGCCTTTGTATTCATACCCTGTTATGCTTTATTGTTATCTTTATAAAGTATGCAAAGATACGATATTCCCCCGAATCCGCCAGCGATAGGGCATGGATTTTTCGCAGGAAACTTCCGTTTCCGGATTTTATTATTATATTTGCATTATACAAACCCACGTTAAACCACTATGATTCTCACATACTACACCGCTACGACCATGATTATCATCGCCTATCTGCTGGGCTCGATTCCGAGCGCCGTGTGGATCGGCAAGAAATATTACGGCATCGACATCCGTGAACACGGCAGCAAAAACGCCGGCACGACCAACATGCTCCGCGTGCTGGGCCGCCGCGCCGCGCTCCCGGTCTTCGCGCTCGATTTCCTGAAGGGTTTCGTAGCCGTGACAATCATCGACCTGATGAAATACGACAGCGTTTTCGCCAACGGCGCGAACGAGGACTGGTTCTACATCCTGCGCTTCATCGCCGTATTCGCCGCCGTCGTGGGGCACATCTTCCCCATTTTCGCCAATTTCCGCGGCGGCAAGGGCGTAGCGACGCTCGTCGGCGCCATCATGGGCGTCAACGCACCGCTCGTGCTGCTCTGTTTCGGCGTGTGGTTCCTGGTGCTGATGGTCACCCATTACGTATCGCTGGCGTCGATGGTCGCAGGCTGCAGTTTCCCCGTATTCACGCTCATCTCGCCGAAAGTCAACCACCTGGTGCCGTTCATCGTCTTTTCGTTCATCATCGCCATCCTGCTGATTTACACTCACCGCAAGAACATCGAGCGGCTCAAGGCAGGCACCGAATCGAAGATATACATCTGGAAACCCCGGCACGTAAAAGTCGAGCCCGGCAAGTCAAAAAAAGACGACAAACAGTAACCGTCCGGAACCGTTCCGACAGGACTTTCGGTGCAAAATGCCGGCTATAAAGGATAAAAATACCGGAATTTTGTGGTAAAATCGTTTTTTTAGTCTATCTTTGTCTCGAATTAGGACGCGACTATGTTACAGGAGAACCTGATAAAAATATACGAAGCGAGTTTCCGCGACAACCGTGAAATGCCGGCGCTGACCGACTACTTCAAGGAGGAAACTTTTTCGTATTATGAGATGGCCAAGGAGATTGCCAAGCTGCACCTCCTCTTCAAAAAGGCCGGAATCAAACAGGGCGACAAAATCGCGTTAATCGGCCGAAACAATCCCCGTTGGTGCATAACCTATTTAGCGACAATCACCTACGGCGCCGTCATCGTGCCGATTCTGCAGGATTTCACTCCGGCCGACATCATCCACATCATCAACCACTCGGAGAGCCGCATGCTCTTCCTGGGCGACAATTTCTGGGATAACATCGAAGAGGACCAAATCCGGCAAATCGAAGCCGTGTTCTCGCTCACCGACTTCCATGTCGTCTACGAACGCGACGGCAAGGCGCTCACCAAATTCCAGCGCGACATCCTGAAGAACTACCGCACCAAATATCCGCGCGGATTCAGCATAAACGACATCAAATATCCGGAAATCCCCAACGACCAGGTCATCCTGCTCAATTACACGTCGGGAACCACCGGCTATTCGAAGGGCGTGATGCTCACGGTGAACAACCTGACGGGCAACGTACAGTTCGCCCGGGAGATGGTCAACACCCAGACCAACACCCTCTATTTCCGCAAGGGCGGGCGTACGCTGTCGTTCCTGCCGCTGGCGCACGCCTATGGCTGCGCATTCGACTTCCTCTCGCCGCTGGCCGTGGGCGGGCATGTCACCCTGCTGGGTAAGATTCCCTCGCCCAAAATCCTGCTGGAAGCCATGGCGGTGGTCAGGCCGACGGTCATCTGCTGCGTGCCGATGATTCTCGAAAAAGTCTACCGCAAGCAGGTGATGCCGATGCTCGAGAAAGGCCCGATGTCGATTGCCGTGAAAATTCCGCTGCTCAACACGGCCATCTACTCGGTGATTCGCAAAAAACTGCTGGAAGCATTCGGCAACAACGTCGACATATTCATCGTCGGCGGCGCCCCGATGAATCAGGAAACCGAAGCGTTCCTGATGAAAATCAAATTCCCGATTACCATCGGCTACGGCATGACCGAGTGTGCGCCGCTCATCAGTTTTACGCCCGACAACGAGTTCAAGGCCGGATCCTGCGGCCGCTACCTGCAAGGGCTGCTCGAAGTCAAAATCGACTCGCCCGACCCGCAGAACGTGGCCGGTGAAATCATCGTCCGCGGCGAACACGTGATGAAAGGCTATTACAAGAACGAAAAAGACACCCAGAAGGTGCTCGAGCCCGACGGCTGGCTGCACACGGGCGATATGGCTACCATGGATCCCGACGGCACGCTTTACATCCGCGGCCGTTCGAAGACGATGATTCTCTCCGGAAGCGGACAGAACATCTATCCCGAAGAGATCGAGGACAAACTCAACAACATGTACCTCGTACTCGAATCCCTCATACTGGACTCGGGCGAAGGACGCCTCAAGGCGCTGGTCGTCCCCGACTACGAACAGGCCGAACAGGAAGGCGTGGACAAAAACGACCTGCCGCAGATCATGCAGAACAACCTCACGGAACTCAACTCCCTGCTGGCTGCCTATTCGCGTGTTTCGGAACTGGTCATCTACCCCACCGAGTTCGAAAAGACACCGAAACGAAGTATCAAACGTTATCTATACAGCCCTTCGCTATTGAGCAAATAAAAGACCCAGCAGGTAACCACTTGGATTCTCTATCCCAAATTCTTCATAGTCACTGAATCCATTCCAACAATGAGGCGTCACTAATAGTTCGGTTACCTGCTTTTTTCACAGAAGTTACCCGGAAATACCGGGTAACTTTTTTTTATTATCTTTACGGCATGAAAATGACCCGCAAGCAAACCGTCGGTGAAAACCTGCTCTACGTAATGGTGTGGGCAGCCATCATTCTGGTACCGGTGCTCAATTCGCAGATGATGTCCGAGCTGCACATCAACCTGGAGAACGTACTCATCGCATGGCGCCAGATCGCCCCCTATTTCATCATCTTCATCATCCACAACACCGTTCTCGCCCCGCGGCTGATGCTGCGCCGCAAATACAAGAGCTACCTGCTCTGCGACCTGGCGCTCATCATCGCCGTATTCTGGCTGGTGGACATCTACGAAGAACGCCTCACCGACCATTTCATGCCCCACAGCGACCCCGAAGCCATCGACGCCTACCGCAAGGCCTCGTTCTCCAACCTGGAGATGTACTGGAACGTCGTGCTGGGATTCTTCATGACGGGCGCCAACACGGGCATCAAACTCATCTACCAGTCGATGCGCGACGAACAGCAGATGGAAGAGCTCAAGCGGCAGAACCTGGAAGCGGAAATGGATTACCTGAAGTACCAGATCAACCCGCATTTCTTCATGAACACGCTCAACAATATCCATGCGCTGATAGACATCGACACGGAATACGCCAAGAACGCGGTTATCGAGCTTTCGAAGATGATGCGTTACGTGCTCTACGATTCAGGACGCGAGATTATCTCCCTGAACAAGGACATGCAGTTTATCGAAAACTATATCGGGCTGATGCGAATCCGTTATACCGACGCCGTGGACATCCGCGTGGAGTACCCGCACGATCTGCCGCAGCAGGTTTCGATTCCGCCGCTGCTGCTGATTGTCTTCGTGGAAAACGCCTTCAAGCACGGCGTGAGCTACAGCAACCCGTCGTTCATACACATGCGCGTCGACTATGCGGACGGCAAGGTCACCGGCACCATCAGCAACAGCCTCCACGCATCGAAAGAGGGTAAAGCCAACGCCGGAATCGGCCTGGAAAACGTCCGCAAACGCCTCGCACTGATTTACGGCCCCAAAAACTACTCGCTCGAAATCCGGGAGGAACCCCCTACCTATACCGTAAAACTCGTAATACCTACGCTCAATGCTTAAATGTATCGCCATCGACGACGAGCCGTTGGCTCTGCGTCAGTTAAAAAGCTACATCCAGAAAATCCCCTATTTGGAGCTCGCGGCAACGTGCAACAATGCGCTCGAAGCCCAGCAGTTCCTCGCAGGACAACACGTCGACCTGATATTCGTGGACATCAACATGCCCGACTTGAGCGGCGTGGAGTTCGTGCGCTCGCTGGTCGAGAGGCCGATGGTGATCTTCACGACGGCCTATTCGGAATATGCGGTCGAGGGATTCAAACTCGATGCGGTGGACTACCTGCTCAAGCCGTTCAGCTTCGCCGATTTCAGCCGTTCGGCAGGCAAGGCCAACTCCCTCTACGAGCTGCGCCACAACCAGCGCACCATATCGACGGAGGCCGTGTCCGAAGCCCTGCCGCGCGACAAGGAGTATATCTCGGTCAAAGCCGACTACAAGGTTTCGCTGGTCAAAATCAGCGACATCGTCTATCTGGAAAGCGAGGGGGAATACGTACGCATGCACCTGGCCAACGGTTCGACGATCACCACCCTGTTCCGGCTCAAGAATATGGAAGCGGCGCTGCCCTCGGAAACGTTCATGCGCGTACACCGCTCCTACATCGTCAACCTGCGCTGCATCAAGGGATATGTCCGCGGCCGGATATTCCTCAGCGACACCGAATACGTTCCCATCGGGGAAAACTACAAGGAAACCTTCCAGCGTTACATCGACTCGAATTTCAAGAATCTATAAGGCCGAAAAGTCCGGGAATCCGGATAGCTGGACGTAGGCGCCGTCACGGTACTCGCAGCAATAGTGCCGCAGGCCGTTGGTCAGGATGACGAACCGCGCTCCGAGCACCGAGTTGTAACGCACGGCCTGTGAGAGCGTACGCTCGTCGATTCGTATTTCCGGCGCCTTGCATTCGGCCAGCACCAGCGGCTCGGCCCTATCGCCGACCACGACCACGTCGGCGCGCTGCGGCTGCCCGTTGACCGGCACGGCATACTCCTGCACGACCCGCTTGGGCAGCACGCCGCAATGCGACACGAGGTAGGCAATCAGGTGGCGGCGCACCCACTCCTCGGGCGTCAGCACGAGGTAAATGCCCCGCAGTTCGTCCCACACTTCGACCTGCTCCCCACGGCGGCGGGCACGCAGCCGGATGGCAGGAAAATTGAGTTTAGGAAGTGTCGACATTTGAGTTCCGGAAAAGTTTACTATCTTTACGTGCACAAATATACGAACATTTTCGTTAAGCGGGGGCAGGCGCAAGCTCGTTTTGCCCGGGCAGCGGAAATGACGGTCAAAAAATAAACGTATGAGGCGTATTTTTTTAATCATAGCACTTTTTTCAGGCCGTGCGCTCCACGCACAGGAGTATACCCCGTCCTACGGACGCGAACTGCCACGGGGCGAAGTACTCGCCTACCCCACCCCCGGCGAGGCTGCGGCAGCGGAAAACGGCGATAACCGCTACTTGACGCAGTTGACGGAGTGGACACAGCAGGGAAACGGCTTCACGATTGATTTCACCGTTCCGTTCGCATGGGCGAACCGGCAGGTGCTCTTCCACCTCGACCGGGCATCGGCCGACTACGAGGTGCGCATCAACGGACGTACGGTCGCCTACAACAGCGACGGCAACCTCCCGGCAGAATTCAACCTCACGCGTTACGCCAAAGAGGGACGCAATACCCTGGAGGTCGTTGTCAGCGAGCCTTCGCAGGTAGCGCGGCTCGAAAGCTGGAAAAGCGCCGATAAACCTGCGATAGGCCGGGCATGGCTCTTGAGCCAGCCTACGCTGCGCGTACGCGACGTGTTTACCAAAACCTGGCGCAGCAACGACGAGGCGCAGGTCGCCACGGCCGAAGTAGGGCTCGTGGTCAAAAGCGAAGCCCTCAACCCGCGCACTTCGCGCGTTTACTACGAATTGCTGAACCCGGCAGGCGGCATCATAGCTGTCGGGCATAAGGATATCACGCTCGACATGCGCCGGGAAGATACCCTGCGGTTCCTGGCCCGTATTCCCGACAGCCTGCTTTGGAGTCCCGACCGGCCGACGCGCCTCGACCTGCGGGTAAAAACCCAGCACGAGGGCCGCTACCTGGAGTATATGAACTTCCCGCTCGGATTCCGCACGCTCGAAACGAATAACGGCCGGCTGGCTGTAAACGGCATACCCGTCACCCTGCGCGTGCGCGAAGTTCCCCCGCAGCTCGACGGAAGCGAAATCGCCGCGTTGCGCGCACAGGGTTACAATACGCTCAAGCTCCTGCCGGGCCCCGTATCGCCGGCATTGTACGACACGTGCGATACGATGGGAATGTACGTGATTCCACAGGCCCCGATAGACACCCGAAGCAGCGGCGATTCGCGCCGTGTAGGCGGCAATCCCTCGAACGCCCCCGAATGGCTCGGAGCCTATATCGAACGCACCGAAGACAGCTACCACACCTCGAAACGCCATCCGTCGGTAATCGCTTTCGCACTGGCCACCAAATCGGCCAACGGCATCAACCTCTACGAAAGCTACCTGAACATGAAGAAGTTCGGCGATTCGCGACCCTTTATCTACCCCGACGCCGCAGGGGAGTGGAACAGCGACAAACTGGAACTGGAATAATCCCGGAATAGCCTTGCGCCAGTCCTGACCGACATAACACGATAAAAATCCCGAAAAAATTTTCGGGATTTTTTTGCAATAATAAAAAATATCACTAATTTTGCACTCGCAATCCGAAAGGATTGATGCCTCTTTAGCTCAGTTGGTAGAGCACGACACTCTTAATGTTGGGGTCCAGGGTTCGAGCCCCTGAGGGGGTACAAAGCAAAAGACTGATAATCAATGATTATCGGTCTTTTTTACGTTTATACTATTCCTTCCCCTTTGGCATTTTTAGGGCAAAAACAGCCCGTTTGAGGGTGCAGGGTACACATTAGGCTCCACATAGAGAACTACACATCCAACTGCATATAACAATGTAATCAAATGACATTCAAAGTTATATGCCGCAAAGAAATTATTTATAAAAATTCCACCTCTCCATTGTGCCTTTTATTCTTTCAGGGCAAACGCAAAAAGGCAGTCGGATTGGGCGTTTCCGTTGCGCTTAAACATTGGGACGCAGAAGCACAAAAGGTAACGGACGACTGCCCCGACAGGGACAATATTCAGTTTCAGATAACAGCCAAAGTAAAAGAGTACGAGAAGAAAATCCAGCGTTTAGAGATTATGGATATTCCCGTAACCTTTGAAAATCTCTTTGAACAGAACAGCAAGCGATTGAATTGTTCTGTTGGAGAATATCTGAAACAGACCATCGAACGGCTGGAAACACTCGGCAAATACGGCTCGGCATCCAAACACCGTTCCCTACTCTCCCGCCTGTCTGAATTTAGGTCGCTGAACACTCGGTTCGATGAAATAGATTTAGCGTTCCTGCGTGATTTTGAATTGTTCCTGCGTAAAGAGGGCAATGTAAACAACAGCATAGCCACGAAATTTGCCATCTTTAAGGCCGCCTATAACAAGGCTCTTGCAGAGGGTTTGTTTCTCCAAAAGATAAATCCGTTTGCAAAATACAAGGTCGGTAGCCTATGGACACGGACGAGGAAACGAGCCATCACGAAAGAGGATATACAGAAACTCGTTGCGTTGGAGATAGCCCCTAATTATAGGACGGACTATGCCGAGTTTGCACGGGACATATTTCTATTCTCCTACTACACGGCAGGCATTAATTTTACGGATATGGCTACCCTGCGTTACTGCGATATTGTGGACGGCAGGATTTACTACTCCCGTCACAAAACGCAGAAATTGTTGTCCTTTCAACTCGTCCCGAACGCCATGCAGATTATTGAGAAATACAGCAAGGCAAACCATTCACAGGAAGATTATATCTTCCCTATCCTCGACCGCTCAGAACACAAAACAGCACAACAGATTTTCAACCGCACACACAAGGTTCTGCGGAAAGTCAATCGGGAGTTAAAGACGCTGGGTGAGCAGATAGGATTGGAATGGCACATCTGTTGGAGATGTTCTGTTTCTCCTGTCCGGATCTGCGGGTTCGCATGGTAAATCCGTACTAAGAGTGGTTTCTTTGTTTTGCATTCATATTTCTTTAACGTACCATTAGGCGTCGCAAGATAGTTATCTGCTTTTCTAACTTCAGCATTATCTTTATCCGTTTGAGAAAACTCATTATTTAAGTATCCCCCTTCAAATTTACCATGTGAGTGTATAGTAGCCACTCTCGTTTTTCCATCAGGAGCGACACTCGGTGTAACCCCAGCTTTGCCACCTATTGTGGCATCAGTATATATGTAGACAGTTTTATTATTCCTTATATCGACATATATTGAAGATCCCATTTCTTTTCCGGTTAATATGGATTTCCCATTGTAATAATTTCCCCAATTTAGGACTGCTGCATTTCGAGATGAGAAAGCAATACCGGGTTGTCTTCCATCCGGATCGACAAATCGAATAGGATTTCCCATACAATACGCATACAGCGAAATCGGATGATACCCGTAGGTCAAATCTACTGAAAATAAAGCGACAATGCAAATCGCTGAGGTCAAAAGTTTAGGCTTGGTAAGTTCACTATAAATAGTTTGGGTGGATATAAATAAAGACCGGAATGTTTTCATTCCAGTCTTTCGAATTACCATAGAAAATTTCTTACCGATCCTTTATCAATGAATATTCACGTTATGTCCATTTTCAACCCATCAAGCGATAATTTCGGCTGGCGTACACGATAAATATAATTTCACCAAGTGTCAAAATGAAGATTACCGGCAAATAAAAATACCAGTATTCAGGTCTGCAACCTTTTTTATTTATGACAAATAATAAGATGACTGAAAGAATGGGCATAATGCACAATAAATCCATGATATTGGTTCGGAATAACACCCCTGCACAAAGACAATAGATTGGGAAAACAATAAACCCCGCAATAGCTATATTTGCCAATGTCCACCCCAGAGGAGGATACTTTGTAAGATTCAGCAGCCCGATTACAGCACACAGAGCAAAAAACATATCCTGTGCAGAGTAAAGATATGATTTATAACTGACCAAACCCAATATACCCTCCTGGAAATATCGGTTAATCGGATCAATCAATATATACAGACATGACAGAATAATTACGGCCCAAATAAAAATACGCGTCTTCTTACCAGTTGGACACAGCATTTCGGTAGTCTTTTTCATTGTCGTAAAATCTATAATTTATATTTTGATCTTTGTCGATATAAACTTCTATGTAATGTGTTACAGATGTATCTCCAGAGGTGCTGACATAGCTAAATCCGGCTTAGTTTTTTCTGATACGAGGATATAGCCCTTAAGGAAAACTGTTCATCATATCGTCAGTAGCAATATTGTATCCGTATGAATCAGCGGCATTGAAACCCTAAAGAAATGTTGCATGTTCCAATGCTCATCGGGCATGTCTATAAACCGGAACATCGAGATATTCTTTTTGATAAAATTGTAAGTAGTTTTATAAAATCCGATATCGTTTCCGGGTAACAAGCCAGAATAAATATGCCTGCAAAGAGCAGTCGGGACTAAAGCTCAAAAACTTTGACACTGTCCCGCACAGGCCATGTCAATTCCGGATCGCCGATGACTTCTCTATATCGCGCAATCAGGGAATCGGCCTTTGCAAGGGTAAAAGAGCATTTGTTTGCCTTATACCATTGTTTCCATTTCTTCAGATCTTTATCTAACTCTCCATCATTGTGATAGATAGCAGGGGTATTGGCGAAAAGATCGACACGGCCTTCGTAACCGGTAATGGCGATAAGACATTCAAAGGCGTGCATTCGGGTTCCATCATCGCAATAATAACCCTCACTAAAAACTAAATCCACGATTTCAAGGCAATTCTGAAACTCGGCCTTGAAAGCCTTATCTTCCTTACATTTTGAACACGACAGGCTGTTCAGGCAAAGCACTATCAGAAATAATTTTTTAACGGCTCCCATAAGGTGTAACTTTTATTATCGGTATTTCAGTTCTAATAAGCAGTCTGTTTACAGTTCCGCCTCCATTTTGATTTTCTTTAAACGAAAGTGTCCCTTCAACAGAGGACATCGGTTCCACCAGCGAAGGAGTTCCTGCCTCTCAAAATACACAGGTAGCCCCCACAACGCTATAATCCTCATCTGAACGGCGGATAACTCCGCGGTCGGCAGGATAATAGCCGAGGATAAATATACCCGCAAAGAGCAGTCGGGACTAAAGCTCAAAAACTTTGACACTGTCCCGCACAGGCCATGTCAATTCCGGATCGCCGATGACTTCTCTATATCGCGCAATTAGGGAATCGGCCTTTGCAAGGGTAAAAGAGCATTTGTTTGCCTCATACCATTGTTTCCAGATATTCAGATCCTTATCTAAATCTTCACGATAAGTATAGATAGCAACAGGTTCGCCAAAAAGATCGACACTGCCTTCGTAACCGGTAATAGCAATAAGACATTCAAAGGCGTGCAATCGGGTCCCTAAATCGGAATAATAGCCTTTATAGTGAACCAAATCCACGATATCGAGACAATTCTGAAAATTGGTCTTAAAAACGGAGTCTTCTTTACATTCAGAACATGAAAAAAAGGCTAGGCACAGCACTATCAAAAACAATCTTTTAACGTTTTCCATAAGGTGTAACTTTTATTATCGGTGGTCTTGTTGAAATAATGAGCTTGTTTACTGTTTTGTTAGGTAACTGGTATGATTGGACAACTACGCCTCCATTACTGTATGTTGCATCCGGAAGACGGGTATTCCTGTTTACAGCGTTTTCCCAGCCAATCGCACGTTCGTGATTATGCAATATCATATTACTACTGCCCGACGGAACTCCTGATATAACTTTGCCATATTGTTCCCGCAATTCGTGCATCATTTTTCCCTGTTGGGTCGCAGCCGGCTGAACTGCGGCATTCGGGTCCATCGGTGCAAACTGAGACATATCGGCGACATCTATCGCTCCATCGGAATATCTCCCGGTATTGACGCCCGCCTTACCATTATATACAGCCATATTCACAACCCGCGTTTCATGGTCTACAACTTCCTTTGTGCCCCTGTAAAAACTTTGTGCACCCTCGGACAGTTTACTCAAATCGCCACCGCCTTTTGTGGCTTCCAATCCGACTTTATATACTCCTTTCGTATCGGTATCTGTCAATGTTACTTTAAACTGTCCGTTAAATCCGCTATTGTAAATCTGTTCAAACAACTCTCGCGCTCCATCTCCATGAAAGGATACGCGGTATTCCTGCCCATCCGGATCAACATACTTAATCGGATTCCCGGCACAATACGCATACGGCGAAATCGGATGATACCCGTAGGTCAAATCTACTGAAAATAATGCGATAATGCAAATCGCAGCGGTCAAAAGTTTAGGTTTCATAATCGTATAATTTTAAGGGTTATTTTATCGGTAGTTTATTGGGTGGTTGCTTCCTGCATTTTCATCCCCTCTTCGTTGCCTTTTTCGAGTTTATCATACAACTCCTCACTCATAGCTTCCCAGCCCAATGCTTTCAGTTTTTCATAAAGAGCGGCCGATTGCGCTTCGAGCTGCCGGGTATAAGCGTCCTCCTTATACCCGTTTTCCTTCAGATGTTTTACAAGGGCCGCATCGAGCGACTTGCCCAGAATTATGCACGCTTTGGGGTGCTGCGGATAGTATTCCAGCGATTTCTCCGCGCAGAGGCGGGTAAATGCGTCGTAATATTTGAATTTGTTCCGGTACCCGAACGCGAGGTCGGCAAGCTGCGCCGCAACGGTTTCACGATCCGTCAGAGGAGTAAGATAGATCTTATTCTCGATGGCCTTGTCGCTGATTTCGAAATGCTCCTTGTAAAAGAACTCCGGGGTGATCTGGTGCGTGGTGAGTTCGACGTTCACCCACTCTTCGGGATACATCTTATCCTCGTTCCGGTAGCGGATAAACACATGGGCAGGGGCATACGCGATATATGCTTCGGCGCCGAGGGTCTCGGCCAGCACTTTGTAGTACATCGGCAGGGAACGGCACTGCCCGCTGTGCGTCCGCATGACTTTGGTTACGAATTGTTTCGTAAAATCGGCTTTGCCCCCGGTATCGTCGAAATCGTAGGTGAAGGGTTTATACCCGTTTCCGGAATAGGGCCGGATAAAGTATTCCGTCAGCGCCAGGTTTTTTCCGGTCTTGTACTGTTCAAGTCCGTTTGAAGCAATGAACTTTTGCAGAAACGCGACGGCCGTATCGATGCCGAGGCAATAAGCGTCGTAATCGAGCTCGCCGTCGAGATAGGCCCACTCCGCAAGGAAGACCGCACGTTTTATGCTCAAGGGGATTTTCCCGTCGAGCATATCCGCCATTTCGAGATACGCCTGCCGGTAATGCCGGCTGCGGGATTCGACCTGCACAGGGTTCAGTGCCCGGCAGGCCTGTTGGCCGTCGGCCGGATGCAACGGGAGTCCGCAAAGCAAAATGAGGATGCAGATTATTCCTTTCTTGAGCGACATCTTTTCCATAGGTTTATCAGCCGACGTGTATTTCAAAGTTAGCAGATAAATCCCGAAACGCCAAGCTGCAACAACCTTACAAGGCCACCATACAGCACTAATAATCAGAACATTGGAAAAATAATTCACTTACATTGCAATGACACGTCGAAAATACCCTGAATCCGGTCCGCAGACTTGCCGTTTTTCAGCCTCTTCGGCTGGTCGCACAGCGTAGATTGGCTGTTCGCTCAACCGGCGGAGCTGCAGGACGACACTTTGTAAAACGGACGACACCTTGAAAAAATGTAAAAAAAGAGTGCCTGATAATCGAGGATTACCAGGCACTTTTACCTGCCGGCGAAAGCAGCCGGCACGCATTCCACTCTATCGCGCCGGGCGGGCAGACGGCACTTCCCCGCGAATCATCGCCGCACGGACAAAAAACTCGGGTATACAGGACTCGTCCAAAAGCCACTTGGGCGTGTTGGCTTCGTCGCTGTTGCCTGACCAGTCGTTGTAAAACAGGCCGGCCCTGTCGCGTGCATTTTCCCGGGCCCAGTCCATCCAGCGAATGAAAATGTCGACGTACTTCGAATCGCCGTCGAGATTGTAAAGGTCGTGGTATCCCCGGAACAACACCAGGTAGAACCACGGCAGGTCGCGGTTTGCGGGCTGTCCGGCCTGCGTTTCCTGCAAATAGAACCTGCGGGCCCCCTCGGCCAGGCGGCGGGCGTTGCCGAGGTAGGCCGTATCCCCCGTATAGCGATACAACGCGACGGCGCCCTGCAACAGCAGGCCGGTATTATAGGAATAGACCGCCTTGTCCAGGCGCGCCCCGGGCTGTGTCAGCCAAGAATTCCAGACGATGTCCAACTCCGGATCGTGCAGATAGGCGTCAATCCAGTCGTAAAACCGACGGCCCGTCGTAAGGTAATAGGGGTCTTTGGTCGCCCCGTACAGCTCCAGCGCCAGCATCATCGCCTTGCCGTTGGAGCAGCCCGGCTTCTGGTTCGCCACCCCTTCCAGCCACGATACGCCCCCGTCGTAATCGGGCCGCCAGCCGCTCAAAATAAAGGTCATCACCTGCTTGGCCTTTTCCAGATACGCCGGGTTGCGGGTTACGCCGTACGCCGTGATATAAGCAAGCCCCACGAGTCCGTTGTCATCGTAATAGCGGTCGACTTTGCCCATTTTCACGGGATAGGCCTGGTAACCGGCCGGCACGCGCGCATCGTCGTAATACTGCTCGACGGCCATCGCCATCGAATCGACATAGCAGCCGTATTTCCCGGGCTCAATCCCGGCCAGCGCAACGGCCGACGTGAAAACGCCGTCCATCGGCCAGAGGAACGACACCTCCTGCGCGTTCTTCGCACCATCCTCGAAGTAGTTCACGTCGGGACGGTAGCTGTTGGGATAATATTCGGAGAAAAGCCCGTGTCCGGGAACCCGGTAGAGCGCCCAGACCTTGCGGAACATCTCTTCGGCAAATTGGTAATGTTCCCCGGAAGGAGCTACCGCCGCCGTCCGTCCGCAGCCCGCCGCGCAGCACACCGTTCCGAGCATGGCGGCAAAAACAAGTCTCTTCATCATATCAGTATCAGGTTATAATCGGGCCCCACCGGTTTCCGGACAGGCCGCAGGCCTTTTTTCAGAATTCGAGCCGCACGACCACGGGGAAGTGATCCGACGGCGTACGCGCCTCGTAGCTGTGCAGCGAAACCTCTTTCGGGAAAGCCCCCGACTTGATTTCCCCGGCGCTTTCCTCCGTTTCCGTACGGTACGTGTCGGTCAGCACGCCGTAATTGTGCACGCGCACCGACGGGGACACGAAGATATGGTCGATCCGGCTGTCGGTTTTCAGCGAGGGGCTGAAACTGTTGAACGTCCCGTTCGGGGCATAGCGTTTCGCGGCCGTTTCATACGAATCGCTCAAGATGCCCGAGGTGGTGAACGTCGTATAGATATGGTTGTTCTGGTCGACGTTGAAGTCGCCCGTCAGGATCACGAACTCCCGGGGGCCGCACATTTCGCGTATCTTCGCCACGACCAGCCTGGCGCTTTCCTCGCGCGCCTGCACGCCGATGTGATCCATGTGCAGGTTGAAGAACCAGAACCGGCGTTTAGTCTTCTTGTCGAGGAAATGGCCCCAGGTACAGATGCGCGGCAGCGCCGCGTCCCAGCCCCTGTTCGGACGGTCGGTGACCTCCGAGAGCCAGAAATGGCCCTCATCCAGCAGGCGGAAGCGCTCCTTTTTGTAGAATATCGGCGAATATTCGCCCTTGGTCATGCCGTCGTCGCGACCTACGCCGATGTAACCGTAGTCGGGGAGCTGCGCCAGCATGTCGTACAACTGGCCGTCGAGCACCTCCTGTGACCCGAAAATATCGAACCCGTGGAATTCGATCAGGCTGCACACCCACGGGCAGCGGCGCTCCCACCCGTCTCCCCGGGCGGCATCGCCATTGTTGGCATTGCGGATATTGTACGTGGCTACGGTCAGCTCCTGCGCAGCGGCACCGAAGGCCACGGCGGCACACAGGACGAGAATCAGCATTTTTTGCATGACGGCAAGCGGTTTTAAGTTTTACGGATGAAGCAAAGGTACGAAAAACGGACGAAACGAAGCGCTCCGGACAATCCGCAGAAGTAAATATTTCTGCCGGAATAGTACACTTTCGGGCCACGGGCCGCAAGGTTCGGTTATTTTTACTATCTTTGCGATGCTAATAACCTAAACCAATGGAATCAGCCCGCAAAACTCCTGTATCCAAAGTGCTGCCCATCCTTTTCAGTTTTTTCGTGATGGGTTTCTGCGACGTGGTCGGCATCTCGACCACCTATGTCAAAAACGATTTTAATTTGAGCGAAGCCCTCGCGGGCTTCATTCCCTCGATGGTATTTCTGTGGTTCCTGCTGCTCTCGGTGCCCGTGGCGCTGGGCATGAACCGCATCGGCCGCAAACGCACCGTGCAAATCAGCAACGCCATCACAATCGTCGGCATGCTGATTCCGTTCGTATCGTATAATTTCGCCACCTGCATGGTGGCGTTCGCCCTGCTGGGTATCGGCAACACGATTCTGCAGGTATCGCTCAACCCCCTGCTGACCAACGTCGTATCGGGCGAGTCGCTGACCAGTTCGCTGACAACGGGACAGGTCGTGAAAGCCGTCTCGTCGTTCATGGGCCCCATCATCGCACTCTTCGCGGTGAACGTATTCGGCAACTGGCAGTACCTGTTCCCGATTTTCGCGGCCATCACGCTGCTCTCGTCACTGTGGCTGATGATGACCTCGATTCCCAAAGAGCAGGTCGCCGTGCAGTCCGGCAGCTCGGTCGGGGAAACGTTCTCGCTGCTCAAGGACAGCCACATCCTGCTTTTCTTCGTCGGCATCCTCTGCACCGTGGGCCTCGACGTGGGCATGAACACGCTGACCCCGAAGCTGCTCCTCGAGCGCTGCCATCTCGGTATCGCCGACGCCGGGCTCGGGTCGAGCGTCTACTTTTTCTGCCGCACGGCGGGCGCGTTCATCGGCGCCTTCCTGCTGGCGCGTCTTTCGGACATCCGCTACCTGCGCGTCAACCTCGTGATGATGCTCGCAGCGCTGGGCATGCTCTACTTCGCCGGCAGTTACCTCGAAATACTCATATGCGTAGGCGTCTTCGCATTCGCCCTCTCCTGCGTTTTCCCGATCGTCTACTCGCTGGCGCTGCGCCGCCGGCCCGACAAGGCCAACGAAATCTCGGGACTGATGATTACGGGTGTCTGCGGCGGTGCAATCATTCCCCCGCTCATGGGCATCCTGACCGAAACCGTCGGGTCGCAAATCGGCTCGCTCCTCGTCCTGACGGCATGCGCCGCCTACCTGATTTTCTGCGCATACAGCATCAAAGCCAAAACCAACAAATAAATACAACACCATGTACAGATACGACAACCGGGTGGTAATCACACTCGACGCCGGCGGCACGAACCTCGTATTCGGCGCCATGCAGGCCAACAAATTCATCGTCGACCCCATCACTCTGCCTTCGAATGCCGACAACCTCGACAAGTGCCTGGCCACGATGGTCGAAGGCTTCCAGGCCATTATCGACAAACTGGAGGAGAAACCCGTAGCCATCAGCTTCGCATTCCCCGGCCCGGCCGACTATCCGAACGGCATCATCGGCGGTTACCTGCCCAACTTCCCCTCGTTCCGCGAGGGCGTGGCGCTGGGGCCATTCCTCGAGTACAAATTCGGGATTCCGGTCTTCATCAACAACGACGGCGACCTGTTCGCCTACGGCGAGGCGCTGGGCGGCGCGCTGCCCGAGGTAAACGCCAAACTCGAAGCGCTGGGCAGCCCGAAACGTTACAAAAACCTGGTGGGCTACACCTTCGGCACGGGCCTCGGCGTCGGAATCGTTGTAAACAACGAACTCAACCGCGGCGACAACTCGTGTGTCGAAACGTTCTGTCTGAAACACAAGAAAATGCCCGGCATAATCGTCGAAGACGGTGCGGCCATCCGTGCCGTGAAGCGCGTCTACGGCGAACTGACCGGCAACCCGGACCACGGCCTCGAACCGAAAGAGCTCTGCGACATTGCCGACGGCAAACGCGAGGGGGATACGGAAGCGGCGCGCAAGGCATTCGCCGAGATGGGCGAAATCGCCGGCGATGCCATGGCTACGGCCATAACGCTCATCGACGGACTGATTGTCATCGGCGGCGGCATCACGGGCGCCCGCAAATGGATTATGCCCAGCCTGCTGAAAGAGCTGCGCGGCAAGATGCACACCATCACGGGCGAAAAGTTGAACCGCGTGCAGATGAAAGTCTACGACATGGACAACGAAGAGGAGTTCAAGGAGTTCGCCAAGGGCGACCAGCGTGCGCTGAAAGTGTACGGCACCGACCGCTACGTGGCATACGATCCCCAGAAGCGCATCGGCGTTATGATTTCGAAACTCGGCGCTAGCAACGCCATCTCGGTCGGCGCCTACGCATTCGCACTGAGCCAGCTCGACGCAAAGAAACAACAACAATAATCCGATGCCGCCGTTATGAAAAAGTTCGCATTGTATGTCCACATCGCCTTGTTGCTCACAGCGGCAGGAGTGCTGACATGCATCTATTTCATAAACGACGACAAAACCGATACGCTCATCCGGATTACGTTCTGGCTGGCATTGGCATCCTCTGCTTTGGGAATAGTCAATTACCGGCCGGCAGTTAAACGAGAATAAAAGATATGTATAAGTTCCAACCCATCCTCAAATCGACAATCTGGGGCGGCGAAAAAATCGTCCCCTACAAACAAATAACCTCCGGCCAGCACCAGGTCGGCGAAAGCTGGGAGTTGTCGGGCGTCAAAGGCAACGAATCGGTCGTAGCCGGGGGCCCCGAGGCCGGCACTACCCTGCCCGGGCTGATTGCCCGCCACGGCGCGGCGCTGCTCGGCAAAGCCAACCACGAACGCTTCGGGCAGGAGTTCCCGCTGCTGATCAAGTTCATCGATGCGCGGCAGGATCTCTCGATTCAGGTGCATCCGAACGACGAACTGGCCTGGGAACGTCACAAATCGAAAGGCAAGACGGAGATGTGGTACGTCGTCGACGCCGACAAGGGCGCACGGCTCCGCTCGGGATTCGCCAAGCAGGTGACGCCCACCGAATACGAAGCCAGCGTCAACGACAACACCATCACCGACATCCTCGCCGAATACGAGATACACCCCGGCGACCTCTTCTTCCTGCCGGCGGGCCGTGTCCACAGCATCGGCGCAGGCGCTTTCATCGCCGAAATCCAGCAAACCTCGGACATCACCTACCGCATCTACGACTTCAACCGCAAGGATGCCGACGGCAACACCCGCGAGCTGCACACCGAGCTTGCGAAAGGCGCCATCGACTACACCGTACTGCCCGACTACCGTACGAAATACGAAAAGGCGCAAGACCGCGAAGTGGAACTGGTATCGTGCCCCTATTTCACCACGTCGCTCTACGACCTGACCGCACCGCAGACAATCGATTACTCGGCGCTCGACTCGTTCGTCGTCGTAATCTGCGTCGAAGGCAAAGGGACGATTGCCGACGACAACGGCAACGAAATGCCCCTCCACCAAGGAGAAACGGTATTGCTGCCGGCTACCGCAAAATCGCTCACGGTCACACCCGGCGGCAAACTGAAAATGCTGACCAGCTATATCAAATAATCTGAACTTCCCCGCGGGAAGCCCCTGAAGACCGAATCCGGCAGTTCCGACTGCCGGATTTTTTATGCCCGCGCGGCGCCACACTAAATTTACACACAATCGCAATCGAGGATAATAAAAATAATTACCCAGAACGCCTGGTTGTGAAAATATTTTTATTTTTGCTCGATTTCATTGCACGGCTCCGTTCTTTTTAGTACCTTTGGAGGTGCAACCGGCAAACCGGGAAAATCACAGAGAAGCTGACGCTATGGAGCAGAAATTAAGAGAGATTGCATCGAGTTTCGCCCTGGAGGGCCGTGTGACGGCCATCGACTCGCTCGGCGAGGGTTTTATCAACGACACGTTCATCGTCCGCACCGAAGCGGGGACACCGGATTACATCCTTCAGCGCAAAAACCAATACGTATTTCCCGACGTACCGGCCATGATGGACAACATCCGCCGGGTTACGGAGCATATCCGCCGGGGCGTAATCGCCGCCGGCGGGGATCCCCGGCGCGAAGTGATGACCGTCGTCCCGGCAAAGGACGGACGCCTGTACCACATCGACGGCGACGGCCAATACTGGGCCGTATCGGTCTTCATCGACGACACGACGGCCTACAACAAAGCCGACTCCCCGGAACTGGCCCGCAAAGGCGGCGAGGGCATCGGCAAGTTCCAGGCGCAGCTGGCCGATTTCACCGAACCGCTCGCGGAAACAATCAAGGGATTCCACAACATCCGCCACCGCTTCGTGCAGTGGGACGAAGCCCTGGCACGCGACGCCGCAGGCCGTAAGAAAAAGCTCGCCGAAGAGATCGGCTGGATTGAATCGCGCCGCGCCGGAATGCTGGATTTCTGGTCGAAAGTCGAGGACGGCACGATTCCCACGCGCGTGACGCACAACGACACCAAAATCAACAACATCCTGTTCGACAAACAGGGCGAGGTACTCTGCGCCATCGACCTCGACACGGTCATGAACTCGCCGTCGCTCAACGACTTCGGCGATGCAATCCGCTCCTACGCCAATACGGGCGACGAGGACGACCGCGACCTGTCGCGCGTGGGCATCTCGCTCGAAATGTTCCGCGCCTACGCCGACGGCTACCTCTCGCAGCGGGCGAAACAGCTCACCGACGCGGAAACAGACCACCTGGCTTTTTCGGCCCGGTACATCACCTACGAGCAGGTGCTGCGCTTTTTGATGGACTACATCGACGGCGACACCTACTATAAAATCAAATACCCCGACCACAACCTCGTACGCACGCACGCCCAGTACCGCCTGCTGCAAAGCATGGAAGAGCACTACGACCAAATGTGCCGCATCGTGGCGGAGACGGCGGACAAATACCGGAAAGCGTAAGGCAGGACAGCAAAAAAGCGGAACGACATGGCGGAGAAAGAGAGGATGCAGATACGGAAAATAACGGGCGTCGTCCCGATTGACAAACGGGCGGTCGAGACCGCTTTCGGAGAACTCGAACCGCAGCCGATAGCGTGCTGTAACTGGCCGAAACAATTTCCCTACACGCCGCAGGTCGTGTTCCGCATGTTCCATACGGGCAGCTACCTGATGCTGCGCTTCGACGTCGAAGAACGTTGGACGGCGGCTCGTGTCACGGAGGACAACGGAGAAGTTTGGACCGATTCGTGCGTGGAGTTTTTCATCGCTCCCGACGACAGCGGCTACTACTACAACTTCGAATGCACCTGCATCGGACGCCTGCTGCTGGGTTTCCGCAAGGAGCGTGCACACGCCACGCACGCTTCACCCGAAATCCTGGCTTCCGTGCTTCGCACCCCGAGCCTCGGCCCGCGTCCGTTCCCCGAGCATGAGGGCGACAACCGCTGGTCGGTGGTGCTGGCCATTCCGCCGCAGGCGCTGTTCATGCACTCGCTGACGGACTGGAGCGGCGTCCAGGCATCCGTAAACCTCTACAAATGCGGGGATAAACTCTCGCAACCCCACTTTCTATCGTGGAAACCCATCACGGCGCCGAAGCCCGATTTCCACGTGCCGGGATTTTTCGAACAAATTAAATTTTCAAAGATATGAACAACAAATATTCACTTCCGAAAGACGGGGGCCTGATCGAGGAATCGACCCCGCGCGACATCATCCACCGTTGTGAAAAAATACGCACGACGGTTTACGAGAACGAATATACGGGCGTTCAGTACGTCGCCGACACCATCGTCAAGGCAATCCGCACCTACAACGAGCTCCATTGCTCGAACGAAGTCTACGAAGAGTCGCAGCCGTTCGTGCTCGGGCTCACGACGGGCCGCACGCCGCTCGGGCTCTACCGCGAACTGGTAAAACGGCACAAGGAGGGACACATCAGTTTCCGCAACGTGGCCGTATTCAGCCTCGACGAATTCTACCCCATCCGCTCGACCGAACAGCAGAGCCGCAACTTCCGCATCCACGAGGACTTCCTCAACCACATCGACATCCTGCCCGAGAATATCCATATCCCCGACGGCACGGTACCCGAGGATAAGATTTCGGAGTACTGCGCCTCGTACGACCACTCGGTTCGCAAAATCGACCTGATGATTATCGGCGTAGGCGAAGACGGCCAAATCGGATTCAACGAGCCGGGCTCCTATGCCAAGTCGCGCACGCGGCTGGTGCAGCTGACCCACAACACCCGCAAAATCCAGTCGGGTGCATTCTTCGGGTTGGAGAACACCCCCAAGATGGCGATTACGATGGGCATCGACACCATCATGCGTGCCGATAAAATCATCCTGATGGCATGGGGCGAAGAGAAGGCCCAAATTGTACAGAAAGTCGTCGAAGGCGAAATCACCGGCCAGGTTCCCGCCTCGAACCTGCAGGCGCACCCCAACATCGAGGTGGTAATCGACGAAAATGCGGCGCAGATGCTCACCCGCGAGCAGACGCCGTGGCTCGTCGGTCCCTGCAAATGGACGCCCAAGTTCACCCGCAAGGCCGTGGTATGGCTGTGCGGCGTGGTGCAGAAGCCGATTCTGAAACTCACCTACAAGGACTACATCGAAAATTCGCTGGGCGAGCTGCTCGAGCAGGGCCGCGCCTACGACCAGATTAACATCGACGTATTCAACGACCTGCAGCACACCATCACGGGCTGGCCGGGCGGCAAACCCAACGCCGACGACTCGACGCGCCCCGTGCCGTCGAGTCCGTTCCCCAAGCGCGTAGTGGTATTCTCGCCCCATCCCGACGACGACGTCATTTCGATGGGCGGCACGTTCATCCGCCTCGTACAGCAGGGACACGACGTGCACGTAGCTTACGAAACTTCGGGCAACGTCGCCGTACACGACGACGTGGTGCTCCAGAACATCGACACGGCGCGCGAACTGGGCTTCGGCGACCACTATGCCGAAGTCGAGAAAATCATCGCCACCAAGAAAAAGGGCGAACCCGAACCGCGGCCGCTGCTCGACCTGAAAGGCGCTATCCGCCGCGCCGAGGCGCGCGCCGCCGTGCGCTCGTTCGGACTCAACCCCGACACCAACGCCCATTTCCTCAACCTGCCGTTCTATGAAACGGGCGGCATCAAGAAAGGGCTGCTCACCGAGAAAGACATCGAAATCATCGTCAACCTGCTCCGCGAGGTGAAACCCCACCAGATTTACGCCGCCGGCGACCTGGCCGACCCTCACGGCACGCACCGCACCGCCATGGAGGCCATCCTCGGCGCACTGGAGGTCATCAAGGACGACGAATGGCTCAAGGAGTGCCACCTGTGGCTCTACCGCGGCGCCTGGATGGAGTGGGACCTCGGCATGGTCGACATGGCCGTTCCCCTGTCGCCCGACGAGCTGATTATGAAGCGCCACGCCATCTACCGCCACCTCTCGCAAAAGGACATCATGCCCTTCCCGGGCAGCGACCCCCGCGAGTTCTGGCAGCGCGCCGAGGAGCGGACGCAGAATACCGCACGCCTTTACGACCGCCTCGGCATGGCCGAATACCAGGCAATCGAGGTATTCGTCAAGATGTTCTGACACCGAATATTATAATATACCAATTAACCATTCAAACTTATGCGACTGATTATCGAAGACACGCAGGAGAACGCAGGCCGCTGGGCTGCGCACTACATCGTGGAACAGATTAACAAAAAACAGGCTGCCGGCGGCACGTTCGTGCTGGGACTGCCTACGGGCTCGACCCCGCTGACGACCTATAAGGAGCTGATCGCCCTGCACAAGGCAGGCAAGGTGTCGTTCAAGGAGGTCATTACGTTCAACATGGACGAGTACGTCGGGCTGCCCGAGGAGCATCCCGAAAGCTACCATTCGTTCATGTGGAACAACTTCTTCAAACACGTGGACGTCAACCCGGCGAATGTCAACATCCTCGACGGCAACGCTCCCGACCTGCAGAAAGAGTGCGAGTTGTACGAGGAGAAAATCCGCCGTGCAGGCGGCATCGACCTCTTTCTGGGCGGCGTCGGCGAGGACGGGCACCTGGCTTTCAACGAGCCTTTCTCGTCGCTCAACTCGCGTACGCGCGTCAAGACGCTGACCTACGACACGCTCGTGGTGAACTCGCGCTTCTTCGACAACGACGTGAACAAGGTTCCCAAGCAAGCCATGTCGGTCGGC
This sequence comes from uncultured Alistipes sp., assembly GCF_902388705.1. GTDB lineage: Bacteria > Bacteroidota > Bacteroidia > Bacteroidales > Rikenellaceae > Alistipes. The sequence continues at coordinate 26,835 of NZ_CABMQJ010000015.1, forward strand.
GTCGCCACGGTGCTCGACTCGAAGCAGGTGCTGATCCTCGCGCTCGGCCACAAAAAAGCCCGCGCCTTGCAGCAGTGTGTCGAGGGGCCCTACTCGCACGTCTGCACGATTTCGGCCATGCAGGTGCATCCGCACGGAATCGTCGTGTGCGACGAACCCGCAACCGTGGAACTGAAAGTCGGCACGTACCGCTACTTCAAGGACATCGAGAAGGAGAACCTGATCTGAACCCGGACAGGCTCCAAATAACCAATCCCCGCAGGCCGATGCCTACGGGGATTTTTTCGGTTCCGAACCGCGGCCCCGGCCTGCCGCCGGACGGCCCCCGGCAACCGTCCGCCCCGAACCGGACACCGGACACTACAACCGGACACTGGCAGCCAGACGCCGGCGAAGCGACAAAAAATTCCCCGTACGGCAGGCAGGCTGTACGGGGAACTCGTTTAAGCTGCACTAATCTCTCAACAGGCCGGCTTAAATTATTGGACGTCGGGCTTCAGCAACCCGATTTCGTCGATACAGAAGTAGGTCGGATCCGCCAGGTAGTTGCAAACCGCCTTGAAGACCAGCTTGTCCACCGCACCGAACGACGACAGGTCGACCTTGCGCCAGCCGCTCAATTTCGACTTTCCGGCAACAAGCGTTTCCGTGATACTGCCCTTTTCCACACCGCCGAGCGATCCGGTGATTTTCACCTGGAAGCTATCGGTATCCGCTCCCGTGAAATAATTATACACCCAGGTCGAATTGGCGATATAAAGATGAGCGACGATGCGCGGTTCGAGCAAATCTACCGTCGGATAACCCGAATCACTCATATACTCGGGATACATTTCTGTCGGCGAATTGGAGTCGTAAAATACGGCAAAAGTTTCCGTACCGTTGGCTCCGCCGTCGGCCCACACGGAGAACTGCTGCTTACTGGAGGGAGCGGCCGCATTCCGGTCGTACATCCGTGAAAGCCCGATGCCGCCCCACCCGTCGTACTGCGATGAATAATAGGCATTGAAAACCAGATTCTGATCTGCCGTCGAAAAAAGCATGCCGTCAAAATCCGCATCCACAGCGTATTCCTTCGCACAAAAAGCGTTCGTATAGGTATAATCCCCCATTCCCATCAGGGACATCGTAACGGGGCCGAGTTTCACGTCGTCGCCAGTCATGGCATCGAGCAGGTGCTCGGAGGCCTCGAACGATACTACTTCGCCGTCAAACGGCTTCTCACGCGGACTGTCCTCGTCCGAGCAGGCGGCAAATGCAAGGGCAGCCGCCGCAATCAATAAAAATTTCCCTGTCATAAGATCACTTGTTGTATTCGAGATCATCAATTGCGAAATAGAGCGGGCACATCGAATCTTCCGTTTCAACGACGAAAGTCATCGAAGTCACCGTGCCGAGAGCTGTCAGGTCTATCGTTTCCCATCCGGTTTTAACCGTACCCGCAGTGCCGTCGACCAGCGTCACCTCAACCTTGCCGGTTTCAATCCCGCTGTTATAGCCGGTAATAACACCTTTTACATCGACGGGCTCCGCCGGATTCGTTTCGTTTTTGAAATAGAGGTAGAGGTAAGTCGTATTGGCTACCGCCACACGCTGGGGTTTCACCCCACCGACAAAATGAATCGCAGGGACTCCGTATTCCCCTCCGGTCCACTTGCCGTAATAAAGGACAGCGAACTGTGCCGAGCCGTTGGCACCGCCCTGTGCGTAAACGCTTTTGTCATTGGCAAAACCGGCCGTACTCATATCCGTATGGTTCGAAATCACGAAACCGTTCCACGAATCGTAGGCCATCTCGTAAAGGCCGAGATAATCGGTATACAGCGATTGGAACGCAGCGTCTCCCTCGGTATAAATCGGAGCGAAGAAATATTTCGAACCATCACCGAAAAAAGCGGCTTCCTTATCGTCTTCGCCAAGCGTCACAGCCTGCGATTTACCCCAGATATAGCCGTCGTCGCCAAGACGCGCCTCTTCGAAAGCAACGGTATAAGAGGCCGGGAGTTCAAAATAATTGTACTCGTCATCCGAGCAGGCGGCTAAAGCCGAAGCCGCAAAGGCTAAAAGGAGAAGTTTTTTCATCTTTCGTTTGTTTTTATGTGCATAAAATAAAAAATCCGGTTCCGAACTCCCGGAATCGAATCCACCATTTTACGCAACCGGACTGCACATATAAAATATGCCTGTCCTCACAACAAACGTCCGGCACTACCGTGCCTCCGTCCGAAGCGCTCCGTTCTCCGCAGAGCCAGCCCGAAAATAAGGATTCTCCCACCGGGAGACGCAAGGCAGGTCTTCTGGCTCGTTCCAGCCGCAACGCCTTCCCGGCCGGAGCCAGTGGCTAAAGAGTGTGCGGCAACAGACGGAACTTACAGCAGCGGGAACTGCTGCCGAATTTCACGGCATTCCCATTTAATCACGCCGGGCCTTGCCAGCCCCTTTGTGAACCATTGCGGTGCAAAGTTAAAAAATAAATTCGTATCTTTGCCGACGCAAACAAAAATTCTGCAATAATTATGAAACACGCATACGTATTTCCGGGACAGGGCGCACAGGCTGTCGGTATGGGCAAAGACCTCTACGACAACGTTCCCGAGGCAAAAGAACTTTTCGAGAAAGCCAACGAAATCCTCGGATTCCGCATCACGGACATCATGTTCGCCGGCACGGACGACGAACTCAAGCAGACCAAGGTAACACAGCCTGCCGTATTCCTCCACTCGGTAATCATGGCCAAAGCGCTCGGCGTGAAGCCCGACGCCGCAGCCGGACACTCGCTGGGCGAGTTCTCGGCGCTGGTAGTCGCAGGGGCACTCTCGTTCGAGGACGGTCTTAAGCTCGTTTCGAAACGTGCCATGGCCATGCAGGCCGCCTGCGAGGCACAGCCCGGCACGATGGCCGCCATCCTCGGTTTGGAGGACAAGGTCGTCGAAGATATTTGCGCTTCGGTCGACGGCGTGGTCGTAGCCGCCAATTACAACTGCCCGGGGCAGCTCGTGATTTCGGGCGCCGTGGAGGCTGTTGAGGCAGCCTGCGAGAAAGCCAAGGAGGCAGGCGCACGCCGCGCCCTGCGTCTGCCGGTAGGCGGCGCATTCCACTCGCCGCTGATGGAGCCCGCCAAGCAGGAGTTGGAGAAAGCAATCGCCGAAGCTCCGTTCCAAACGCCGGTATGCCCGATCTACCAGAACGTCGACGCCAAGCCCTACACCGATCCCGCACAAATCAAGGCCAACCTGATTGCACAGCTGACGGCTCCGGTACGCTGGACGTACATCGTCAAGAACATGATTGCCGACGGCGTGACGGAGTTCACGGAACTCGGCCCCGGCACTGTGCTGCAGGGTCTTATCAAAAAAGTCGACGCAGCAGCAGTCGTCGAATCGAAATCGACGCTATAGTCTGAACAGGCGCAAAGCTAAAAGGAACGGTCTGATTTACAGATCGTTCCTTTTGCTTTTATATATTTTGAAACAAAATTTATTAAATTTTATTAAAAACATGTTGTGTTTTTTAAATATACTTATTATATTTGCAGAGGTTTAGTTAAAATGGGACAGAACGGATGACATCACTCACCGAATTTTTCAACAAGCACGAGGACGACACCCTCAAGGGTATTTCGCACAAGAACAGCATCATCAAACGCAACATCATCGCCCACATGGCGGTGAACGGCGAATGCACGCTGTCGGAGCTGACCAAGGAACTGCACATCAGCGTTCCGACCATCACCAAACTCGTACAGGAGCTCGTCGATGAGAATATCGTTACGGATTTGGGCAAGGTGGAAACCCCGGGCGGACGACGTCCCAACATCTTCGGCCTCGCCAATTCGGCCATCTATTTCGCGGGCGTGAACGTCGGACGCGACAACATGACGTTCCTGATTACCGACCTGCAGAACAACATCATCAAGGAGGAGTACGACTACACGTTCGAACTGCAGGACAGGCCGCAGTGCATCGAGCGCATCTGTTCCAACATCGAGAACTTTATCGCCACATGCGGCATCGACCGCGGCAAGATTCTCGGGCTGGGCGTCTGCATGACCGGACGCGTCAATCCCGACACGGGCCGCAGCTACAAATATTTCACCACCAGCGAACAGTCGCTGCGCGACATCCTCGAGGAGCGCGTAGGGCTGCGCGTACTGCTCGAAAACGACACCCGCGCCCGCTGCTATGCGGAATACACGTGCGGCAAATCGAAAGACGAGAGCAACGTCCTCTATCTGCACATGGGCCGCGGCGTAGCCATCGGCATCGTCGTGGACGGGCAGCTCTACTACGGCAAGAGCGGTTTCGCGGGGGAATTCGGGCACATCCCGTTCTTCGACAACGAAATCATCTGCTCGTGCGGCAAGAAAGGCTGCCTCGAAACCGAGGTGTCGGGCATCGCCATCGAGGACAAGATGTGCCGCCTGATCGAACAGGGCGTAAACACAATCCTCAAGGAGAAATACGACCAGCAGAAGACCATACACATCGACGACATCATCGCGGCGGCGAAGAACGACGACAACCTCTCCATCGAACTGATCGAGGAGGCGGGCGAGAAAGTCGGCAAGGCCGTGGCGTTCCTCATCAATACGTTCAACCCCGAAACGGTCATCGTCGGCGGCAATATGGCAGCCGCAGGGGACTACATCATGCTGCCCCTGAAATCGGCGACCAACAAATACTCGCTCAACCTCGTCTACAAGGACACCAAGTTCCGCGTATCGAAAATGACCGAGAACGCCAACGCATGGGGCGTGGCGATGCTTATCCGCAACAATATCATCGGTATCTGATGAATCTGCAGGGCCGGACGATGCGGCTGCGCGCCCTCGAACCGGGCGACATCGACCGGATGTACGCCTGGGAAAACGACACGCAAATTTGGAGCGTCAGCGGCACGCTGGCGCCCTTTTCCCGCCATACGCTCGAACGGTTCATCGAAGAACAGCGATTCGACATTTTCCAGGCCCGCCAGCAGCGGCTCGTCATCGAAATCCCCGAAGGCGACGCCGTCGGGGCACTCGACCTTTTCGAGCTGGATCCGCTCAACCGCCGGGCCGGGCTCGGCATCCTGATCCACGACGCCGGGCAGCGGGGCAAAGGCTACGCCTCGGATGCCGTTCAAACCGCCTGCCGCTATGCACACGACGTGCTGGGGCTGCACCAGTTATGGTGCAACGTGGGCGCCGGCAACGCCGCCAGCATCGCCCTTTTCCGCAAAGCGGGATTCAGCGAAATCGGCATCAAACGGGAGTGGCAATGGCAGCCCGACGGCTACCGGGACGAAATACTCATGCAGAAAATACTGGAATAGGAAACGGTGCCGCATATCCGGAAAATATTACCCGTCACCGCCCGCATTCGTAAAAAATTACAAAAGCCCCACCTTTGCAGGATGGGGCTTTTGCATAAAAATCTGCCGTACCTTACTCGAGGCGGCGCGAGCCGTCGGAAATCACCACGTCGTACACCTTGGGTTCGTGGCCGTACTTGGCGTTGAACCTCTCCTTGGCCGTGGCGATGAACTTGTCGTAAAGCTCGTCCTTCACCAGGTTGATCGTGCAGCCGCCGAAGCCGCCGCCCATGATGCGCGAACCCGTCACGCCGCACTGCTCGGCAACCTCCGCCAGGAAATCCAGCTCCTCGCACGACACTTCGTAGTCCTTCGACATTCCCCAGTGAGTTTCGTACATACGCTTGCCCACGGTTTCGTAGTCGCCCTTTTCGAGCGCTTCGCATACGTCGAGCACGCGCTTCTCCTCGCCGATGACATAGCGGGCGCGCTTGTAGTCCTCCTCGGAAATCTTATCCTTCACAGCGTCCAACTGCTCCATCGTGGCTCCGCGCAGGAACTCCTGCCCGAGCATCTTGGCGACACGCTCGCACGAAGCGCGGCGGTCGTTGTAGGGCGATCCCACCAACTCGTGCTTCACCCGCGAGTCGAGCAGGACGAGTTTATAGCCTTTGGGATCGAACGGGAAATAGGCATACTCCAGCGAACGGCAATCCAGGCGAATCAGGTTGCCCTTCTTGCCGAACACCGAGGCGAACTGATCCATGATGCCGCAGTTGACGCCGCAATAGTTATGTTCGGTCGACTGTCCGATTTTTGCCAGTTCGAATTTATCGATGCCGCAGTCATACAGCTCGTTCAATGCAAAGGCATAGGTCGATTCGAGCGCCGCCGACGAGGACATGCCGGCCCCCAGGGGTACGTCGCCCGCGAATACCGTATCGAAGCCGCCGATTTTGCCGCCGCGCTTCTGAATCTCGCGGCAGACGCCGAAGATATAGCATGCCCACGACTCGGCGGGTTTGTCCTGCTCGTCGAGCCCGAACTCCGAACTCTCGCCCAAATCGAGCGCATAGGCGCGCACCTTGTCAGTACCGTTGAGTTTAATCGCTGCGACGATGCCCTTGTCCACGGCACCCGGGAATACGAATCCTCCGTTGTAGTCGGTGTGTTCACCGATCAGGTTGATGCGGCCCGGCGAAGCGAACAGGATCGCCTCCGGGCCATAAAGCTCCAGGAACTTCTCGCTGACTTTTTCTTTCATGGTTTATCTGGTTTTAAGTTGATGACGGTTAGCGTATCATACGAAGATAGGAAAAAATCCTGAAAATACAGCAAATTTCGTCGCAAAATTCTGCACATTCCTTGCATCGTGTTTCGTTTCAAAACCACACGGCACACTCCGCAAAATGACATCACGATGAAAAAACACGTTTTACACCCGACAGAAGTTGTTATTCCGGAAATGTTTACTAACTTTGTTGAAGTTTCGATTTATAAGCACTCAACCAACATTTCAAACGATATGACAAAAAAACTTATCCTCGCTGCCGCCGCCATGCTCCTGGCAGGAAACGCAGCGGTCGCCGCACAGCCCAAAGTTATTTCGCACCGCGGCTACTGGACGGCCCCCAATTCGGCGCAGAACTCCCTGGCCTCGTTCACCAAAGCCGACTCAATCGGGGCATTCGGCTCGGAAATGGACGTATGGCTGACGGCCGACGACAAACTCATCGTCAACCACGACCGTATTTACAAAGGCACCGACATCGATATGGAGAAATCGACGCTGAAAGAGATTACCTCAATCGTACTCCCCAACGGCGAGAATATCCCCACGCTCGATGCCTACCTGCGCCTGGTGGCCGGCAAACCCGACACCCGGCTGGTGCTGGAGATGAAATCGCTTTCGGATCTCAAGCGCGAAGACCTCGCCGCCGAGAAAATCGTCAAGGCGCTGCGCAAGTACAACCTGCTGGACCGTACGGACATCATCGCCTTTTCGATAAACGCCTGCCTGGCATTCCGCAAGCAACTGCCCGACGGCCGCATCTTCTACCTCAACGGCGACCTCGCCCCCAAAAGCATCAAGAAACTCGGCCTTACAGGCATCGACTACTCGATGAAGGTGCTCCGCAAACACCCCGAATGGGTGAAGCAAGCGCAGGAGCTGGGCCTCGAAGTCAACGTCTGGACGGTGGATACCGAAGAGGACATGCGCTATTTCATCGAACAGGGCGTGGATTACATCACGACCGACTATCCCGAACGCCTGCAGGCCCTGCTGAAGAAATAGGGACGACGGCAAATAAAAACAAAATGTGCGGGCTGTGAAATCACAGCCCGCACATTTTTATTATTATCGGAGAGTCAGGCGTCGACGACAATCACCTCGATTCCGCGCTCGCGGAGCCGGTCGAGATACAACGGCTGGATACCGCTGTCGGTGATAATCCGGTCTACGGCCTCCAGGTCGCATATCTTGCTGAAACCGCGGCGGCCGAATTTCGAACTGTCCGCCAGCACGATTACCTTCTGAGAAGCCTCCATCATCGCCGCGTTCAGCGTCGCTTCGAGCATATTGGTCGTCGTAAGCCCGAATTCGAGATCGATACCGTCCACGCCCACGAACAGCTTACTGCAATTGAAGTGGCGCAGCATCTGCTCGGCGAAAGGCCCCACGACCGACACCGAACTGCTGCGGGTAATACCCCCGAGCTGCAACACGTCGATATTGGCATCCTGCGACAGAATCGAAGTCACGGGAACCGCTGCCGTAATTACGGTCAGATGGCCGATAGGTTTTATTTCACGTGCAAGGAAAGCCATCGTGGTACCCGAAGCGATGATAATCGAGTCGTCCTGCGCAATCAGGCTCGCCGCCTTGGCGCCGATGGCCCGTTTCTCGGCCACATTCTTTTTTTCCTTCTCGTTGACATGGCGGTCGCTGATGTACGGACTGATTAGTATGGCGCTTCCGTGAGTTCGGTACAGTTTTTTCTGTTGTTCGAGATAAGAGAGGTCTTTGCGAATGGTAACCTCCGAAACTTTGAACAGTTCGGCCAGCTGCACCACGGATATGGAGCCGTTTTGCTGGAGCAGGGAGAGAATCCGGTTATGGCGTTCCGGAAGGCTTAAAATGTTCTCTTCGCCGGATTTATTCATGGCTTTAGACTAATTTTAGTTTTATTATGCAAGATATAAAAAATAATCCGAAATACGACCGAAACCCGCCGAAGAAATATTTTTCCCGGCATTCCGCTATGATTCGAAACGAAATAATATGAAATAAAACATATTTTATTTTGAAATACAAAAAATCATCCGTAATTTTGTTGCGAAACGAAATCAATTAATTATGGAAAGACTTGCACAGATCAAAAAACTATCCGAAAAAGACAAAGTTTGGGATATCGTCGTCGTTGGCGGCGGCGCAACGGGACTCGGCGTAGCGGTCGATGCGGCGACACGCGGTTTCAGCGTGGCCCTGCTCGAAAAGACCGACTTCGCGAAATGCACCTCGAGCCGCAGCACGAAGCTGGTACACGGAGGCGTCCGTTACCTGCAGAAAGGCGACGTCATGCTGGTGCTCGAAGCCCTGCGCGAACGCGGCCGCATGAAAGCCAATGCCCCGCACCTGGTAAAAGACCAGGCGTTCGTCATCTCGAACTACAGTTACTGGGACAATTTCCTTTATTTCTGTGGACTGACTTTCTACGATATGCTTTCGTTCGGTTTCGGTTACGGCCGCTCGAAATTCATTTCGGCAAAAAAGGTAATGAAATACATTCCCACTTCGGTCGAAAAGGGACTGAAAGGAGGCGTCGTATACCACGACGGCCAGTTCGACGACTCGCGCATGGCCGTGAACCTCGCACAAACCTGCGTCGAGAACGGCGGTACGGTGGTCAACCAGGCGACCGTCACGGGCATCGTACATGACCAGGCCGGCCACGCGGCGGGCGTGAAGTTCGTCGACAACCTCACCGGCGAAGAGCATACGCTCCGGGCGCGCAGCGTCGTCAACGCCGCAGGCTGCTTCGTGGACGACATCATGCACATGGACAGCCCCGCCCACCGCAAGATGGTGACCCCGAGCCAGGGCGTGCACCTCGTACTCGACATGAAATTCCTGCAGAGCGACTACGCCATCATGGTTCCCAAGACTTCGGACGGCCGCGTGCTGTTCGCCGTGCCCTGGCACGACAAGGTCGTCGTCGGCACCACGGACATCGTGCGCCCCACGGCCGAGGAAGACCCGCGTCCGCTCAAGGAAGAGATCGACTTCATCCTCGGCACGGCCGGACTCTACATGAATCCGGCGCCGACCTATAAGGACATCCTTTCCGTATTTGCCGGACAGCGCCCGCTGGCGGCGCCCAAGAAAGAGGGCAAAAACACCAAGGAGATTTCGCGCAGCCACAAAATCATCGTTTCCGACAACGGACTGGTGACCATCACGGGCGGCAAATGGACGTCGTACCGCCTGATGGCCGAGGACACGGTGGACAAGGCAATCGAGGTATCGAAACTACCCGCGCGCAAATGCGTGACCAAGAAACTGCGCATCCACGGCTACCGCAAGAACCCCAACCTGGCCGACCACATGTATGTCTACGGTTCCGACGAACCGAAGATTCTCGACCTCATCAAGCAGCAGCCCGAACTGGGTGAAAAACTCTCGCCCAAATACGGCTACACCTACGCCGAAGTACTCTGGGCCGTACGCGAGGAGATGGCCATGACGGTCGAGGACGTACTTTCGCGCCGCGTGCGTCTGCTCTTCGTCGACGCCCGCGAGGCCATGGCGGCAGCCCCGAAAGTGGCGGCGCTCATGGCGAAGGAGTTGGGGCGCGACCAGGCATGGATCGATGCACAGGTCAGGGATTTCACGGATTTGGCGAAAACGTATATCTTTGAGCAAGAATAATTCGTTGAACCATGTGGAGCATCCTGCAACCCCCTAAACACAAACCGCCCGTTCCTGCGGAAAAAGTGGACAAAGAGTACAAGCGGCTGCGGCTGCAGGTATTCATCGGCATCTTCATCGGATACGCCGGATACTACCTCGTACGCAAGAACTTCACGCTCGCCATGCCCCATCTGGTAGAGATGGGTTTCGACAAGGGCGACCTGGGTATCGCACTGTCGGCCAACGCCATCGCCTACGGACTTTCGAAGTTCCTGATGGGCGGCGTATCCGACCGCAGCAACGCCCGCGTATTCCTGCCGCTGGGCCTCGTGCTGTCGGCGCTGGTGACGATGTTCCTCGGAACTTCGGCAGGTATCTCGTCGATTATCATGATGTTCGTCACGCAGTTCCTGATCGGCTGGTTCCAGGGTATGGGCTGGCCTCCGTGCGGACGCGTGATGACGCACTGGTTCTCGCAGAACGAGCGCGGCACGAAAATGTCCATTTGGAACGTGGCCCACAACGTGGGCGGCGGTATGATCGGCCCGATGGCCGCCTACGGACTGCTGTGGTTCGGCTCGTGGCAAATCGGTACGTTCTGGTTCCCGGCTGTCGTGGCAATCGTTGTCGCACTGGTGGCATTCCTGCTGATTCGCGACACGCCCCAGTCGACCGGCCTGCCGCCGATCGAGAAGTACCGCAACGACTACCCGAAAAATTACAGCGAGAAGTCGGAGCAGGAACTCACGACCAAGGAGATTTTCTTCAAATACGTACTCAACAACAAGATTCTGTGGTATATCGCCTTTGCCAACGCATTCGTATACCTCGTACGCTACGGTGTGCTGGACTGGGCACCGACCTACCTGAAAGACATCAAGGGCTACGACATCAAGGACGTGGGCTGGGCCTATTCCGCATACGAGTGGGCGGCCATTCCCGGCACAATCATCTGCGGATGGCTTTCCGATAAGGTTTTCAAGGGCCGCCGTGCAATCACGACCATGATTTACATGGCTCTGGTCGCCGTGTTCGTAACGATTTACTGGAAGAATATGGACAGCGTCCTGCTGGACAACATCTCGCTAATCGCCATCGGATTCCTGATTTACGGCCCCGTGATGCTGATCGGCGTGCAAGCCCTCGACCTCGCCCCGAAAAAGGCGGCGGGAACGGCTGCGGGCCTTACGGGATTCTTCGGCTACTTCTTCGGAACGGCCATCCTCGCCAACATCGCCATGGGTGCCATCGTACAGCACCTGGGCTGGGACTGGGGATTCATCATGCTCCTCGGGGCATGTGCCATGGCGTTCCTCTTCATCAGCTTCACCTACAAGGAAGAACAATATCTGGTTAAACAGCGGAAATAGTTCCAGATGCGGTGGTGCAACGCCGGACGGCGGCGCGGCATCGTGAAAAAACGCTGAAAATTGTTTTGTTTGGGAAGGGGCGTCAGCCCCGAATCGAAAAAGCCTTTAACTCCCCGTTAAGGGCTTTTTCATTGCCCCCGACCAGCCGGTCGACAAGCGCATGGAAGCGCGGGGAATGGTCGTGGTGCACCGTATGGCAGAGTTCGTGGACAATGACGAAATCGCGCAGGTGCTCGGGAAGCGTCATCAGGAAGAGGCTCAACGAGATGTTGTTCTCTGCGGTGCAGCTCCCCCACTTGGTGCGGGAAGCCCGGATGGTCAGTTTGTTGTATTTCAGCCCCGTCAGCCGGGACAGGCGCTCGATACGTCCCGGCAAATCGGCACGCGCGGCACGGCGCAGCTCCTCGATACGGGCTTTCGCCTCGGCCGGAGGCAGCTGCGAAGGCAGCGCGGCACGCCGCTGCGCCAAACGTTCGCGCGCGGCCTCTATCCATCCGATTTTCTGTTCGAGGAATTGCATGGCCCGCCGGGCGGAAATGCCGCAGGGAAACGACAGCCGCACATCGCCCGCACCGCGCACGCTGATAGAGATCCGGCGTGCGCGGCGCGATTGGGAAAGGGTTACCTCACCCAGCCGGGGATGTTCGACGGTGGTAAGCATCGCATCAACGGGACATGACAGCATCGAGCGTCACGTCGTCGAGCCAAAGCGTGGAATCGCGCCGCTGCATGCTCATGTTGGAAAAGAGGATTGTCAAATCGTCGTCGGAATAGGTCAGCAGCTTATCGGAAGCAGCCTCCAGCACGGAGGTCGCCGGGAATGCACCTTGTCCGACACGCAGCAACTGCCGCTGCAGCAACTCCTGCCCCGAAATCACGAACGCAGGCCGCTCCCCGCGGAAATCGATTCGCAGGCTATCGTCGCGGAACCGGTAAGTCACCCCGTCGTCCCCGTAACGCGTTACATTCATATACAGCCTCCTGTATCCGGACGGAATTTCGACACAGCGGCTCCGGTCATTGTAAACCGAAATCCAGCCGCCTGAATCCGTATCGCACACATAATTCAGGCCGTAAACGACATAATCGCGGCATACCTGCGGAACGGCCCCGCGAACATCTTTCATCTTCACACCGAAACGCGCAAATGCCGTCGTATCGTGATCGGCGACGTAATCGAGGGCCTCGTACATCCGGCGGTAATCGGCCGCCAGCAGCGAATCGGCCACGAAAGAGTCCAGTTTGAGCCTGCCGTCCGCATCGAGCATTTCCAGTTGCTTTGCCACGCGCACGGCACGCCGCACCTGCGAGTCGACCGCAACGCGCTCCGGGCAGAGTGCCGGGATATACGCCAACGCCGCGAAACAGAGGAATCCCGCCACGCCGACATAGAAATAACGTCCCGTGCGGCGCGCAAGGAACAACACGACGCACAGGGTCATCAGCCCGCCGCTCACGAGCAGGTACACGCGCGGCTCGGTAAGCCCGTATTCGCCCGTACGGCGCAGGACGCCGATCCAGAACAACACCTGCGTAGGCAGCGAAATCAGGCTGAAACGGTCAAAAAACCAGTCGTACATCCGTTTCTGCAGCAGCGGCTGCAATGCCTGCACGGCGAGGGCGAAGAGCGTGAACCCGAATACCAGATAGGCCACGCCGCCCTCGGGCAGCGACCAGGTAACGAGGATTTTGGCCATGTAAAGATAGAGAATGGCCGTATAAATCAGCAGCGCAGGCGCTACGATATAGTTCAGCAGCACTTCGAGGATGCGGCTGCCCGTGCACTCGCCGCCGCTCCAGCGGTCGTACATCATCAGGAACAGCACCGGGGCGGCGAACGTTTCGAAGAAAATCACCGCATAGACCGATACGTGCTCAATCCATACGCCGTCGAGCCCGAAAATATACGTCGTGGAATAGAGAATCGCGCAGAACAACCCGAGCGCCACGTTGGCGAAAAACGCGGCGAGGATACCCGAACGCAGCCAAATCATCACGTCGCCGACGAATCGCACGTTTTCCACCGCACGGCGGCACAGCAGCAGCGCCAGCGGCACCAGTATGCCGTAGGTAATCAGCGACGGCCCGGTGGACAGCCAATCTTCGAGCCCGCTCCAGAATACCAGCGGCACGAACGGCGCCCAGCAGACCCAGTACACCCGCCTCCAGGGCCCGCGGCCCGCGAGGTTGTTGACCACCAGCGCCGCAGCGAAAGCGAGCGGCACGACGGCCAGTTTCGGAAAGGCATCGTCCCAGTCCAATTCATAAGCCAGCAGGCAGCCGATGCTGCCGACAACGATCAGCGCCGCCTCCACGGGATGCAGGCGCAGCATCTGCGTGAACCCCTCCCGGAGCCAGAGCAGACAGCGTTCCAGTTTCGCTTTCATCATTTTATTGTTATCCGATACGTTGGCGCACCACTTCGAAAAGCATGACGGCCGCTGCGGCCGAAACGTTCAGCGACTCGATATGGCCGATCAGGGGGATAGCCAGCTGCTCGTCGCAGAGTTTGAGCACCTCTTTCGAGATACCCGTATCCTCGGCCCCCATCACGAGCGCCGTGGGTTTGCGGAAGTCCGCATCATAGAGCAGTTTGCGGCTCTTCTCGGTCGCGGCGACAATCTGAAACCCTTCGGTCTGCAGCAGTTTGAGCGTATTGCGCACCGACCCCACGCGGCAGACGGGAATCGTCGTCAGCGCCCCGGCCGACGAGCGGATCGCCTCGGCATTCACCGGGGCCGAGTTCTTCAGCGGCGTTATGAGCCCGTGCGCCCCGGCGCACTCGGCCGAACGGGCGATGGCGCCGAAGTTACGCACGTCGGTCACCCCGTCGAAAATCACCACGAGGGGCGTCTCGTCTTCGGGAACCCGCTCCAGAATGTCGGCCAGTTCGACGTACTCGATGGCCGAAATCTGCGCCACGACGCCCTGGTGATTGCCCCGCGTCAGGCGGTTGAGCTTTTCGACGGGCACCTCCTGCATCCGCACCTTATGGCGGAAGCAAAGGTCTTTCAGCTCCGTCATCAACTGCCCCTCGGCACCTTTGCGGATGTAGAGTTTCTCGATTTGCCGCCCGGCCTCGACGGCTTCGGCCACGGGACGTATCCCGAAAATGATATTGTCCATAACGGTATGGTTTTTCTGTTCCCTGAACGCCCGCAGGCGCCACAGGTTGCGGCCGCGGTTTACGCAGCTGCCGTTTTACCTTTAGTATCTCGCGTCAATCCCGCCCCCGGGCCAGACGCGATTCCCGCTCGCCCGGCTGCCGCAGCCCGCACTAAAACCGGAAGAGCCGTTTTTCATGCGTATCCGAAATTAGCCGATTCCGATGAATTATTCGCTCTCGACGATTTCCAGTTCGTACGAGGCTTTCTCCCACTCGTGCATCTGGTGGTCGTAACGGGCTTTCAGTTCGTTGTAAGCCTTGAAATCGGTTTCGTCGTATTCGGCAGCGGCGGCGAATTTCGCATCGTACGCCGCAATCTGCTTCTCGATGCCGGCCAACTCGGCCTCAATCGTTTCGACCGCCCTGCGAAGCTTGCGCAGCAGTTTTTCCTGCTCCTTGCGCTGCTCGTAGGAGAGTTTGCCCGACACGGCGGCATCGGGTTTCGGAGCCGCCGAAACTTCGGATTTCACGGGAGCGTCCCTGCGCTCGATTTCCTGCAGCGACTCCAGTTTGCGTTTTTCGAGGAAATAGTAGATCCCGCCGAGGTACTCCCGCACCCCGCCGTTGCGGAATTCGTAGATTTTCTGCACCATGCCGTCGAGGAACTCACGGTCGTGCGACACGACCACCACCGTGCCGTCGTACTTCATGATGGCGTTTTTGAGGATGTCTTTCGACCGCATGTCCATATGGTTCGTCGGCTCGTCCAGCACCAGCAGGTTGCGCGGCTCGAGCATCATGCGGGCCATCGCCAGGCGCGCACGTTCACCGCCCGAAAGCACCTTGACTTTCTTGTCGATGTCTTCGCCGCGGAACAGAAACGCGCCGAGGATGTCGCGCAGGCGTGTGCGGATATCCCCCACCGCCACGCGGTCGAGCGTATCGTAGACGGTGAATTCGCCGTCCATCAAATCATCCTGGTTCTGGGCATAATAGCCGATGTTGACATTGGCCCCGAGGCGAACCGCCCCTTCGGTCGGCGCCAGTTGCCCGACGAGCATCCGTGCCAGCGTGGTCTTGCCCTCGCCGTTGCGGCCGACGAGCGCGATTTTGTCGCCCTTCTCGATAATGAAGTTCGCGCCGCTGAAAACATGCTTCGCACCGAACGACATCCCCGCTTCGTTGATTTCGGCCACAATCTGCCCCGAGCGGGGCGCAGGCGGGAATTTGATGTTGAGCGTCGCGAGGTCTTCCTCCTCGATTTCGATGCGGTCGAGCCGGTCGAGCTGCTTGATGCGCGACTGCACCTGGTTCGACTTCGTGGGCTTATAGCGGAATTTCTCGATGAACTCCTCGGTCTTCTCGATTAGCCGCTGCTGGTTCTCGTAGGCGGCCATCTGCTGTGCCCGGCGCTCGGCCCGCAGCACGACGTATTTCGAATAGGAAACCTTGTAATCGTACGCTTTGCCCAGCGAAAGTTCGATGGTGCGGTTGGTGACGTTGTCCAGGAACGCACGGTCGTGCGAAATCAGCAGCACGGCCCCGTTGTAACTTTTCAGGTAATCCTCGAGCCACTGAATTGACTCGATGTCGAGGTGGTTCGTCGGCTCGTCCAGCAGGAAAATCGAAGGGCGGCGCAACAGCAGTTTCGCCAGTTCGATACGCATGCGCCAGCCGCCCGAGAACTCGCTCGTGGCGCGTCCGAAATCCGAGCGCTTGAAGCCCAGTCCCAGCAGCGTCTTCTCGATGTCGGCGTCGCGGGTTTCGCCGCCGAGGATGTGGAAATGATCCTGCGCGTCGTTCAGGCGGTGCAGCAACTGCTCGTAACCGGCGCTTTCATAGTCGGTTCGCTCGGCAATTTCGCGCGTCAGCCGTTCGATTTCGGCCTCGAGGCGCAGCACCTCCGCGAACGCCTTGGCCGTTTCCTCGACCAGCGTCGTGGTATCGGCCACGCGCATCGTCTGCGGCAGGTAGCCTATCGTACATTCGCCGTTCATGGTAACGGCGCCCGAAGTGGGCTGCTGCTCGCCGGTGATAATGCGCAGCAGCGTGGTCTTGCCCGCGCCGTTTTTACCGACCAGGCCGATACGGTCTTTCGGGTTAATCAGGAAAGAGATATTGTCGAAAAGGGTCCAGCCCCCGTAACTTACAGTAAGGTTGTCGAGTGAAATCATGGTACATTCAAAATCACCGCAAAGTTAGTGATTTAATCCGACATATCGTATCTTTGCGATGCGAAACGAATGAGGTTATGGAAAAGTTGGAAAGATACCTGCAGTTCATCCGGGAAGCCGAGCGGCTGAAGGACGTCCTGCGCACGGCGCACACCTCGGCAGGGAGGCACGAAAGCACGGCCGAGCACACCTGGCGGCTGGCCCTGCTGGCCGCCGTCCTGACGGACGAGAAACCGCAACTGGACATGCAGCGGGTTTTGCTGATGTGCCTCGTCCACGACCTGGGCGAAGCATACGACGGGGATATTCCGGCCGTCGCACAGGCCGCACCCGGAGCCAAAGCGGCATCGGAGCGGGCTGCCATAGAACGGCTGACGCAATTGCTTCCGGAGGAAAGCGGCAGGAAACTCCGTAAAATCTGGGAGGAATACGAAGCCTGCGCGACGCCCGAAGCGCGGTGGGTGAAAGCCCTCGACAAAGCCGAAACCATCATCCAGCACAACCAGGGAGCGAATCCCGCGGATTTCGACTACGGGTTCAACCTGACCTACGGTGCCGAATATTTCCGGGACGACGAATTACTGCGCCGCCTGCGCCGCCTGTTGGACGAGGCGACCCGGCAGCACGCCGAACGTTGAGCACAAAGCCGGTTCCGCCGGAAAACCCGTACCGTCGCCGGCTGCGTTGTCCCGTCAGAGGCCGAGCATACGCTCGATTTCGGCCTGCGGATCCTCGGCGCCGAATACGGCATTGCCGGCTACCAGCACGTCGGCGCCCGCCCCGTAAACTTCACGGGCGTTGTGCGACGAAATGCCTCCGTCGACTTCGATAATCGTCTGCGTTCCCAGCTCCCGGGACAATGCGCGCAGCTGCGCGATTTTTTCGAGCGACGCGGGAATGAACGACTGCCCGCCGAATCCCGGCTCGACACTCATCACCAGCACCATATCGACCAGCGGCAGGATGTCGCGCAGCACCTCGACCGAAGTGGCGGGCTTAATCGACACCCCGGCTTTCGCCCCGGCCTTGCGAATCAAATCGATACACCCCCGGGGATCGTAGGTCGCTTCATAATGGAACGTCACGATGTCGGCGCCCGCCTCGGCGAAACGCGCGACGTAACGCTCCGGCTCGACAATCATCAGATGCACATCGAGGCACTTCCGCGTCACCTTGCGAATGGCCTTCAGCACGGGAAACCCGAACGAAATATTAGGAACGAAAACTCCGTCCATCACATCGATATGCACCCACTCGGCCGCACTGCGGTCGATCATCAGCGTATCGCGTTCCAGATGGCCGAAATCGGCCGAAAGCATCGAGGGCGCTACAATTCTGTCCATAATAATGTAAACAAATAAAACTTTCTTTTTACAAAGATAGGTATTTCCGGCTGACTTACGCACTCCGGGGCCGGGATTCTGCACCGTAAATCACACCGGCCCGGCACGAAAGGCATCCGCCGCCGCGAAACCGGGCCGGACGGAATGCCGTCAGGACTTTTTCCGGTTCAGGCTGTCGATCTTCCGGCGGATTGCTATGGCGTTGAACAGCGAAAGCAGCGCCGCGAGGGCCGCGCCGCACAGCACCGTCACGCCGACACCCGCCGGAGAATACCCCTCCTGCAACACCGCCAGTTCGGGCAGGTACCATCCGCGCACCAGCCACAGCAGCGGCAGGGCGGCCAGCAGCACACACAGGTTCAGGCCGAGCGTCAGCAGTTGGTACGGCAGCGCCACACGGGCCGGGGCATATCCCAGCAAAAGCAGGTTCTCCATCTTGCCGCTGTTCTTTTGCAGCAGCAGGAAGACGCTCAACATCAGGATATAGAACGACATGGCGCTGAACACGAGCCCCCCGCCGCCCACACCGCCAGCCGCCAGCCGCAGCAGGCGCGCTGCCTTCGCGTCGTCGCGGCGATCCCCTTCGGCCTCATAGCCTTTCCGGGCGAGATAATCCGAAACCGCCGCGCCGGCGGCACGATCCGTTTCGACGATAACCCGGGAGGGCTGTTTTTCACTCCCCTGCCCGAACTGCCCGTTCGACCAGCGGATGAACGACTCCGGGACGAGAATCGTATTCAGCCGGTTCGACAACCCGACAATCCGGCCCCGGAAGCGCTCCGTCCGCCCGTTGCCCGCAATATCGATGCCGAGCGAAACCCGCCGGAAAATCCCCTCCGAAATTTGCGGAAGGCCCTGCGACCGGGCAAAGCCGTAATTATAGAGGTTCAGGTAGTTGCGCGGAATAATTATCGGAATCTCCCGGTCGCCGGGCTCGTACTTCCACTGCTCCGTGCCCACGTCGAGGAACCGGTCGGGCACCGCCTCGAAAAAAAGGTAGGTGGAAAATTCCACGCCGCCCGCACCGACAGTTCCCTTCACCCGGTAATCCGCCGGGGTAAAGGCTCCGGCATCCCGGACGAACGGCTGCGCTTTCAGTTCGTCCAGCTCCGCGGACGTAAAATCGCTGCTGCCGAGCCCCAGCGTCTGGAGCGCGCCGACCCGTTTCGAAAGCACCAGGTAATCGCCCTGCATGAACGAATCGGGGGCATTAAAAACCGGCAGGACATCGCGGTAGGCCTGCAATGCCGCCAGCACGATGGTCATGCCCACCAGTCCGGCCAGCGCGAAACCGACCGTCTGGGCGATGCTCAAATGGCAGCGCAGCAGTTTCCAGAGCAGCGTCATAACGTATATGTTTTATGGTACGGCAGCCGGAGCCGGCTGCCTACCGAAGTAACGACGATACCCGCCCCCTGCGCCTGCGCCTCTTCCAGCAGCAGGTGCGAGAGCAACTCCCCGTTGGCAGCGTCGAGATGGCTGACCGGCTCGTCGAGCAGGATGAAATCGAACGGCTGGCACAAGCAGCGGATAAAGGCCACGCGCTGCTGCTGGCCGAACGAGAGTTTCCCCACGGGCGTGTCGCGCTTCTGCGCGATTCCGGCCGCATCGAGCAGGCGGCCGATTTGCTCCGGGGTTTTGAAATGCGCGAGGTCGTTTTTCAGGTCGATATTTTCCGCGACGGTCAACTCCCCGAAAAGGCGTAGATCCTGAAAAAGCATGCTCAACGATTCGCGGCGCAGGGCGCTCCATGCCGCCGCGGAGAGCGTACGGCAGTCCGTATCGTCGAACAGAATACGCCCGGTATAGTCGTCCCGGATACCGTACAGGAAATGGCACAGCGAGGTCTTCCCTGTTCCCGAGGCGGCCTCGAGCAGGTAATACTGCCCCTTGCGGAACGTCACCCCGCCCGACCAGATTCCGGACTCCCGCGGGGGTGCTCCCCCTGCAAAAACGGCAGGCAGCACCTGTTGCAAAGTAATCGACTCCATCTATTTCGTATTTCAAGGCAAGCGGCCGTTCGCATCCGGACGGCCGCTTCCCAATATTACCCCGGATTGTTACAGATTCGCCCCGGGCACATACTGACGAATCAACTCGCCGGTCGTGTCGCAAATGGTTTTGAACGAGTTCTGCTCCTTGTCCGCCATATTGAAGACCATCGTTCCGCCTTTCATCGTTCCGTAGGACTCGAGGTTGTCGAACATGCCGAGCAGGGCGAAGAGCACCTGCACCTCCGTCGAAGTGCCGCTCTTGTCGGCCAGTATCTGCCGGAGCTGTTCGTTCAGGCCCGCGATGTCCAGGTAGAAAGAACCCGACTGGCCCTTGAAAATCTTCTCCCGCGACACCAGCGAGGCAATCTGCTCCCCGTCGAGCGCCGACTTCACGAGCGCATCGGTCGTACAGTAAAGCACGCCGTCTTTCACGCCGAAAAGCACGGTAACGCCGCTCATGGTAAGCGAGTACTGCCCGTCGCCGGTCTGCTGCACCGGCATGCCGGGCATGTTGGCGATGACGGTCTGCACGACGGACGGGTCGTCGACCTGTGCCAGCAGCGAGGCTACGGGCACGGAATTATTGCTACCGGGAAGCATCCCCGAGAATGCAATCACCATGTCGCCGTCGAAAGCATCCATCACCTGCTTGACGAGCGGGTTCGCCAGCATCATGCCGTAACCGGGCAGCGACGAGAGCACCGTAAACAGCTTCTCGCCGTCCAGTCCGTATGCCACCGCACCGATCGTAGCGGCGGGCAGGTAACGGAGCAAATCTCCGTCCTGGGGCTTCACATAGGCGTAAAACTCCTTTACTTTCTCCTCGCTCTCCTTATCCTTGTACGACACCGCGGCATCGGCTACGATACGGCCCTTTTCGAAATTGACCGAACCGGTCACGGTAGCGTCCATCATGGCGCTCATCATCGGCATCGAGCTTAACATGGGGTTATTGGCCAGCGACGACAAACCGGCATACGACAGCACCATGTTGATGTCGTTCTTCGCGGCAAACTGTTCCGCAACGACCTTGTTTCCCATCAGGCTTTCGCTGCGCTTCTGCGCGAAAAGCTCTTTTACCCGCGCAACCGCATCGTCGCCCGGGCCTTGAGCGAAATAGAGCATGCAGGCCGCATCCGAATAGGCGCATACGCCATTCACCGCGCCCTGTTCGCCAATCCTGATGACAGAAACGCCGTTCGCGGTTTCAGCCCGGGCACCGCTTTTTTCGTTGATGCGCGCAATCAGGGCGTCGAATTTGGCCTTGTCGCCTATCGGCAGCAGGACGCCGCCCTTGACATACATCGCCTCGGGATTCAGGCTGCTCCCCGAAATAAAATAGAACAGGTCGCTTTTCAGGTCGATACCCGACTCACACGGGTTTTTCAGCAGGGAAAGCAGGTACTGCTTCTCTTCGTCGGAGAAGTTCCGGCCGTTCTCGATTTCCGACTTTATCCGGACATAGAGCGGATTCTGCTCGGGATCGCCGATACCGCCCTTCTGCATAAGCGACGACGGGTTGATAGACATCGTAACGAATGAATCCGCAGGCAGCAGGTCGCGGTAATCTGCGGCGCTACCGCACGAAACGATCAGTATGGACACGGCTGCAAGGCAGGCCAGTTTCCAGGAATGTAACGATTTATTCATATTGTAAGATTTAAGAATATCCGTTCCGGATTGAACAAAGCTATAAAAAATTGCCCAACATCGTTCATTTTACAGCCATTAAAATCGCATCCCGCGCCAAATTATCTCACACGTCCCGCAGGCGGAATGGTTTTCCGGGAATTAATTGCTATTTTTGCATGGAAACAGACACTGAACCAGAACATGACCCCGTCCACCCTTTTCATATCGGTAGCCGTATGCTGCCTGGCGGCCCTCCTCGCCGTCGTCCTGCTGCTGT
>NZ_CABMQJ010000016.1 GCF_902388705.1 uncultured Alistipes sp.
GGGAATCCTGCCCCTGCCGCAGAACGGACTGGTCTACGGCAGGGTGGGTTCCGATTTTTACCGGGGCGCGGCGGTTTCCCGTGCGGCGATCCGGCGCTCGGAGGGTGCTGTACCCGTCCCGTCTGCCGGCGCGGTATCCCGGCCCGCGGGGCTTTTCCGGGGAATGCCGCAGGCCCCCGCCGGGCCGCTGCCCGACAGTCTTTTCCGGTCGTTCCTGCGGGATTCGGCCGCTGTTTTCCGGCTCGGGGATGCCGAGGTGGGCGGTTGTTCGCTTCGGGGGCGGATCATGCTCTACGGCGGCGAACTGCGCATCGATTCGACCTGCCGCATGGAGCACCTGCTTATCTGCGCCCGTAAAATAACCGTGGGGAGCGGTGCCCGCATTACGGCGCAGCTCTTTGCGCGCGATACGGCGGTCATCGAACCCCGCGCCGTGCTGGAATACCCTTCGGGCGTCTATGCGTGCCGTTACGCCGAAGTGGGGGCGCACGGCGCGGTGAACGGCTATGTGATTGTCCGGGATACGGTGGCCCGTAAAAAGGTCACGGCCAACTACCTCCAGTCGCGTACGGCGCGCGTGCGGGGGTTGCTCTATGTCGACGGCATTGCACAGGTGCAGGGCATCGTCGCGGGCCGTGCGGTGCTGCGGCAGGCGGTTTATTTTTCGCCGCAGGGCTACTATAAGGATATGCTCTACGATGTCACGGTGCTCGAAAACCCCGTCACGGCGCAGCCGCTGTGGTTGCCGGCGGCGCGGAGAAAGGAGGCGGCATGCGTCGAGTGACCCGACGGCTTGTGTGCGGGGCGTGCCGCAGGCTGCGGGCGGCTTCGCTGCTCGAAGCCGTCGTGGCCGGGGTGTTGTTCCTGACGGTCTTTGCGGCGGCCCTGGAGCTGCTGCCGCGCCTGACGCTGCGTGACGACGATGCACTGGCGGTCGCCGAGGCGGAATACCGTGTCGGCGAGGCTTTCGACAAGTACGGTACCGGATTGTGGCCCTGCGGCGATTATGCCGAGCTTTACGACTGGGGCGAAATCAGCGTGCGGATCGGGTGTTATGGGGACTTTGCAGACCTGCAGGTAGTCGAAATTTCCGCGCGGATGTCCGGAAGCGGCAAACGCATCGTGCATAAACAGCTCGTCGAATGCAGGCAATGACGAAATACGGGAGTGCTGCCGGGCCTTATTCCCGGCGTACCGAAGCGCCGCGTAAGGCGCCGCCGGGCCTGGATAGACCGTGTGCGGCGTGGCGGAAGGCATCCTTTCGGGGCTCGACCCTTGTCGAGACGCTGGTGATGATGCTCGTGGCGGGGATTGTCTTCCTGACCGTAATGGACGGGATGACGCTTTTCACCCGGTTGCAGACACAGCGGGCCCGGGCGTTGGCGTCCGCCGTCCGCCGCAGCGGAGGCTATACCCGTGTCGTGTCGCTTGTCGGGGATGCCGACAGTATCCTCTGCCCGGCGGCCGGACGGTTGGAATTGTACCGCAACGGCCGCCTGTCGGCGCTGTCGCACGTCGATTCGGTGCTGGTTTACCGCTGCGGCGGGTTTTGCGATACCCTGCTCGGCGGGGTGTCGGCGTTGCGGCTGGCGGAATACGATGCGGTGCCGGATACGGTGGAAATCGGGTTCGGGGTGGGGTTTACGGTGAAATTACCGGTGATGTCCGCCTCGCGGCAGTACCGGATGGCGTTGGACGAAATAGAAAATGGCTATGGCTACGAAGAGTAAGATGACCGATGCGCGGCGCGAGGTTTTCTACGCCGGGCTGCACGCCCTGCTGACGGCGGGGCTGGATTTTTCGCATGCCTTTGGGCTGCTCATCGTGAGCGAGCGGGATGTACGGCTGAAAGCGTTGCTCGAATGCCTTTACAGGGATGTGGTCGGGGGTGCGGCGCTGTGGCAGTCGATGGAGCGCAGCGGGGCTTTCCGGTCGCTGGACTGCGGCGTGGTGCGCATCGGCGAGCAGACCGGGCGGCTGCCCGACACGCTCGATTTCCTGCGGGACTACTACCGCAAACGGGCCGCACAGCGGAGAATGGTGTCTTCGGCCGTCAGCTACCCGCTGGTAATCCTCTCGACGGCCGTAGCGGTCGTGGCCTTTATGCTGGCGGTGATTGTGCCGATGTTCGAGCAGGTCTACGCCCGCATGGGCAGCGAACTGCCCGCCCTGACGCAGTGGGTTATCTGCTTGTCGAAGTCGTTTCCCTGTTATGCCGGCGCAGCCTGTGCGGGAGCCGCTGCGGTTTGCCTGCTGCTGTATGCGAACCGGGGCCGCGAGGAGGTTCAGGCATGGCTGGCCGGCCTGTTGCTGCACCTGCCCGTTGCGGGGGCGATTGTGCGGAAAAACCAGCAGGCGCAGTTCTGTAAACTGCTTTACCTGCTCACCTCGTCGGGCGTTCCGCTGCTCGCGGGCGTGGGGATGCTCTGCGACGTAATCGGCTTCTATCCTTACCGGAAGTCGTTCGCCTCGATTTGCCGCAGGCTGGAGCAGGGCGAGGCATTCTCTGCCGGCATCGCCCGGTTCCCGGAATTGTACGACCGCAAACTGGCCGCCCTCGTGCGTGTGGGCGAAGAGACCAACCGCCTGCCGGAGATGCTCCGCCGCCAGGGCGAGGCGCTGACCGAAGAGCTCGAATATGGAATTAAACGCATGGGCGCAATGCTCGAACCGGCGCTTATCCTGCTGGTGGGCCTGCTGGTGGCCGTAATCCTGATTTCCATGTATATGCCCATGTTCCGACTCGGCGGAATAATGGGGTGAATTCAAGCCCGGACGGAAAATTCACTCCGGGGTACACGAAATATGGCGGCTTTGCGACCGATAGCCCGTATCAGCGGGTCGGACTGTTTCACCGGAGCGGGCCTGGAAATTGTGGGGCTTCATGCGCATGACGAATTTATCGGCAAAAAGACGCAACGGTTCGGAAATTTGGCGGATGGCCATTCGATTTATTCGTACGACGGGCATCCGAAAGAATAATCGATTCAGGCGATGTAAAGCACCCTGTCCGGTTCGTGCGCCTGCATGAAATTAAATCCGCCCTTTGAAATAAGGGCGGATTTTTGATGTGTCCGTACGGACAGCGGCGGGACGGATGCTGCCCGGTGTTTGCCGGTGCGGCGTTCGCGGCCGGGCGGGGTGTTCGTCAGAACTTGTAGTAGAATCCGAATTTCAGGTCGGACGAAGAGAGCTTCAGTCCGAAAGCCTCCCCGCTGCCGCCGTTGAAGTAATCCTTGCGGTAGCCCAGGAACCCGACCTGCGTCAGGAAGCTGAAGTGCTCGTTGATTTTCACGCTTAATCCCGGGGTGATGCCGGCCTGGAATCCCTCGTAATCGCCGCAGGCGAAACCTACGCCGCCGTCGAGGAAGAGCGACAGGATGCCTTTGTTATAATACTTGTAACGGGCATAGGGCGATGCGGTGAACACGTTGTAGCTGTCGCCGTCCTTTACTTTCAGGTATTCGAACCCGAGGGCTACGCCCACCGACCATCTTTGGTTGAAATCGTAGCCTACTTCGGGAGCAATCGAGAACGAGTCGGTCTTGACGCCTTTCGTTTTGTCGTGCCAGTAGCCCAGCTTGCCGCCGATCCACAAACCTTTGTCCTGTGCCGAAGCATTTCCGGTTGCCGTAAAGCATACAACTGCTGCAAGCAGTACCATCATGATTTTTTTCATCTTTGCAAAATGTTTGTTTGACAAAAAGTGTAACTGTTTTTTCTGTTCCGGAAGCAAAGAAAGAGTACAGTTTTTTTCTGCGCAAATAAATTCAACCAACCGGATTGTTCTAAAAATCAATGCCTGAAGTTTCTAAATGAACCATTTCTGCCGGAAACTTCCTGCGGGGCGGTTTCGCGGGTGTTGAAACCGGCTCGGTTTATGCCAGCTGTTTTGCGCAGGAACCGGCAGGAAATAAAAAAGCCATTCATGGCGAATGGCTTTGGACGGGGTGTCGCGAAAAAGTCGCCGCTGTCGGTTCCGGTCTTTCGGGAAAAGGGGCCTGTGGTCCCGGGTGGTTGTCCCGGCGGCTTTGGGGGCTGCGGTTCCGAATGGGAGCTCCTGCAGTGGTTCATGATGGGAGATTCTGGGTTCCGGATGCGGGCTCCTGCGGCCCCGTGTGGGTATCCCGGCGGATTCGGGGGGGGGCTTCGGCAGTTCCGGCAGGGGAGGCCGGGCCGGGAGTAGCCTTTCCGGGCGGGCCCGGACGCTCCTTATCCCGCCGTTAAACGTAGAAACCGTGTGTGCCGAATGTTTTCCCGTGGGGGGGCGCCTTTTCGGCGGAGCGGCGGGGAGCTTACCGGCCGAAGAATTTGGCAACCCGGTCGGTGACGGCCATGCCCATCCGGAGGCGCCCCATGATGTTGTCGCCCTGGTGGCCGTGTCCGGAGTTATGCAGCCATTCGTGGAATTCGGGGTAGAGGCCTTTGCCCGCCATGAATTCGAATGCGGCGTTCTTCAGACGTTTTTCTTCGTTATAACCGGCCTGGATGTTGGCGATCAGGTCGTCGAACGCCGCGATATTGTAAGGATTGGAGACCGGGATTTCGGCAGTGTAATTTTGCTTTTTCATAACTTTTATATTTTTATAATTGACGTATGAAGTATCGATTTCAAGCAGCCCGCAACATCCGGGTCGAACCGTCCGACAGCGTGCCGGAGGACGCTGCAATTTTACCGGTGCCGACCGGTCGGAAAATAGGCTGAAATGGTGTCGTGCCTTTGAAAAACGAACGGCTCCCTATCCCGGGGAATGCCTGGTACGTCGCATCATACAATGTTAGTCACTAGTGCAAAGGTATGATATAATATGTTGAATTCCAAGATTTTCGCATTATTTCTTCGGCGAAAAAAAAGTCGCGAAAAAGTTGCAGGCAATTTTATTATTATATAATAATATAATAATATGTCCGACGAAATAATCCCCGGGAAAATGAATTTTTTTTGCATTTGCGGCTTGTTCCTGTATCGGATTAATAATGTCCGAAACAGCTGGCTGGTAAAAAGGGCTTTTTTATTGGAGCATGGGGTGTGTGCGATCCGGTTGCGGCGCGCATGGAAATTTTGCCGGCCGGAGTCGTTGGAAAACCGCTCCGATTTTATACATTTGCAGTATCATGTCTTCGAACCTGCGGATTATATGTGCATTTGTCGTCCTGTTGTCGTGCTTCTGCACGGCGGCGAGCGCGCAGGAGAGTACCTATACGGTGAGCGGCCGGGTGATCGACCGCCTGACCCGGCAGCCGGTGGCCTATGCCGCCGTCGTTCCTGTCGGGCAGGAGCAGCGGGGCACTTCGACCGATTCGCTGGGGCGTTTCCGCATGGCGCGCGTGCGCGCCGGAATCCACCGCCTGTCGGCTTCGTCCGTGGGCTATAAAACCGTCGTGACGCCCGAGTATATCGTTTCCGCCGCCACGCCTTTCATCGAGATAGAGCTGGAGGAGGACGCCACGCAGCTCGAAGCCGTGACGGTGGCCCCCTCGCCGTTCCGTGCGACGGCCGAAAGTCCCGTGGGGCTGCAGATCATCGGCCTGCGGGAAATCGAGAAGAGTCCCGGCGCCAACCGCGACGTTTCGCGCATCGTGCGCTCGTATCCCGGTGTGTCGTTCTCGCCCGTCGGCTACCGCAACGACCTGATCGTCCGCGGCGGGGGTCCTTCGGAGAACAAGTTCTACATGGACGGCATCGAGATTCCCAACATCAACCATTTCGCCACGCAGGGGGCTACGGGCGGCCCGGTGAGCATCGTCAACGCCGACCTGATTCGTGAGATTAATTTCTACACCGGGGCGTTTCCCGCCGACCGGGCCGGGGCTTTGAGTTCCGTGCTCGATTTCAAACTGCGGGACGGAAATCCCGAGAAGCAGACCTTCAAGGCGACGCTCGGGGCTTCGGAGGTGTCGTTGAGCGGCAGCGGCCATATCGGCGACAAGACCTCCTACCTCTTCTCGCTGCGCCAGTCCTACTTGCAGCTGCTGTTCAAGATGATCGGACTGCCGTTCCTGCCCAACTACATCGACGGCCAGTTCAAGGTCAAGACCCGCATTTCGGAGCACGACGAACTGACGGTGCTGGGGCTGGCGGGCTTCGACAACATGAAACTCAACCTCGACGAAAAGGGCGAGGATGCCGAATACCTGTTGAGCTACCTGCCGCGGATTCGGCAGGAGACCTTTACCGTCGGCGCCGCCTGGCGCCATTATGCCGGCCGCCACGTGCAGGAGGTGGCGTTGAGCCACACCTACCTGAACAACCGCAACCTCAAATACCGCGACAACGACGACTCCTCGGAGGAGAACCTGACCCTCCGGCTGCGCTCCGTGGAGCAGAAGACCACGTTGCGCGCCGGCAACCGCAGCTACCTGGGGCGCTGGACGCTCCGCCAGGGCGCCGAGTTGAGCTATTCAGGCTACACCAACCGCACCCTGCAGCGGCTCTATGCCGACGAGTCCGTGCTTTCCGATTACAACACCCGGCTGGGAATCGTGGGCTGGGGCCTTTTCGCAGGCGCCGATTACGCTTCGGCCGACAGGCGTTTCACGGCTTCGGTGGGCGTGCGGGCCGACGGATGCGACTATTCGCCGCACATGGCGCAGTTGTGGCGCCGGCTGTCGCCCCGGGCGTCGCTCTCTTACCGGCTCAGCAAGGGCTGGTCGTTGAGCGGGAGCGCCGGGCTGTACTACCAGCTGCCGCCCTATACCGCACTGGGATTCAAGCAGGAGGGGGCGCTGGTGAACAAAGCGCTGCATTACATGCGCGTCGGGGCGTTCAGCGCCGGGGCCGGCTGGCGGCTGCGCGACCGCCTGGTGATTTCGTTCGAGGGATTTTACAAGAAATACGGGGATATTCCCCTCTCCCTTGCCGACGGCATTCCGCTCGCCTGCAAGGGCAACGACTACGGGGTGGTCGGCAACGAGGCGCTGCGCTCCTCGGCAGAGGGCCGCTCGTACGGCGTCGAGGCGATGGCCCGCTGGCAGGTGCCCGGAAAGGTCAACCTCGTGGGCTCGGTGACGCTGTTCCGCAGCGAATACCGCAGCGACGCCTGCTCCGCTTACATCGTTTCGGCCTGGGACAGCCGCTTCGTCGTGAATGTGAGCGGCACGTACGATTTGCCGCGCAACTGGAGTGTCGGGGCGCGCCTGTGCGCCGTGGGCGGGGTGCCCTATACGCCCTACGACACCGACAAGTCGTCGCTGGTCGAGGCGTGGAATGCGCAGGGACGGCCTTATTACGACTATGGACGTTACAACGACGGGCGGCTCGACGCATTCGCACAGCTGGATTTGCGCATTGACAAGACATTTTATTTCCGCCGCTGCATGCTGGGGCTTTATATCGACCTGCAGAACGTGACGGGCAGCAAGCTCCGGCAGCCCGACGTGCTGATGTCGACGGGGGTAATCGAGAATCCCGGGGCTCCGGCCGCCGAACAGCGTTACCGCATGAAGTACATCGGGCAGGAGAGCGGAACGCTCATCCCGACGCTGGGGATTACCGTCGAGTTTTAACGACGGCCGCATCCGGCGAGGCGAACCCGGGGCGTTTTCCTCCGGCCGGGGCGTCGGGCTCCGTGCCCGGTTTCAACCTGCGGGACGGAAATCCCGAAAAGCAAAACCTGCCGCATGAAAACAGCAAACCGCAGAACCCGGAGTGGCCGGGCCTGCGGTTTTTCTGTGTTCCGGGCGCTTATTTGCCGGTGCCCGGCCCGGCTTTGCCGGCATTCCTGCGATCCATGACGAAACTGATGACGAACGGGATGGAGAGGAACACCGCCGTGCCGACGACCACCAGCCAGGTATACATCGCCGGGCTGCCCACGGGCAGCTGCGAGGGCGGGAAGAAGGTGACGATGAACGAGAAGAGCACGGCGAGGAATCCGATGCCGCCGACGGCCCACATGCCCGCATTTCCGCCCGGCACCCGGTAGCTGCGCTCCAGCTTGGGCTGGGTGTAGCGCAGGCGGATGCCCGCGGCGTACATCATCATGTACATCACGAGGTAGAGCCCGACGGTCAGTGCGCTCAACAGGAAGAACGCCACGCTTACGTCGCTCATGAGGATGTAGAGCGACGAAAGCACCGTGACGATGCAGCCCTGTATGATGAGGATGTTGATTTGCACGCCGTTTTTGTTGGTCTTTTGCAGGAAGCAGGGCAGCACGCCCTCCTGTGCCGTCCAGAGCAGGCCGCGGCTGGGGCCCGAAATCCACGACATGACGCCTGCAAGGGCGCCGAACGCGACGAGCAGCCCCATGACGTTCGAGAGCCAGCCGACGTGGTAGTGGTCGAAGACGATCTGGAACGTGGTGAACAGCCCCGACTGGAGGTTGATTTGGTCGTAGGGCAGGATAATGGCCACGGCCAGCGCGCCCAGCGTGAAGAGCCCGAACGAAATCAGCGCCGCGAGGAACATGGCGCGCGGGAACTGTGTCTGCGGGGTCTTCAGCTCCGGAGCGTGCACGGCGTGCACCTCGACGCCGGCGAAGAGCAGCAGGATACCCGCGAGGAACGCGATGTCGCTCATGCCCGTGATGTGGGGGAAAAGACGCGGGTGGACGTGGTGCGCGGCGTCGACGTTGACGACCTGGGTGACGGTGTCGGGGATGTGTTCCAGCGCTATGGAGTTGCCGCCGGCCATCCAGATGACAGCCATGACGATGACGACGATGCCCGGCAGGACGGTGCCGATAAGGAAGCCCTTGCTGGTGATGCCCGAAATGGCCGACGTGCCGCGCAGCGTGATTAGCGTGGCGCACCAGTACATGGCGATGGAGAAGAGCCCGACGTAGAGGCCGTTCTGCGCCAGATCGGGCATGCCGATCATGTAGGCGATCGACGCCGCGGCGAAGCCCAGCACGGTGGGGTACCATACGACGTTCTGTATCCATTGCAGGAAGATGGCCGCAAAGCCCATGTGGCGGTTGAACGCCTCCTTGACCCAGGTGTAGACGCCGCCGCCCCGCGAGGCGAATGCGCTTCCCAGTTCGGCGCCTACCAGCGCCGCGGGAATCAGGAAAAGGAAGGTGGCGAAGAAGATGTAGAAGAACATCGTCAGCTCCTCCTGCGCCATCATGGGCAGACCGCGCAGGCTGATGACCGCCGCCGCGGTCATCAGGGCGAGCTGTGTCGTGGTGATATTTTTACGTTTTGCCATAATGTGGAATTGTGGTTATTACCTGGCGGCCAATCAGTTTTCGTGCCGCAGCCGGTAACGGCGGGTGTGTGTTCGGGCGGATGCATGGCGTGTGCGGGCATTCTGCGCCCGCCGGCAATCGTGCGTGCGCGGCCCTTGCCGGCGGGGAATAAAAAAACAGCAGGGGATCTCGCGATTGCCTGCTGCTGCTGGAGGATTGCCCTCCAAAACTACTAACCCAAACTTAAATAAATGAAGAAACCTCACTGCGGTTGCTGTTCCGCAGTTGATTCGATTCATACAAAATACGTGCAAAAACCGTCGGTGTTTCGTCCCGGAATGCGATTGGCCCGAACGTGCCGCACTTGCGCCCGGCGGAGGTACGAATCCCTGCCCGCAGGGAACACCGGCCGCAAAACAAAACAGCAGGGAATCTCGCGATTGCCTGCTGCCCCCGGAGGTTTGCCCTCCTAAAACTACTAACCCAAACTTAAATAAATGAAGAAACCTCACTGCGGTTGCTGTTCCGCAGTTGACAGAATCAGTTGCAAAGCGCGTGCCAGAAACGGCAGGTCGCGGGGCGAATAGCAGAACCTGCCTGTTTTTGTTGTTGTTTGCGCGTTTTGGTTTAATCGACGGGCGGATTTGGTAAAACCGGATTATTTGCATAACTTTGACGTATCTCAATTCCACTAATTCCTCCCGGTTATGAAAACAAAAATCTCCCCCCCCCTCGGTTTGCTGCTTTCGGGACTGCTGTTGATGGCGTCCTGCATTAAATCCCCCTCCCGTGAGAAGACTCCCGACCCCGGGCCTGCTCCCGAAACGGTGACTTACGACGACCTGGCGCTGAAGAGCCTGGCGATTGCTCCCGACGCCAACGAGCGGATATTCGGGACCGTCGTGTTTGCGCCCGAAGCGTCGGCCGGCCGGTGGAACGGCCGTATTTCCGGTTACAAGGCCGACCGTACGCAGCTTGTGGCCGAGTTCGACGCCGTTGCCGCCCGCGTTACGGTCGACGATGCGGAGCAGCAGTCCGGAAAAACGGCCAACGATTTTTCGAAGCCGGTGGTTTACCGCCTCTATGCCGACGACGGGCAGTACAAGGAGTTCACTGCGGTGCTCGATAACGACGGCTACACGGGGTGTCCTGTCGTGGGAATCGTAACCGACGGCCAAAAGGGCGTGACGTCGCGCGACGTATGGATTCCCGGCCGCATGGTGATAGACCGGCAGGAGGGCGAATGCGACGAACTGGCCGCCGAGATCGAAATCAAGGGCCGCGGCCACAATTCGTGGAGCCGCGACAAGAAACCCTATGCCATCAAACTGGCGGAGAAGAGCCCCGTGATGGGCATGAACAAGCAGAAACGCTGGGTGCTGCTGGCCAATGCGGGCGACCGGACGCTGCTGCGCAACCGCGTGGCCTATGAAATCGGCCGCCGCACGCAGCTGGCCTGGACGCCCGACAGCCGTTTCGTCGAGGTCGTGCTCAACGGCAAATACCTCGGCAGCTACCAGCTCTGCGAGCAGATACGCGTGGACAAGAACCGGGTGGATATTACCGAGATGACCGCCCAGGACATCGCGGGTGAGGCCCTGACGGGCGGCTACCTGCTCGAAGTGGATCGTTATTACGACGAGCCCAACAAGTTCCGGA
Organism: uncultured Alistipes sp.; assembly: GCF_902388705.1. Classification (GTDB taxonomy): domain Bacteria; phylum Bacteroidota; class Bacteroidia; order Bacteroidales; family Rikenellaceae; genus Alistipes. The sequence continues at coordinate 10,791 of NZ_CABMQJ010000016.1, forward strand.
CGAAATACCGCGATTTGCCGGTCAACATCAAAAAGCCGGACGAGAAGGTGCTGACCGCCGGGCAGAAAACCTATATCGCCGATTATATAAACAAAGTCGAGGAACTGCTCTGTGCCGGGGAGCAGCCCGATCCCGCCTACCGGGACTACATCGACATCGATTCGTTCGCCGACTGGTGGATTGTAATCGAACTGTGCCACAACCGTGACACGCGCCTGCCGGGCAGCTGCTACATGTACAAGGAGCGGGGCGAGAAACTCTGCGCCGGGCCGCTGTGGGATTTCGACCTGATGACTTTCATTCCCTCGACCTCGTTCCTGCTCAAGGAGTACGAAATAACCGACTTCAGCAAGGAAGGGGGCGACCGGAGCCTGTGGTACAAACGCCTGTTCGCCGATCCAATCTTCGCGGCGCGCGTCAAGGAGCGCTGGCAGGCATATAAACCGGCGTTCGAAACGATTCCGGCGTTCATCGATGCCGAAGCCGAAAAACTCGAAGTGTCGGCCGGGGCCAACTGGGACATGTGGACGCTGACCGGGAATTTCAACCGCGACGAGACGCTGGCGTGGCACGATGCCGTGGAATTGCTGAAAAAGAATTACAGCGACCGCCTGGCGTGGATGGACGGGCAGGTGGCAAAACTCTGATTGGCCGTGCTGGAGAAATAAAGGCCGCCGTCCTCTTTGGGGGACGGCGGCCTTTGTCCGTGCGCTTGCCGGTCGCGGATGCGCTGCCCGGTAGCGCGTGTTTCCGGTTAGCGGAATACGCCCGTGTAGGCCGAAGGCGTGAGGGCGCGCAGCTCCTCTTTCACCGGGTCGGCCACCTCGAGCGTTTCGATGAATGCCGCAATCGACTCGTGCGTGATATGGGCGTTGGTGCGGGTCAGGGCCTTGAGCGCTTCGTAGGGCTTGGGATACCCCTCGCGGCGCAGGACGGTCTGGATGCCCTCGGCTACGACGGCCCAGTTGTTCTCCAGGTCGCGGTCGAGCGCCTCGCGGTTGAGGATGACCTTGTTCAGCCCTTTCATCAGCGAGCGGAAAGCGATGGCGGCGTGGGCTACCGGGACGCCGATGTTGCGCAGCACGGTCGAGTCCGTGAGGTCGCGCTGCAGGCGCGAAACGGGGAGTTTCGACGCGAGGTGTTCGAACAGGGCGTTGGCGATGCCGAAGTTGCCCTCGGCGTTCTCGAAGTCGATGGGGTTGACCTTGTGGGGCATGGCGCTCGAGCCGACTTCGCCCGCCTTGATTTGCTGCTTGAAGTACTCCATCGAAATGTATGTCCACATGTCGCGGCACAGGTCGATCAGGATCGTGTCGATGCGCTTCATGTTGTCGAAGATGGCCGCGAGGTTGTCATAGTGCTCGATTTGTGTGGTGTACTGCGAGCGGCAGAGGCCCAGCGTCTCGTTGACGAACTTATTGGCGAAAGCCACCCAGTCGTATTGCGGGTAAGCCGCGCGGTGGGCGTTGAAGTTGCCCGTGGCGCCGCCGAACTTGGCCGGCACGGCGATGTCGTGCAGCATGGCGAGCTGTTTCTCGAGGCGCTCGACGAACACCATGAATTCCTTGCCCAGCGTCGTGGGCGAGGCGGGCTGTCCGTGCGTTCGCGCCAGCATCGGCACCTCGCGCCACGCCTCGGCGAAAGCCGCCAGTTTGTCGCGCACCTCCTCGGCGGCGGGGTAGTAAACTCCCGTCATCGCCTCCTTGAGCGAAAGCGGAATGGCCGTATTATTGATGTCCTGCGAGGTGAGGCCGAAGTGTACGAACTCCTTGAAAGCCTCCAGCCCGAGGTTGTCCATTTTCTCCTTGATAATGTACTCGATGGCTTTGACGTCGTGGTTGGTGACCGATTCGATTTCCTTTACGCGCTCGGCGTCGGATGGCGAGAAATCGAGGTACAGGGAGCGCAGGGCCGCGAATTTCGTGCGGTCGATACCCGCCAGCTGGGGCAGCGGGATTTCGCACAGCGCGATGAAGTATTCGACTTCGACACGGATGCGGTAGCGGATAAGCGCCTGTTCCGAAAAATAATCGGCGAGTTTCTCCGTTGTATTACGGTAGCGGCCGTCGACGGGCGAAATGGCTGTAAGGCAGTTGAGCATATGGTTGTTCATGGATTTGGTATGTGTGTTTTGTTTAATCCGCCTGGGGTATCGGGACTTCGCTTTTGTCCGGCAGGGCCGGCCGGCGGGCTTCGCACCCGCCCGTGCGCAAAGTTCCGGCACCAAATTTACGACATTTAATTGAAATAAGCATAATTTTCCCTACCTTTGTAGGGTTGTAAACCGAAATGAGATGAATTTTCTAACAGCGATTCTGGATGCCCTCGTGAGATTCGTACAGCGCAATCCGCTGACGGTGCTCGTCATCGTCATCCTGGCCCTCGGCGCCCCGGCGCTGCTCAAGGGCATCGCGCTCTTTTTTCTATATGGCATTATGGGTATCCTATTATTGGTCGTGGCGGCGATCCTGTTGTTCCGCTGGCGTATCTACAAGGTGCGCCGACAGATGGAGGATCAGTTCGGCGAGGGTTTCGGCGGACGGAATCCCGGCGGGCAGGGCTTCGGTGCGCCCTTCTCCGGCGAGCCCCGCAAAGGCCGCGAGGGCGAGGTGAAAGTTTACAGAACCTCGGAAACTCCCGAAAAACGGGTGTCGGGAAATGTCGGCGACTACGTCGAATTCGAAGAGACCAGGGAACCGAAAGAAGAATAGCGGTATGCTGAAGATATTCGAGTTGATAGGGCGCTACTTCATGTTGATGGGAAAGGTTTTTTCCCGTCCCGAGAAAGCCGCCATCTACCGCCGCCGCATCATTTACGAAATGGAGTCGCTGGGCGTCGATTCGATCGGCCTGACGGCCATCATCTCGGTCTTCATCGGCGCGGTCATCACCCTGCAGATGTGCATCAACCTCGATTCGCCGTTCATTCCCCGCTCGCTGGTGGGGTATGCCACGCGCGAAACGATGATTCTCGAGTTTTCGTCGACGGTCGTGGCGCTGATACTCGCCGGCAAGGTCGGGTCGAGTATCGCCTCGGAGATCGGCACCATGCGCATCACCGAGCAAATCGACGCGCTGGAGATTATGGGCGTCAATTCGGCCTCGTACCTCATCCTGCCCAAAATCGTGGCTGCTGTGGTATTCTTCCCCTTCCTGACGATTTTGAGTATCGCCATCGGCATCATCGGCGGCTGGGCGATTGCCTACCTGACGGGCATCATGATTCCCGCCGACTACGTCGACGGACTGCTGATGGACTTCAAACCCTATTCGATCGTCTATTCGCTTATCAAGACCTCGGTTTTCGCCTATATCATCACCTCGATTTCGGCGTTCTACGGCTACTACGCCAAAGGCAATTCGCTCGAAGTGGGCGCCGCTTCGACGCGCGCCGTGGTGGCCAGTTCGGTCGTGATTATGATTTTCAACCTCATACTGACACAAGTCCTGCTCATATGATACGCGCCGATCATATCACCAAATCGTTCGACGGGCGCGTGGTGCTCGACGACATTTCGATTGAATTCGAAACCGGGAAAACCAACCTCATCATCGGCCGCAGCGGGTCGGGCAAGACCGTGCTGCTCAAGACGCTGGTGGGACTTCACGAACCCGACTCGGGGAATGTGTGGTACGACGACACGAATTTCACGCAGCTCGATTTCCGCCAGCGCCGCGCCATCCGCAAGGACATCGGCATGATTTTCCAGGGCGGGGCGCTGCTCGACTCCTCGACCGTCGAGGAGAACGTCAAGCTGCCGCTCGACCTGTTTACCTCGCAGAGCGAGAAGGAGAAGATGGAACGTGTGGATTTCTGCCTGCAGCGCGTGCGGCTGGCGGATGCCAACCACCTCTATCCGGCCGAGCTGTCGGGCGGCATGATCAAGCGCGTGGCCATCGCCCGGGCCATCGTGCTCAATCCCCGCTACCTCTTCTGCGACGAACCCAACTCGGGCCTCGACCCGCAGACCTCGATTGTCATCGACAACCTGATTCACGAAATCACGCGTGAATACAACATCACGACGATTATCAACACGCATGACATGAACTCGGTCATGGAAATCGGCGAGAAAATTGTATACATCCATGACGGTCGTAAATGGTGGGAGGGCACCAAAGACGTCATCCTGCATGCCGACAACCGGGAACTGAACGATTTCGTCTTCGCCTCGGCCATGGCGAAACGGGCCAAACTCGCTGCAGAGCGACCGGACGGGATTCCTAAAAAAATTTAATTTTTATTTGCGTAATATACATAAAGTATGTAATTTTGCGCTGTGAAAAAATAACGGAATTTTTATTAACAAATAAATCGTAAAATTATGTCAAAGATCAAAGTTGGTATCAACGGTTTCGGTCGTATCGGCCGCTTGGTGTTCCGCGCTGCATGCACCAATGAAAACATCGAGGTTGTAGGAATCAACGACCTCGTATCGGTAGATTACATGGCCTACATGCTCAAGTACGACACGATGCACGGTCGTTTCAATGGTACGGTCGACTACAACGTCGAGAAGAGCCAGCTGATCGTTAACGGCAAAGCTATCCGCGTAACTGCCGAGAAAGATCCCGCAAACCTCAAATGGAACGAAGTGGGCGCAGAGTACGTCGTTGAGTCGACCGGTCTGTTCCTCACCAAGGAGAAAGCACAGGCACACATCGCAGCAGGTGCGAAATACGTCGTTATGTCGGCTCCCTCGAAGGACGACACCCCGATGTTCGTATGCGGCGTCAACACCGACACCTACGCCGGCCAGACCATCGTTTCGAACGCATCGTGCACCACGAACTGCCTCGCTCCGATTGCCAAGGTGCTGAACGACAAGTTCGGTATCACCGACGGTCTGATGACGACGGTTCACTCGACCACCGCAACGCAGAAAACCGTCGACGGTCCCTCGATGAAGGACTGGCGCGGCGGCCGTGCCGCTTCGGGCAACATCATCCCCTCGTCGACCGGCGCTGCAAAGGCCGTAGGCAAGGTTATTCCCGAACTGAACGGTAAACTGACGGGTATGTCGATGCGCGTTCCGACCCTCGACGTATCGGTTGTCGACCTGACCGTAAACCTGGCTAAACCCGCCAAGTACGACGAGATTTGCGCTGCCATGAAGGCTGCTGCCGACGGCGAGCTGAAAGGCATCCTGGGCTACACCGAGGAGGCTGTCGTTTCGTCCGACTTCCTGGGCGACGCACGTACGTCGATTTTCGACAAGGCTGCCGGTATCGCACTGACCGACACGTTCGTGAAGGTCGTTTCGTGGTACGACAACGAGTGGGGCTACTCGAACAAGGTGCTCATGCTGATCGAGAAGATGGCTGCTTACAACAACAAATAGTCGTAAGCCGTTCGATAACGAAGAGGGAACCTGCGGGTTTCCTCTTTTTTTTTGTAGGCTGCTGTGCCGGCCGGGGATTGCGGTTGTGCTGTCGCCGCTCCGGGGGCTTTTATTCCCGTTCCACCCGCATCTCGACGGAGGCGCCCGACCATTGGTTGATAAGGCGCTTTTCGGTGCGGAGGAGTTTGCCGCCGCAGGTGATGCGGAAATCGACTTCGAACGGTTGCGTGTCGCCGATGTCGTTGCCTGCGGGCAGCGTGTGGGGGACAATATAAATATAGAGCAGCAGATGGTCGCACGCTTCGGTGGCGAGGCGTAGGCTGCGGTCGCCGCCGGCCTCATCGGGTTTCTTTTCCAGATTCGCGCCGACGTCGGCGACATGCGATTCCGCCGAAACGAAGCCGGTGCGGTTGCCTGCGGCGTCGAAACAGCCGCACATCAGCGCCACATTGTAGCGCCACCAGCCGTCGTAGCGGCTCGAAATCTCGATTGTGAATCCCTCGTTTGTTGCCATAGGGTACAAATATAGCGATTTTTCATCGTTCGGCGAATTCCGTGCCGTGAAATTCCGTACGCCTCTCCGGGGAGGATACGCCGGGCGGATGTGCGGTGCGCCGTGTGCAAAACTCGGCAATTTCTTTGCAAATGTCTTATATTTTCGTAACTTTGTGCCCTAAATGTGCTCGTATGGAGGAAGCGAAAAGATATACGATTGCCTACAAGGGGTTGAAAAGCGGCCTGCACGACTTTCATTTCGAGGTTGACGGTTCGCTGTTCAAAGCTTTCGGGAGCACCGAAATCAAGGACGGGGCATGCGGCGTCACGGTCGTTATGGAACGCGGCGAAGCGATGCTTACGCTCGATGTTACCGTCGACGGCAGCGTTGTGGTCGAGTGTGACCGCTGCCTGGAGGACTGCCGGGTGCCGGTGCATTACGAGGGGCAGCTGCTGGTGAAATTCTCCGACGAAGTCCGCGAGTACGACGGCGAGGTGATGTGGCTGCTGCCCATGGAGGACGAAATCGACCTGACGCAGTACATCTACGAGAGCATCGTCCTGGCGCTGCCTTACCAGCGGGTGCATCCCGACGGGGAGTGCAATCCCGAGATGCTGAAGCGCTTCCGCATCGTTTCCGACGCGGAGTTCGGGGACATCGAAGCCCGTGCCGAGGAGGAGCACAACGGGGGCGAATGGGCCAAACTGGCCGCGCTCAAGGAGCAGATGGAAGCCGAGGAGGCGCAGGACGGGCACGTAAAAGAGGAAGAATAACAGCCGCTCCGGCCGCAGAACGGTTCGCACCGGGAGCGGTCGGGAAATATTTTTGAACGGAAATACGTTAAACTTATAATTTATATTGTAAAATGGCACATCCTAAACACAAAGTCTCGTCGACGCGACGCGATAAGAGAAGAACTCATTACAAGGCTGTCGTTCCGACGGTAGTTACCTGCTCGAACTGCGGCGCTGCTACGCTGTACCACCGCGTATGCCCCGAATGCGGCTTCTATCGCGGAAAGCTGGCGATCGAGAAGAAAGCGGCCGAATAAATCCGGCAGCAGGAAGAGTGCAACCGCGAGGCTGCCCTCTTTTTAGTTTCAGCAACTTCCTGTTCCCGCCGTATGCGGGCGGGCGGCTGCGTACCGTGCCTGCCCTCGGGCGGGGCGGTAGATGAAGTTAAACCTAATCGCACGATTATGTTAAAGATTGGTGTAGATGCCATGGGCGGCGATTTCGCTCCCGAGGCGGCGGTCAAGGGGGCCGTCATGGCACTCGATGCAATCGGGCCGGACAGCCGTATCGTATTGTTCGGTGACGAGGCGAAGATTAAAACCGTGCTCGAGGCCGAAAACTGCCCTGCGGAGCGTTTCGACATCGTTGCGACCACCGAGGTCATCGAGATGGGCGACCATCCCGCCAAGGCTTTCCAGGCCAAGGCCGATTCGAGCATTACGGTAGGCTTCGGTTACCTGGCCAAAGGGGCCGTCGACGGTTTTGCAAGTGCCGGCAGCACGGGAGCCATGATGGTCGGGTCGATGTACGCGGTGAAGCCGATCGAGGGGGTTATCCGCCCCGCGATTTCATCGGTCGTTCCCACGGTTACGGGGCGTCCTGCGCTCCTGCTGGACGTCGGCCTGAACGTGGACTGCAAACCCGAGGTGCTGGCCCAGTACGGACTGATTGGCTCGATCTACGCCGAAGCCGTGCTCGGAATCGAAAAACCCCGTGTCGCCGTGCTCAATATCGGCGAGGAGGAAACCAAGGGAAATGCGCAGACCAAAGCCACCTATGATTTGCTGAAGGCCGACGAACGTATCCATTTCGCCGGCAACGTCGAGGGATCGTACATCTTCACGGGCAAGGTTGCGGACGTAATCGTCTGCGACGGCTTCGTGGGCAATACGGTGCTGAAGATGGCCGAGGGGCTCTATCGCATCAACAAGGCGCTCGGGGGCGGCAACGCTTTCTGGGACGCGATGAACTACGAGAACGTGGGCGGTACGCCCGTGCTCGGCGTAAATGCGCCCGTGGTGATCGGCCACGGTATCTCGTCGCCCAAGGCCATCAAGAGCATGATCCTTTCGACCGAGCGTTGCATCCGAGTAGGCCTGACCGCCAAGTTGCAGCGCGCTTTCAAAAATTAATTATACACTTTAGGAAAAAAGTTAATGGGTAAGATAACAGCAGCAATAACGGGTGTGGGACAATATCTCCCCGATTATATCCTCACCAACGAAGAATTGAGCACGATGGTCGACACGTCCGACGAGTGGATCATGTCGCATATCGGCGTCAAGACGCGCCACATCCTCAAGGGAGAGGGCGTAGGCTCCTCGTACATGGGCGCCCGTGCGGTCATCAACCTCCTGGATAAGGCCGGGGTCGACCCGATGGAGGTGGATTTGGTGATTTGCGCCACGGTAACCCCCGACATGTTCTTCCCTTCGACGGGCAACCTGATTGCCGACCAGGCGGGTTGCAAGAACGCCTTTGCGTACGATGTTTCGGCGGCCTGCAGCGGCTTCCTTTTCGCCCTGACGACGGGTGCCAAGTTCATCGAGTCGGGCTCGTGCAAGAAAGTAGTGGTCGTAGGCGCCGACAAGATGTCGTCGATTGTCGACTATACCGATCGTTCGACCTGCCCGATCTTCGGCGACGGCGCTGCCGCCGTGCTGCTGGAGCCCAATACGGAGGGATTCGGCATTCTGGACGAAATCCTGCGTTCGGACGGTTCGGGCGAGTTGCAGCTCTATATGAAAGCCGGCGGTTCGCGCTATCCCGCGTCGGTCGAAACCGTACAGAACAACTGGCATACGATTATGTGGGACGGACACGCCGTATTCAAGGCCGCCGTTTCGAAGATGGCCGATGTTTCGGTGGAAATCATGGAGCGCAACAACCTCACTTCCGCGGACATCAGCTACCTGGTTCCCCACCAGGCCAACCTGCGCATCATCGACGCTACGGCGCGCCGCATGGGACTGGAGCACGAGAAATGCATGATAAACATCGACCGGAACGGCAACACCACGGCCGCGACGATTCCCTCGTGTCTGTACGACTACGAGAAGGAGCTGCGTCCGGGCGACAACCTCATCCTGTCGGCTTTCGGCGGCGGGTATACCTGGGGCGCCATCTACGTGAAGTGGGCTTACGACGGTTCGAAAGCCTGCCAGGTCGACCTTGCCAAGAAATAGTTTCCCCGGGTGGCGAATGGCTGCCGGGACGTGATAGAAGGGCGGAAGCGCATTGCGTTTCCGCCCTTTTCCATGTGCGACGGTGGGTTTTTCCATGTGCGACGGTGTGCTTTTCCGAGTGTGGCGTGTGCTTTTCCGAGTACGGCAGTGTGCTTTTCCATGTGCGACGGTGGGGGGGGCGAGTCCTGCGGCCCGTTTTCCCGTGTGCCTGGTGTGCTTTTTCGTGTGCAGCGGTGTGCTTTTCCGAGTACGGCGGCCCGCTTTTCCGTGTGTTGTGCTGCGCCGGATATGCAGGGATGCCGCCCGGATTGCGGAGCTTTTGCCGGGATGAGCGCGCTACCGCGGTGCGGAACTGTTCCGGCAGCGCCGGCAGCCGGTGTGACCGAACCGGGATTTTTCGTATATTTGGCGTGCGGGACATCGTTGCGATTTCAGTTTCTTTTCGGATTCGCGCGTTAGTTTTGCCTCCGAAACAATTGCCGCCTATGAAAATCCTGATCGTCGAGGACGAACCCTCCCTGCGGGAGATCATGGTGCAGACCCTGCGCCGCGAACAGTATGTGGTCGAACAGGCCGCCGATTACACCTCGGCCCTGGACAAAATCGCCGGATACGACTACGACTGTATCCTGCTGGACATCATGCTGCCCGACGGCAGCGGACTGCGCCTGCTGGAGGAGCTCAAGCGGCAGCGCAAGCGGGCGGGCGTCATCATCATCTCGGCCCGCGATTCGCTCGACGACAAGGTCGAGGGGCTCGAGTTGGGGGCCGACGACTACCTGCCCAAACCGTTCCACCTCGCCGAGTTGAGCGCGCGCATCCGCAGCGTCGTGCGCCGCCACCAGCGCGACGGGCTGCAGAGCCTCGATGCCGGGAATGTGCGGCTGTTTCCCGACAGCCGCCGCGTGGAGGTGGCCGGGCAGCAGGTCGAATTGCTGCGCAAGGAATACGACATCCTCTATTATTTCATGAGCCGCCCCAACCACATGGTCGACAAAACGATGCTGGCCGAGGCCGTGTGGGGCGACCATATCGACCAGGCCGACAACTTCGACTTCGTCTACGCCCAGATGAAAAACCTGCGCCGCAGGCTCCACGACGCGCAGGCCGACATCGAAATCCGGGCTGTCTACGGCTTCGGCTATAAACTCGTTACCCCATGAAATTGGTTTACCGCATCGTATTGCACATGTCCTGGGCCCTCTCGCTGCTGCTGGCGGCGTGGGCCGTGCTGTTCTATTTCACGCTCATCGACGAGATTAACGACGAAGTGGACGATTCGCTGGAAAATTACGCCGAGGTGCTGGTCAGGCGCAGCCTTGCGGGCCGCGAGTTGCCGCAAGCCTTTTCCGGCAGCAACAACGGCTATTTCCTGCACGACGTGTCGGCCGAGTACGCCGGTTCGCGGCGCCATATGGTGTACAGCGACGAGGAAATCTTCATTCCCGAGAAGGACGAGGAGGAGCCGGCCCGGGTGCTGCGGATGATTTTCCGCGATGGGGAGGGAAATTACAAGGAGCTGACCGTGATGACCCCGACCATCGAAAAGGACGATTTGCAGGAGGCGATACTCCGGTGGATAGTCTGCCTCTACCTTTTCCTGCTGCTGACGATTCTGCTTATCAACGTGCTGGTGCTGCACCGCACGCTGCGGCCCCTCTACGCCCTGTTGCGGTGGCTCGACGGCTACATCGTGGGCGGGAAGAACGCACCGCTCGCCAACGATACGAATATCACCGAGTTCCGCCGGCTGAACGAAGCCGCAAGCCGCTATGCCGAACGTGCGGAGTCGCTGTTCGAGCGCCAGAAGCAGTTTATCGGCAACGCCTCGCACGAGATGCAGACCCCGCTGGCCGTCTGCCGCAACCGGCTGGAGATGCTCGTCGACGACGGCTCTGCGTTGAGCGAGTCACAACTCGGCGAAATCCTGAAAGTACAGCGGACGCTGGACTACCTCGTCCGGCTCAACCGTTCGCTGCTGCTGCTCTCGAAAATCGAGAACGGCCAGTTCCCCGAGGCCGAACAGGTCGATCTCAATGCGCTGGTGCGGCGTACGGCCGAGGATATGGGCGAGATATACGCCGGGCGCGGCATGCGCTTCGTGCTGCATGAAGAGCAGCGGCTGGCGGCGCTGATGAACCCTTCGCTGGCGGCGAGCCTGGTGACGAACCTGCTGAAAAATGCCTTCGTACACGGCGATGCGGGCGGAGAGGTGGACGTAACGGTCGCGGCGCGCGAACTGCGCGTATGCAATGCCGGGGCACAGGGGCCGCTCGACGCGGAACACATCTTCGAACGGTTCTACCAGGGGGCGAAAAAAGAGGGCTCGACGGGGCTGGGGCTTTCGATTGTCGACGCCGTGTGCCGCCTCTACGGGTTGCGCATCGGCTACGCTTATATAAATAGGTGCCACTGTTTCACCGTGCATTTTCCTGCATAATTTCGAAAAAAACCGAATTCGGCCGTTTATTTCAAATTCGTTTCAACTTTGGGTAGCAACTTTGCAGGGTGAATAATAAGTTAAACCTAATATCGAAACGATTATGAAAAAGCTCACAATGATTCTCGCAGGCGTGGCCCTGCTCGCAACTTCCGCTCCCGCATTCGCGGATAACGACCGTCCGATCGCCGTCGGCGAACTTCCGGCCGTGTCGCAGGAATTTATCAAGACCCATTTTTCGGGTGTCGAGGTTTCTTTCTCCAAGGTGGACGAGGGACTTTTCGACAAGGATTACAAGGTCGTCTTCGTCAACGGCGCGAAAGTCGAGTTCGCGAAAAGCGGCGAATGGAAAGACGTCGAATACAAGTACGGCGAGGTGCCTGCCGCCATTGTCCCGCAGCAAATCCGCGACTACGTGGCCAAGAACTATCCCGGCCGCAAAATCACGGCCATCGACCGTGACCGCCGCGATTACGAAGTGGAACTGGACAACGGCCTCGATTTGAAATTCGACCTGAAGTTCCGCCTGATCGACATCGACGATTAATTTAAACTGGAGTCTGTTATGAAAAAGTTGGCAGTATGGATGCTGGGCTTCGCATCGCTGGTGGCGATGACGGCCTGCAATGACGATGACAGGGAGTCGGTAAGGGTGCCTGCCGCCGTGCAGGGCGTTTTCGGGGAGATGTACCCCGGCGCAACCCATGTCGAATGGTCGGACAGGGGCGGATATATGGTCGCCGACTTTCGTGACGGGGGAGCAGGCATGCAGGCGTGGTTCGACGCCGCCGGCAAGTGGTACATGACCGAGCAGGACGTACCCTATGCGCAGCTGCCCGAGGCGGTGCGCACGGCATTCGAATCCGGCGACTATGCCGCATGGCAGGTGGACGATGTGGACAAGCTGATGCGCGAGGGGCTGGAAACGGTCTATGTGCTCGAGGTCGAGCGGGGGAAGGAAGAGTTCGACCTCTGGTATTCGGCGGACGGCGTGCTGCTGCGCGCCGTGCCCGATACGGATGGCGACGACGACCGCGAAGGGATGCTCCCGCAGGAACTTCCGCAGGCCGTGCGCGATTTCATCGCCGGGAAATACCCCGGGGCGCGCATCGCCGATGCGGAGTGTGAAAAGGGGACGCTCGAGGTCGAAATCATCGACGGCCGCACGCCGCGCGAGGTATGCTTCGGCACGGGCGATGCATGGCTGTGGACCAAGACCGAAGTGCGCAGCAGCGGGCTTCCCGTCGCAGTGATTGCGGCGCTCGCCGGCTCGCAGTATGCGAACTGGAAAATCGATGATGCGGACCATTACGACAGTCCCGACGGGGAGTGGTACCTCCTCGAACTGGAGCAGCCGCAGTCGGAGCGCGAAGCGGAACTGCGCATCCTGCCCGACGGTACGATTCTCTGACCTTTCGCCTGGCATTTTGCGGGGCCGCGCCATCGGGTGCGGGCCCCGTTTTTTTTTGTTATAACGGAAAGCTATATGGTTATAAAATAATACGATGGGATTCCGGTACAAATCGGCAAAAACTATTGTATATTTGTATCAGGAAAAGAAAACACAAACTTAAAACAATACCACTATGTTAAGCAAGGAATTACACGAAGCGCTGAATGCGCAGATCAATGCCGAGTTATGGTCGGCTTATCTTTATCTCTCGATGTCGATGGACGCCGAAGCCAAGGGGTTGAAAGGCGTTGCAAACTGGTTCTTCGTCCAGTTCCAGGAGGAGCAGGACCATGCCCGCATCCTGATGAACTACATCAATTCGCGCGACGCCCAGGTCGTGCTGCAGCCGATTGCGGAGGTGCGCACCGCATGGGACTCGCCGCTGGATATGTTCAAGGATACGCTCGTGCATGAGAAAAAGGTCACGGCGATGATTAACAACCTCGCGGCCATTGCCGCCGCCGACAAGGATTTCGCTTCGTCGAACATGCTCGTATGGTTCGTCGACGAGCAGGTCGAGGAGGAGGAGTCGGCCCGCGACATGATTACCGCCTGCGAGGCTGTCGAAGGCAACAAGTTCGGCCTCTATACGCTCGACAAGGAGCTGGCCGCACGCACCTACCAGCAGGCATCGCCGCTGGCTGCCGCCAACGCATAATTCGTAATGCCATAGCTATTAAGCGGCCGCTCCGGGAAACCGGGGCGGCTTTTTTGCAGGGCGCCGCCGCACAACGGCGCCTTGCGTTTCGGGAGCGGAGCCGGGGGGCTGGCGACGCGTGGACCGGAACTGTCCGGCTTTTGCGTAGGCGGAGCGTGCGGCAAACGCGTGCCGTACAGTGTCGCTACCGCCAGACTTTGTAGTCGATTCCCGCCTTGCGGGCCTGCGAATGCTGGTACTGGCGGCGGATGCGGTACAGGCGGCCGTCTTTCAGCAGCCGTGCCCCGGTCTGGTGGTAACAGAACGGAATGCCTGCTTCGACGCTCTGGCGGCGGATGCCGAGAACCCAGTCGAAGTCGCAGGGCCGGGCCTCGTTGCCCGATTCGCCGCCGACCGAAACCTCCTCGATTTCAGGGGTGAGGTATTGCGCGATGTCGAGCGGCCCGAGCAGCGGCGCGCAGATAATCAGCTTGTGGCGCAGGGGTGCCTCCAGCAACAGCGGCAGGCGGTAGTCGGCCATCGACTGGTTCTCGACGGTGCAGCCCACGGCGAGGTTCTCGTAGCCCTCGCCCCAGTCGGGCGGCAAGACCTGTGTGAGGCGGTCGATGCGCTTGGTGATGAATAAGAAGCGCAGGTCGCTGCGCATGCGAATCATCTCCCACGCCTCGGCGCGCCATGCGTCGGCCTCTTCGACGAGGAAGTCGGAGGTGAAGCAGGTGTAGACCATCTCGCCCGGCGGCACTTTGTAGCGCCCGTCGCGCGTGCGGCGCACGGGGAGGTTGAAGGCTGCGGTTTTCCGCACCTCGCGGCTGTCCTTGTCGTGCTGCGCGTCCTGCCGGTAGACGTAGCAGTGGCGGCAGCCCTCGCTGATTTTGCGGCATCCGTGCCACGGGTTCCATCCGACCGACATAAACCGCTATTTGAGTTCCATGCGCAGGCGCACTATGTGGCGGCACTCGACGCCGTTCTCGAAAAACGGAACGGGGTAGTGTTTGCTGAAATAATCCACGTCGACGCCGCAGCGGACGAAGCCGCAGCGTTCGTAGAGCGCAATCTGTCCCACGCCCAAATCCCCCGTGCCGATTTCGAGCAGATGGAACCCGGCCGCACGGGCCGTGGCGACGGCGTGGCGGAGCATGGCCGTGGCGACGCCCTTGCGCTGGTGCTCGGGGACGACGGCGATATTGACCACTTCGGCCGTGAACGGCCGCGTGTGCAGGAATACATACTGGCCGAGGATTTCCCCGCCGCGGCATGCGACATAGGTTGTGCCGCGGCCGGCATAGTCGGCTACGGACTCTTCCGATTCGTCGGCCAGCAGCAGCAGGTCGCGCCGAGGCGTGTCGGTCTTTACAATTTCGATTTCCATGTCAGAAAAGCGATACGGCGCTTTCGAAAGTCGCCAGTACGACAATGTAACGCAGGGTTTTACCGACGAGCATCGAGCCGCCCGTGAGCCAGACGTTGCTGCGCATCAGCCCCAGCACGATGGCGATGGCTTCGCCGATTGTAGGCAGGAATGCGAAAAAAGCCATCAACGCCCCGCGTCCCGCGAGGAATTTGCGCGCCCGCGCCAACTGCTTGTCGCTTACGCCCAGCCGGGTTATCCATTCGCTCTTGCCCAGCGTGCCGATCCAGTAGCAGCTCATGCCGCCCAGCGTGTTGCCCAGCGAGGCCGCGGCGATGCACAGCACCGGGTCGAGTCCCATGTGCACGAGCACGATCATGACGGCCTCGGAGCTGAACGGCAGGACGCTCCCGGCGACCAGCGCCGAGAGGAAGAGGCCCCAGTAGCCCCAGTCGACCAGAAATTGTGTGAGCGATTCCATGTGCGGGTGTCCGATTTTGTGCAAGAGTAGTCTGCCTGCGGGACAAAGATAGTTTTTTTGCCCGAAAGGGCTTGCAGGTACCCTGTAAAAAGCGCTAATTTTGTCTGAACATAAATCAGACCCTTATATGCTTAAATCCGGACTTTGTATTGCTTTATTCGCTTTTGCCGCGGGCTGCGCCCCGACGCAGAAGCAGCTTACCGACTATGTGAATCCCATGCTGGGAACCGCGACGCTGTGGGACAGCGTCGATTTGGGATTCAAGCCCACCAAACGTACGTGGGGCGCCGAGGTGTTTCCCGGTTCGTCGCTGCCCAACGCCATGGTGCAGGTCAGCCCTGTCACCAAATTTCACAGCGGTGCGGGCTACCAGTACGAAGACAGCGTGATTTACGGCTTCACGCACACCAACAAGGGGCATTGGAACCTCTGCCACATTCCGCTGCTGCCCGTGACGGGCACGCCGACGCCGGGCGATTACTGCTCGCCCTTCAGCCACGGGCGCGAATCGGCCGCCCCGGGCTATTACCAGGTGTTCCTCGACCGTTACGGCGTCGATGCCGAGGTGAGTTCGACGCTGCGATGCGCATTCCATAAATATACCTACCCTGACGGTGCCGCGGCTTCGCTGCTGGCCGATTTGCAGCGTTCGAACGAGCACGTGCGTGCGTGGGAGATTCACAAGGAGGGCGACAACGTCTTCGCCGGATGGCAGCAAACGGGTGAGAAGATGTATTTCTACGCCGTGGCGAACCGTCCCGTGACCGGGGTGGAACCCGTCGTCGAGGGCGACCGTGAGATCCGTATCGTGCGCTTCGGCGAGGGTGCGGGGCCGCTCGAACTGCAAATCGGCTTTTCGTTCGTGAGCCAGAAGAACGCCCGCGAAAACCTCGAGGCCGAGATGCTCGGCAAGAGCTTCGCCGAGGTGCGCGCCGAGGCCACCGCGACGTGGAACGACCTGCTGGGGCGGATTCGTGTCGAGGGCGGCACGGAGCGTGAAAAGGGGCTGTTCTATTCGAGCCTTTACCGTTCGTTCCTCTGGCCGGCGCTGCGCAGTGACGTGAATGGCGAATATACCGACGCCGCAGGCAAGGTCGTCAATCCGGGTCACCGCTACTATACGGGCCCGTCGTACTGGGACGACTACCGCAACAAACTGATTCTGCTCGGCCTGTTGGCGCCCGACGTGGCGGCTGACGTCATCAGCTCCGACACGGACAAGGGCGAGAAGCGCGGCGGTTTCATGCCGACGTTCTTCCACGGCGACCATGCGTCGGCGTTCGTGGCCGGAACCTACCTGCGCGGCAACCGCGGCTTCGACGTGAACCGCGCCTATAACCTCGTGCTGCGCAACGCCACGGTACAGGGGCCGAGCCGTCCGTGGCTCGACGAGTATATCGCCAAGGGCTACATTTCCGAAATGGATGTCGAGAATCCCGTGACGTGGACGGTCTGCAAGGCCGCCGTGACCAAGACACTCGAATACTCCTACGACGACTATGCGGTCGCACTGCTGGCCGAAGCGCTGGGCGATAAGCAGAACCACGACATGCTGATGAAGCGTACGACCAACTACAAGAACCTCTTCGACCCCTCGACGGGCCTGATGCGCGGACGCCTCGAAAACGGCGAGTGGATTACTCCGTTCGACGATCAGTATCCCTACTACGAATATATGTACCGCGAGGCCAACGCCTGGCAGCAGGCGTTCTTCGCGCCGCACGATACCGAGGGGCTTATCGGTCTTTTCCCGAGCCGCGAGGCGTTCGGCGAGCAGCTGGACAAGCTCTTCTCGATTCCGTGGAAAGGGTACGAGGTGGATAACCTCTCGTGCTTTATCGGCCAGTATTGCCACGGCAACCAGCCTGACCACAGTTTCCCCTACCTCTACTACTTCATCGGTCGCCAGGAACGGTCGCAGGAGTTGCTGGATTACATCCTCGACCGTTTCTACGGGATGGGGCCGGAAGGGCTGGCGCTGTGCGGCATGGACGACGCGGGCGAGATGTCGTCGTGGTACGTCTTCAATGCCATCGGCCTCTATACCTATTCGCCGGCTGATCCGGAGTATATCGTGACCGTACCTTTGTTCGACAAGGTCGAGGTGTCGCTCGGCGACGGAAACCGCTGGACGATTCGCCGCGAGGGCGAAGGACGTAAGATCACGGGCATCACCTGCGGCGGCAAATCCGTCGACGGCTGGTTCGTGTCGCACGATGCGCTGAACGGGGGCGGACTGGTAATCTCGACCTCGGAGAAGTAACGCCCGGGCCGCTCCGGACAGGGGCGTACCGAATGCACGACGATGTAAAGCGGCGGCAGGAACACTCCTGCCGCCGCTTTCGTGTCTTTGCGGGACGGGTTAAGGCTTTTCGCCCGCCCAGCTGCGGATTACATGGCTCTGCACGTTTACGCCGTATTCGGCGGCTTTGGTGAGGATGCGCTGCGCCAGCGCCGCTTTCCTGTCGTCGGGGGCGTAGCGAAAATAGGCTTCCGCCGCCCGGACGTGCTCGGCGTCGACGAGCGGGAATTCGCGCGTTTCGGGGATTCCGAAGGCCGCGTCGGGCAGTTCGTGCCGCTCTTCGGCGGTGAGGCGGTCGTGCGGTTTGGTTTGTGTCGTCATGGCTGTTGCTGTGTCGGTGCTGGTACGGGAATATGCAAATTCCAGGCCAACGGCCGCTTTTTGCCCGGCGGCGATCTATCCGATGACGGTGGCGACGATACGGCGTCCCGCAGCGCGGTTGCGGAATTCGCAGAGGTAGATGCCCTGCCACGTGCCGAGGTTGAGCCTGCCCCGGGTGACGGGAATCGTGAGTTCGACCCCGGTGAGCGTCGCTTTGGCATGGGCGGGCATGTCGTCGTCGCCTTCGAGCGTATGGACGTAGTAGGCTTCGCGCTCGCGCACCAGCCGGTCGAAAATCGCCCCGAGGTCGGTGCGTACGTCGGGGTCGGCGTTCTCGTTGATGGAGAGTCCGGCCGAGGTGTGCCGGATGAAAAGGTGTACCAGCCCGGCGTCGGGCAGCGGCGGGAGGTTGGATACGACCTCGTCCGTGACCAGGTGAAACCCGCGGCTGCGGGGACGGAGCGTGAATTCGGTTTGGCGTATCATGACGGATGATTGATGTGCAGGCAAAGATAGCAAAAATCGGGCATTGCACGGCCTTGGGGCCGGATGCCGCCGCCGGGGAGTTGGAAAATCCGGTATTTATTTTGATATTAGCGTTCCGGATACCAATAAACGTTGTGATGCTGAATTTCCTGTTTCCTGAAAAAAACGATGCGCCCGGCGTTTCGTGGCTGCTGCTCGCGGCCCGGATTGTTTTCGGCGTGCTGCTGATGTCGCACGGAATCGCCAAATGCCTGAATTTCGACACGCTTGCGGCTACGTTCCCCGATCCGCTGGGTGCGGGCAGCCGCGTGTCGCTCATGATGGCGATTTTCGGCGAAGTCGTCTGTCCGGCCGGGTTTATTGCCGGGCTGCTCTACCGGCTGGCCCTTATCCCGATGATTTTTACGATGTGCGTGGCGTTTTTCGCGGTGCACGGCGGCGATCCGTTCGCCGCACGGGAGCTGGCGCTGGTCTACCTGGCGGTTTTCGTGCTGATGTATATTGCCGGGCCGGGGCGCTATGCTGCCGACACGCTGATTGCACGGTATATTCCCCGGCGGCTGCGCTGACGAGGGGGGGCCTGCACTCCGGTGCGGTTTGCAGGGCCCGGTGCGCCGCAGTCGTTACGCTTCGCTGCGCATCGACAGCGAGATGCGGTTGCGGACGGTGTCGATGGCCGTGACCCTCACCTCGACGTGCTGTCCGAGGTGTACGGCATCTGCGGGCGAGGCGACGTAGCGATCGGCCAGTTGCGAAATGTGCACCAGCCCGTCCTGCTTGATGCCGATGTCGACGAACGCACCGAATGCCGTGATGTTGGTGACGATACCCGGCAGGCGCATGCCTGTGCGCAGGTCGTCGATGGTATGGACGTTCGGGTCGAACGAGAAAACCTGCAGCTGCTCGCGCGGATCCAGTCCCCGTTTGTCGAGCGCCTCCAGAATGTCGGTCACGGTCGGCAGCCCCACTTTTTCGGACACATACCTCTCGGGGTTGAGTGTTTTGCGCAGCTCCTTCTCGGCAAGCAGTCTGTCCACGCTGACGCCCGCGTCGGCGGCCATGCGCTCGACGATGTGGTACGACTCGGGATGCACGGCGCTGTTGTCCAGCGGATTTTCGCCGCCGACAACCCGCAGGAAGCCGGCCGCCTGCTCGTAGGCTTTGGGGCCGAGGCGCGGAACTTTCAGCACCTCTTTCCGGCTTTTGAAGCTGCCGTTGGCGGTGCGGTATGCGACGATGTTCCCGGCCAGGGCGGGCCCCAGTCCCGAAATATAGGTCAGGATGTGTTTCGATGCCGTATTGATGTTGACGCCGACCCGGTTCACGCAGCTTTCGACCACGGTGTTCAGCCGGGCTTTCAGCTTCGGCTGGTCGACGCTGTGCTGGTATTGCCCCACGCCGATTGATTTCGGGTCGATTTTCACCAACTCCGAGAGCGGATCGATAAGCCTGCGTCCGATGCTGACGGCGCCCCGCACCGTCACGTCGTAGTCGGGGAACTCCTCGCGGGCCGCGGCCGATGCCGAGTAGACGGATGCGCCGTCCTCGCTCACCATGAACAGTTGTACGGAGCCGTCCAGTCCCAGGCTGCGGACGAGTTGTTCGGTTTCGCGCCCGGCCGTGCCGTCGCCGACGGCAAAGGCTTCGGCCTTGTATTTCGCGGCGAGCGTTTTGAGCGTTTCGGCGGCCTCCGCATAGCGGTTCTGCGGGGGATGGGGGTAGATGGTCGTGTTGTGGACGAGGTTGCCCTGCGCGTCGAGTACGACGACCTTGCAGCCGGTGCGGAATCCGGGGTCGACGGCGATGACGCGTTTCTGCCCCAGCGGGGCGGAGAGCAGCAGCTGCCGCAGGTTCTCGGCGAAGACCCGGATTGCCTCGTCGTCGGCTTTCTCCTTGGCGGCCGCGAGCATCTCGGTTTCAATCGAGGGGCGTATGAGGCGCTTGAACGAGTCGGCGACGGCGGCTTCCAAGTATTCGCGCGTCGCGGAGCCGGGGCGTATGAACTGGCGGCAGAGGTTTTCGGTGATGCGCCCGGCGTCGACGTCGATTGAGATTTTCAGGATGCCGTCGTCCTCGCCCCGCCGCATGGCGAGGAAACGGTGCGACGAGATGCTGCGCAGCGGGGACGTGGCGTCGAAGTAGTCGGAGTACTTGACGCCCCCGGCATCTTTTCCCTTTACGACTTTCGAGTGGACGATTCCCTCGCGTGCGAAGGTGCGGCGGACGCTGTTGCGTGCCCGCTCGTCCTCGGCGATACGTTCGGCGATGATGTCGCAGGCTCCGGCGAGGGCCTCTTCCGGGGTCGGGACGTCGGCCGTGACGAACCGCCGTGCCTGCTGCGCCGCATCACGGGCGTTTTGCGCTTGGATGATGTTCGCCAGCGGCTCCAATCCCCGTTCGCGTGCGACCGTGGCGCGCGTGCGCCGTTTGGGTTTGTAGGGCAGGTATATGTCTTCCAGCTCCACGGCATCCCAGCACGCAGCGATGCGTTGGCGCAACTCCCCGGTCAGGCTGCCCTGCGCCTCGATTGTCGCAAGGACGGTCTGCCGGCGCGCTTCGAGTTCGGTGAGTTTGTCCAGCTGCTCCCTGACGGCGCCGATTTGCACCTCGTCGAGCGAGCCGGTCGCCTCCTTGCGGTAGCGGCTGATGAAAGGAATGGTCGCGCCCTCGCGCAGCAGGCGGACGGTGCCCTGCACCTGCGGCAGGGCGATCTGAAGCCGTTGTGATATGATTTGTTCGAGCATTGTTTGCGTGTTGATGTGCAAAGATAGAATATTTTCGGGGATAAACAGGCCCCGCCTTTACAGGGGCTGGGGGGGGAGCTGCCGGCCGGTGTTTTATCGATGTGCGGGCTCCTGTTTGCGGCTGTCCGCAGCGCTAACATGCCGTAAGCGGCGGCACGCATGGAAACAGGGAAGGCAGATGCCTTTTATCATCTGCCTTCTGCTTTTTGCGGTCATAGACCTTTTTCGACTTGTGTACCCGGCAGAAACTGACCGGGCGGCCGTGATTTCCGATTTCGGCCTCCCGGCTCGCTTTGCGGTTGGCCTTGATGTAATCACGCGCGGTGATTCTCGTTGTTTTCATTTTATATCGGTTTTACCGGGGCAAAGATAACCGGAATTTTTTAATCGGCGCATTTCGCGGGGTATGTCGTGGCGATTTGACGCCGATCGGGATAAGCGGCCATTGCCATCAAAGGGACTATCATTAAATTTCTCCGCAAGCGCCCTGTCGGGAGCTGCCTGATTTCCATCTGCCCCTTAACCCGCTGTTTAAAAGCCGCTGGGAACCAATCCCAAATTATTGATCGATTCGTTTACGAATTGCATGGAGTCGTGTATCTTCAGCACCTCCGTATAGTCCCAGTATTTAATGTCGTCTTTGATCTCTTTAATCCCGGCCACCTCTTTCCGTATTTTCTCGATTTGATGTTGGTCGGAAACCGCGATGATTCGCTGTACGGCCTGGTTGTTTTTAGCCCGGATCAAATTTAATATAAGACTGTCGATAGAGCCCGAGGTTTGTACCTCGAAGACGTAAATAATGCGTCCCATATTGCCGATAGTGACTTCCCAGACAGCGTCCACTACGGCTCCGTCGGCGACTTTCTTTTCGACTTCAGAGCGGAATCCCAGAAAACGGCCGATGTCGGCAAGCTTGTCCCGCACGTCGTTGTGGACGAACAGGGCTTCTTTCTTGCTTTTGGGGGTTAACTCTTCCTGCGTGTCCGGCTTTGCGAGATTGTCGTGATTGTTGATTTGTAACTGCTGCCAGATGAACGTGTTCAGCGTCAGCATGTCGGACACTTCCGCATATCCGTCGGCTTTTGCAAACGCGACGATGTCGCGTCCCTTGGCACAGAGATATTCATATGTTTTCCCTGTCAGCCGGGCTTCGTAACGGGGTAGGTTTGGAATCTGGAGCGCACTGAACCCATTGTATGTTTTCTTATTCCAAAGCAGGTATTTGTCCGGGTAGGTTTTGCACAGCAGTTCACTCATAATGGCTGGCCCGACTCCTTTGATTTTGGATCTGAACTCGTCCCATCGTTTTTCAAG
Source organism: uncultured Alistipes sp. (assembly GCF_902388705.1). Lineage (GTDB taxonomy): Bacteria > Bacteroidota > Bacteroidia > Bacteroidales > Rikenellaceae > Alistipes. The sequence continues at coordinate 33,378 of NZ_CABMQJ010000016.1, forward strand.
CGATGATTGGCCGTAAAGGAGATTGGAAAATTGTTCGCGCAGCAGCGGCATGCCGTTCGCTTCGATGACATTGTCCACCTGATAGTGCTTGTTCCCCCACATCGCCATTGCCCAGAGCGGAGCGATATATTCGAAAAAATCCGTTTCCGACATATTCAACAGCCGCTCTTTGGTGAAGCTTTGCGTGCACTCTGCGAGATGTTCCCGCTCTTTCTGCTCTGCGGTTGCCTGTGCCTTATTGGCTTTAAACCACGTTCTGAAAACGGTTAGGGCTTTGATTAGTTGGTTTGAGTCCATATGTAATTTATCATTGTTTCAAAATTACCGGCGCATTTGACTGGACGGTTCAATCAGGCGATAGAGCACATCCGTAGGTGCCGATTTGCCGATTTGCCGATTTCAGCTGTTTGCGAGAGAATTAGCTCGTAAAATCGATTCCGGTACCGCCGTATGCGTTTGTCGGTTGTTCTTGTAAAGTTACGAAAAAATTCTCAAGGTGATTGGGTTTGTTTCGCGATAATTTTTATTTGTATAATACCATGCGCAAATTATCGGGCCCTTCCGTTTCGCTGCCTGTCGGGGGACGCGATTCGGGCCAAGCCAAATCGGAAAATTATTTGCCGATGCAGAACTTCGAGAAAATGTTTCGGAGCACTTCGTCCGGGGCGATGGTGCCGCGGCCGGTGATGGTGCCGAGGTGGCGGACGACTTCGCGGATTTCTTCGCTCAAAAGGTCGGCCGGGAGTTGGTCGTGCAGGCCGTCGAGGGCCGTGCGGAGGGCGTTGCCCGCCGCTGTGAGGGCTTCGTAATGGCGGCTGTTCGAAACGACCGTGTCGCCGTGGTAGAGCGCCTGCGTATCGACCGTATCGCGCAGGATTTTACGCAGGCAGTCGATGCCCTCGCCGCTGCGGGCGGAAATGCCGATTGTGCCGGCGGGCAGTTGCAGGTTCGGCACCGTGTCGGTTTTGTTGATTACCGTAAGCAGCGTCTGGTCGTTGCGTACCGTAAAGCCGGGTGCGGGAACGGGAATTTCAGAAAGCAGCGAATCCTGCGGAACTCCTTTGTCCGCCGTTCGGAATTGCGCCGCGTCCGCCATGTAGATGACGATTTGCGCCCGCGAAATGCTGGACATCGTGCGCTGGATACCCATCTGTTCGAGCCGGTCGTCCGTCGTGCGGATGCCGGCCGTGTCGAGGAACCGGAAGACGACCCCGTCGATGTTGAGCCGCTCTTCGATGACGTCGCGCGTCGTGCCGGCAATCTCCGATACCATGGCCCGTTCTTCGTTGAGAAGCCGGTTGAGCAGGGTGCTTTTGCCGACATTGGGGGCTCCGGCGATGGCTACGGCGATTCCCTCCTTGAGGGCGTTGCCGAGCGAGAACGAGCTGCGCAGGGCGTCGATTCGCGTTTCGATTTGCTGCATCGTGTCGCGCAGCTGCGTGCGGTCGGCGAATTCGACGTCCTCTTCCGAGAAGTCGAGTTCCAGTTCGAGCAGCGAGGTGAGGTGCAGCAGTTTTTCCCGCAGCGCTTCGAGCGCCTCGGAGTAGCCGCCGCGCATCTGGTTGGCGGCCAGTGCGTGTGCCGCGCGTGACGACGAGGCGATGATGTCGGCGACGGCTTCGGCCTGCGAGAGGTCGAGTTTGCCGGCGAGGTAGGCCCGGATGGTGAATTCGCCCGGCCGGGCCATGCGGGCGCCCGCGGCGGTGAGCAGCCGCAGGGTTTCGGCCACGATGTACTGCGAACCGTGGCAGGAGATTTCGGCGGCGTCTTCGCCCGTATAGGAGTGGGGGGCGCGGAAGACCGTGATTAGCACGTCGTCCAGGATGCGTTCTGCGTCCATGATCCGGCCGTAGTGCACCGTGTAGCCGTCGGCGTCGGCCAACGGTTGCCGGCCCCGGAAAATACGGTCGCAGACTGCCAGCGCTTCGCTTCCGCTTATGCGGATGAGGGCGATGGCCCCTCCGGCGGCGGTTGCGGGGGCGGCGATGGTATCGTGGTCGCAGTTCATGTTATCTTCCCTCGATGCGGATTCGCTGCCCCAGGCGGAGCTTGTGGGCGTTCTTGATGCCGTTCCAGCGCATCAGCTGTGCCGTGGTCACGCGGTAGCGGCGGGCGATGGCGCCCAGCGTGTCGCCTTTTTTGACGATGTAGACCGAACCCGAGCGCTCCTGTCGTTTCTTGTCGAGGTTCGCGGGATTGATATACTCTTTGAGGTAAGCCGAATCCTTGGCGAAAATTTCGGGTTCGTTGGCGATGTATTGCGTGATTTTGCGCTGCGGAAGCACCAGCGTGTAGACCTTGTTGGTGGCCGGGATGATGTCGAGTTTGTACTGGGGGTTGAGCTGGCGCAGGGTTTCGATGGGAACGTCGATCGTCGAGGCAATCTGCCCGAGGTGCATCAGCCGGTTGATGCGGATGGTGTCGGTCGCCAGCGGAATCGGGGCCTCGGTGAGCTCGATGCCGTGCTGCCGGTGGTAGGCGTAGGCGTACGAGGCGCCGATGAAAGCGGGAACGTACCCGCGCGTTTCGCGGGGCAGGTAGTCGTAGATGTCCCAGAACGTGCGGCTTTTTTCACCGGCGCGGGCCAGCGCCTTGTTGACGTTGCCCGGGCCGCAGTTGTAGGCGGCGATGGCCAGCGACCAGTCGTTGTAGATGGCGTAGAGGTCTTTGAGATAGCGGCATGCGGCCTGCGTCGAGCGGATCGGGTCGCGGCGTTCGTCGACCAGCGAGTTGACCTCCAGTCCGTAGCTTTTGCCCGTCGAGGGCATGAACTGCCACAACCCCACGGCTCCCATCGGCGATACGGCCGTCGTGGAGAGCGCCGATTCGATGATGGGCAGGGCGCGCAGCTCGACCGGAAGCCCCTCTTTCAGGAGTTCGTCCTCGATCAGCGGAAAGTAGTACTGCGACATGCCCAGGATGCGGCTGATTGTGCCGTAGCGCGAGTCGGTGTAGCGGTTGATATAGCCCCTCACGATGCTGTTGTACGGGAGTTGGATCGGCGAGGCGAGCGCCAGCAGCCGCCGGGTGTAAACCGAGTCCGGCACGCTGCCTGCGGCTGTGGTGTCGATTAGGATGTAGTTGTCGAAAAATTCCCGGAAAGAGCCGCTGCACTGCCTCTCGCGCCAGACGGCTACCAGCGAGTCGGCCTGTTGGCCCGTGAGTCCGAGCGTTAGGTCGTTGTGCCGCACCTCGGCCGGCGCCGGGCCTGCGGCCTCCGTTTCCGGCTCGGGGCATACGGTTTTTTCGGGTTCCGGAGCGGTTGCGGGCGCCGTGACGGTTTCGGTCTTGGCTTTTTTGTCGCGTTTCTTTTTGCGGGGGCTGCGGTCGAGGGCCGACGCCGAAGCGGTGACGCCGAGCAGCAGCAGTATGGTCAGGAGGATTCTCATCGGTTAGAATTTGATACTCATGTTGAACCCGAATACGGGGCGGTTGCCGCCGACGGAGGGGACATAGGTGTAGTCGACCATCGGCTCGAGGTTCATCGTCAGATCGTCGGAGATGTCGTAGTCTTTCAGGTGGGCGTCCACATGGGCGTCGACGATCTGCAGCACGTACAGTCCGGCCGAGATGATGATACACAGGTCGCGGTTGCGGCGGTAATTGTTCCGCAGGTTGCGGATGAAGTCCGCCGAATAGCGTCCGTGGAACTCATCAGTGGGGCCGTCGGGGTATTTGTCGGGATTCTTTTCGTAGTCGCTCAACAGGCTGTAAGCCTTTTTGAAGCGCTGGTAGCCGCGGTTGTTCCAGTCGATACAGTAAATCATCGCGGCGAAACCGCCCACCACGAAGGGTACTTTCCAGTAGCTTTTGTTGTATATCTGTCCCGCGCCGGGGAAGATGCAGGCCAGCGTGGTGGCCTTTTTGACGTCCGACACGTCGTTGGTCGAGTAGTTCACCGCGGCGTCGCCGATGAAATAGATGTACGAGGCGACGGTCAGACCCAGGTAGACCTGGCGCTTGGTATTGCTGCGAATCATCTTCGTCTGCAGGGCATCGAGCTCCGGCGTGCGCGAAAGGCTCTTGTCCGTGTAAGCCTCGTATTCGCGTTTGAGGGGTTTATAAGTCCTGTTTTCGTTGATATAAAGGGCGAGTCCCGTCGCCACGGTGCCGTAGAGCACCGGCAGTTTCCAGTATTGCTTGTTGTATATCTGGCCGTAGCCGGGCAGCACGGTCGAAATCCAGCAGACTTTCGACAGCGACATCGAGTCGCTCATCAGCCATCCCCTTTTGCGGGTCGTGTCGGCCTCGGTTTTGATGCCGGCCATGCGGAGCTGCCAGAGCGAGTCCGTATGGCGGATGTCGTCGGTGCGCAGGGCCGTGACGGCGAGCGAGTCGGCCGTGAAGTCGCCGGTCATGAGCGAGTCGAGTTCGCGCATGACGGCGTTTCCCGCCAGCGAATCGCTTCGCTGCCGCAGGGAATCCGGCTTGACGAGCATGCCGCCGCGTACGATGGTGCGCGTCCCGCGGTGGGACTGCGCCTCCGCGGGGAGCCACAACAGGAGCGCCGCGAGCATCGGCAGCAGGTATCTGAACCGGATTCTTACCATATTTATTTAAGGCGTCCGGAGAACCGTTGGATGAATTGTTCGATGTCCTTGTCGTCGTCGAAGCCGATTACGATTCGTCCGCCGCCGTTTTTCGCGCGTTTGATGCTGATGTCCTGCGAGAAGAACTTTTCGAGCTGTTCCACCAGCCGCGAGTAGCTCTCGGGGTACTCCTCGTCCTCCACATTCTGTGCCGCGGCGGCGGGCTGTGCGGTGAGCGTGCGCACCAACTCCTCGGCCTGGCGCACCGAGAGGCTTTTCCTGAGGATTTTTTTCAGCACGCGCACCTGCGACTCTTCGGGGGCGCCGGCGATGGCTTTGGCGTGGCCCATCGAGATAAGCCCCTCCTTGAGCGCCAGCTGCACCTCGTCGGGCAGCTTCAAAAGGCGCATGTAGTTGGATACGGTCGAACGCTTCTTGCCCACCTTCTCGGACAGGGCGTCCTGCGTGAGGTTGCACTCGTCGAGCAGGCGCTGCATGCCCAGGGCGATTTCGATGGCGTTGAGGTCCTGTCGCTGGATATTCTCCACGAGGGCCATGGCGTGCAGGTTCTCGTCGTCCACCTCGCGAATGTAGGCCGGCAGGCTCGTCAAATCGGCGCGTTGCGCGGCACGCCAGCGGCGCTCGCCGCTGATGATGATATATTTCCCGTCGCCGGATTTTTTGACCGTGATGGGTTGGATGACTCCCAGCTGGCGGATCGAGTCGGCCAGTTCGTCGAGGGCCTCCTCGTCGAACTGCGTGCGCGGCTGCGTGGGGTTGGGTATGATCTCCGTGATGTCGATCTCGGACATCTGGCTCATCGGCTTGAGCTTGGCATCGATGGCGTCGGTGCCGAATATGGCGTCCAGTCCGCGCCCTAATCCCTTTGGCTGTTTCATTTCGGTATGTTATTTACTTTTTTTGCGGTTGCGCTTGAGGAACTCCCGGGCGAGCGTGAGATAGTTCTCCGAGCCGACGGCGCCCGCGTCGTAGAGCATGACGGGCTTTCCGTGCGAGGGCGCTTCTCCCAAACGAATATTGCGCTGAATTATTGTGTCGTATGCCAGTTCGCCGAAGTGCTCGCGCACCTCGTTCACGACCTGGTTGTTCAGGCGGTTGCGCATGTACATCGTCAGCAGGAATCCCTCGATGTCGAGCGCGGGGTTCAGGCCGCTTTTGACCTTGCGGATGGTGTTCAGCAGTTTCGAGAGTCCCTCGAGCGCGAGGTATTCGCATTGCACGGGAATCAGCACCGTGTCGGCGGCCGTCAGGATGTTGACGGTGGTGTAGCCCAGCGAGGGGGAGCAGTCGATGAAGATGTAGTCGAACCGTTCGCGGACGGCGTCGACGATGCGCTTCATCACGTGGTGGGCGTTCTCCATCTTCGGCAACTCGCTGTCGGCGGCCACCAGGTCGATGGACGAAGGCAGCAGCCAGAGGTTCTTCACGTCGGGGCTCTTGAGGATGACCTCGTCGGGGGTTTTCAGCCCGGCGATGCACTCGTAGATGCCCTCGAGGTTGATGTCGAAGCCCAGTCCGGATGTGGCGTTGGCCTGCGGGTCGGCGTCGAGCAGCAGCACCTTTTTGCCCAGCAGGGCCAGTGACGCCGCAAGGTTGATGGCCGTGGTGGTCTTGCCCACGCCGCCTTTCTGATTCGCTAAAGCTATAACCTTTGCCATGTTTCAATCGGGTTTATAATCGGGCAAATTTAATGATTTTATATGGAAATCCATAACCGTGGCCGAAATTTGCTCTTCTTTTCGGAAATAAGGCGTGCCCCGGCGAATGCGAATAAATTTGCTTTTGTCTTTGACCTGCACTATCTTTAACCTTGCTTTAGACAGGCTGCGGCCCGGCAATGCGCAAATAAATTTGGCATTGCTCTCGCCTTGCACTATCTTTGAAGCCGGAACGAATTGACAGTTACTGGCTCTATGACAGAAAAGAAACAGGAGGCTCCCGTGCAGGAGCCGGTGCAGGCACCCGTTGCCGCGGATAAAATCTGGAAACTGCAGGGGCGGTTTCCCGTACTGGCCGATTATCTCGTATTTTTCGGTATTTTCCTGCTTGCGCAGGTCACCGGCGCCGCAATCGCGTGGCTGGTCGGGTGCAAGTGGCCCGATCCGGCCTTGCTCGCCAGTCCCGATGAGGCCGTGAGCACTGCCGAACAGGTGCTCGCAGGGCATTTCAATGCCGTTTCGTATTTCGTGGCGATGTCCGTGACGCTCGCGGGATTCCTCTTTTACCGCAGCCGGAGGCACGGCCCCAAGGTCGTGGCGCACTTCTCCCGGCGGGGACTGAATCCCGTGCTGCTGCTCTGGGGCGTGTTCTTTATGCTCTCGACCTCGGTGGTGCTCGAACCGCTGTTGGGACTGCTGCCCGAAGTGCCGAACGCCTACGGGCGCGGGGCGTGGGCGATAGTGACGGTCGTGGTGATGGCCCCGCTGTTCGAGGAGGTGATTTTCCGCGGCGTGCTGCTCGAGTCGACGCGCGCCAAATACGGCGTGATGGTCGCCTGGCTGGTCTCGTCGGCCATATTCGGTATCGTACATGTTCATCCCACCGTGGCGGTGAACGCCTTTTTCATCGGCCTCGTGCTGGGCTTCATCTACCTGCGCACCGATTCGCTCTGGTCGGTGATCATCCTCCATGCCGTCAACAACGGCATCGCCTACCTGGCGCTGATTGCCGGGCACGGCAACTCGATGCTGATCGACGTGGTCGGCAGCCGCACGCTTTACGTGCTGGTTTACATTGCCGCGCTGGCCGTCTTCGCCGTTTCGGGCTACATGATGCTGCTTGCCCTGCGCCGCCTTAAAGCCGAGGAGAAAAATCGCGCCGCGGCGTAATAATCTCGCCTGCGGCTGCGTTAGTTACGAGTAAAAACTGTATCTTTGTCCTCCGGATGATGAATTTGCGAGCGAAAATAGCGGTCGTGGCGGCTGCGTTGTTCCTGGCCGGCTGTCAGGAACTGCCCGGCTATTTTGCCAGCGACACCACGCTGGCGCGGGCGGGCGGCAACGAACTGCGGATGCGCGACGTGGAGTCGGTGGTGCCCAAGGGGGTCACGGGCGAAGACAGTGCGGCTTTCATGAAAGTTTATGTCGGCCGCTGGGTTCGCAAACAGCTCAAACTGCAGGAGGCCGAGATTCTTTTCTCCTCCTCGGCCGACGACATCGACAAGATGGTGGAGGAGTACCGGCAGGCGCTGCTGATACGAAAGCTGGATCAGCACTACGTCGACCGCAGTATCGACACGACATTTACCGACAGCGAGATTACGGCCTATTACAATGCGCACAAGGCCGATTTCCGGCTCGACCGCACGCTGGTCAAGGGCCGCATCGTCCAGTTCGGGGAGGGCTACCGCCAGGCGCGGAAGCTGCGCGAACTGATGGGGGCGAAGTCCGAGACCCAACAGCAGGATTTCCGCGACATCTGCGCGAAAAACGACTTCACAATCACCGATTTCCGCGACCAGTGGGTCGATTTCCCGGAGTTCTTGAGTTACCTCCCGACGCTGCGGTCGCAGAATTACGATTCGGTGCTGGCGTCGACGGCCGTGCAGGAGATGCGCGACATCCGTTCGCACTACTATTTCCAGATCGACGCCGTGCGGCGCGAGGGCGAGCCGATTCCCCTCGAGCGGCTGCGGGGTACGATTCGCCGCATTCTGTTCAACCAGCGCCAGAGCGAGATTATCCGCAACTACGAGGAGGAACTTTTCAACCGTGCGACGGAAAACGGGGAAGTGAAGATTTTAGACAATACGAAAGAGAATACAAACGATAAACAATAACGAAATGTTGAGAAAAAGTATGTTGGGGGCGGCTCTCGCCCTGCTCGCTGCAGGGGTGTTCGCGCAGAAACAGCAGGTGATGCTCGACAAGGTGGTGGCCGTCGTGGGCTCCTCGTCGATCCTCTATTCCGAAGTGTCGGAATACGCCAACCAGCTCGTCGCCCAGCGCCGTGCCGAGGGTTATACCACCGACCGCGACCCGATGAACGAGGCGCTCGAAGCCCTTATGACCCAGAAACTGCTTTTCAACCAGGCGCAAATCGACTCGGTGCAGATCAATACGGGCGGCATCGTGTCGGCCGTCGAGGATCAGTTGCAGAATATGATCGATATGGAGGGCTCCATTCCGCAGCTCGAGGCCAAGCACCACATGGCCATCTTCAACATCCGTGAAAACATGCGCCAGCGCTACGAGGAGCAGTCCTATGCGCAGGAGATGCAGCGCACGGTCATCGACAAGGTGTCGGTCATTCCCGGCGAGGTCGAGCGCTTTTACAAGGCGATCGACAAGGACAGCCTGCCGACCATCGCCGAGCAGTACATCTATGCGCAGATCACCCGTTTCCCCAAGTCGATTACGCAGGCCAAGCAGCGTACGCGCGAACGTCTGCTCGACATGCGCGAGCGTATCATCGCGGGCAAGGCCAAATTCGACAATCTCGCCCGCATGTACTCGCAGGATCCGGGTACGATGATGCGCGGCGGCGAGATGGATCCCACGGCGCTCGCCGGCCTCGACCCCTCGTTCGCCGCGGCACTCGAGGGGATGAAGCCCGGGCAGATTTCGGAGGTCGTGGAGTCGCAGTTCGGTTTCCACATCATCCAGCTGCTCGACAAGCGGGGCAACCTCTACCATTTCCGCCACATCCTGCTGCGTCCGGTCTATACGACCGAGGAGCTGAATGAAGGCACCCACCTGCTGGACAGCATCGCCAACCTGATTCGCAAGGATTCGCTCACGTTCGAGAAAGCCGCCCTCCAGTACTCCGACGACGCTACGTCGAAGATGAACGGAGGCATCGTTTCGAACCATGACATTATCGAGCGGTATGCGGCCAACGACCAGGCGAAACTCACCGTTACGAAATTCCTGCGCGAGGACTTCGCGCACTTCAACGCCCTCGACGACTACAATGCGCTGATACGGCTCAAACCCGGCGAGGTTTCGGATGCGTTTCTGACCGAGGACGTGCTGGCGAACCAGCTGGCCAAGATTGTCAAGCTCGTGGAGGTCGTGCCCACGCATGTGGCTTCGCTCAACGAGGATTACCTGCGCCTGGAGGAGATGGCCCTGCACGAGAAGCAGGAGCGTGTCTTCAAGGAGTGGCTGACCAAGAAGATCGACGCCATGTACATTTACATCGACCCCGAGTTCCGCGACGGGGAGTTCGAGAACAAAAACTGGGTGAAATAAAACCGTGCGCAGGCTCTTTACCATAGTCGCCGTCGTGCTGGCTGCGGGCAGCGTGATGCTGGTCCGCGGCGGAATGCAGGCACCCGGACGGGAGCAGGAGCCCGAAAAAAAACTCATCGACCTCAAGTCGGACAACATGGGCCCCGTGGCCCCGGGCGACTCGGTGATTTTCCTGGTCGGCAATTTCGCCGCACAGCACAACGGCGCCGTCATCACGTGTGACAGCGCCGTGCGCTATTCGGACATGCGCATCGAGTTTTTCGGCAACGTACTGATTAACAAGAACACGACCTATATCTACGGCGACCGTGCCGTATACGACGGCGAGGTGAACGAGGCCCGCGTCTTTTCGGACATCGTCAAGGTGGTCGACGGCGATGCGACACTCTATACCTACCAGTTCCTGTTCAATACGAAAGACAATATCGGCGAATTCGCCGACGGGGGCGTCATGCTCAACCGCGAAAACCGCCTCGAGTCGGTGCGCGGCTACTATTACGCCGACACCAAAGACCTCATTTGCGTCGAGCGGGTCGAGATGCGCAACGACGAGTACGAACTCAAAGGCGATTCGGTGGTCTACAACATGGCCACCGACAACGCCTTTTTCTTCGAGAACACCAATATCTGGAGCAGGGACGGCGACTACCTCTATGCCGACCGGGGCTCGTACGACAAAGCCGATACGCTCTACAAAGTCACGCGCAGCGGTTATGTGCTGACCGAGAAACAGGAGATGTGGAGCGACAGCATCGACTATTACCGCGCCAAAGACCATGTGATTCTGCGGCGTGACATCCAGATCGACGATACGGAGCACAAGGTGCTCGCTTTCGGGGACTACGGCGAATACTGGAAAGAGCCGGGCGATGCGTTCCTTACGCGGCGTCCCGCGATTGTGAGCTACGACCTTTCGCAGGGCGACTCGCTCTTCATGCGGGCCGATTCGATGTTTCTCTTCACGGTCAACGAAAATGCCCGCCGCAGGGCTGCGGAAGCGGCTAAAGCGGATTCGCTGGCCCGCCTTCAGGCCGATTCGGCAGCTTCGGCCCGGCCCGATTCCGTCACCGGGGGAGGGTTCGCCGGGGGGGATTCGGCGGCATTGGCCGCTTCGGGGCATGGGCCGCAGAAGGGC
>NZ_CABMQJ010000017.1 GCF_902388705.1 uncultured Alistipes sp.
GCTTACCGAGGAGCGCGGATATGCGGGCGGCGCGGCGATCGACGGCCCGGTGAAACTGGTTTGCGGCGAGGGGCTCTATACGGTCGGCGACTGGTGCCGCAACGATGCGCTGCGCACCTATTCGGGTGCGGCCTGGTACACTGCCGACGTCGATTTGGATGCGGCTCCCGCGGGCCGCGTGACGCTCGATTTGGGCGAGGTCGTTTCGACGGCGAAGGTGCTGGTCAACGGCCGCGAAGCCGGGCTGCGGCTCACGCCGCCCTGGCGCTTCGATGTGACGGGGCTGCTGCACGCGGGAAACAACCGGATCGAAATACGGGTGTGCAACACGACAGCCAACATCTTCCTCGCTTCGCCCACGGTTTACCGCGGCGATACGAAAGCGGGTATCCTCGGGCCTGTACGGCTGGAGATCGGGGAGTGACCTGCCCGGAAAGGTTTAGCGTATTCCGGGAACAGAAACCGGACGGCATCGCATGCCGTCCGGTTTTTTGTCGGGAACTGCGGGCCGCCCGCATCGTCGCGGCACAGTCGGGGGCGGGTAATTGCGGAATGCCGGCCGGATATATGCCGGAAAATTGTACTGCGGGGTGTTCGGGCCGCTGCCGGGCGGCAGGTGCGTTGCCGGAAAAGCTGCCGGATTATCCCCGCGGCCACTCGCCGACCTCCATGTCGCGCATTTCGGTGCCGTCGATTACGAGCCGTACGGCCGTGCGCACCTTGTGGAGCCCGTATTGCCCGGCGGCGCCGGGATTGACGTGCAGCAGGTCGTAGACGGGATCGTAGACGACCTTCAGGATATGCGAATGTCCGGCGATGAAGAGCTTGGGGTGCAGCTCTTGTATCTTCGCCACGGCGCGCGGGTCGTAACGGCGGGGATAGCCGCCGATATGGGTCATCAGCACCCGTACGCCCTCGCAGTCGAACGAGAGGAAAGCAGGGTAGAGGCGGCGCGTGAGGCCGCCGTCGATATTGCCCGAAACGGCCCGCAGGGGTTTGAAGGCGGCGATGCGGTCGGCCAGTTCGAGCGAGCCGATGTCGCCCGCGTGCCAGATTTCGTCCACCTCTTTGAAAAAGTCGCGGAGCGTGTCGTCGAATGTGCCGTGCGTATCCGACAGGATGCCGATGCGTTTCATGTTATTTCAGTCGTTTGTTTGCCTGTGTTCAGGATATGGGGAATGCCGTACAGCGGCGCGAAAGAGTACCCGCGGGCAGGCGGCGTATATGCCGGCAGCGGATACGGCCTGCCGGAGGGCGAAGGCGAAACGGGCCATGCCGGGTTCACTTATATTTGTCTTTCCACAACTCCCGCATGCGTTCGGCGATTTTCGCTTCGGTGGCGTTTCCCGTGTTGGGCTCGTAGAATTTCGTGCCTGCGAGGCTTTCGGGCAGGAACTCCTGCTCGGCGAAATTGCCGGCGAAATCGTGGGCGTATTTGTAACCCTTGCCGTAGCCCGCCTTGTCCATCAGTTTGGTCGGGGCGTTGCGCAGGTGCAGCGGCACCGGGCGGTTGGTGGTGTCGTGCTCGACCAGCGACAGGGCCTTGTTGATGGCCATGTAGGCCGAGTTGCTCTTGGGGCTCGTGGCGAGGTAGATGGTGGTTTCGGCCAGCGTGATGCGTGCCTCGGGCATGCCGATTTTGTGCACCGTGTCGAAGCAGGCGTTGGCCAGCAGCAGGGCGTTGGGGTTCGCCAGCCCGATGTCTTCCGAGGCGAGGATTACCAGCCGCCGCGCGAGGAAGCGCGGCTCCTCGCCCCCGGCCAGCATGCGGGCGAGGTAGTAAATCGCGGCGTTGGGGTCGCTGCCCCGCACCGATTTGATGAAGGCCGAGATGACGTCGTAATGCTGTTCGCCGTTCTTGTCGTAGAGGGCGATGTTCTGCTGCAGGCAGTCGGTGACATACCGGTCGGTAATCGTCAGTCTGCCCTCGGTCGCACCGGCAAGGATGTCGAGGATGTTGAGCAGCTTGCGGGCGTCGCCGCCCGAGAATTTGAACAGCGCTCCGGTTTCCTTTACCTCGACCTGGCGCGCCTTGAGCTCCGTGTCGGTGGTCAGCGCACGGTCGAGCAGCGTTTGCAGGTCTTTGTCCTCCAGAGATTTGAGGATGTAAACCTGGCAGCGGCTCAACAGCGGGGAAATCACCTCGAACGAGGGATTCTCGGTCGTGGCGCCTATGAGCGTCACGATACCCTGCTCCACGGCGCCCAGCAGCGAATCCTGCTGCGACTTGTTGAAACGGTGGATTTCGTCGATGAACAGGAACGGCGGCCGGGCGTCGAAGAAACGCTGCTTTTTGGCCGACTCGATTACGTCGCGCACGTCCTTGACGCCCGAGGTGACGGCCGAGAGGGTGAAGAACGGCCGGTCGAGCTGCGTGGCGACGATTTTCGCCAGCGTGGTTTTGCCCACGCCCGGCGGGCCCCAGAGGATGAACGACGGTACGTTGCCCGTTTCGAAGAACTTGCGGAACACCCCGTTTTTACCCACGAGGTGCTCCTGCCCGATGTATTCGTCTATCGTGCGGGGGCGCAGTCGTTCGGCAAGGGGTGCTGACATATCCGGTTCGGTTTAATCAGATAAATGGTTGCAAAAGCTCCTTGATTTTTTCAACTGTTTTTACAAGGACCGCTGTTTTTAATGTTTTGAACCATTCAGGCTTATGAATAGGATTGTTGGGCTTTCGCTCTCCCTCCAATAATGTCATAATATTTAAGTCGACATTGAAATAGGACATCAAAACATGGGTTGAATAGCTGCCGTAAATTACCTCTTTATTTATTTGTGAATAATCGCCTGTCAGTTGGCTTTCGAGCTGCAACAAAGCACATTGCATTTGAGGATAAACGGTTTTCAGCAATGAAAAATCCACTAAAATCCTTTTCAACATGGCATTCTCGGTATAGGCCTTGCACTCAATTCCCAATACAAATTCATCTCTGATAAAGACATGTACGTCGACTTGCGCTTTATATATAAAACTCTCGTAATTCTCATCTATGTGTCGCCGTACTTCCGGTGATTTTATTTTTTTCAGATAACCTTCTTTCAGAGCAATAGGGACTTTATGCGAAGAGAGCGATAATAATTTTTTATCTCCTCCTAATTCGTCCCAAGCAATCTTTACCAACGCCTTGCACAACTTCTCTACCAAAGCTCCTTTTTTGGCTCTGACAATTCCTCCATATGCACGATCGATATCTTTTTTGGCGATTTGTTCAATGCCTCTGATCTGTGCATTGGCTTCTATCGCCAAATCATCCAATAAACGAATATTAGCTTCTTTCATTGAGCAAGTATTAAAAAAGGGAATTTGAGGTTCTTTTTTTTGCAGTTTCGCAATATTTTTCGGAGATATCGATACCTAGATACCTGCGATTTAGTTTTTTTGCAACGCTTGTCGTCGTTCCAGCCCCGTTAAAAGGGTCGAGGATGATGTCGTTCTCGAAAGAAAACAATTGTAATGCCCGCTGTACCAATTCTTCAGGAAACATCGCGGGATGATCAAATTCTTTCATTTTTCTTTCAGGGGCAATCGACCACTTACCGACAACCCATTTTTTAAAATTATCGGCGCTAATGTCGGCATTTGCCGAGTTTCCAACTTTTTTTAAATCTCCTTTGCAAAAAATCTCCAAAAATTCCCACGTGTATTTTAAATAGGGATTCGACGGACTTTTCCAACTGCCCCAAGCCGTGTATTTACAATTGTAATTATTCTTTTCCCATAGGATTTCGCCCTTCCAGATCATTTTCTTTTCAATAAAGAAATTGCTGATCAAATGATGGGTCGGAATGTAGTCGGAGAATAGGGGCTGTACGTTAATTACTGCGCGGCCACCGTATTTAAGTACCCTTATACACTCCGAAAATATTGCGAATAATATATCAAAATATACTTTCCAATGATTGTCGTCATCTGTAGACGTATAATCGAGTCCGAAATTATAAGGAGGAGAAGTAACAACCAAATCAATACAATTATCTGGTAAGCGGGATAAAATTTCCAGACTATCTCCGCAGATTATTTTGTTTTCGTAGGCTGCAGGAATCTCTACATTCGTTTTTGAAAAATCGTTACCTTTCGTATAATAAAACTGCTGCCTTTTTTCCTCTTTTTTCTTGCGGTTTTGTACTTTCCTTTCGTCGTTATAAGTGGCGTAAATCCTTTTTCCTCCCTTGATTCCATAACTTTTAATCGAAGCTATGGAATACAATATGTCATGTATGACTTTTTTTGAAGCGGCATTCAGAATGTTGTCGCTTAAAATTTTCTTTGCTGTATTTTCAAATAACGTGTAATCTAAAACAGCGAGATGAATTTTTGCTTGTTTTTTTGCAAAAACAAATGAAAAGTCTTTGCTGAAAAAGGAATCGAATAAATTCCGGATTTTATCTTTTTCAACTAAAATATCATTTTCAATTATAACAGGTATTACGATCTTTTTTGTCATACGATTCTATTGTCTGGCTCTTTGCATATTTGAGGCTATGCCGGACATTAAATGATTATTATTGCTTCTCTTCCGGTTTGCGAAGCTCCAAGAAGAGTTCGTCCAGCTGCGAACGGTCGATATAACTCGGGGCGTCGAGCATCATGTCGCGGCCGGCGTTGTTTTTCGGGAAGGCGATGTAGTCGCGGATGGAGTCCGAGCCGCCGAAGAGCGAGCAGAGGCGGTCGAAGCCGAATGCGAGGCCCCCGTGGGGAGGTGCGCCGTATTTGAATGCGTTCATCAGGAAGCCGAAACGCTTTTCTGCCTCTTCGGCCGTGAAGCCCAGCACCTCGAACATCTTGGCCTGCAGCTTCGAGTCGTGGATACGGATCGAGCCACCGCCGATTTCCGTGCCGTTGCAGACGAAGTCGTAGGCATTGGCGCGCACGCGGCCGGGGTCGCTGTCGATATACTGTACGTCCTCCAGCTTGGGCGAGGTGAACGGGTGGTGCATGGCGTAGTAGCGCTGCGTTTCGTCGTCCCACTCGAAGAGCGGGAAGTCCACGATCCACAGCGGTGCGAATTTCTGCGGATCGCGCAGCCCCAGTTGCTGGGCCACTTCGAGGCGCAGGGCGCACAATTGGGTCAGCGTCTTGAACTTCTTGCCGCAGAGGATGAAGACCATGTCGCCGGCTTTGGCGCCGCAGCGTTCGGCCATCGCGCGGACCTCTTCGGGCGAATAGAACTTGTCGACCGAAGATTTGACGCCCTCCTGCTCGACGCGTATCCAAATCAGCCCCTTGGCGCCGATTTGCTGGCGCTTGACGAACTCGGTGAGTGCGTCGATTTGCTTGCGCGTGTAGGCGGCGCAGCCCGCGGCGGCGAATCCGGTGACGTATTCGGCGGCGTCGAATACGCTGAACCCGTGGCCTTTGGCAAGGTCGGTGATGTCGGCGAACTCCATGCCGAACCTAAGGTCGGGTTTGTCCGAACCGTATTTCTCCATCGCTTCGATCCACGGCATGCGGCGCAGCGGCTCGCAAAGCTCGATGCCCATCACTTCGCGGAACATGTGCTTGGCCCAGCGTTCGAAAATCGCCAGTACGTCCTCCTGCTCGACGAACGACATCTCGCAGTCGATTTGCGTGAATTCGGGCTGGCGGTCAGCGCGCAGGTCTTCGTCGCGGAAGCAGCGCACGATCTGGAAATATTTGTCATAGCCGGCGACCATCAGCAGCTGCTTGAGGGTCTGCGGCGACTGGGGCAGGGCGTAGAACTGGTTGGGGTTCATGCGGCTGGGCACGACGAAGTCGCGCGCGCCTTCGGGCGTGGAGTTGACCAGGTAGGGCGTTTCGATTTCGAGGAATCCCTCGCTGTCGAGGAACCGGCGGATTTCCTGCGCCATCTTGTGCCGCAGAATCATGTTGCGCTGCAGCGGCGGGCGGCGCAAATCGAGGTAGCGGTATTTCATGCGCAGGTCGTCGCCGCCGTCCGACACCTCTTCGATGGTGAACGGGGGAACCTCGGCCTCGTGCAGCACGACTACCTTTTCGGCGGCGACTTCGATGTCGCCCGTAGCCATTTTAGGGTTTTTCGACGACCGTTCGACGACTTTGCCGGTGACCTGTACGACCCATTCGCGGCCCAGCCTGCCGGCCGTTTCGCGGGCTTCGGCCGGGGAGTGCTCCTCGACGACGATCTGCGTGATGCCGTAGCGGTCCCTCAAGTCGATGAAAGTCATGGCGCCGAGGTTCCTCACTTTCTGCACCCATCCGGCCAGGGTGACGGTTTCGTTGACGTTGCCGGCTCTCAAACAGCCGCACGTATGGGTTCTGTACATATGAAAATCAGTTTTTGTTTCGTTTTGTTCTTGTAACCCGCAAAGTTAAATAAAAGATACGAAATAAGGAACTGCGTCCGGGATTTTATTTGGCGCCGCAGGTGCCGGGCCGTTTTTGCGGGGAGGGCCGGGGCGGAAAATTGCGGGTTGTAAAAGTTTTTCCCTATTTTTGCGGAAAATCCCCGCTATGGAAGAACAACGTAAGACCGATGAAAAATTCATGCGGCTCGCACTAAACGAGGCCCGCAAAGCGTTACAGGAACAGGAGGTGCCCATCGGCGCCGTCGTCGTGGCCGACGGCGCGGTCGTGGGACGGGGACACAACCTCGTCGAAACACTTTCGGATCCCACGGCCCACGCCGAGATGCAGGCCCTGACGGCCGCGGCTTCGACGCTCGGGGGCAAATACCTGCAAGGATGCACGTTGTACGTCACGGTGGAGCCGTGTATCATGTGCGCCGGGGCCATCGGCTGGGCGCAGGTGGGCCGCGTGGTATGGGGCGCCGACGATCCGAAGAGGGGATACAGGCGTTATTCGGAAACGGTTTTCCATCCCAAAACGACGGCCGCAGGCGGGGTTCTCGCCGCGGAATGCGAAACGTTGATGACTTCGTTTTTCGCGGGTTTACGCGATTAGGCCGCATTTATTTTTGAAAAAAAAGAAAAAAAATATACTTTTGCATCCAACGCGCCCGGAAAGGGGGCGCAGAGAACTGAAAAATTTAAAAACGAATCTTAAAATCGAATAGGGAATGAAAAAATTATTTGTATCGGTAATCGCGCTGATGGCAGCAATGTCGCTTTCGGCGCAGGATTTAACGGCAATTTATAACGAAGCTGCGGCTGCGTTCGGCGCCAAGAATTTCCAGGCTGCCGCCGAGGGCTTCGAGAAAGTCATCGACCAGGGTATGGACGACGAGGGTGCGGCTTCGCTGGTGGCCACCGCCAAGTCGACGCTTCCGAAAGCCTATTTCATGCTGGGCGGCGGTGCATTGAAATCCAAGAATTACGACGAGGCGCTGAAGAACTTCAGCAAATCGGCGGAGCTGGCCGAACTCTACGGCGACATGACGCAGATGGCCAAGGCGAACGGTTGGGTTGCCAAAATCTACCAGATACAGGGCGGCGACGCTTTCAACAACAAAGATTACGTGACCGCTTCGGAGATTTTCGCCAAAGGCTACGCCGCCGACCCCGACAATACGGCCATGGCGCTCAACCTCGGTATGAGCTACTGCGAAATGTTCATGAACACGGGCGATATGGCGCAGTATGAGAAGGGCATGGACGTTTACGAGGCCGTTGCCGCCAAGACGCATCCCAAATATGCGGATGACGCCGCCAAGGCCAAGGAGATGATTACGCTCTACACCAACAACATGGTTGCCAAACTGCAGGCTGCCAACGATTTCGACGGCATCATCGCTGCTGCCGACGCCATGCTGGCCAAGAACCCCGAAAGTGCGCTGGCACAGAACGTGCGCCTGCAGGCTTATGCCAACAAGAAAGATTTCAACAAGGTGATCGAACTGGGCGAGGCAGCCGCAGCGGCGCAGACCGACCCGGCCGACAAGAGCCTGATGTACTACCAGATCGGCGTGGCTTACAATGCCAAGGAGATGAAGCCGCAGGCTATCGCCGCGTTCAAGAAAGTGACCGACGGCCCCGCAGTCGAAGGTGCCAAGACGGCGATTGCCGAACTTTCCAAGTAACAGCGTAGACCGCGATATACGAAGCGGGTTCCCTTTTCCGGGGAGCCCGCTTTTTTTTGTTTGCGGTGAGGATTCGGGCCGTAGCTGGACAGGGCCGGGCCGGTTGCGGCGCCGCTGGTTTTGCGGTGTTTCCCGCCTGCCTGCGCGCGTTTTTTCGGCCGTTGTACGGGGCGCCTTTCTGCCGCCTGGGGGCGCCGCCTGCTGCTTCGGGGAGCCGGTCTGCTGTCCGGGATGTTTGTCTGCCCTTGTCCGGAATCTCTTTTGCTGTCGTCCGGGATGTTTTTCGTGTCGTTTTCGGGAGCGTTTGCCTGTCATTACCGGGGGGCGCGTTGCTTTCGGGAGTGTTCGCCTGTCATTGCCGGGGCGTTTTTATGCTGTCGTCCGGTGCTTTTGCCTGTTCCCGTCCGACATGCCTTTCTGCCGCACTCCGGTGCGGCGATTCTCCTCCGGCTTTTTCTGATTGCCCCTCGCCCGTGCATGCCCGGTCCGCCTCTTCTCGCAGGTCGCTGTTTTGTCCCCTTTTCCGTCCGCCCTTTTGGTACGAAATATGCGTGCCGCCTGGATAATCAACAGCTTTATTATGGAACGTAAAACGTATGTCCGGCCGGAAACCGAGGTGCTCGAAGTGTATGTCGGGCGCGGCTTTGCGGCTTCTTTGGAGGGTGAGGTCGAGGGTTTCGACCGGGAGGAGTGGAATGAATAGGTTTACCTGGGCGGTGATGGTCTACTGCGGGCTGCTGTGCGCCTGCTCCGACGATCCGACGCAAGGCGTCATGCCGCCGAAGACCGTAACGCGCAGCGTGCGCATCGAGGCTTCCGCGCCCTCGACGCGAACCGAACTGGCCCCCGACGGCTACAACGTGCTCTGGTCGCCGGGCGACCGTATCGGCGTTTATGTCCGGAGCGGCGACACCTTTACGACGGTCAACGCCCCGCTGGCTTTCGCGGGGACGGAAGCGGCTGCGGGAGGCGTCTTCAGCGGCGACATCACGCTGGCGGAAGGGGCGTCCGACTACACGCTCTACGCCTATTATCCCTATTCGGAGCAGGCGTCCGCGGATGCGACCGGCGTGGACTTTACGCTGGCGTCGCAGCAGGTGCAGGCGGCAGCGGGCGACTCGTCGCACCTGGGCGACAACGATTTCCTGGTCGCAGGGGCCGTGACGGGTACGACGGGCGAATTCGGCGCCCTGCTTTTCAGACACGCCTTCGCCGTCATCGAAGCCGATTTGACGGGGTCGGGGGAGATGGCCGGGAAAAGCATCGCTTCGGTAATGCTTTTCAATACGGACGCTGCCTCGGTCGCCTCGAACGGCGCCCTGACCGATATGGCCAACATGACCGGCGGGTTCTCGTTCGATTTGACGGCGCCGACGGGCAACAATACGGCGACCTATACCTATCCCTCCGTGCAGCTCAACCTGTGCGGGCTGGCCTTTACGGAGCCGCCCGTACTCGGGACGTCGCCCGTGAAAGCCTATTTCACGGTGAATCCCGCCGATTATTCGCGCGGCAGCGGCCGGGTTTATATCGTGGTGACCACGACCGACGGTTATACGGCGACCTATTCGCGGCCGGGGCTGGTCATCGGCTCCGGGCAGATGAAAGTCATCACGCAGGACGTCGCCACGGGAACCGCACGCCAACCCGTCATCGACCTGACGGCAGACGGTAAGACGGCCAACTGCTACATCGCCACGCTTTCCTCGCAGGCCTATTCGTTCGATGCGACGGTCGCCGGCAACGGCGTCATCACCGACGGCCTGCGGCAGGCCGTGCAGAAATTCGAGGGGCGTGCGCTCTCGGCCTCGCTTTCCGGCGCCGAGGCCCGCCTGCTGTGGCAGAGCAACCCCTACCTGATCGAGCCGGGAAGCATCTCCTGTGCCGGCGGCCGAATCGGATTCTCCCTCTCCGGGCGTCCCACGTCGCTCGGGGGCAACGCCGTGATCGGCCTCTTCGCCGATGCCGCAGCGACGGAGGCGCTCTGGAGCTGGCATATCTGGATTACCGACAAGACCGGCGACGAACTGCTCGCACAGGCGGAAACGTATGCGATGTACCCGGCCTACGAGCAGGTGTACGGGGCCGGGACGGCCGTGATGATGGACCGCAACCTCGGGGCCATCTACAAGGAGGACGGCGCCTATGCCCGGTCGTTCCGGGCACCTCTCTACCAGTGGGGACGCAAAGACCCGTTCCCGTGGGGACTGGTGGTGTTCGACGCGCAGAACGTGCCGCATAATTACATCAGCGGATGGCAGCCCGAGCAGACGACGGGAGCGCCCGGCCAGTATGCCGGCTATGTCGGCAACACGTGGTATGCCACGGCACATCCCGACATCTTTATCGCCACCGTGCCCGGAACCTCCTACGACTGGTATTACGGCGGGGGCAAGGGCAACGGGCCGGATTACCGCAACAACGAACTCTGGGGCAATCCGACGGGGTACACCGTTGGGCAGACGACCGTCAAGACGCTGTTCGACCCCTGCCCGCCGGGGTGGAAGATACCGCATCCCTATGTTTTCAGCGCGTTTACCAAAACGGGCAATACCGCGACGGTGGCCAGCGGTGACGTGAACGCCACGGGCTCTTTCGTCCAGGGGTGGAATTTCGTCTACGACGGTACGAATACGACCTACTATCCCGGCGTGGGTTACCGTTACGACGAATTCGGCACCTTCTCGTTTACCCCGTCGGGGTATTACTGGTCGAGCGCGCCGGCGCCCTCGGACACGTTCGGGGCGTGGGTGTTCGGCCTTACGGGCACCAATATCTACCAGCGCTATTCCGACCCGCGGGGATTCGGACTGCCCGTGCGGTGTATGAAAGAGTGATTTACTCCGGGGCCTTGTCTTGCGACGGATACTGCTCCGGGGCGATGTTGCCCCGGATACGTGCGAGGCCGCTGCGGATAAGGGGCGTGCAGCCCATGCGGGCTTCGAACTGCGCCTCGTCCATCGCCAGCCATTCGGCGGCGTCCATCGCCAGCGGATCGAACACGGGGTCGAAAGCCGGGTTGGCGTGCATCGGCGCTTTGTGGTTGTGGGGGCAGCAGCTCTGGCAGCGGTCGCAGCCGAATATCCAGCCGTCGAGGCCGAGTTCTCCGGGGGGCTCTTTTTCGATTGTGTGGCACGAAATGCAGCGCCCCGTGTCGATGACTTTCGGGGCGACGATGGCCCCCGTGGGGCAGCTTTCGATGCAGTTGCGGCAGCGCCCGCAGCGCGAGCCCTCGAACGGCGCGTCGTAGGCGTCGGCCTCTTCGGTGAGCAGCAGCTCGCCCAGCAGGACGTAGGTGCCGTAACGGGGCGTCACGAGTAGCGACTGGCGGCCTATCCATCCCAGCCCGGCCTCCACGGCGAGTTGTTTCTCGAGCAGCGGGGCCGTGTCGACGAAAGCCCGGCCCCCGAGTCGGGGACAGGCGGCCTGCAGCGCTTCGAGCATGGAGCCCAGCATCCTTTTTATCGTCGCGTGGTAATCGGCCGCACAGGCGTAGGAGGCCACTTTCGTGCGGTGCCCCGGGGGATAGCCCTCGCCGATGCGGCTCTTGTAACCGACGGCGCAGACCACGGCCGTGCGAGCCCCCTCGACCAGCCTGCGGGGATCGGCGCGCTTGTCGACGTTGCGCTCCATATACCCCAGCGACGACTGGTATCCCTTGTCGAGCCATGCCCGCAGCCACGCTTCGTTGCATGCCAGGTGGCGGCAGGGCGCAAGGCCGCACAGGTCGAATCCCGCATCGGCGGCAAGTTTTTTGATGTGCAGATGGTCGAGCATCGTATTATTTTGGTTCAAAAATAGTGATTTTTAGCCGGAAATTAGTAATTTCGCCCCAAACTTTCGCGTTATTGGGACGTAGTTAAAACGAGAACGAATTATGACCATCAATACACTTTACGAACTGGCCCGCAACAGCGTGGAGAAGTTCGCGTCGAAAGTCGCCTTTTCGATGTTCGAAGGTGACGACGTGACTTATGCCGAGGTGGGCCGTCGTATGGAAAAAGTACAGGAAATCCTCACCGGGGCCGGGCTCCGCGCCGGGGACAAAGTCGCCTTGTTGAGCAGCAACATGCCCAACTGGGGCGTGTGTTATTTCGCCGTCACGTCGGCCGGCATGGTCGCCGTGCCTATTCTGCCCGATTTCTCGGGCGAGGAGCTCGACATGATCATCGAGCATTCGGAAGCCAAGGCCCTGCTCGTTTCCGACAAACTCTTCACCAAACTTTCGAAACAGACCATCGAACGGCTCAACGTGGTGGTGCGCACCAAAAACCTCGGCGTCATCGCGCAGCGGGTGCGGGGCGAGGGTTCGACCGCCGTGCCGCAGCCCGGCGATTTGGCCGTGATTATCTATACGTCGGGCACGACGTCGAAACCCAAGGGGGTGATGCTGACCCATTCGGCGCTCTGCGCCCAGGTCGCCATTTCGTCGAGCATCTTTCCCGTGCAGCCCGACGACGTTTTCCTCTCGGTGCTGCCCCTGTCGCACACCTACGAATGTTCGATCGGCATGATTTATCCTTTCTCGATGGGCGCCAGGGTCGTTTACCTCGACCGTCCGCCCACGGCTTCGGCGCTGATGCCGGCGCTGCGTGCGGTACGGCCCTCGGTGATGCTCATCGTGCCGCTCATCATCGAGAAGATTTACCGCCACCAGGTGCTGGCCAAATTCAACTCCAACGGATTTTGGCGCACGCTCTATAAAGTCGGCTTCATGCGCCGCTATCTGCACCGCGTGGCGGGTAAGAAACTGCTCAAGCTGTTCGGCGGCCGCCTGCGTTTCCTGGGTATCGGCGGCGCCAAGCTCGACGGCGGGGCCGAGAAATTCCTGCTGGAGGCGAAAGTTCCCTATGCCATCGGTTACGGGCTGACGGAAACCGCGCCCCTGCTGGCCGGTGCCGCACCCTCGCAGGTGCGCCTCGGCTCGACCGGGCCGCAGGCGCCGGGTGTCGAACTGCGGCTGGAGAACATCAATCCCGACACCAAGCAGGGCGAAATCGTGGCCCTCACGCCGAGCGTCATGCTCGGGTATTTCAAGAATCCCGAGGCAACCCGTGAGGTATTCACGGCCGACGGCTGGTTCCGCACGGGCGATTTGGGCGAGTTCGACAAGAACGGCTGGCTTTATATCAAGGGGCGCCTGAAGAACATGATTGTGGGCCCCGGCGGCGAAAACATCTATCCCGAGGATATCGAAACCGTGCTCAACTCGCACGTCTACATCGCCGATTCGATTGTCACCGAGCAGGAGGGGCGACTCGTGGCCCTCGTACACTTCAACCGCGACGAAATCGAGTCGATGATCGACGACTGGCGCGAAGAGTGGGAGACCAAAAAGGAGGCCTGGGAGGCCAAGACCGAGCAGCTCAAAAAGGAGATTATGGATTTCGTGAACGCCAAGGTCAACCGTTTCTCGCGTATTTCAGAGGTCGTCGAGGAGAAAGACGATTTCGCCAAGACCCCGACGCACAAAATCAAACGGTTCCTATATAATAAAAAGAGCGGGCACGGCAAGCAGGAGCAGCAACCTGCGGGAAAGCCCGAAACGAAATAGCGAACGCCCCGGATCATCCGGGGCGTTTTTGTCGTGCTCCTCCCGGTGCGGGGCGAGTGGTTGTGCTCGGGCGGGGACTGCGTATTTTCGGCGGCTCTCCGGACAGTGGTGCCCGAAGCCGGCAGGGGGCGAAGCCTGTGTGTGGCTTTTTCTTAATGGTCGTTATCCGGACGGGTCGGCGGGGTGTTTCGTTGATGCGGGAGCAGCTTATCCCGGCAGGAGGCGCCGATTCCGGCGGGGGTTATTCTATCTCTTTGAAAAAAGCTTCGAGCGATGTGTCGTAATAGCGGCAGAGCCGGGCGAGGGTGCTGACCGTGATGTTGTATTTTTCAGTTTCGATTTTGCCGATATGGATGCCCGTATCCTCGTATACGGCCTCCTGGGAGATGCCCCTGGCGGAACGCAGTTCCCGGAGCCGCCCTGCGATTGCTTTCAGCAACGGTTTATCTCGCCACGGTTGTTTCATGCTGACAAAGAAACGATGCTCCCCGAATTTTGGTAATGATGCATGCATCATTAACGGAGAAATTTGCGTACCTTTGTAACAAGTACAGAAAGCAAGCCAGAACGGGGCGGCAGCTCTTCGGGCGGGATGAGGCGTCGCTGTGAAGCGTACCCGCCGTTGCCGGGGCCGTTTTGACTGCGGGGAATCCTCTTGCGGGGGTTCCCTGTCTTTCTGTCGGGCATGGTTTTCCGGCGTATGGAAACCCCCTCCCCCGGGAGCCCGCAGGCGATTGAAAGGCTGTAACGACCCGATAATTCGGGCCGCTTCTTTTTTATAGGAGAATCGCTGACGGGAAGGCAGCGGTACTGGTTTCAATTTTCCGGGCATAATACTGCGTTCCCAATGACCTGTTGCAGGTTAGGAACTGATTGCCCGCAAGCCCGGAGATTTGCAGGACCGCGGACTGTTCGTCAGGTTGTCGGCGTAGGTTCTTTCGGCAGCAGGGCGGCGATTTCGGAACCTCGACCGGCAGCGGGGCGGCGATAGGCGGATGGCAAAGCCGGATAGCAAACCGGCCGTTCTCTCTTTCTGGAGGGGCGCAGCCGGTTGCTTGCCAGGAGCCGGCCGGGCTCCGGAAGAACGCTTTTCCCGGCTGAAATTGTCAAGCGGGGAAATAACTTCGAATACATAAATTTTCCCCGGAAACGAAAAAAATACCCGACTTTTTTGGATTTTCATTTTATCTCCCTATATTTGTCATACAAATAGGATTATTCAGTCTGTTTCTAAAAAAACTTATGAACCCAGATACCATGACAAAACTTTCCGGACTCATTCCTGCCGTATTCACACCGTTCGACAAGACCGGTGCAATCAATCTCCCGCAAATCCGACCCTACGCGGACAAACTCGTTGCCGACGGTGCCGACGGCGTATTCGTCTGCGGTTCGACGGGCGAATGTACCTCGATGACCGTCGCCGAGCGCAAAAGCGTCCTTGAAGCATGGGTCGAAGCCGCCGCGGGCCGCATGCGTGTCATTGCGCACGTGGGCGGCACCTGCCAGGCCGACTGCATCGAGCTCGCACGTCATGCCGCCGGGCAGGGAGTGGACGCCGTCGGCGCCATCGCCCCGTTCTATTTCAAACCCGCATCCGTCGAGGAGCTCGTGGCTTTCTACAAGCCGATTGCCGCAGCCGTCGCTCCGATTCCGTTCTACACCTACCACATGCCTTCGGTAACGGGCGTCAACCTGCCGATGAAGGAATTTCTCGAAAAAGGTTCGCGTGAGATTCCCAACCTGAACGGCATTAAATTCACTTCGAACAACTTCATGGAGATGCTCGAATGCATCCGCCTCGAAGACGGCCGTTTCGACATTCTCAACGGTTTCGACGAGATGCTGCTCTGCGGCATGGCCGTGGGTGCCCGCGGAGGCGTGGGCAGTACCTATAATTATTCGCTGTCGATTTACCGGAACCTCTACGACGCTTTCCTCGCAGGCGATATCGAACGTGCCCGCGTCTTCCAGCAGGAGTCGGTGGACATCGTGCACGTCATTATCCGCCACGGCGGCGGAGTTCGCGGCGGAAAGGCCATTATGAATTATCTGGGAATAGACTGCGGCGACTGCCGCCTGCCCTTCGCGCCCTACACCGGGGCCGAGATGCGCCAGCTGGGCGAGGAACTCGAGCGAATCGGCTTTGTGAAATAACGGCACCGCCAACCTCTTCCGACCTATGAGAAACCTGATACTGACACTTTTCCTGTTTTTCGGCACGGCTGTATCGACAGCAGGGGTTCCCGCAACGCAACTGACGGAAACCGATGCCATCCGCTGGGACTCCTCGCTGACCCTGCCGCAACTCGACGGGACGCCCAACATCGGAATAGCCGGCGCCTTCTCGGGCCGTATCGGCGAAAAGCTGCTGATTGCAGGCGGTGCCAACTTTCCCGACCGCACTCCCGCTGCGAACGGGGAGAAACGCTATCACCGGGATTTGTATATCTATGATACCTCCGGGGGCTGGCAGGTCATCCGCGATGCACTGCCCGTACCCCGGGCCTACGGAATCTCGGTCTCGCTGCCCGAGGGCGTGCTCTGCATCGGCGGTTGTAACGCCACGGACTGCACGGAGCAGGTATTGCTGCTGACACTCGACGGCGATCAGCCCCGCTTTACCCCCTGGCCTTCGCTGCCGCGCCCTTTGGCCAATGCTGCAGGGGCCCTGGTCGGCCATCGTATCTATGTGGCGGGCGGTATTGAGCGGGTAAACGAAGCTGCTGCTACCCGCAACTTCTTCATGTTCGATCTCCATGACCGCGGGCGCGGGTGGCAGGAATTGCCGCCATGGCCCGGGCCGGCGCGGGCATTCGCCGTGGCGGCGCCGCAAAGCGACGGATTCGACAACTGTTTTTACCTCTTTAGCGGCCGCGACTTTTCTGGCAATTCTGCCTGGACCGTGCACCATGACGGCTACTGCTACAACCCGCGGCTCGGGAGCTGGAGCAGCCTCGAAGGAGAATTTCCGGTCATGGCCGGAACAGCGGCGCCGTTCGGAACCAACCACATCCTGCTCATGGGCGGCCGTGACGGAACCAATTCCGACGACCAGTTGCTGCGGCTCTACCACACGATTACGGGAACACTGCGGGAAGTTCCGGTTCCCGGGGGCATCGTCCTCCCGGTCACGACAAATGTTCTCCCGGACAACGACGGCATATTGATTACCAGCGGTGAGATAAGTCCGGGGGTGCGCACGCCCGTCCTGCTGCGGGGAACGCTCCAAAGTACCATCCACCGCCTGACAGGACTCGACATCGGCGTCATCACCCTCTATTTCCTTTCGCTGGCATTCATCGGCTGGTACTTCTCGAAAAACCAGAAGACCTCCGACGACTATTTCAAGGGGGGAGGCCGCATCCCGTGGTTCATCGTCGGGTTGAGCATCTTCGGAACGGCACTCAGCGCCATTACCTTCATGGCCATTCCGGCCAAAGCCTTTGCCACGGATTGGAGCTATCTGCTTTTCAACTCGGGCATCGTGCTGGCCGTACCGGTCATCGTGTTGCTGTTCATCCCGTTCTACCGCAGGCTCAATGTCACCACGGCCTATGAATACCTCGAAGCACGTTTCAACCCCCTCGTGCGCATCCTGTGCAGCATCGCCTTCATCCTGTTTCAAATCGGACGCATGGGCGTCGTGCTGTTGCTGCCGTCGATTGCGCTCAATGTCGTCACGGGTTTCGACATCTTCCTCTGCATAACCCTGATGGGCGTATTGAGCCTCGCCTATACGCTTATGGGCGGCATCGAAGCCGTAGCGTGGACCGAAGCCCTGCAGGTCGTCGTGCTCCTGGGCGCTGCCGTCACGGTGCTGGTCATCGTCTGCCTCCAACTCCCCGAGGATTTGGGTACCATCGTCGCATCGGCATCCGAAGCCGGGAAGTTCAACCTCGGCTCGACGACTTTCGACCTGCGTCAGCCGACGATGTGGACGGTGCTGATTGCAACGTTCTTTACCAACATCACCACCTACGGCACCGACCAGACCATCGTCCAGCGCTACCTGACCACCGCCACCGAACGCGAAGCCCGCAAAGGTGTCTACGTCAACGCCGCACTGACCATTCCGGCTACCGTCCTCTTCTTTCTGGTAGGCACGGCGCTGTGGGCTTTCTATCGCCACTATCCGGCGGAGTTGAGTATGGCTGTCCGCGACAGCGACGCCATCCTGCCGTGGTATATCAGCACCCAACTGCCCTCGGGCGTGCTGGGGCTGATTATCGCCGGCCTGTTCGCCGCCGCCATGTCGACGCTCAGCAGCAGCATGAACTCCGCCGCCACGGCTTTTGTCACGGATATATACCGCAAAATCAGCCCTGCCGCACACGACGGCCGCGCACTGCTGCGCACGGCACGCCTCTCGACCCTCGTACTGGGGCTCGTCGGCGTAGGTTTCGCATTGATAATGGCTTCATGGGAGATAAAATCGCTGTGGGACGAATTTTCGAAGATTCTCGGCATTCTGCTCGGCGGCCTGGGCGGATTGTTCCTGCTGGGCCTCACGACTCGGCGTGCCAATACGTTCGGCGCCCTGTGCGGCATTGCAGCCAGCATCGTCGTGCAGATACTCGTGGCCCGCAGCGGGTATGTCAATCTGTTGCTTTATTCCACCACCGGATTCCTTTCCTGTTTCATTGTCGGTTACCTGGCGAGCCTCTGCGTGCCCCGCAGCAACCGCGATACCGACTCGCTGACCATCTACGGTAAACGAAAATCCCGGACGTAGTCTGCTCGCAACCGCTTTTTTACGGCATGAGGTTCGTGAAAAGCATTTCTGCCAGTCTATTTGTCTTATAAAACAAATAAATAATAACCAACCCTATATCATGAAACCAAAAATTACCGCCAAATGAAAAAACTCTACTACAAAGAGGCGTTTCGACTCCGGATACGGAAGATGAGCGTCGCATCGAGATGCCTCCTCTGTCTGGCGTTTATGTTCGCCGGTATGAGCGCTTGGGCTCAGACTCACCGCCTGACGGGGCGGGTCATGGACGACAATGGCCAGGCCGTTGTCGGAGCCTCGGTCATTGTCAAAGGCACGACCCAGGGTGTCACCACGGACTCGGAGGGCAGCTTCGCACTCGATTTGGCCAACGGCGATGCCACGCTGGTCGTATCGTTCATCGGTTACCGGACGCAGGAGGTTCCCGTAATCCGTTCGCAGAGCCGCATCGACGTAGAATTGGCCCCCGAATCCATCGCCGTGGATGAAGTCGTGGTGGTCGGCTACGGCGAACAATCGCGCCGGTCGGTGACCTCCTCGATTGCCAAACTCGACGGAGAGGCGCTGCAAAACATTCCGATTTCGACCGTCGGCGAAGGCCTGAAAGGCAAGATCGCCGGTCTGAAAGTCACGCAGACCAACTTCTCGCCCGGCGGCGGATTCTCTTACCAGATTCGCGGCGGTTCGTCGATCAACGGTTCGAACTCCCCGCTCGTGCTCGTCGACGGTGTCGAACGCGACTTTTCGGCCATCAACCCCAACGACATCGCCTCGATCGACGTGTTGAAAGACGCCGCTTCGTCGGCTATCTACGGGGCAAAGGCTTCGAACGGAATCATCCTCGTGACCACCAAGCGCGGCGGTTACAACAAGGCGCCCCGCATCACCTTTGAAGCCAACTGGGCCTGGCAGGACACCGAAACCGAGATCGAATTCCTGAACGCCCGCGAATACATCGAGGTCGTCCGCACGGCGGTCGCCGAATATTTGGGCACCCCTTCGCGTGTATCCGATGCCCTGAGCTACCTGAACGGAGCCCACTCGGCAGGTATCGGCAACAAGCCCAACGGCATCTTCTCGACCCGTTATTATGATCCCGCAACGGATGTGCTGCCTGCCGGATACAGGACCATGCCCGATCCGGTCAACCCCTCGAAAACAATCATGTACCGCGATACCGACTGGCAGGATTTGCTCTATAACGGTGCCTGGTGGCAAAACTACTACCTGGGAATCGACGGCGGCGGCGAACGCATCCGCTAC
Organism: uncultured Alistipes sp.; assembly: GCF_902388705.1. Classification (GTDB taxonomy): domain Bacteria; phylum Bacteroidota; class Bacteroidia; order Bacteroidales; family Rikenellaceae; genus Alistipes. The sequence continues at coordinate 19,535 of NZ_CABMQJ010000017.1, forward strand.
TCGGCCAGCCTGGGATACACCGACGACGAAGGCGTGGCTCTCTCGACGGGTTACAACCGCGTAAACTTCAAGAGCAACCTCGACGCCAAGATTACCAAGCGGCTTACGGCCAGCTTCGGCGTGGATTTCGCCCGTACCAACACCGAAGCCTATGCCAACCAGCGCAACACCATCTCCCGCGCACTGGCCAACCCGCCGACGATGAACGCCTACTACGAAGACGGCACACCGGTCGAGGGTTACAACTCCTCGTCGCAGACTCCGCTCTTCTACAACAAGTACTATGACCGAAGCAACCAGAAAAACTACCTGTCGCTCATCGGAGGTCTGAAATGGGAGATTATCGACGGCCTGACGGCCAATGTGCAGGGGTCGTTCTTCCGCACCGACTCGAAAGCCAAGCAGTTCATCAAAGCCAATGTCTTCGATGCCACGCGCAAATCGTCGTGGAGCCAGACCCTGACTGAACGCCAAAAACTCGAAGCTTACGTTTCCTACAAAAAGACGTTCGCCGAAGATCACAATATCTCGATTATGGGAGGTTATTCCTACCAGAAACGCGATTACGAGACGGTCAAGATGGCCGGTTCGGGCGGTACTTCGGACAAAGTCACCACCATCAACGGCTCCTCGGTTTTCGAACCCGACGATATCTCCTCGTCGGAGCAGGCCGAGTGTCAGATCGGCTTCTTCGGACGCCTCAACTACGATTACAAAGGCAAATACCTGCTGACGGCCACCTTCCGCGAGGACGGCTCGTCGAAATTCGCCAAAGACGACCGCTGGGGCTTCTTCCCGGGCGTTTCGGGCGGCTGGGTGCTGACCGAAGAACCCTGGCTCAACGACATCCGCCAGCTGAATTTCCTCAAACTGCGCGCCAGCTACGGTTCGACCGGAAACAATGCCTCGGTGGGTATTTACGACGCCTATGGTTCCTACGGCGCCAGCTACATGTACAACGGGAATGCGGGTATCAAGCCCTCGGAGATGCCCAACGAGAAACTGCAATGGGAAACTTCGAACCAGCTCGACATCGGTATCGAAGCCGGCCTGTTCAAGAACCGCATCTACGTAAGCGCCGACTTCTTCGACAAGCGCACGCGCAACCTGCTCTACCAGCAGAACCTGCCCAACACGACGGGTTTCTCGAAGTTCTGGACCAACCTCGGAAAAGTCCGCTTCTGGGGCTATGAACTGGAGCTGACCACCCGCAACATCGTGAAAAAGAACTTCAGCTGGGAGTCGAAACTCGTATTGAGCTACCAGCAGAACAAGGTGCTCAAGCTGCCCAAAAACGGTATCGATAAGAACCGCACGGGCGGCATCGCCCTGGGCGACGGCACTTTCTTCGGCGGCATTGCCGAAGGCGAGCCCCTCAACCGCTTCTACGGCTATGTTGCCACGGGCATCATCGAAACCGAAGAGCAGGCCGCCAATGCCAATTACGACGCCCTGTCGCGTCTGCCCCGGAAGGGCGCCAAACGCGTCGGCGACTATGAATGGGCCGACCGGAACGGCGACGGGCAGATTACCACGGCCGACCAGTTCTGCCTGGGTGTCACCGTTCCGCCTTTCACCGGCGGCCTGCAGAACTCGTTCCGGCTCAAAAACTGGACCCTGTCGCTCTATCTGGACTGGGCCACGGGCCACTCGATTTTCGACGAATCCTATTCGCGCTACTTCTACGGCACCTTCACCAACAACTACGCATTGGCCAAGGATGTGCTCAAAGCGTGGAAAAAACCCGGCGACAAAACCAAGTACGCCAAATTCTACGCCAACGACTCGAACTGGGGCAACGACAACTACAATCGCCGCGCCACCAACACTTTCACCTACAAAGGCGACTACCTCTGCCTGCGCGAGATTACGCTTCAATACTCGCTGCCGTCGAAACTCTTCACGAAAGTCGGCCTGAAAGGCGTCACGTTGACCGTGTCGGGCAACAACCTCTACTATTTCACCGAGGTCAAGGGGATTTCGCCCGAAGCGGGGTCGTCGACCACCTACGACGGCGATGTATTCTACAACTATCCTCCGATCCGGCGCTTCTCGTTCGGCGTACGTCTGATCTTTTAATTAACTTCAAGCAAGAACCGTTATGAAAAACAGACTCATAAAACTCGTGCTGCTCGTCACGCTGTCGGCAGGTTCCGCTTCGTGCCTGGGTGACATGGACATCATTCAGAAAAGCAAGATCACGACTTCGAACATGTGGCTCGACGAAGGTGATGCCAAGGGTGCCCTCTACGGCATGTACCATCAGTTCCGCGCATCGTTCCAGACGGCCCTGATTTACTGGGGCGATTACCGTGCCGGAACCTTCACCAACGGAGCCGGCGGCTCGGGCTCGGCCGACAAGATGTTCAACAACGCGCTCGACAGCAGCGAAACCAAAGGCACCAACTGGGGTTCGAGCTACACGACGATTAACAATGCCAACCTCATCCTGCGCCATGTGCCGGGAATCACGTTCTCGGACGAAAACCTGAAGAACCTCATTCTGGCCAATGCCCATTTCGTGCGCGCCTACACCTATTACAACATCGCCCGCGTATGGGGTGATGCACCGCTGCTCCTGGAGGGTTTCGAGTCGAGCGACAGCGACCTGCAGCCTTCGCGCAGCGACGCGGCGCTGATCTACGAACAGGTGGCCCGCGACATCGAGGATGCGCTCCGCCTGATGCCTGCATCGGCTGCCGACTGCACCATCGCCACACGCAGCGCCGTACAGATGCTCAAGGCCGACTACAATCTCTGGCTTTACCAGACCCGCGAAGGCGGCGATGACGCCCTCACGGCAGCCGACGAGGCTCTGGCCGAAGTGTTCAAGGATTCGCGGCTCGACTTGATCGGCTCCTATGCCGACATTTTCGACATCACGAAAAAGAACAATGCCGAAATCATCCTCACCCTCCATTTCGGACAGGGAGAGTACGAAGGCGGCTATGCCAGCACCTACCTCATTCCGCAGACCCGGTTCCATTCGGCCAGCGAACATATCGAAACGCACGTCAAACTGATGACCTCCGACGACCAGCGTTTCATCTTCTCGCCGAGTCTCGTGGAACTTCTCTACAAGGACGAACGCGACACCCGCACCCCGGTCAGCTACGGCGACTGGACCGACGAAGAGGAGGGCTACCGCTACACATGGGTCAACAAGTTCGCCGGCAAATGGGCCGACAACAAACGCTATTTCATCTCCGACGTGCCGCTTTACCGCTATGCCGAAGCGCTGCTCTTCAAGGCCGAAATCGAAAACGAACGGGGCAACATCCCGACGGCGCTCACATACCTCAACCGCGTCGCCAAACGGGCTTACGGCATCGACAATTATTACGCCTCCTCGGATTACCACAGTTTCAAGGAGTCGCTGATGACCGAGTACCTGAAAGAATTCGCCGGTGAAGGCAAAAGCTGGTGGAGCTACATCCGCCTGGGCTACGCCTTTACGAAAATCGAATCGCTCCGCGGCCGCCAGAACGAAACCAATATCCTGCTGTGGCCCATCACGACCGCTTGCATGAACGAAAATCCGAATATCCGTCAAACGGTAGGTTACAACTAAAAAACACGCCACGATGAAAACTAAAATATTGAAACTCCTGCTTCCCGTGCTGGCGATGGCAGCCGTCGCCTGCGGCGATTCCTTCGAGTTCGGCACGCCGACCCACGATTTGGACGAAGGAACCGACCTTTCGGCCGGAACGACACAGGTGCTGTGGAAAAACAAGGGAGCCGTCTATCCCACCAAACGCATACACAATTTCCGCATCCCGGGACTGGTACGCACCCCGCACAAACTGATTGCCTTCTGCGAGGCGCGCGAAGAGACCGGCTCGACCAACAAGGACGGCGGCGACATCGATTTGGTCTACCGGGTTTCGACCGACGACGGCCAGACCTGGGGCCCCTCGCAGGTATTGTTCGACGACGAGGACAACACCTGCGGAAACGCCTGCGCCGTCTATACCGAAAGCGGCCGCCTGGTGGTATTCTGCTGCTGGGCGCGCACCGGGACGACCGAGGCGAAATTCAAAAGCAACTATTTCTCGTTCGAGGAGTCGCAGAGATACCACAACCACGTGGTCAGCTTCTACTCCGACGACGAAGGCCAAACCTGGTCGGGCCCGTTCAAGTGGTTCACCGAAAACCGCAATTCGAACCCCGACGCCTATCTGTGGACAGGCTTCTTCAAAGCGGGCCCCGGACACGCCATCCAGTTGAAATCCGGCCAGCACAAGGGACGCATCCTCGTCGGCTGCGACCACAAATATCAGGTCTACGCCGGAGTGCCCGTAACCGCTGATTCGGAGGACGAGAATTATTACGGTTCGCACGTCGCTTACTCCGACGACAACGGCGAGAGCTGGCACATGCTCGAACTCGACGAAGAACTGCACTACGGCAACGAATGCGTGCCGGTCGAGCTGTCCGACGGCCGCATCTATCTCGACATGCGCGGCACGGGAGCTTACAAGAAACAGCGCGGCTGGAGCGTCAGCGGGGACGGCGGCATCACCTGGAGCCGTTATACGGCCAACCCGCTGCGCACCGACCCGGGATGCCAGGGCTCGATTGTAAACTACAATACGAACGGCGTTCCTTCGTCGGTCATCCTGGCCAGCAGCAACAACAGCACCACACGTGACCATCTCTCGATTCGGGCCAGCCTGGACGACTGTGCCACCTGGAAAACGGACGTTTACCCGATTACCGACGGCAAGTCCGGTTATTCGGATCTGGTCGTCTTCGACGACGGCAGCGTCGGCATACTCTATGAAAACGGGCCGACGCATTACAGCGAACAGATTTCGTTCCGTAAGATTCCGGCTGCCACGATTGCAAAATACATCAACGAATAAACCCTCCGAGTCATGAAAAAACGAACCATAAGCCTTCTTTGCGGGCTTCTCGCCATAGCTTGCTCACCCGAACTGCACGACGAGAACAGCGTGTTGGAGAACAACCGGCAACAGGCCGAGATGAGCGTCGAGGTGCAGGTCAGCGGTACGATGGTTTCAACCCGCTCGACCGCTTCGGCCGACGAGCGGACTGTCACGAGTTACGATATCTATATTTTCGACGTTACGACCAATGCCCTGCAATACTACAGGCAGGGAATCGTCCCCATGGAACCGGAAAAAATCGCCGGAACGCACAACTACCGCATCGGCAGCGAGCAGATCATGCTTCCTACTTCCGGACAGAAGCATGTCTTCGTGCTGGGCAATGCCGGCGGCAGCGTGACGCTTCCGGCACTCGTCACGCTCGACGAAGCGACCGAAAGCGCTCCGGCCACGGAGCTCAACGATTTCCGCAGCGGCGTCGTCGTAACCCCTGCCGGTACCAAAGCCCCGGCAGCCCCCTTCGTCATGGCCGGCACGACTTTCATCGCCAGTGCGGGCAATGCCCATGTGCCGGTGTGCCTGGCCCGTACCGTCACCAAGATATCGCTTCGCAACACGCTTTCCGGGCAGATCGTCCTCTCGGATGTTTCGGTTTCCGGGGCTTCGGCGAGCGTCTATCCCTTTGTCAAGACCATTTCGGTCGATCTGCCGACCGTCGACTATTCCGCAGCGGCCGACCTCGCGCCGGGCGAAGAGGCCGGTGCTTTCTACCTGCTGCCGGCAACCGCCAACCAGACGGCCGTCACGGTGAAAGGCACTCTCTCGGGCAGCGATTTCGTCTGCAAAACCACGCTTGCCAGCACCCTTTACGCCGACTACGACTATAAACTGACGCTCCGCAACCGGGGCGGGGAGGTGACGGCCGTGCTGTCGCCCGACTTCAGCGGTGCGGCCGAAGTGGATGCCATCCAAATCACGGGCGAATGGCTTTCGGACAAGAATACCGTGACGCTGCCCTTCACCCCCGAACCGAACTACGGCTTCACGATAGGTTACATTCTCAACGTCGACGGCTCGGCCGAAATCGGAGCCATATCGGAAGACTGGTACGATGCCGCCATCGTCGGGGAGGGTACTATCCGTATCCGCACGCTGAAGGAGAATCCCGGCGAGGATCGGACGGCCTCTTTCGCCGTCAACGCCGGCGGTGCGACCTGCAATGTCAAGGTCGTCCAGCAGGGGCTCGCAGGCATCAAGACGATCAAGTTCGGCAACCTGGAGTGGATGGATCGCTCCATCGGCGCCACGCTCCGGGCTTCGCAGGCCTTCGCCAACGACGTGCGCAGTTTCGGTTACCTCTACCAGTGGGGCCGTACGATGCCCTTCCCCGCAACCGGCGACGTTGAAACCGTGTCGACGCAGATGACCCCCGCGGAGGCCCTCGCCAGCCCGGCGTTCATCGCCTATGCGGGCCAAACGCAGGACTGGAACGCGCAGGGCGTCGAAGGCTCCTTCGACCGGTACTGGGAATCCGTCACGACGAATCCCTGTCCCGCAGGCTGGAGGCTGCCGACCTACGAGGAGCTGGCCGACGTCATGCCTTATCGCACCAACGCCTTGATTTTCGCAAACGGAAAACAGGACAAGGCAGAAGTGCTTCCGAACGGAGTGACGCATCCCTATGTAGGTTTCGGTTCGGGAGCCATCACGAAAGATACGGAGACCATGTTCCACTCCGGCATCAAACAAAAGGGTACGGCCGATGCCTGGTACGTCCGCTACCTGTGGATAAACAAAGGCGGTACACAGACCACGACGCCGCCCTCCTATTCCAAAACCCATGAGAAGGATACGCAGAACCACATGACCGGCGGCGAGAATATCCTGCGCATCGACCGGCTCAAGGCCGACGCATCGGCCGACTTCCCCAAAGTGGCGGACGCCCGGAATTTCTGGCCGGAGCATGAAACCGATCCGGCCGTGGAAACCCTCATCTTCCCCTGCGGCGGACGCCGTGATGCCACGGGAGCCGTCGTGGAGTCGAACAACGCCGCGTTCTACTGGTCGCGCTCGATGTTCACGGGCGAAAACAATCCCTATTCGAAGACGTCCGCGACCTATGCTTCGGGACTGCTCTATTTCCGTCCGGCAGGCCGTTATACGTTCATGTTTGCTCCGGCTATCGGTACGGCCCAGGTGCATGCCGACACCGAAGACCTCGGCTACCGTAACCAGGCGATGCAAATCCGTTGCGTGAAAGAAAAATAAAACACCCGGAACGGTCGGAGGAAGGTGCCCCGGGCACTTTCCTCCGGACTGCTCCGCTCACCGAGAACGAAAATGAAAAAACTGTTCCTATTCATCGCACTCTGCGCCGCCTGGTGCGCGCAGGCGCAGAAGCCCAACATCGTGGGGCGAGTTACCTGCAAGGGGAAACCCGTCGCCGGGGTCGTCGTTTCGGACGGCGAACTGGTTGTTCGGACGAACTCCGACGGATGTTACGAAATGCGCTCCTCGAAACCCTGCGGATATGTATTCATGTCCATTCCCGGAGGTTACGAAACGGCTACTGACGGTCTGATTCCGCGTTTTTTCGGTTACACGACCCATTGCGATCTCGACGTAATCGACTTCCAACTCGAAAAACGCAGTAACGACAACTTCACGCTCTTCATCTCCACAGACACCCACCTGCGGGGCGATCCCGAAGAACTCGACCTGCCGCAGTTCCGCAAATGGTACCTGCCCGACATTTCGCATGAAATCGAGCGCACCAAAGGCCCGGTCTACTCGCTCCACCTGGGCGACATGACCACCGACATCATGTGGCATAAAAACGACTTCGCGCTGCGCAAGTACCTCGATGTGATGAAAACCTATCCCTCGCCCGTCTTCCACATTCCGGGAAACCACGACAACGAGCGGTTCGTCGATCCGGCGATTCCCGACGCGCAGTGGGACAGCATCGCACAGCGCCCGTTCCGGCAGATTATCGGCCCGAACTACTATTCGTTCAACCTCGGGAAGGTGCATTTCGTCATGCTCGACAACACCATCGTACGCAAAGGTGCGCTCAAGAACGGCAGGCGTCCTTCCCGCAATGACTACCGGCTCGACGAGCGCCAGCTCCGCTGGCTGGGCCGCGATCTGGAAACCGTCGGCAGCGACACTCCGCTCGTCGTCTGCATGCATGTACCCGTCGCCGACTGGACGGGGATTGGCAGCGACGGTATCCCCGAATTCTCGGCCCGGGAAAACCAGCAGGTCATGCACGACCAGCTCATGCCTTTGCTGGCTCGGTTCGGCGACGTGCGCCTGCTGACGGGTCACAACCACCGTTTCATCAACATCCCGCTGACCGACCGCATTTTCCAGCACACGCTCGTTTCGGCTTCAGCCGTGTCGTGGAAAATCAACGGTCCCGAAAGCCGGCTGGTGAGCGAGGACGGTTCTCCCGGCGGCTACCTGGTTCTGCGTTACCGCGGCGATCGGGCCAGCTGGCAGTTCAAGCCCAACGGCTACCGGGCCGACTGCAACCAGTTCCGCGTCTACGACCTGAACCGGGTGCCCGAGGAGTTCGGCGGACAGCCGGGCAGCAACCGTTGTCTGATTAACGTCTACAACTGGGACGAAAAATGGACGGTGCGCGTGCGCGAGAAGGGCCGCGACCTGAAAGTCGAACAGGTTTGGGCCAAAGATCCGCTCTACATCCTCATTCGCCGCGATGTGCTGCCCACGCGTCCCACGGCTTTCCGTGCCGTCGCCAATCCGCACATGTTCTCGGTCGAAGCCTCGGCCCCCGACACGCCGATCGAAGTAATCGTTACCGACCGTTTCGGCCGCAAATACCGCCAGACGGTCGAGCGCCCCAAGCAATTCGACTGGCAGACGGAGTGACGAATCGGAGCGTACTTTCGATTTGTCTGAATAATTTGACATGACAAAAAATAATTCGTATCTTTACAGAAAATTACCACAGATGGAGGTTCTGAAACTGGACAACCGCAATACCACGCTCGTCGACAGTGTCGAAGAGAGTCTGATTCGTTTCTTCAAGGAGAAGGGGCTGCGTCCGGGTAGCAGCATCCCCAACGAGATCGAACTGGCCGCATCGCTGGGCGTCGGGCGTCCGGTTCTGCGCGAAGCGTTGAGCCGTTTCAAGATGACCGGCATGATCGTTTCACGTACCAAGAAAGGCATGATGCTGGGTGAACCTTCGCTGCTCGGCGGCATGAAGCGCTGCATAAATCCGCTGTTGATGAACGAATCGACGCTGCGCGACATCCTTGAATTCCGCATAGCGCTCGAAATCGGCATCAGCAGCAACATTTTCAGCAATCTCACCCCGCAGGACATCGAAGAACTGGAACAGATCGTCGAAATGAGCCAGGTGATCGGCAACAACAAATACGCCCCCATCAGCGAGCACCGTTTCCATACGAAGCTCTATGAAATCACGGGCAACCGCATCATCTCGGAGTTCCAGGATATCATCTACCCGGTGCTGGATTTCGTCAAGGAGAAATACCGCGACTTCTTCGAACCCATCGAGCAGGAACTTATCCAGAACTGCGAGTTGGTCACCCACCGCCATCTGCTGGATTACATCAAACGCGGCGATCTCGAAGGGTACAAACACGCCATTGTCGAGCATTTCAAACTCTACACGATCTACCTCGAACGCCACAGACGGTAACCCCGTCCACATACCGATTACCATGAAACAGACTTTGCGAAGCCTTGTCGGGGGAATTATGCTCCTCGGCATAACGCTGGCAGCCGAAGCGGCAGCCGCATCCACAGCATTTACAGCATCCACCGCTGCCGGCAAGCCCGGCAAATCCGTCCGTAAGTCCGCCGCCCCCGTCGTCGGCGAGGCAGTCACGGTCTTTGCCGAAGGAGAGGACGGCTATGCGGGATTCCGGATTCCGGTCGTCGTCCGCACGGGCGACGATGCGCTGATAGCTTTCGCCGAAGCGCGCCGGCACGACAAACGCGACAGCGGCGACATCGACCTCGTGATGCGCCGTTCGGAGGATGACGGACACACCTGGGGCCCGATCACGACGGTCTGGGACGACGGCGGCAATACCTGCGGCAATCCGGCCCCCGCGGTTCTCGACGACGGGCGGATCGTCATGCTTGCAACCTGGAATCGCGGCTGCGACCGCGAACGGCAGATCGAGCGCCGCACGAGCGTCGATACGCGGCGTGTTTTCGTGCTTCGCTCCGAAGACCACGGACGAACCTGGAGCCGTCCCGAAGAGATCACCGCCGGGGTCAAGGCCCCGGACTGGACCTGGTACGCCACCGGCCCGTGCCACGCCATCGTCAAGCGCCGTGGGCCCCACAAAGGGCGTATCGTCGTCCCGGCCAACCACAAACGACTGGAAAACGACGGCCGGGTCGAATCCTATTCGCAATTGCTCTTCTCCGACGACGAAGGACTCACGTGGCAGTTGGGAGCTGTTTCGCAGCGCGGCGGAAACGAAAGCACGGTCGCCGAACTCGCAGACGGCTCGCTGTTGCTGAACATGCGTCACTACGAACGCAGCGACAGCCTCCGGCTTTACGCCGTAAGCCGCGACGGCGGGACAGGCTGGAGCATCCGGGGCGAACAACCCGAATTGGTCGAACCCCGTTGTCAGGGAAGTCTGCTGAACCTCACGCGCGGCAACCGTCCCACCCGGCGGCTGCTCTTCTGCAACCCGCACGATCCGCGCCGACGCCACAACCTCTCGCTGTGCGAGAGCCGCGACAACGGCCGGACATGGAGCCATCTGGTAACCGTCTGTCCCGGGCCGACAGCCTATTCCGATTTGGTGCGACTCGACCGGAACCGCGTAGGCGTGCTCTACGAAAACGGCGATGCCGACGACCTCTACCGCCGCATCTCATTCACCGTCGTTACGCTCCGCCCATGAATCTCCGAACCCTCTTTTTCCCTGCCGCGCTGACCGCCGCCGGCACAGCGTCGGCCCAACACGTCCTCACGCCGCCCAACATTGTCGTCATCCTGGCCGACGACCTCGGTTTTTCCGACCCGGGATGCTTCGGGGGCGAGATCGAAACGCCCGCACTGGATCGGCTGGCGGCCGAAGGCCTGCGACTCACGCAACTCTACAATTCGGGTCGCAGCTGCCCCTCGCGAGCCTGCCTTCTGACAGGACTCTATCCCCATCGGGTAGGTATCGGCGAAATGGTGCGCGACCACCGGGAAGCATGGCCCGAGGGTTACCGGGGCTATCGCCAGGACAACAACCTCACCATCGCCGAAGCGCTCCGCACGGCTGGTTATCATACCGCCATGGCGGGCAAATGGCACCTGGGAAAGGCGTATACCCCCGTCGACTGCGGCTTCGACGACTTTTACGGATTCCTCAACGGCGCCATGACCTACTGGAATCCCGAACGGTATGTCCGACTGCCCGAAACGGCACCCCGGCGGGAATATGCCCGGGGCGAATTTTACGCCACGGACGCCATTACCGACTACGCCATTGATTTTGCAGCCCGGGCGCGCGAACTGCACAAACCGCTCTTCCTGCACGTGACATACAACGCCCCGCATTTCCCGCTGCAAGCTCCCCGTGAGCGTATCGATCATTACATGGAGCTCTATCTGAAAGGCTGGGATGCGATCCGGGAGGAGCGCGAAGCGCGTCTGCGCCGCCTGGGATTGCTGGCCGACGGGGAGCTGGCTGCAGGTCGGGGCCAAGTGCCGGCAAGTCAGTTTATCGACCGGACACGATCGATTCCGGCATGGGACGCGCTTTCGGAGGAACAGCAGCGTGATTTGGCACGCCGCATGGCCATTTATGCGGCTATGGTCGACATCATGGACCGCAATATCGGACGCCTTATCGAAGCGCTGCGCGATAACGGACAATTGGAAAACACGCTCATACTCTTTCTCTCGGACAACGGAGCCTGCGCCGAATGGCATGAATTCGGGTTCGACGGCCGTAGCGGCACGAACTACCATGTCCACACCGCCGAGGAACTCGCCGGCATGGGACAGCCCGGAACTTATCACCACTACGGCACCGGCTGGGCCAATGTCTGCTGCGCTCCGTTTCGCCTTTACAAACATTTCGCTCACGAGGGCGGGATCTCTTCTCCGAGTATTCTGTGGTGGGGCAACCGGGTGAAACACCCGGGCGGCATCGACCACCAGCCCTGCCATCTCATCGATATCATGGCAACCTGCCTCGATGCCGCAGGAATAGGGTATCTCGACGAGTACGAGGGACGTCAACTGGTGCCGGCCGAAGGCGTTTCGCTTCTGCCCCTTGCCCGGGGACGGCGGCTTCCCGTCCGTGCGATCTTCGCCGAACACGAAGGAAACCGCATGGTACGCCTCGGACGATGGAAGCTCGTGGCTTCCTATTTCAACGGACAGCAATGGGAACTCTACGACATTGCGCACGACCGTACCGAGCAGCATAATCTGTCGGCCCGGCATCCCCGCAGGGTTGACCGAATGGCACAATGCTATTTCCGATGGGCCGATGCGAACGGTGTATTGCCCTATCCGCAGCTGATGAACGAATACGGCGGGCAGAAGATGAAAATATACAACGAACGGTAAAAAAGACCTTGCCGGACGGCCCGCGGGGCATCGATGATTTCCTGCCGGAGCATCCGCAGATTCCCGGGCCGGAGTCCCGGTTCGCGGGAGTGCGTCTTAAAGGGGAACAGCCGGTAAAACAGTCCCCTTTACGACAGGTATTTCATCCGACGTGCGACATGGCGGATGTTCACAGGAACGCCGCGGAACCTGTGCCGGATAAAGAATCAATGCCTGAATGTGCGATGCCATTCCTTTTCTGCATGTGCCTGTTTCGGCAAAAAAGCCCCTCCGTTGCGGAGGGGCTTTTTTGTCGTTCACGGCTGTCCGGCCGTCAGTTTGCGGTATCCTGCCGGGGCAGGAGCGTCGTGTCTATCTGGTGGGGTTTGTCGCCGACATCCACGAGGTTCTCCTCCTCCACGCCCAGCGTGCGGTAGTAGTCGTTGATTTCGGCTACGATTTCCTTGCGGCCCGCATAGACGGCCAGGTAGTAAATGTCGCCCAGCTGCTCGAGTTTGTCGTCGATGAGCGGGGAAACCATATCGCCCTGCACGCCCTCGAAGCGGAAGTAATGCTCGATGTACTCGATCAGCGTCCGCATGTACTCGCGCAGCAGCGCGTCGCCCTTTTCGGCGGCCTCTTCGACGCCCATCGCCGAGGCGGCGTAGTAGGCCTCGAGGAACGGGTAGGTGTTGGCGTCGGTGAAGCGGATCTGCGAGGTCGGCATCCGCTCGAGCCCCAGGTCGAGCAGTTCGACGGCCTCCTCGGCGCGCTCCTGCCGCAGCAGCTCCTTAGCCACGCGGGCAAAGGCGTCGCGGGCGTGCGAGGCGCTCAGGTTGTATTGGATGAAGTAGTCGGCGTAGACCCGCGGGTCGGCGAGGTTACCGTAGCGGAACGTGTCGCGCAGCAGCGGCGCCGCGTAGTCCGGGTCGACGCGCCCGATTTCCCACGGATTCTTCACGGGGGTCAGAATCGGCACGAAACGGTAGGCGTAGCCGTCGAACTGGAGGTAATCCATCAGGCCGAAGTCCTGCAGGATGTAGACCTGCGTCATGTAAATCGGGCGCTTCCAGTCGAAGTTGGCCAGCATGTCGAGAATCATCAGCTGGTTTTTGTCCAGCGAATTTTTCCGCAGGTTGAGGTATACCGTGTCGACGATCAAATCGCGGTCTTTCTCGGCCACGATGCCCGAGGCGATGGCGTTCTCCTTGTTCACCGGCAGCGCGATGCGCTTGGTGGGGATGTAGTCGGTCGTCGAACCGTCGGAGAGCTTGAGCTTGCTGCGCGGGTCGTCGCTGCGGATGAAATCGATAACCTCCTTGATGTCCACGGCCCGGTCGAAGCGGTTGTCCACGGGCACCCAGTCGTTGGTGAAGGTGTATTTGCGCTTGGGCAGCGAGAACGGTACGCCCGGCGCGTCGTTGGCCTTGGTTTTCATCTCGTCGATGTACCATTCGCCGCCCAGGTAGGAGGTGTTCATGATGCGCACGTCGGGACGTACGCCGTAGACCTCCTGGTTGTTCCACAGCGGGAACGTGTCGTTGTCGCCGTAGTTGAGGATGATCGAATTGGGAAGCGTCGACATGAGGTAGTTCCAGCCGATGTCGCGCGCCATGTAGCGGTGCGAGCGGTCGTGGTCGTCCCAGTTCTGCGCCGCAAGGATTGCGGGCACGCCCATGCACACAGCCGTCGCGACGGCCGCCGTTGCGACGTTGTTGCGTTTGGTGAGCCATGCCACGAGGTCGCGGATTGCCAGCACGCCGAAGCCTATCCAGATGGAGAAGGCGTAGAACGAGCCCGCATAGACGTAGTCGCGCTCGCGCGGCTCGCCCGGCGAGGTGTTGAAGTAGAACACCAGCGCGATACCCGTCATGATGAAGAGCCACATGACGATCGAGAAATTGCGCTGGTCGCGGTTGAGCTGGTAGAGCAGTCCGATGAGGCCCAGCAGGAAAGGCAGGAAATAGTAGGTGTTGCGCCCCTTGTTGTCGGCGATTTCACGCGGCAGGTTGTCCTGCGGCCCGAGGAACTTCTCGTCAATCCAGCCGATGCCCGAGAGCCAGTTGCCGTCGGTGATGGTCGTCTGCGTAGGCTGTATGTCGCTTTGGCGTCCCACGAAATTCCACAGGAAGTAGCGCCAGTACATGTACGAAAGCTGGTAGTTGAAGAAGTAGTTGAGGTTCTCGGCGAACGTCGGCTCGACGACGGTGCGGTTTTCGTAGCCGTCGTTGTAAATTTTCTTGCGGCCGAAATCGAGTACCTCGCCCTGTACGGGACGTCCCTGCGCATCGCGGATTACCTCGCCCTTGTCGTCGCGCAGGATTTCGGTCTTGGTGCGGTAGGCGGCCCACTGCCTGTACTCCTTTTCGCCCTTGCGGGTGTCCCACATGCGGGGGAAGAAGTGGATGAATTCCGGGGCGTGGGTGTAGCCCGTGATGACCGAGGCGGGTTTGTACTTGCCGTCCTCGTCGAGGTAGTAGAAATGTTTCTCCTTGTACCCCTCGGGCGGAGCCGAATAGTAGGCGCCGAACAGCAGCGGGCGGTCGCCGTACTGGTCGCGGTTGAGCACCGACATCAGCGCATGGGGGTTGTTGGGGTTGTTGCTGTTCATCGGCGGGTTGGCCGCGGCGCGGATTGTTACCGAGGCGTAGGACGAGAAGCCGACCAGAATCATTGTCGTCGAGAGCAGGATGACGTTCCAGACCACCTTGCCCTTGCGGTGGGTGTACCACGAGGCCCAGCCCAGGCCGCCGATCAGCGCCAGTGCGAAGAGCACCATGCCCGAGTTGACGGGCAGGCCCAGCGTGTTGACGAAGAAAAGGTCGAGCATCGCCCCGACGTAGACCGTGTAGGGGATGATGATGTTGTTGACGAACAGAAGGATGGCCCCGGCGATCAGGGTGGCGTAAGCGATGCCTTTGAAGGTTACCTTTTCGGTTTTGCGGAAGTAGTAGACGAACACCAGCGCCGGAATGGTCAGCAGGTTGAGGATGTGGACGCCGATCGAAAGGCCCATCATGTAGGCAATCAGGACGATCCAGCGCGACGAGTGGGGCTGGTCGGCCTCCTCTTCCCATTTGAGCATCAGCCACACCACGAGTGCCGTGAACATCGACGAGAGGGCGTATACCTCGCCTTCGATGGCCGAGAACCAGAACGTGTCGGTGAACGTGTAGGCCAGCGCGCCTACGGCGCCTGCGCCCAGGACGGCCCAGGTGTTGGCCCGGGTGAGCTGTCCGCCGTCGCGGGTCACGAGCCGCCGCGCCAGGTGCGTGACGGTCCAGAACAGGAACAGGATGCAGAATGCGCTGGCGATGGAGTTCATGGCGTTCACGGCCATGCCCACGTAATCGGGCGAGGGGGCGAACAGCGTGGCCAGGCGGGCCAGAATCATGAACAGCGGCGCCCCGGGCGGGTGGCCGACTTCGAGCTTATAGGAGGTGGCGATGAATTCCGAGCAGTCCCAGAGGCTCGACACGGGCTCCATGGTCATCAGGTAGACAACAGCGGCTATGGCAAAGACCGCCCAGCCGACGATGTTGTTCCAGCGTTTAAAGAATGTCATATTTTTCGGTATGTTCGCTTTGTACGTGCAAAAGTAATCATTTAACGGCGAAATCCAATCAATATTACCCGCCAAAGGCGGAAAGTTGCGATTTTTAAGGCTTTTCGGAGATTCGTGCGTAAGATTCCCGTTTTCCCTGTCTTTGCAAAAACCAAACGGTGACGCGATTATGGAAAGATTGATGGCGGCGCTCGCAGCGCTTGCGGTTCGTTCGTGCCGTCCGTGCGCAGGACGGCTTCGATGCGAAGATGCGAAATGCCGGAGCAACGCTCCGGCATTTGCAGATGGTGTGGCGGGCCGTTGTCCGGCGGTTACTTGCGTCCCGGCTTCAAAATGCCGGAGAGCCAGTTGCCCATGCCGGACTTTTTCTTTGCCGGAGCCAGGGCTTTGCGGGATGCCTCGGGGCTTTCCGCGGTTCGTTTGTCCCGGGCGGGTTTCGGGCTTCCGGCTTTGCGGCCCTCCTGTCCGCGTCCCGGGTTCGCGGCCGGGGCCTTTTGTCCCTCCGGCTTTTCTCCGCTGCGGTTGCTGTGCCGTGCCCGGCGGCGTGCCGTCCGTGCCACGGTATCCCGGCCTTCCTGCGGCTGCGTGTCCGCGCTTTGTCTGTTGCCGGTTTGCTGTCCCTGCAGTTGCGGGGTGCCGGGAGCTCGTCCCTGCGGCTTGCGCCTGCCCGGCCGCTGTCCTGCCCGGCTCTGCACGGGTTGTTTTGGTGCGGGTTGTTTCTGCACGCCGGCTTGCGCCGTGCCGGGGTTTTGTCCTGCGGGCTTTTGCCGGCTGTCTCGGGCGGGTGTCAGCTCCCCGGAATCCGGGTCGAGCACCAGTCCGGTGAGTTTCTGGATCTCCTTGAGCAGCGGACGTTCGTCCTCCGAGCAGAACGACACGGCCTCCCCGTCCCGTCCGGCGCGGCCCGTGCGGCCGATGCGGTGGACGTAGGTTTCGGCCACCTCCGGCAGGTCGTAGTTGATTACGAGCGGCAGCTCGCTGATGTCGATGCCGCGTGCGGCGATGTCGGTGGCAATCAGCACGCGGCAGGCTCCCGAGCGGAAGTCGTTCATGGCCCGTTCGCGGGCGCCCTGCGACTTGTCGCCGTGGATGGCGCGGCCCTCGATACCCGCTTTGGTGAGGATGCGGGCGATGCGGTCGGCGCCGTGCTTGGTGCGTGAGAAAACCAGCACCGATCCTTCGCTGCGCTGGCGCAGCAGGTCGATGAGCAGCCCTCTCTTGTCTGCTTTTTCGGCGAACAGGACGCTCTGTCGGATTGTTTCGACCACCGAGGCCGGGGGCGTTACGGTGACGCGCGCCGGGTCGTGGAGCAGCGTGTTGGCCAGCTTCACGATGTCGTCGGGCATCGTCGCCGAGAAAAAGAGCGTCTGGCGCTCGCGGGGAAGCAGCGGAAGAATGCGCCTGATGTCGTGGATAAAGCCCATGTCGAGCATGCGGTCGGCCTCGTCGAGCACGAAGAAGCGGATGGCGGCAAGCGAGATGTAACCCTGCCCGATCAGGTCTAACAGCCGTCCCGGCGTGGCGACCAGCAGGTCGATACCGCGTTGCAGCGCCTCGACCTGCGGCCGCTGGTTGACGCCGCCGAAAATCACGCAGTGGCGGATGTCCGTGTGGCGGGCGTAGTCGCGGCAGCATTCGTCGATTTGGATTGCCAGCTCGCGCGTCGGCGTGAGCACCAGCGCCCGGATGCTGCGGCGCCCTTTGGTGCGGGGCTCTTCGGTGAGCAGCTGGAGTATGGGCAGCGTGAAAGCCGCCGTTTTGCCCGTGCCGGTCTGGGCGCAGCCCAGCAAATCGCGGCCCTCGAGTGCGGGCGGGATGGCCTGTTCCTGAATGGGGGTGGGCGTCGTGTAGCCTTTTTCGGCCACGGCGAGCTCGATGGGTTCTATGAGGTTCAGTTCCTGAAAAGTCATTGCATGTGGGTTTTGTTCCGGTCGTTGTGTGCCGGATGAAATTAGTTTGATAATATACGGTGGGAAAACGGGAAGCGTCGGACCAACGCGCACTATTATTGGGTGCAAAGGTACGATTAATTCCGCGATTCTGGCGCATCTCGATTAAATTTCTTATTTTTGCACAATAATTTTTCGCAATTATGGAATCGAAGCTTGTACTTTACAATACGCTTACCCGCCGCAAGGAGGAGTTCGAACCCCTGACCCCCGGCCGTGTGGGCATGTATGTCTGCGGCCCGACGGTCTACGGCGACCCGCACCTGGGCCACGCCCGTCCTGCGGTGACGTTCGACCTCCTGTTCCGCTACCTGAAGGCCTGCGGCTACAAGGTGCGCTACGTGCGCAACATCACGGACGTCGGGCACCTGGAGCACGACGCCGACGAGGGCGAGGACAAGATTGCCAAGAAAGCCCGCCTCGAGCAGCTGGAGCCGATGGAGGTGGCGCACTACTATACGGAGCGTTATCACCGGGCGATGGAGGCATTGAACGTCGAAACCCCGTCTATCGAACCTTATGCCTCGGGGCACATCATCGAGCAGATCGAGTTCGTGAAGAAGATTCTGGCCGACGGCTATGCCTACGAGTCGAACGGGTCGGTCTACTTCGACGTGGAGAAGTATAACGCGAAGTATAATTACGGCCGCCTGTCGGGGCGCAACCTCGACGACATCATCGCCAACACCCGCGAACTGGACGGGCAGGGCGACAAGCGCCACTCGTACGACTTCGCGCTGTGGAAGAAAGCCGCCCCCGAGCATATCATGCGCTGGCCTTCGCCCTGGGGCGAGGGATTCCCCGGCTGGCACATGGAGTGTTCGGCGATGTCGACCCGCTACCTGGGCGAACGCTTCGACATCCACGGCGGAGGCATGGATTTGATGTTCCCGCACCACGAGTGCGAGATTGCGCAGTCGACCGCCGCACTGGGGCACGATTCGGCCCGCTACTGGGTGCATAACAACATGATTACGATCAACGGCCAGAAGATGGGCAAATCGCTGGGCAACTTCATCACCCTCGAGGAGCTCTTCACGGGCAGCCACAAACTGCTGGCGCAGGCCTACTCGCCGATGACCATCCGCTTCTTCGTGCTGCAGGCGCAGTACCGCTCGACGCTCGACTTCTCGAACGAGGCGCTGCAGGCCGCCGAAAAGGGCCTCGACCGCCTGATGAAAGGCATCGAGGCGCTGGACAAGGTCAAGCCGTCCGCCGCGTCGACTATCGATCCCGCCGATCTGGAGAACCGCTGCCGCGCGGCGATGGACGACGACCTGAACTCGCCGATGGTCATCTCGGCGCTGTTCGACTGGGTGCGCATCATCAACCAGCTGGCCGACGGGCAGCAGACCGTCACGGCCGCCGACCTCGAGGCGCTGAAAGCCACCGTTTACCGCTATGCGTTCGACATCCTCGGCCTGCGCGACGAGAAAGCCGCCGGTGCGGCGTCGGGGCGCGATTACGTGACTCCGCTGGTCGAAATGCTGCTCGACGAGCGCATGAAGGCCCGCGCCGCAAAGGACTGGGCCGCCTCCGACCGTATCCGCGATGGGCTTGCCGCCGCGGGTATCCGCGTCAAGGACGGCAAGCAGGGCAGCGACTGGGAGCTGGAATAGCGCTGCTGGTGCTGTTGGTGCTGCCGCTGCCGGTGCTGCCGGTACCGTCGGTCGCCGCCGGGTGGCGTACCGCTGCGTCCGGATGGTGTGGCGGGAGTGCCGGGACGTTCGGGATTTCCTGCTCCGGGCGGGCTCCGGCACAGGATGTGCGGCAGGGTTTTTCCGCCCGGACGCCGGCCGGGGATTCCGGTGCGGCGGCACAATATAACATACGTAAATTATGACTGCAACGATAAAAGGGGCGGCTGCGGAGCTCGGTACCGAGCGTATTCGCAAACTGCTCGTACAATATGCCGTGCCGGCAATCGTCGCCATGACGGCGGCGTCGCTCTACAACATGGTCGACAGCATCTTCATCGGCCACGGTGTGGGGCCCTTGGCCATTTCGGGCCTTGCGCTGACCTTTCCGCTGATGAACCTCGCCGCGGCTTTCGGCTCGCTGGTGGGCGTGGGCGCCGCGACGCTGGTGTCGATGCGTCTGGGGCAGCGCGACTACCAAACGGCGCAGAACATCCTCGGCAACGTCGTGGTGCTCAACCTCATCATCGGCCTTGCTTTCGGGTTCGTGACATTGCTTTTCCTCGACCCGATTCTCTATTTCTTCGGGGCCAGCGATGCGACGATAGGCTATGCGCGCGACTACATGACGATTATTCTGGCGGGTAACGTCATTACGCACATGTACCTGGGCCTGAACTCGGTGTTGCGCGCTTCGGGGCATCCGCGCAAGTCGATGTACGCCACGATTTATACCGTGGTTATCAACGCCGCGCTCGACCCGCTGTTCATCTACGGCTTCGGGTGGGGCATCCGCGGCGCCGCCGTTGCCACGATACTGGCGCAGGTCATCGCGCTCGCCTGGCAGTTCCGTATCCTTTCGGACAAAAGCGAGCTGCTCCATTTCCGGCGCGGGATTTACCGGCTGCGCCGCAAAATCGTGCGCGACATCATGGCCATCGGCATGTCGCCTTTTTTGATGAACCTCGCGGCGTGCTTCATCGTCATTCTGATAAACAAGGGACTGAAACAGTACGGCGGCGACCTGATGATCGGCGCCTACGGGATCGTCAACCGCCTGGCGTTCTTCTTCGTGATGATTGTCATGGGCATCAACCAGGGCATGCAGCCCATTGCGGGATATAACTTCGGCGCGCGGCAGTACGACCGCGTGCTGCGGGTGCTGAAACTGACAATCATCGGCGCGACGTGCGTCACGGGCGCCGGGTTCCTGATGGGCGAACTGGCGCCGCGGCTGGCGGTGTCGGCTTTCACGGACGACCCGGAGCTGATCCGGCTGGCCGTGGAGGGGATGCGGATTGTCTTCGTATGCTTCCCGATTATCGGGTTCCAGATGGTGGCGACCAACTTCTTCATGAGCATCGGCATGGCCGGGAAGGCGATTTTCCTGTCGCTTTCGCGGCAGCTGCTGTTCCTGATGCCGGGACTGATTTTCCTGCCGCATATTTTCGACGTGCATACCCGTTGGAACGGCAGCTGGGGCGTATGGTGCTCGATGCCGCTGTCCGATTTGCTGGCGTCGGTCGTCGCTTTCTTCATGCTGGCATACCAGTTGCGGAAATTCCGGGCGCAGATGGCTGCGGCCCGTTCGGAAAACCTTCAATAACGCGCGATTATGGAAGATAAATTCGTCATCAACATCGGGCGCCAGCTGGGCAGCGGCGGCAAGGCCGTCGGGGAGGCCGTGGCGCAGAGGCTCGGAATCAGGGTCTATGACAAGCAGCTTATCAACATGGCCGCCGAGCAGAGCGGCATGTGCCCCGAAATATTCGAACGGGTCGACGAAAAGGAGTCGCGCAACCTGTTCGCGACGTTTATCGGCTACCTGCGTTCGCCGTTTGTCGGCAGCGAGTATGCCGGGGGCAACGTGTTGAGCAACGACGCCCTGTTCAAAATCCAGAGCGACGTGATTCGCGACCTCGCGGCGCGCGAGTCGTGTGTGTTCGTGGGGCGCTGCGCCGACTATATCCTGCGCGACCACCCGCGCAGCGTCAACGTCTTTATCGCGGCGGGCCGCGCCGACCGTATCGGCCGCCTTTGCCGCCAGCAGGGCATTTCGCCCGAGGAGGCCGGGGCGATGATCGACCGCGCAGATGCACGCCGCGCCGCCTACTACAACTACTACAGCTGCGGCCGCTGGGGCGAGGCGGCGACCTACCACCTGTGTGTCGATTCGTCGGCGCTGGGCATCGGGGGAACCGTCGATTTCGTGCTGGAATTCGTGGAGCGCAAACTGGGCGTGAAAGTCCGGTAGGCGTGTCAATCCGATAATTATGCTGATATTATGATACTTGCAGACCAGATAAAGGAATTGGAACAGCGCCTTGCCGTGCTGGAGCGCTGCCTGGAGATAGAGCAGAAACGCATCGACCTGCGCAACGAGGAGGAGAAGACCCAGGAACCCGACTTCTGGGACAATCCCGACAAGGCGCGCGAGCAGCTGCGCAAAGTCGCTGCTATCAAGGCGTGGATCGAGGATTACGACAAGGCGGCCAAAGAGGTCGAAGACCTCGTGCTGATGCCCGATTTCGTGAAAGAACAGGTCGTGACCGAGGCGGAGATGGACGCCCATTATGCACAGACGCTGGAGCACGTCGAAGCGCTCGAAATGCGCAACATGCTGCGCCGCGACGAGGACAAGCTCGGGGCGATTATGGACATCAACGCCGGAGCCGGGGGCACCGAGGCGCTCGACTGGGCGTCGATGCTGCTGCGCATGTACACCCGCTGGGGCGAGGCGCACGGCTACAAGGTCAAGGTGCTCGACTACCAGGCCGGGGACGAGGTGGGGGTGAAATCCTGCACGCTCGAATTCGAGGGCGAGTACGCCTACGGCTACCTCAAGAGCGAGAACGGCGTGCACCGCATGGTGCGCCTGTCGCCGTTCAACGCCAACAACAAGCGCCAGACGACCTTCGCGTCGGTCTTCGTGTCGCCCGCCGTGGACGATACGATCGAGATTACGGTCAATCCGTCGGACATCGAATGGGATACGTTCCGGTCGAGCGGTGCCGGCGGCCAGAACGTCAACAAGGTCGAAACGGCCGTGCGCCTGCGCTACCACGGCAAGGACGCCGATACGGGCGAGCCGGTGGAGTTCCTGATAGAGAATATGGAAACCCGCTCGCAGCTGATGAACCGCGAGAATGCCATGCGTATCCTCCGTTCGAAACTCTACCAGCGCGAGCTGGACAAGCGTATGGCGACGCAGCAGGCGCTCGAGGCCTCGAAGAAAAAAATCGAGTGGGGTTCGCAGATTCGCTCCTACGTCTTCGACGACCGCCGCGTCAAGGACCACCGCACGGGCGTGCAGACCTCGGCCGTCGAGACGGTGATGGACGGCGATTTGGACGCCTTTATCAAGGCCTACCTGATGGAATACGGCGCCGAAGCGTAATGACCCCGGCCGCTGCTGCGGCGAAAACATTTTCCCGATGAAAAAACTGCTTTTCACCACCAGCCTTTTACTTTGCGCTTTCGGACTGCGGGCCCGAACGCAGGTGCAACTGCCTGTGTTTGCCTGTGACGATGCGATTGCAGAGCAGCCCGTTCTGGTCGGCATGACCGATACGGCGGCCTACTTCCCGCTGCTGGAGGGGCGGCGCGTGGCGGTGCTGGCGAACCATACGGCCGTCGCGGGGTTTGGCGGCGGGCAGGCGGCGGGAG
>NZ_CABMQJ010000018.1 GCF_902388705.1 uncultured Alistipes sp.
TGCCGAGCACGACCGCGCCGGCAGCGGCAAACCCGCCCGGCGCAACGACAGGATACAGCACCCCGCCCGCTGTCACTCCGGACATTGGCGCAGCCGGGCGGCGGCACCATTCTGGTATGCAAATTGCTCTCGAAGAGGGAAAATCCGTATGCTATGGAAAATTTCTCTTCTCTGATCGAAAACTCGAAGCAGGCCGTGCGTTACTGGTGGCTGCTGCTCATCATCGGCATCGCCCTGTTCGTCGTCGGCATCCTCGTATTCGTCTACCCCACCCAGAGTTATCTGGGCATGTCGCTCCTTTTCGGATGGCTGATGCTGGTTTCGGGTATCCTCGAAGTGGTGCTCTCGTCGGCCAACAAACATTTTATCACGGGCCGCGGCTGGATGATGGCCGGAGGTATCATCGAAATCGTGCTGGGCGTCATCCTGATCTTCAACGTCGCGCTTTCGGCCGCCACACTGCCGATATTTCTCGGATTCTGGCTGATGCTGCGCGGATTCAGCGCCATCGGCCTCGG
This sequence comes from uncultured Alistipes sp., assembly GCF_902388705.1. GTDB lineage: Bacteria > Bacteroidota > Bacteroidia > Bacteroidales > Rikenellaceae > Alistipes. The sequence continues at coordinate 519 of NZ_CABMQJ010000018.1, forward strand.
CGGCGACATGAGCGCCATGCAAATCGCCGGCTCGGGCTGGACGGTTTTCAGCGGCATCCTGCTGCTGCTCTGCTCGCTGTGGATACTCTTCCAGCCGCTCGTGTTCGGCACGACGGCCGTTATCGTCTGGGTCGGCATTTCGCTTCTCTTCGCGGGAGTCGCCGCCTGCTCGCTCTCGTTCCAACTGCGGCAGGCGCACCGCTGCCTCGGCAACCGGTAAGGGCCAATACCCGGCAACGGAAAGCCTCCTTGATAAAAAGGGGGCTTTTTTCATGCCCCGGCACCAGCGAGGGTTCCGGCGGCATCCGCCTGTCCCGGGGAAAAACGTCCCGGAAAAATTCGTCGTCAATCCCTTGCAAAGCCCGAAAATTTTCCATTCAGCATACTTTTGTTTCTTATTTTTTATTATTTTTGCCACAAAGAAAACAATAACCCAACTAAAAACAACCCGTATGAACAAAACACTTCCCCGAACACTGCTGGCGGCCGTCCCGGCGCTGGCCGCTGCCGGATGCAGCGAAGCCCCGGCACCACGGCCCAATGTGATTTTCATCCTGATGGACGATGCGGGCTACGGCGACTTCGGCTGTTACGGACAACAGAAAATCGAAACCCCGAACATCGACGCCTTGAGCGAATGCGGCGTCCGCTTTACGGACATGTACTCCGCGGCCCCGCTCTCTTCGCCGGCGCGCTGCGGGCTGCTCACGGGACGCCATGCCGGGCACGCCCAGATACGCGCCAACGACGAAATGGAGTGGCGGGGCGACGTCTGGAACCACGAAGCGATGCTCCGCGACTCGACGCTCGAAGGGCAGGCGCCGCTCGAAGCAGGCACCCCGACGCTGGGCTCGGTGATGCGCGAGGCCGGCTACGCCACGGCGATGATCGGCAAATGGGGCGTGGGAGGCCCCGCGACCGAAAGCACGCCCAACAAGATGGGTTTCGACACCTACTACGGCTGCATCTGCCAGCGGCAGGCGCACACCTACTATCCGCCGTTCCTGTGGCAGAACGACCGCCGCGTCTACCTCGACAACGAACTGCTCGCCCCGGGCACGCCGCTCGACGAAGGGGCCGATCCCTACGATCCGCGCAGTTACGACAAATACACCCAGAACACCTACAGCCCCGACGTGATGTACGACCAGGTGCTGGAGTTCGTGAACACCAACCGGGAGCGTCCCTTCTTCCTGATGTGGACTACGCCGATTCCCCACAGTCCGATGCAGGCCCCGGACGAAGAGGTGCAGTATTACGTCCGTAAATTCGGCGACGAAGAACCCATCGAAGGCAAGGGTTACTTCCCGTCGCGCTGGCCCCATGCCACCTATGCCGCGATGATTACCCATTTCGACCGCCAGATCGGCGGACTGGTCGCGGAACTCAAACGGCTCGGCATCTGGGAAAACACGCTCATCGTCGTCACGAGCGACAACGGCCCGGCGTCCAACTCCTGCTCCTCGAGCGAGTGGTTCGACAGCGCGCATCCTTTCCGCAGCGGCAAGGGCTGGGGCAAATCGTCGCTGCGCGAAGGCGGCATCCGCATGCCTTTCATCGTGGCGTGGGGCGACAGGCTGCGCCCCCGGGTGAGCGACCATGTCGGGTATTTCCCCGACGTCATGCCCACGCTCTGCGAGCTGGCCGGGGTCGAGGCCCCTGCTACCGACGGCATTTCGTTTCTCCCGGTGCTCGAAGGGCGCGAGCAGCCGCAGCACGAGTACCTCTATTGGGAATTCCCCGGCAGCAAGGGCTGGGTAGCCGTCCGGTGGGGCGACTGGAAAGGATTGCTGCGCCGCGTAAAGGAGGGCAACGACCGCTTCGAACTCTACGACCTGAAGAACGATCCCCGCGAAGAGCACGATCTGGCCGCGCAGCATCCCGAAATCATCGACCGGATGTGGAATTTCGTTTCGGCCTCGCATACCGAACCCGCAAACCCGAAATTCAGGATGGAGATAAGCCGCAAATAACTCTCCGGCCCGCGACGGACAACACCGAAAAAAGCACGGCATCTTTGCCCAAAGCACCCTGCGGGGTGCTTTTTTTGTACCCTGCACCCGCGGCACCCATTGGCGATTGGCATGATTTTATCCTACCTTTATCGCACAAAACAATGTCCACATGAAAAGCATCGTGATTTCAGCCTTTGCCGCCGCGGCACTCACCGCCTGCGCGGCACAGGGCGGCAAAACCGCCGCCGCAAACGCAACGGCCCGGCCGGCGGAAACGGGAAAAGCGGAGAATACAACGATGTGCGGGGGATATACCGGCCAGCGCCCGCTCCAGGAGCAGGAGAAGCAACTCTTCCGCCGTGTAACGGATAAGCTCGTCGGCGTGCGGTACACGCCCGAAAGCGTGGCCACCCAAGTCGTCGCCGGCACCAACTACCGTTTCGTCTGCATGGCCGAAACAATCGCCCCCGAGCCCGAAACATTCCGGGCGGAGATCACCGTATTCCAGCCGCTGCCCGGACAGGGCGAAGCCCGCATCACGGAAATCAGGCGTTTGTAACCTCCGCCGCGGCATGCGCCGTCGCGCGTTCGAGGTACTCCTGCAATATCAGCGCATGGTTCTCGGAGGCATTTTTCGAAGCATACAGCAACGTGACGGTATCTTTGTCGGCGATATTGCGGACAAATTCCCGCACGGCCTGCGAGCCGCGCAGCTCCTCGGTGTATTTGCGGCGAAACTCCTTCCATCGCCCGACGGGGTCGGCATGGAACCATGCGCGCAACTCCGGTGCAGGCGTTATCTCTTTGGCCCACAAATCGTAATGGAGTGCCTCCTTGCGGATGCCCCGCGGCCACAGTTTATCGACCAGCACCCGGTATCCGTCCCCGGGGGCAGCGGGTTCGTAAACCCGCTTGATTCTTATTCGCGTCATCGCTGTCTGTTTTCCCCGGAACGCCGCAAAAAGCAGGCCCGACAGGGTCCTCCGAATGCGTTTTCAAAATGAAGGGCGCCTCCCGGCGCCCTTCCCCATCAAAAATTAACCCTTAAAAATTATCCCCATTCTGAAAAACTTCCGAGAGGTAGTGGTGAAGATAGTAAAGTTCTGCGTCACCCTGAATTACCTCCCGCATCAGAAGATCTTCTTCATCGGAGATGCCGTCGTCCGAAACTTCGTTTTTGTCAATATCCTCCATAGGCATTTATTTATTTGCTTTGCTGATAATAAAACGCCGCTCCTGTGGAAATATTGTGCGAAGATCAGCACAAAACCATATTTTTTTCTTTAATCATCCGCCGCAGGTTGATAAGCGCATAGCGCATGCGCCCCAGCGCGGTATTGATACTCACGTCGGTCTGCTCGGCAATGTCCTTGAAACTCAACCCGGCGAAATAGCGCATCATCACCACCTCGCGCTGCTCGGCCGGCAGCAACTCGACCAGGGCGCGCACGTCGCGCTCGATTTGCTCGCTGACCATCGCATCCTCCACGTTCCGCTCCGCGAAACGCAGCGACCCGAGTACGTCATAGCCCGCTTCGGCCTCGGTGACGGCCTTGTTCTGCCGCTGGGCGCGGAAATAGTCAATCACCTGGTTGTGCGCAATGCGCAGCACCCACGAGAGGAACTTCCCGTTGTCCGTATAGCGGCCGTCGTCGATAACGCGAACGGCTTTTATGAATGTTTCCTGAAAAATGTCCTCGGCGACGTCACGGTCTTTTACCATCATGTTGATGTAGTCGCGTACGCGGCGACTATGACGTTCTATGAGCTTGGATATGGCACTCTGGTCACCCGAGAGGTAGTGATTAAGCAATACCTGGTCACTTAATACTTGTGCGTTCATACTCTTTTCTCCTAATTACAGTTAAAGAGTAGAATTTTTCCCGATAGGCAATCCTTTTTTAAATTGTGTGTCGTTGATCTTATTCGTTCGGGCCTTTTAAAACCGGTTTTTCCGGAGCCTTAACGGTGGCAAGATAAATACTTTTTTCCGAAAAACCAAATTTCTTTCTACTCTGCCGGATTATTCCGGATTTATTTTCCGGCTTGCATGAATACAAAATCCGTGCCACAATCAGGCTGAAACGTATTTCACCCGTTATCCCCCGTTAAGGCGAAACGACTGATCTGGCAGGTCGAACGGACATGCTTTCCCGGAGATTAAATAGGGCCGTCAGGCACCTTCGACGGTTTTTCCGGCAGCGGCCGGTTTGACGGGTTCCACATGGATGGAAATCATCGTACCGGCACCGAAACGGGCGCGCAGGCGGCGCTCGATGTCGACGGTCAGCTCGTGCGAGCGGCTGACGCTCATCCCCCCGTCGACGCGCACGTGCACCTCGACGGCAATCGAAGCGCCGATACGTCGTGTGCGCAGGTTGTGCGGCTCCTGCACCTCGGAACTCGCCGTGACGATTTGCAGGATCTCCCGTTCGACGTCGTCGGGCAGCGAACGCTCGAGCAACTCGCCGAGCCCCGTGCGAATCAGGTCGAATGCGATTTTGAAGATAAAGACCGCCACCACCAGCGCCGCAATCGGGTCGGCGATGCGCCATTTATCGCCCAGGAAATAGGCGCAACCGATCCCGGCCAGCGTGCCGAGCGACGAAAGGGCGTCGCTGCGGTGGTGCCAGGCATTGGCCACCACGCTCGGGCTATCCACAAGGCGCCCCTCGCGAATCGTATAGCGGTAGAGAATCTCCTTGACGGCAATCGACACGACAGCCGCAACCAGCGCCACGGCGCCCGGCCGGGGCAGCAGCCCGCCCTCGACGACGATGCGGATGGCACGGACGCTGTTCAGGAGGATGCCCGCGCCGACGGCGGCCAGCGCCAGGCTGATGATAATCGTGGCGAGCGTCTCGTATTTCCCGTGGCCGTAGTCGTGCCCGTCGTCCCGGGGTTTGGCCGAAATCTTCGCAAAGGCAATCACCACCACATCGGTCGCCATGTCGGAGCAGGAGTGCACCGCATCGGCCACCATGGCCCCGCTGCGGCCCACGATGCCCGCGACGAACTTCAGCCCGGTAAGCAGGAGGTTGACGACGAACCCGATAAAGGTCACGCGGTATATTTTGCGTTTGCGGATTTCAGCTTCGGCAGACATGGGCTATTTGAAATTTGCAGGATACGACAACAACCGGTATGCCAACGCCTTCGCCATTCGGTAATGCCCTTCGGCATTGGGGTGCAGGCGGTCCGTGTCCCCGTCATGGAAATAACGGGTATGCGCCCCGGCATTCGGATAAAGTCCGCAGATGCTGTTCAGGTCGATGACAGGGACGGCCCAGACGTTCGCAGCCTCTTTGATAACATCCACATATGCATCCACATAAAGCCCGAGCCGGTTGGGAAAGGACTCGTCGGGCTGGATATTGTTGTCCCCGAAACAGGCATATCCCCGGTGCACAGGCGTCAGCAGAATCACCTGCGCGGCCGGGAAGTTCTCCTTCAGATAGGACATCACCGCATTGATGCGGCCGCGGAATGTCCCGCCGTCCATTGACGGGCTTCGCCTCTCCCGGGTTTCCGTACGGAGGCCGGACACCCTGACGGGCACGCTTTCGGTCGTATACCATTCGCCCAGGGGCGTCCCGGAGTTATAGTCGTTCGTACCTGCAAAAATCAGGATGGCGTCGATATCGTCGCCGCACCCGGCCTTGAGCCTGGCGCACTGCCCCGGCAGGTCGCTCCACTGATGGCCGTTGACTCCATACACGAACGGCACCAGGCCGAGCATCTCCTGCAGGTACTGCCAATAATTTTTAGTCGTGCCGACGTGCGCCTCGTCGGTAATCGAATCGCCCAGAAAGGCAACCTTCCTGCCGGCCCACTGGTTTTCCGCAACCGCCTGCACGGGAACCCCGTCCCCGGCACAAACCGGGCACGGTGCGCAGACGACGGTTATCCACACCGCAAACAACAATACCGAATATCGCATACTTCCTGTAATTTACAATTCAACATCCGAAAAACCACGGCCCGCATTGCATCCCGGGCCTGCAAAAAAAACGGGCGAACAGAATACCGACATCCATTCGCCCGTTGCCGGCGGGAACACCCGCCCGGATAACTCAATAGCTGCGGGCGAAGAGCACGCGGCGGTGCGAGGGCTTGCCCGAGAAGACGCACGTGCCCTCTTCGGCGGGCGCGTCAATCGGAATACAGCGAATCGTAGCCTTCGTGGCCTCCTTGATCGCCACCTCGGTTTCCACTGTCCCGTCCCAGTGCGCGAGGATGAAGCCGCCCTTCGTGTCGAGCACTTCCTTGAACTCCTCCCACGTGTCGACCCGCGTAATCATCGACTCGCGGTAAGCCAGCGCCTTCTTAAAGATATTCTCCTGGATTTCGGTCATCAGGCCCTCGATACGCCCGACGAGCCCCTCCTGCGAAACGGTCTGCTTTTCGAGCGTATCGCGGCGCACCAGCTCAATCGTGCCGTTCTCCATGTCGCGCGGGCCCATCGCCAGACGCACGGGCACACCCTTGAGTTCGTACTCGGCGAACTTGAAGCCCGAGCGGACGTTGTCGCGATCGTCGATTTTCACGCTGATGCCCTTCTCCTTGAGCTGTCCGGCAATCGACTCGAAGCGGGCGCGAATTTCGGCCAGCTGGTCGTCGCCCTTGTAAATCGGAATCATCACCACCTGAATCGGCGCGAGTTTCGGAGGCAGCACGAGGCCGTTGTTGTCCGAATGGGCCATGATGAGCGCCCCCATCAGGCGGGTCGAAACGCCCCACGAAGTAGCCCAGACATATTCGAGTTTGCCCTCCTTGTTGACGTACTGCACATCGAACGCCTTGGCGAAATTCTGCCCCAGGAAGTGCGACGTACCGCTCTGCAGCGCCTTGCCGTCCTGCATCAGCGCCTCGATGGTCAGCGTATCCTCGGCGCCGGCGAACCGCTCGTTGGGCGATTTATGTCCCACGATGACCGGCACCGACATCCACTCTTCGGCGAATTTCTGGTATACGTGAATCATCTTCGTAGCCTCCTCGACGGCCTCCTCGCGCGTGGCGTGCGCCGTATGCCCCTCCTGCCAGAGGAACTCGGCGGTACGCAGGAACAGGCGCGTACGCATCTCCCAGCGCACGACGTTCGCCCACTGGTTGCAGAGAATCGGCAAATCGCGATACGACTGAATCCAGTTCTTATAGGTATTCCAGATAATGGTTTCAGAGGTGGGGCGCACGATCAGCTCCTCTTCGAGTTTGGCATCGGGGTCGACCACGACGCCCTTGCCCTCGGGGTCGTTTTTCAGGCGGTAGTGCGTCACCACGGCGCACTCCTTGGCAAAGCCCTCGACATGGTGCGCCTCTTTCGAGAAGAACGACTTGGGAATAAACAACGGGAAATAGGCGTTCTGGTGTCCCGTCTCCTTGAACATCTTGTCCAGAGCGTCGTGCATCTTCTCCCAGATGGCGTAGCCGTAGGGTTTGATGACCATACATCCGCGTACGGCCGAATTTTCGGCCAGTCCCGCTTTCACGACCAGATCGTTGTACCACTGCGAGTAGTTCTCGTCCGACTTCGTGAGGTCTTTGAGTTCCTTTGCCATATATATCCTGATTTTTATTTTTGTTTCAGCCTGCAAATATAATAAAAAAATAAAGGTTCGTCCCTACGAACGAACCTTTATATTGTGCAGGAAACCCGTCAGAAGCGGAAGCCGAGCGTCATGGAGATGTAGTGGCGCTTGAACTTCGTGTTATAGAGATCCGTCGTGCTGACAAAATCCCCCGTGTCGTTGCTCCGGGTGTAGAACAAGTAATACCGGCTCTGCTTGTCGGTCTGGTTCTGATAAACCACGTCAAGCGATACCGTACGGGAAAGCGTAACGCCCACACCGGCCGAAAGATAATAACTTTCCGTATTGAGCGGCATCTCATAGGCCAAAGATTCATCCTTGAGCATCGACGAGGTGTACCCCCCGCCCAAGCGCAGTGCGAGTATCGGCAACGGCTTCACTTCAACGCCCGCGCGCACCGTATTGGTACCACAGAAATTATTCTTAAACTCCGTCTTATAATAGCCCGGCCCGAAATCGGCCATATCCGGCACATTCTTCACACGAATGCCATTGTACCAGTCGCGCTCGTAATCCACCGACACGATGGCGAAGCTGCCGAACGTATACGAAGCGCCGAACATCAGGCGCGAGGGAGATACGAAATCCCAGCTGTCGCTGCCCCCGTCCCGGACACCGGGAGCAATCGGATGCACGACCTCACCCGGAGCGTTGAGGTCATTGTTGTCGAGCACCTCCGTCTCCACCTCCGCATCGTACGTGCGTTCAAGCGAATAGAAAGTCGGTGTATGGAATGCCACTCCCAGGCGCAGGGCCGGCGTAGGCCGCACGATTACGCCCAGTTTGAAATTCACGCCACTGCCGTCGAGCTTGACACGCTGCCACAAATCGGCGTAGCTCAACTGATGTCCCAGCACATTGCCGGCGGCATCCGTTGCAAACCCGTCCGTACCGTTAAAATAGCCGTAATCTTCGGCATACGTGATTTCCGTACGTTTATAAACGCTCTGTATACCCAATGTCGCACCCAAATAAACGATGTTGTTGAAATTCGCCCCGAAGGAGAGGTCGAATTCATTGATCGACCCGGTGTTAAGCACATTCATGGAACGCTGTATCGACGCATTGTCCCCGATAAAGCCACGTCCCCACCGGCCGTCGTTCCCGACCTCGATCATCGCCCCCTTGTAGCCCAGGATGGCAGGCCAGAAATAAGGGCCGTAATTGTCGATATTCAACGGGCCGTTCGGGCCGTCCTTACCCGGTTGGGGCATGACGGGCTGCCAGCCTCCGGGAGCATTCACGCCCTTCTGCAACTGGTCTGAAAAGGCATCCGCAATGCTGTATACCAATCCATTGCCCGGACTGTAACGCACATCCGACGAATAGGAGTAGTGCGAATTGAAATCGGCGATGCGGTTCATTCCGAAGCCAATCGTCACACTCGTCAACGCCCCGTGCGCATTTTCAAACACATTTAAAGCGGCACCGATATTAGCCAACGCAAACCGCGATTTCGAATTCCCCGAACCGGAAAGCTGCCCGGGCATCGTTCCCGGAGTCGTGGCTTTAGCGATGGAAACAATCGGCGTGAACGAGAATTCACTATGTCGGTACATACCAAGGCCCGCCGGATTGAGGGACATCGATACCATATCGGCTCCCAACGAAGTGAAGGCGCCACCCATGGCCATCGACCGCGCAGTGCCGAAATTTTGCGGACGGGACAATGCTGCAAATTCCCCGGTCGTCATGATATCGTGGTTGAACACCGCGCCGCCGAATTCATAATTCGGAATCTGGGCCTGCAGCGGCACAACCGCCGCACACGCCGCAACGAGTGCGGCAATATTTATAATCCGTTTCATAATTCGTATCTTTCGTTAATTAACGACCTCCGTAACTGCGTCCGCCGCCGCCCGAAGAGCGTCCCGACGATCCGCTGCTGCCGCGTGACGACGACCCGCTGTTGTAGCTGCTGCTACTGCCGCGATTGTTGTTATAGCTGCTGCCGCGATCCGTATTATAACTGCTGCCGCGATTGTTATTATAGCTACTGCCCCGGTCGCTGTTGTAACTGCTGCCCCGGCCGCTGTTATAGCTGCTGCCGCGATTGCTGTTGTAGCTGCTGCCCCGGCCGCTGTTGTAACTGTTACCGCGTCCGCTGTTATAACTGCTGCCCCGGCCGCTGTTGTAACTGTTGCCCCGGCCGCTGTTATAGCTGGTTCCGCGTCCGCTGTTGTAACTGTTGCCACGTCCGCTGTAACTGTTGCCCCGACCGCTGTATCCATAATAACTGCGCGGCCTGTATCCCGTATAATGGTGGTCATGCCAACCGGGTCCCCACCCCGGGCCCCAGCCCGGACGCCATCCGGGCCCCCAGTGGGGATGTCCCCAGCCCCACCACGGGTCGTACCACGAGATACCGAAGCCCCAGTTCCAGCCACTCCACGCATAGCTGGGATAGCCCCACCACGAGGGAGAGTAGTTCCAGCCGAAATACCAGCCGCCGTAATAGGGCGAACCGCCCCACGTCCCGAACATCGAGGTGATGTATTTGGGCTCCACCCAGACCTGGTCGCCGGAAATAATGATATTGTAGAATGCCGGATCGTAGGCCGTGGCATACGTGAACGCACTGCCGTAGCGGAAGTTGTAGTAACTCGACGGCATCCTGTAGGTCGGCGACTCGAAGCCCCTCAAACGACGGGCGTAAGCACTTTCGTAGTCGTCGGCCAGGATATCCTCGTAGGGATTCGAATTGTAGGTGTAATAGCCGTTCTCGGCTGCTGCGGCCTCCGCCTCCGCGAGGCGAGCCTCCCACTGGGCCCTGCGGGCTTCGGCAGCGGCTTTTTCGGCTTCGGCCTTGGCCTGCTGCTTGCGGGCGATGGCTGTTTTATCGTGCAGGGCGTACAAATCGTCGTTGGAATATCCCGACGACGCGTAGTAAGCCGACGAACAGCCGGCCAGCCCCGCGGACAGGATAAGGGTTGCGATTAAAATTTTCAACTTTTTCATAGCGCACATGTTGTTTGCGTTAGTTCTTTTTTCATAAACGAAAACCATACCGATTTTAGTATCGTTTCCTTTTATATAAACGGGCGGGCGGCACCGATACTGCATTCCCCCGCTTGTTACAAAGATAGGAATTATTTGTCAAACGCACGAAAAAGACCGGTTATAGCACTTTTTTTCCTACGTGCAGAAAAATTTTTCACACGAAAATGCCGGGAAATAAAAAATATGTCTATATTTGCAGTCCCAAACGAAAGGTTTTTCGCGCGGGCCATTGGAGAGATGCCGGAGTGGTCGATCGGGCCGCACTCGAAATGCGGTGTACGGGCAACTGTACCGGGGGTTCGAATCCCTCTCTCTCCGCCAGGGAAGCGCCGCAAGGCGACAACAAAACGCCGAATCCTGCAAGTTCAAGTACTTGCAGGATTTTTTTCGTGGATGCAGCCAAAAACAGCCAAGGATCGGCATAAGAACAGGTAGTTAAAAATCTACTGCCGACGGGAAGTTCGTTCGCTGCTCGACAAAACCCGAAGTCGTACCCGAACTCCGGTACCGGAACAGGCAACGCGTTATCGTCAGTAAAGGGCATTCCGCAGAAGCCGAGCAAATCGACGACCAGCCACTGCACTGCACTTCACCTCCCGGCTCCGGGAGATAACCGGTAACTCCAGAAACGCGAGTCGTATGTGACAGCCGAGATATTCCGGAATTATTTCTTCGGACATACCACCACAGAGCACACGCTACTGGGGACATTAAGCAGGTATCCGCCCACCGGCAGCTCTAATTCCCATTTACCAAAACGGCAGACAGGCCACCAGCAAATACACTTATAATCAATACGTTGTATTTATAATCAAACTAACATACATCTCATTTCACCTCCGTGGCCTTGAATTCCTCGTGCAATATAGATAGCTTTGTATAGCACTCCCTAAAAATTCCGGACGGGCCGAAAACCCGGACGAAACTTGCGAAACGAATGAACCCGACCTGTCACTTTTCAGAGGAACCCCTGACGGAGATCATACGCCCTTTCCGGGGCGGCGTGAGGTTTGTCCACGCCGCTGTCATACGTTCTGTCCCCTGCCCGGCCATACCGGACAGGGACGGCCTACACGCCGTATTCCCGCTGACATATCCCGACTGGAGGAGCCATCATAAACAAACCCTGCACTAACCTTATTTATATATAACTATATAACCTAATAAAACCAACATTTATGAAAAACTTCTACCGAACATGCCGGTTGCACATGTGGCTCGCCTGCCTGACAGCAGGCATCGGGCTGTTATCGTGTTCAGACGGCGAAAGCGAGGGGGGGGGAATTCTGGCTATCGGCCCGACCGCCCTATCGAACTCGAATCGTTCTATCCTAAAACCGGGCCGATAGCGACCCAGGTCATCATCACGGGCAAGAATTTCGGCACCGACGCCAAAGCCCTCAACGTCTATTTCAACGAAAAACGCGCAGCCGTCATCTCATCCACAGGCGACCGTATGCTCGTCCTCGCGCCCAAACTCCCGGGCGAAGAGTGTGTCATCTCCGTCTCCGTCGGCGAGAACGAAGAGAACAAAGTCCGGTTCGACGAACTGTTCGACTACATCATCCAAACGAATGTTTCCACGATTGCCGGCGGTACGAAAGGTACTACCATGCCCGAAGGCACCACTTCGCTGATCGGGGCGTACTTCTCATCGAAACCCGAATCGGGGATCGCCGTCGACAAAAACGACAACCTCTTCGTGCGCTTCAGCATAGACGACGGCGGCAAGCACCGCGTCTACATGATGAGCGAGGAGGCCGGGAATATCAAAGTACTCAACGATTTCGGCATCCTGGTCACCGGCATTCTCCTGAGCCCCGACCTGGTCACCGGCAACATCTACTGGTACCACGCCAACATCGGCAACAAGGGTTACGGCTATTTCGACCCCGTCGCCGACTATGCCAACACCAACGCGGGGGACATCAAGTGGGATCGCGACCTGTTCTACACCAACGGTGATTTCGCCCCCGTGTGGAACGCCATCCAGACATTCACGATGTGTCCCGCCGACAACAAATTCTATTTCTATACCAACGAGGGCGTAGTAGCCCGCTGGGATCCCGCCACGGGCAAAGGTGAAAACCTCACGCCCCCGAACCGGTTCATAGACTCCCAGGGCGACATCATGGGGTTGGTTTTCGACCCGCGCGACCCCAACATCGTCTATTTCGCCAACCAGGGGCACCATTGTATCTACAAGCACGACCTCGCGGCAGGCACCATCGAGGTCTGGGCCGGCCGTAAAAACACGGCGGGACACCTGGACGGCCCACTGACCGAGGCACAGTTCAACAATCCCCGCCAGATGTGCGTCGACCCGGAAGAGGAGGTCATTTATGTAGCCGACAGCGAAAACCATTGCATACGCAAGATCGCGCTCTCGAACGGCTACGTCTCCACCTTCGCAGGGACGCCGAAATCTTCCGGCTACGTGAACGGCCCCGCCTCCTCGGCCAAATTCAACAAACCCATCGGGCTGGCCATCACTTCCGAAGGCGACCTCTACATCGGCGACAGCGAGAACTATGCCATTCGCCGCGTAGCCATCGAATAAGCAGGTCCATCCACCCACACAACCCCAAAAGACATGAAGCGATTTCTATTGATATGCGCCTTTCTGTCCGCCTTCGCGGTGCAGGCCGGCGCCCAGAACAAGCAACAGCCGACGGTCGAGGTGAACGGCCTGATCGTCGATTCCAACAACATCCCCGTCGTCGGTGCCACGGTCTATGTCAAGGACGAACCCGGCATCGGATCCATCTCCAATTCGGAAGGACGGTTCAAACTCACCGCCAAACTCTACAATACGCTGGTCGTATCGTTCGTGGGCTATGAAACAGCCGAACAGATCATCACCTCGGCGGCCGACGTCAAGATCACCCTCAAGGAAGGAAACGAAATGGAAGAGGTCGTCGTCGTCGGCATGGGTACGCAGCGCAAGGTCAGCGTGACGGGTGCCATAGCCGTGGTCGACACCAAAGACCTCGAACTGCCGGCGACGAACATCGTCAACACGCTCGGCGGTCGCGTCCCGGGCGTGATCTCGATCCAGTCGAGCGGCGAACCGGGCCGGAACATCTCCGAATTCTGGGTGCGCGGTATCGGTACGTTCGGCGCCAACAGCGGTGCGCTCGTACTGATCGACGGCCTGGAAGGAAACCTGAGCCAGATCGACCCGGCCGACGTCGAGAGCTTCTCGGTACTCAAGGATGCCGCCGCAACAGCCGTCTACGGCAGCCGCGGTGCGAACGGCGTGGTGCTCGTCACGACCAAACGCGGTAAGAAAGAGCAGCTCAAGATCACCTTCCGCTCGAACTACACCATTTCCGAACTGCGCCGCCTGCCCAAATACGTGGGAGCCACGCAATATGCCGAAATGGCCAACGAGGCGGCCGTGGCATCGGGCATGAGCCCTGTCTACGACAATACGCAAATGGACATCATCCGCTACGGCCTCGATCCCGACCTCTACCCCGATATCGACTGGCAGGACGTAATCCTCAATCCCACGTCGTTCCAGCATACGCAATACATCAGCGCACAAGGCGGCGGCAGTATCGCCCGCTATTTCGCCAGCCTGGGCATGTCCCAGGAGAGTTCGGCATACAAGAGCATGAACGACAGCAAATACAACAAGGGCGTCGGGTACGATACCTATAACTTCCGTACAAATATCGACATCAACCTCACGAAGACCACGCAGATTTATCTGGGTGCCATGGGTTTCATGTCGGTGAACAAACGTCCGAGCATGGGCAAGAAGTACAGCCGCGCCGACCAGTCGCTCACCGACTGGATCTGGGATTCGCAGTCCAAGACCACGCCGCTGATGTACCCGCTGCGCTATTCGAGCGGCGAACTGCCCGCCTCGGGCACCGACAGCGACATCCCGCCCCACGTACTGCTCAACTACACGGGCAATACCGTCGAGAACAAAAGCCGCACGCTCTTCAACATCGGCATCAAGCAAGACCTGTCCATGGTCACCGAGGGGCTGAGCGTCGAGGCCACCGGTTCGTGGGATTCCCAGTCGCTCTTCGGCGAAAGCCGCTACTCCATGCCGGCGCTCTACCTGGCACGCGAGCGCAACCAGCGGGGCGAACTGATCCTTTCGGAACAGGTCACCGAGGCCTCGGTACAGTACAATTCCGAAGCCTGGAACTGGCGTAAACTCTACTTTGAAACCAAGGCCAACTACGACCGCGCCTTCGGACACCACCGCGTGGGCGGCCTGCTGTTATACTATCTGGAAAGCACCACCGAATCGGGTGCCGACAGTTCGATGAATGCCATCGCCAAACGCTACCAGAGCCTGTCGGGACGTTTCACCTACGGCTTCAAGGACACCTATTTCCTCGACGTGAATTTCGGTCTGAACGGCTCCGAGAACTTCCAGAGCGGCAAACAATACGGGTTCTTCCCGGCCGTGGCCGTGGGCTGGGTTCCCACGCAGTACGAATTCATGAAACAGCTCAAATGGCTCAACTTCATGAAAATACGCGCCTCGTACGGTTTGGTGGGCAACGACCGCATCTCCAACATGCGTTTCCCCTACCTGACGATCATCGAGGAGAAGAGTGACACCACGCCGTGGGGCGGTTCGGGCGTACTGACCGAGAACCGCGTGGGCGCCGACAACCTGGCGTGGGAGAAAGCCAAGAAATTCGACATCGGCATGGACCTCCACCTCTTCGACAACCGTTTCACGATGTCGGTGGACTACTTCCACGACCGCCGCGAGGGCATTTTCCAGCAGCGGGCCCAGATTCCCGACTACGTAGGTGTCATCACCATGCCCTACGGGAACGTCGGCAGCATGACCAGCTGGGGCGGAGACGGTAACTTCGAATATTTCCAGCCCATCGGTAAAAATTTCCACTTCACCCTGCGCGGCAATTTCACCCTGTCGAAAAACAAGATCAACAACTGGGAAGAGGCCATGCAGCCCTATCCCTACCTGAGTAAGACCGGTTTCTCGAACGACGTACAGCGGGGATTCATCTCGCTGGGGCTTTTCAAAGACCAGCAGGATGTGGACATGAGCCCCGAGCAGTTCGGCACGGTGCGCCCGGGCGACATCAAATACAAGGACGTGAACGGCGACGGCGTGATCACCGACGACGACCAGGTACCCCTGT
Organism: uncultured Alistipes sp.; assembly: GCF_902388705.1. Taxonomy (GTDB): domain Bacteria; phylum Bacteroidota; class Bacteroidia; order Bacteroidales; family Rikenellaceae; genus Alistipes. The sequence goes on from NZ_CABMQJ010000018.1 coordinate 16,206, forward strand.
TCGCCTACTCCGGAATCCCGCAGTTCATGTACGGGTTCGGCGCCGAAGTCCGTTACAAGAACTGGACGCTCAACGTCCTGTTCAAGGGTACGGGCAACAACTACTTCCTCTACGGAGACAAGGACGGCTCGAAATTCGACGGATACATTCCGTTCAACGGCGGATACAAAGGCAACGTCATGGCCCTGGCCTACGATCCCGCCAACCGCTGGACGGCGGCCGACTATTCGGGCAACCTGGCCACCGAAAACCCCGACGCACGCTTCCCGCGACTCTCCTACGGCAAAAACACCAACAACACCAAGCCTTCGACCTTCTGGAAAGGCAACGCCCGCTACCTGCGGCTTCAGGAGTTGAGCCTGAACTACAACCTGCACACCCCGGGGCTGCGTAAGGCGCTCGGCCTGCAATCCATCGACTTCCAGATCATGTGCGAGAACCTCGCGGTATGGGACAGTGTGGATATCTTCGACCCGGAGCAGGCCATGAAGACCGGACATGCCTACCCGATCCCGCGCCGCTTCTCGCTGCAGATTTACCTGAACTTCTAACCCGAGTCCCTCCAAAGAACACAAACGACCATGAAAAAATCATTCATCATACTGCTCGCCCTCGTCGCCGGCCTCGCCACTTCGTGCGACTTCCTGAACGTGGACGACTACTTCGAGGACACCTTTTCCGAAGAACGTATCTTCGAGAGCCAATACAACATCGAACGCTATTTCAACGGAGCGGTGAACCAACTGCCGAAAGAGGGGCGCATCTACTACTGGTGCAGCGTTCCCGGCGCCACCGGCTCGGACGAGGCGGTCAGCTGCGGGACATTCTACAACGGCATCCTGGACGTCTCCTTCCCCGGGACCGAACTGACCACCGACAAGATCACCTACACGGCGACGGGCGGCTGGGACTGGAACTTCAACGTCTGGCCAAACTGCTACAAGGTCATCCGCAAGGTGAACACCATCCTGCCCCACATCGACGAGGTGCCCGACATGAACGCCTTCGACAAGATGGAGTTCCGTGCCCGCGCACGCTTCCTGCGCGCCTACGCCTACTACTGGATACTCCAGAACCAGGGCCCCATGATCCTGGTCGGCGACCAGATTCTCAACACCAACGAAACGCCCGACTACTACCAGCAGGAGCGGAGCACCTACGACGAATGCGTGGATTACATCTGCTCGGAGCTGGAAGCCGCAGCGGAGAACCTCGCGACCGAGCAGCCGCTGGATCTCTTCGGAAGCCCGACCAAAGGCGCCGCACTGGCACTGGCCGCCCGTCTTCGCCTGCAGGCCGCAAGCCCGCTTTTCAACGGCGGGAATGCCGCACGCCGCTACTTCGGGGATTTCAAGCGCAAATCCGACGGTGTACACTATGTCTCCCAGACTTATGACGAACGCAAGTGGGCCGTGGCTGCCGCTGCCGCCAAACGCGTCATAGACCTCGGCATTTATCGCCTGCACACGGTAGCGGCCGACGAATACACGCTGGCACTGCCCTCGAACGTTCCGTCTGCCCCCTTCCCGGCAGGTGCGGGCGGCATCGACCCCTACCGCTCCTATTCGGAAATGTTCACCGGTGAAACGACGAACGTGACCAACCCCGAACTGATCTGGGGTACGACGCAGAACATCACCGACCAGCAGGACGTCATCTTCCCGCTCAAGCTGGGCGGCAACAGCTCGGTAAGCATTCCGCAACGCATCGTCGACGCCTACCGCATGGCCGACGGCCGCGACATCGGCAACGCGAGCGCGGAATACCCCTACGAAGACCGTCCCTACGACCAGAGCTGCGTAACCACGGCAGACAAGAGGCTCTCGAAAAACTACACCCTGCCCGGCGGTACGTACAAGGCCTATGAAAACCGCGAACCGCGCTTCTATGCGAGCATCGGCTTTTCGGGCACGCTGTGGAAAATGGAATCGACCACCTCGGAAGAGATGAAGAACCAGATCGTCGAATACTACAACGGAGCCAACGCCGGCAAGAACCAGGCGGGTGTAAGCAACATCTACAACCTGACGGGATACACCTGTTATAAGTACGTCCACCCGCGCGACGCCCGCACGGGCAGCAACGCCCGCACGGTACAGAAGACCTTCCCGCTGATCCGCTATGCCGAGATCCTGCTCTCCTATGCCGAGGCGCTGAACAACCTCACGAAGACCCACGAAGTCAACGGCGAGAGCTATTCGCGCGACCAGAATGCCATGGCCGAGGCTTTCAACCAGGTGCGTTACCGCGCCGGCCTGCCGGGCGCCGAAGCAAACGAGCTCGTCGACGCCACGACGTTCAACAAGCTGATCCAGCGCGAACGCATGGTCGAATTCCTTCACGAGAACCGCCGCTATTACGACATCTGCCGGTGGGGCATTTTCGAGGAGCTGGAGCGCGAACCGCTGACGGGACTGAACGTCGAAGCCGGGAAATGGGAAGGGTTCTACGCCCCGACCATCATCTCGTACCGCACGATCCGCGAGCGGACGTTCAAATCCAAATACATGTTCATGCCGCTGCACCGCGACGAACTGCGCAAGGTGCCGAGCCTGGACCAGAACCCCGGCTGGGAAAAATAGTCAATTCCTAAAAATTCAGAAGATGAAAGCATTCAGCAAAATAACGATCCTCGCCGCCGCGGCCGCCTTCCTGTGTTCCTGCGAAATGGAATACTACAAGGAAGAGCTTTATCGCAAGGAGATATTCATCGTCAGCGGCGAAAACAACATCCTCGGGCAGGAGTTCGAATACGACGCGGAAGGCTGCGAAGGGAAGCTGGCCATCTACGCCAGCGGCACCACGGGCCTCGACGAGAACGTCACCGTGAAGCTCGGGCTGGACTACGAGGCAATCGGCGAGTACAACAGGCGCAATTTCGATACGAAATTCGAGGACTACGCCATGGAGCTCCCCGCCGAATACTATACGATCGACCCCATGAGCGTCGAAATGAAAGCCGGCAGCAATTCGGTGCTGCTTCCGATCAGCGTGAAGACCGAGGGGCTGCTCCCCGACCAGACCTACTTCATCCCGCTGCGCATCGAATCCGTATCGGCCTACATGCCTTCGGCCACGAAGAACTTCGTACTCTTCGAGATCCTGCGCAAGAACGACTACGCCACGACCAAGAGCGACACCTACTATACCATGACCGGAACCACGCAGACCGGCTGGATCGTCGACAACATCTTCGGCTCGAACACGCGGCGCCAGGCGATCAACTCCTCGAAGCTCGTCACGCCCGTCGGCGCGCACTCCGTGCGGATACTCCCGGGCGCCACGGCCGCAAACGACATGACCACGACCCGCAACAACAGCCTTCGCGTGACGGTCGACCCCGAATCCTGGGTGAACGTCCCCGTCTATGTCGAAGGCGAACTCACGGAAGAGGTCGTCCCCATGCAGAAGGTAAGCATAACCCCCTACCTCGACAGCCAGGACGCCATCCATGTCTCCGTCTCGCCGCGGGACGTATGTTCCTACGACCCCACGACCGGAACTTTCTACCTCTACTACCGCTACCAGCTGGCTTCCGAAAACGGCGGGAACACCTGGCACGAGGTACGCGAGACGATGACCCGCGCACAATACTAACTTTTATCGCAACGAACCATGAAAAGAAATATCATAGCACTCTGCATAATCGGCCTGTGCACGGGCTCCCTGTCCGCGTGCAACGACTTCGACAATCCGGCGATCCCCTACGACGAGACGCCCGAGGTCTCCCCGGCGCCGGCCCCTCCCACCATCGACCCGTCGTGGAACCTCGTACAGATGCCCGACGAAGGGGGTCAGGATCCCCGTGTCTTCGTCTATAAGGACAAGAAATACGACGCACTCTTCACCCGTACACTGGGCTGGAACGGCGGCGACGGCGTGCTCACCACGGCACTGCCCGACGGCAATGTCTTCTGGTCTTTCAACGACAGTTTCTACGGCGTGGTGGACGGCGAAACCCGCGCCCGGGGCGGTTGCAGCTTCCCCCGCAACAGTCTGATGATCCAAAAAGGGGCGACGATCGCCTCAGGGCGGGAAACCGATGACGACCTGGTATGGCTGGCCGACTACGTACAGACGGACAACCCCTCGGGCGACCGCTACTACCAGGCCCGCACCCATATCCGCCATCCGAAGGCCTCGCTCTCCGACGCCGAGATACAGAAGGGGGAGATCGACCAGGACTACTGCTACTGGGCAGGCGACGCCGTCGTGTACGACGACCCCGCACACGGAAAGGTATTACAGATGCTCTGGACGGGCGTGGAGCCCGGTTCGCTGAAGAACATCGACGGATGCCTGCGGGAGTACAGCCTCGAAGGCGAACCGGGCGACGGACGCTACATGTCAGTGCTCTCGACCGACTACAACTTCAAATCCGACGGCCTGGGATACGGTTCGACCATGTTCGAGGATACGGAAGGGGGACACATCTACCTCTATACGACCAAACAGGTGAACCTGGTTTCGCGCGTGCTGGTGGCCCGCACCGAGACGCTCGATCTGGGCAGCCCGTGGTCATACTACATCCGCGACCTGAGCGGCGAATACCAGTGGCAGGCCGGCGTACCGACCGACGACGAGATGGAACGCTCCTACATTACCACCGAATCGGGTTCGATGCCGTGGGTCTTCGAGAAGGACGGCACCTATTACATGTGCATGGAAGCCTTCCCCTTCGGGCGCGACATCCACATTTTCCGCAGCGAAAAGCCCTACGGCCCCTTCACCGAGCGCAAGCTGCTCTTCACGCTGCCCGCGACGCTCGACAAACTCGGCAGTCCCTACCACCAGCGTTGGTACATGATCAACCTCCACCCGGCGCTCTCGCGCCAGGGCGAGCTGGTCTTCTCGACCAACAGCGACCCGGCCAATTTCTGGGATAACTTCAACCGTGTCGGCAGCGCCGATTTCTACCGTCCCTACTTCTTCCGCGTGTATAACTGGGAGCACGTTTACGACTCCGACGACGATTCCGGCACGGGAACGGAAGAATAGCTATCCGCACGCACTCCGCTCCCCGCCGGAGCGGAGTGCGTACCCTTCTCCGTCCGAAAAAAACGTACGCCATGATGAAACGAATTTTCGCATTCTGCCTTTCGCTGCTCGCCGCCGGCATCAGCGCACAGGAACGCATCCCGCTCGACAGCCGCAGCGGACATATCCGCTGGGAAGTGCAGCCTGCCGACGGCGGCGGACTGCCCGCCGTGCCGGCCATCGTGCCGGGCTGCGTCTTCGCATCGTATGTCGCGGCCGGCGTCGAAGCAGACCCCGATTACGGCGACAACGCCTACCGTGTGGACAAACAATTATACGACCGCGATTTCCGCTACACGGGACTCTTCCGTACGCCCCCGGCCGGCGAAGGCCGCACCCTGTGGCTCCATTTCGAGGGGGTCAACCGCAAGGCCGCGGTCTACCTCAACGGGCACCTGCTGGGACGCCTCGACGGCTTCATGCAACAGGGTGCCTACGACATCACCCGGCTCGTGGAACCCGCGGGGGAGAACCGCCTCGAGGTCGAAGTCGAATGGGTGGGTTACCCCGTGCCGAACTTCCGCAGCCCGACCTACATTTCGAGCGCCGGATGGGACTGGATGCCCTATGCGCCCGGGCTTTTGAGCGGCATCACGGACGATGTTTACCTCGCATTCTCGGGCGACGTGCGTATCCTCGAACCGTGGATCCGCACCAAGGTTCCCGACCGCGACCGCGCACTGATCGAAATCCGCACCGATTTGGAGAACCGCTCGGACAAAGCCTGCGAAGGCGTGCTGCGGGGCGAAATACAGCCCGGGGGTATCGCCTTCTCGCAACCCGTCCGCCTCGAAGCGGGCGAACGGAAGACCATCCGGCTCACGGAGCGCGAAGTCCCCGGCCTGGCGGTGGAGCATCCGCAGCTATGGTGGCCCAACGGCCTGGGCGATCCCGCGTTATATGCCTGCCGCATGCGTTTCGACACCGACGGACGCGAATCGGATGCCCGGACGGTGACGTTCGGAATCCGCGAATACGGCTACGAATGGCGGGACGGCATCTTCCGGCTGAAGATCAACGGCGAACCGGTCTATGTCAAAGGCGGCAACTGGGGCATGAGCGAATGGCTGCTCCGCTGCCGCGGCGAGGAGTACGACACCCGCGTCGCACTCCACCGGCACATGCACTTCAACATGATCCGCAACTGGATCGGCTCGACCACCGACGAGGAGTTCTACGATGCCTGCGACCGCCACGGCATCATGGTGTGGGACGACTTCTGGCTCAACTCGCACCCCAACCTGCCGCACGACCTGGCGACATTCCAGCAGAATGCCGTGGAGAAGATCAAACGGCTGCGCAACCACCCCTCGATCGCCGTCTGGTGCGGCGACAACGAAAGCGTACCGCAGGCCCCGCTCGACGACTGGCTGCGCGGCGACGTCGCCCACTACGACGGCGGCGACCGCCTCTACCAGTCCATATCCAACGCGCAGGGGCTCTCGGGCAGCGGGCCGTGGGCCAATTTCCACCCCGGCTGGTATTTCACCGCCCACCCAATACCCTACGGCTACAAGGGACGCCCGGCATGGGGTTTCCGCACCGAGATCGGCACGGCCGTCTTCACGACGTTCGAGAGTTTCCGCAAATTCATGCCCGAGGAGTCGTGGTGGCCACGCAACGACATGTGGGACAAGCATTTCTTCGGCAAATCGGCAGCCAACGCCGCGCCGGACAAATATTTCGAGACCGTGGCCGAAAACTACGGCGAAGCGAATGGTATCGAGGATTTCTGCCGCAAGGCCCAGTTGCTCAACCTCGAAGTCAACAAAGCCATGTACGAAGGCTGGCAGCACCACCTGTGGGACGACGCCACGGGCATCATGACCTGGATGAGCCAACCGGCCTATCCGTCGCTCGTATGGCAGACCTACGACTATTACCTCGACCCGACGGGCGCCTACTGGGGCGTGCGTAAGGCATGCGAACCGGTGCATATCCAGTGGAGCCATGCCGACAACTCGGTGAAGGCCATCAACACGACGCGCGACGCGATCGAAGCGACGGCCACGGCCCGGGTTTACGATCTCGACGGGCGCCTGTTGCCGCAGTTCACCCAGCGACTCAAAGTTTCGCTCGCGGCCAATGCGGCCCGCGATCTGTTCGACCTGAACTTTTCGGAAGGCAACCTTGCCCGCAACCGGCCGGTGAAGGCTTCCTCGTCCTCGCCCGACGGCGACGGCGCCGCAGCACTGACCGACGGCAACGACTCGAGCCGCTGGGCCAGCGAGTACAGCGACGACCAGTGGATCGAGGTCGACCTGGGCGAACGCCGCACCTTCACCGAGGTCGTGCTCCGCTGGGAAGACGCCCACGCCGCAGCCTATAAACTGCAACTCTCGGACGACGGCCGCAGCTGGCGCGACGTATACGAAGCACAGAACGCCCCGGGCGGCGAGGAGACGATCCGGCTGCCGTTGCAGCAGGCCCGCTACGTCCGGATGCTCGGGCTCCGCCGCGCCACGCAGTGGGGTTACTCGCTCTACGAACTGGAGGTCTACCGTCGCGATGCGAAGGCGCCGAAACTCTCGCCCGTGCATTTCATCCGGCTGGAGCTGACCGACCGCGACGGACGCCTGCTCTCGGACAATTTTTACTGGCGCGCCGCCCGCCGCGGCGACTACACGGCGCTCAACACGCTCGCCCCGGCCAGGTTGCAGGTACACACGCGGCTGTTCACCGAAGCAGGCCGCAAGGTCATCCGCACGACCGTCCGGAACATCGGGCGTTCGGTCGCCTTCGCTGTGCACGTACAGCCCTACCGCCAGTCGGACGGCGAACGCATCCTGCCCTATGTGGCCGATGACAACTATTTCACCCTCATGCCGGGCGAGAGCCGGCAGCTCGACCTCGAATTCGACGGCTCGCTGCTCCCCGACGACCGCTATACGGTCCGGGCTGAAGCTTACAACCGCCAATAAACGACCAGCCAACCCCTTGAACCGATGAAAAGGATCTTCTTATACGCACTCCTGCTGCTCGGCCCCCTTTCCGGAACCGGCATGCCGGCGGCCGACCCGGCCGACAATTCCCGGAGCAACCGAAGCGGGAATCCCAGCCTCGTGCGGCTGACCTGCGAAGGGCTGACCGCCCCGCTCGCCATCGACACGGCGACGCCCCGTTTCGGGTGGCAGCTCCGCTCCGCACGGCAGGGCGACGCCCAGCGCAGCTACCGAATCGAAGTGGCCTCGGACAGCCTGCGGCTGCTTTCGGGAAACGCCGACCTGTGGGACTCGGGCGAAGTACGCTCGGACAACTCCGTAGGAATTCCCTACGAGGGGCTTCCGCTGGCTGACGGCATGCAGTGCTGGTGGCGCGTCACGCTCCGCACCGTGAAGGGCGGCCGGAAAGTCGTTTCCCCTGCCGCCCGCTTCGGCATCGGCCTGACCGGCCCGGCGTCCGTTGCGGGTGAGTTCATCGGACTGGCGGGCTCGGGCGCTACGGCCGTGCTCCTGCGCCGGGAGTTCGACATCCGAACGCCCGCCGAAGATGCGCTGCTGCATGTCAATTCGCTGGGCTACCACGAGGTCTGGGTCAACGGCCGCAAAGTCGGCGACGCCTGCCTCGCCCCGGCCGTCTCGCAACTCGACAAACGTTCGCTGTGGGTGGCCTACGACGTCCGCCCTTACTTGTGCAAAGGCGACAACGAGCTGGTGATCTGGCTCGGGCAGGGATGGTACAAGCGCGGTACGTTCGGACGCTGGCAGCCCGGCGAGCCCTACTCCGAACCGCTCGTCCGGGCACAACTGGATATCCGTTCCGCGAACGGCCGTCAGACCGTCTGCCGCACGGACACCGCATGGCGTGCAGCGTTGAGCGGCTACCGCGACACGGGATCGTGGAACGCCCTGGACTTCGGCGGCGAGGAGATCGACGCCCGGCGGAACCCGCGCTCGATGTCTCGGGCCGACCTCGACGCACTCGAATGGCAACCGGTCGTCACGGTCGAAAAGCCCGGCCACCGGGCAACGCCCCAAATGGTCGAACCCGATTGCATTCAGGAACGGCTGACGGCTTGCGGATTGCACGAGGCGGCACCCGGCGTCTGGCGGCTCGACTTCGGCAAGGTCGTCACCGGTTGGCTGGAAGCGGATTTCACAGGCCTTCCGGCCGGGGCACGCGTCGAGATCGAGTACAGCGACGAAACGGACGCCGGGGATAACCTCGCCGACCAGCGGCAACACGACACCTACATCGCCCGCGGCGACGGCCGGGAACGGTTCACCAACAAGTTCAACCACCACGCCTTCCGCTACGCCGAGGTGCGCGGGTTGGTGCAAACGCCCCGCCGGGAAGATTTCCGGGCGCTCGCCATCCACACCGACTACCGGACGGAAACGACGTTCGCCTCGTCGGACGCCGACCTGAACGCCATCCACGACATGATCGCCCGTACGCTGCGCTGCCTGGCCTACAACGGTTACATGGTCGACTGCCCCCACCTCGAACGCGCCGGATACGGCGGCGACGGCAACTCGTCCACCGAAATCCTGCAAACCCTCTACGGCACCGCACCGCTCTACCGCAACTGGGTACAGGCCTGGGACGATGCCATGCGCCCGGGCGGCAGCCTGCCGCATGTAGCCCCCAACGCAGGAGCCGGCGGAGGAGGCCCCTATTGGTGCGGGTTCCTCGTCATGGCCCCGTGGCAGACATGGCTCAACTACGGCGACCGGACGCTGATCGACCGCCACTACCCCGCCATGCGGGAGTGGATGGGCTATGTCGAACGGTACATGAAGGACGGCCTGCTGACCCGCTGGCCCGATACGCCCTACCGGGACTGGTTCCTCGGCGACTGGCTCGCCCCGCACGGGGTCGACGCGGGCAACGGGGCTTCGGTGTCTCTGGTCAACAACTGTTTCGTCAGCGACTGTTACGCCAGGATGGCGCGGATGGCCCGCCTCACGGGCCGTGACGACGAGGCGGCCGCGTTTGAAGCACGGCGCGACACGCTCAACCGCACGATCCACGCCCGCTTCTACGACCCGGCGACACAGACCTATGCCACCGGATCGCAACTCGACATGGTCTACCCGATGCTGGTAGGCGCTACGCCCGATTCGCTCCGCGACGACGTACGGCAGCAGCTCTTCCGGCTGACGCACGAGGTGATGAACGACCATATCGGCGGCGGACTGGTCGGCGTGCCTGTCATCACCCGCTGGGCTGTCGAAGCGCATGCCCCCGATTTTATCTATCGCATGCTCAAACAGCGCGGTTATCCGGGCTACCTCTACATGCTCGACCGGGGTGCGACCGCCACCTGGGAATATTGGAGCGGGGAACGCAGCCGCGTACACAACTGCTACAACGGCATCGGCACCTGGTTCTACCAGGCACTCGGCGGCCTGCGCCCGGATGACCGTCACCCGGGCTACCGGCATGTATTCATCGACCCCCAGATCCCCGAAGGGGTCGAATGGTGCAGGATCGCCAAGGAAACCCCCTACGGCCGGATAGACCTCGGGTGGGAACTGGCCGGGGACGAACTCCTGATCGACGTCGTCCTGCCCCCTGGCGTCACCGCCACGGCGATCACACCCGCCAATGCCTGCTCAGGACGGCTGGACGGACGAAAAACCGCGCCGAAGCAGCAGAAGACCACGATCGGCAGCGGCCGCCACCGGCTGGTCTTCGGACTGCGGCCGCACAATGAAACAAAATGACCGGAAAACCATTCGCCCCGCCAGGAATACCGCGGGCGCGACACACAAAGACGAGCGACTGACAAAACTAAATGAACCCTAAAAACCACTTATGCCTATGACACCCTGAAAACTCATATGCCAGCACTTCCCCGAGGCACGCAGAACCGGCCTGCCGGTTCGGATGCCCGCATCAACCGAACACATCAAAAACACCTGTAACCTATGAAAAAATACACAATCATCCTTATTGCCGCGCTCGTCGCATGCGCATTCTCAGCATGCGACGAAGAGACGACCCTGCCGTACATCCCGGTCGAAAAACCGGATCCGACCCCGCCTTCAGGCGAGAACCCCGACACCTACACCGTCACCTACCGGCTCGACAAAGTGCTGCTGTGTCCGCCCGAGAACCCGAAAGGTACGGAGATCTTCGGGAAACTGGACTATTTTTCCTCGCTGCGCATGACGCTGGACGTGTCGCCACTGAAAATCACCGTCACATTCGACAACGGCAACGTTCCCTTCTCGCCTTTCGCCGAGCCGCTGCCCGAAGGCCCTGTCGAATGCGAACTGGACACCAATGTCTATCCCGCCCCCAACGTGCTTCGGCTCAAGGATACGGATACCGTCATCGCCACTTTCGACCAGGATGGTTTCACGACGGAATTCCAGCTGGACAGCAAACTCCTGACCTACAAGTATATATTCAAGCCCCTCTAAAACCGTCCGACCATGAAAAGACTCAACAGACATAAAATCCTTTTCGGAACGCTGCTCGCGGCGCTGCCGCTGCTCGTAGTCGCCTGCCTCGAATTCGACGGCATCATCCAACCGAACCGTGCCCTGACCGACTCGGAGATCGAGGTCACGGCCCAGCTCCGGGTCTCCCCGGGTGAAGACGGCTCGGGAAAGGTCGTGTTCGCCGTATTGGCCCCGAAGGCATGGAACCTCCGCGACAATGCCACGCTTTGGCTGACTACCAAGGACTACAACGCGATCCAGAAGCAGCCCGAAGTCGTGAACGAACAGCTCACCCTGATGCCCGCCGATGCAAAAGACCCTAAAAACGGACTTCCCTGGGCCGACTCCTTCATGAACGTCATCGGCCTCGGCGGCAACGACGGACAGACGGCAATGGAGTGGGTCGTGTGGCGTTCGTCCACTACGTTCATATTCGACGACAAGATAGAGGTGGACGGACAGGAGGTCGAGACGGCCGACGTACATGCCGACGTCAAGATCAGGCTGAAGACCGGCGCCGATCCCGTCAGCTGCGAACTGGGTTATTCGTACTGCTACGACGCCTACGGCCTGGAACGCAGCAACCAGCGTTTCGCCGAGGCGTTCAAGCCCATCGAAACCTACGACCAGGTATTCACCACCACGCCTTCGGTATTCCGCTACGGCGATATTTTCGGCATAACCTTCTCCTACAGAGGCACCGCACTGAAAGATGCCGGGGAAGTATACCTATGCGGCACAGCCGTACATGACGGCGGACAACTGGCCGAAATCACGACCGCCGGGCCGCGCAACCGCATGGAACTGATCGGCCCCCGTTTCGAGAAGTACCTCTACCCGAAGGAGTTTTTCGGACTTCCGGCCAATGCCGTGATCGAAGAGCTCTACTTCTTCTTCATCAACGCCGACGGCAGCATCGTCGTCAAGGACGATGAGAACGGCGGACAGGAATTTTTCGTCGAACAATCCGACGAATAACCCGTCATCCCAATGTCCGGGGTGCGCTCCGGAGAGAAGCGAAGCCTGTACCGATACGGTACAGGCTTCGCTGTTTCGTCTTTCATCAGCCGTCTGTTACACCCCGCCCACGCCAGCGGAACGGGAAACGGGAAGCGTCGCCTGCGGCTTGATTCCGGGCAAGGTTCCGGCAACGAAACCGGGCGATTTCCCCGGTTCGTGCGCGGCTGCACGGCACCGGCAGACAAACCGCTGATTTCTAAATATTTGTCGGTATCACACCACCGGAAACAGGCCGTTCGGACGCCCGCACCCCGGAAAGGTGAAAACGAATAAAGACGAGAAACACTTTAAACGGGACTGTTTAAAGGGAAACTTATGCTTGTGCAATCGTCGGGTATTTAGTAACTTGCGTGGAATTTGCATAACATTCCGCGCAACAGGCGGGGATTTCGCACCGAAGCCCTGCCGTTTGGCAAACAAGGAATCGGTTATAAACAGATGCTGAAAAAGATACTCAAATATACGCTCCGCACGCTGCTGGTCATCGTCATCGTCCTGGTGCTCGTTCCCGCCCTGCTCTACATCCCTGCCGTACAAGACTATGTCCGGGGAAAGGCCGTCGGCTACGCGTCGCGGACACTCGGAATGGATTTGTCGATCGAACGCATCCGGCTCTCCTTCCCGCTGCGGCTTTCGGTAGACAACACGCTGCTGGTCGACAGGGGCGACACGCTCCTTTCCTGCGGACGCCTCCGGCTGGATGCCGCCTTGTGGCCCCTGCTCCGCAAAGAGGTTGCAATCAGGAGTTTCGGGTTGGAAAAACTCGCGGCGCATTACAGGGATTCCGTTGCGGGCATGGAGCTGAAAGCCGTGGTCGGTTCGTTTTCACTGGACGACTGCAAGGTCGGGCTGTCCGCCAAGACGGCCGGCATCTCCCGTATCGCCCTGTCGGACGGGGATGTATTCCTGAAACTGACGCAAGCCGCCCCTGCCGAAAAGGCGGACAGCTCGGCCGCAGCCCTGCCGTGGCAGGTCGACATCCGAAAACTGACGGTCGGAAACCTCGCGTTCGGAATGCAGACGGCTCCCGTCGTATCCGGCCTCACCGTACGGCTGCCCGACGGCGAGGTGGATGAATGCCGGGTAGCGCTCGGCAGCCGACAGGTATCCGTCAAAAGCATCCTGCTGAACCGGGGCGAATACGCCTACCGGACGGCTCCGGACGGAACCGAAAAAAAAGAACCGGCCGCCCCGGATGCCCCAACGCCGTCCGAGCCGTGGGTTGTGCGGATCGCGAGCCTCGTCCTGGCCGACAACGACCTCGAATACGGGACATCGGGACATCGGCCCGCCGCAGGATTCGACCCGGCATCCATCGCCCTCGCGTCGTTGGAGTTGGCCGTCGATTCGCTCTATAACCGGGGCGGCGACATCGCATTGCAGCTTCGCCGGATGGCATTTACCGAGCGCAGCGGATTGGCGGTACGGGACGCGAGCGGAGGGTTCCGAATGGATTCCTCCGGCATTTCGCTGTCCGGGTTCACGCTCTCCACGCCGTCCTCGGGTTTGCAGGCCGACATTTCCGCCGGAGCCGGGATACTGCAAATGAATCCGACGGCTCCGCTGAAAGCCGAACTCTCGGCGCGGCTGAATACGAAAGACATCAAACTTTTATATCCGGACAGGGTTCCCGCAGTGCTGGACAACCGGATCGTCCGGCTGGAACTGACGGCGGCCGGCACCCTGAACGACATCGCCCGGGCAGGGCTGGACATCTCGTCGCCCGGACATATCGACATCGCGGTGAGCGCAAACGCGAAAAACGTGCTCACCCCCGACGAACTGGAAGCCGCGGCGCAGTTCGAGGGCGATTTCAGGGACTTGGAATTCCTGAAAGCCCTGCTGCCCGATTCGGCCCTGCGCCGGCGCGTGGCGATTCCCGAACGGCTCCTCCTGCGCGGCGCGGCAGACGCCGGGCAAGGGGTGTATTCGCTCGCTACGGCGCTGGAAGCCGACGGCGGCCGGCTCTCCGCGAACGGCCGGGTCGAGCCCGGCAAACAGGCCTACGACGCGACGCTCCGGTGCGACAGCCTTCCGCTGAACCGCTTTCTCCCGGCAGATTCGTTGGGCCTGCTGGATATGACACTGACGGCACGGGGCGCCGGGTTCGACCCGTTTTTACCGCAAACCCGGGCAGACCTCCGGCTGCAAATCGACCGTGCGGAGTACCTCGGCCACGACTTCGGCGGAATAGAACTGGCCGCCGGCCTCGAAAACCACCGTCTGTCCGGCCGTCTTTCCGACCGGGACGAGGCGCTCCGGTTGTCGCTGCTCATCTCCGGCCTGCTGACCGAACGGGAACAGCAGGCAGCCCTGTCGGGCAATGTCTTCAACTTCGACCTCGCCCGTATGGGAATCACCCCGGAAGAAATCGGCGGCTCGTTTACGCTGGAAGCTGCCGCCACCGCCTTCGACGCCGGCAGCTACACCGCCCGCATCGCACTGGACAGCATCGAAATCCGGAACAGACACCGGACAGACCGCATTCGCCCGACGAGCGTGACATTCCACGCCGACAGGACTGCGACCCGGGCCGGACTGACCTCGGGCGACCTGTCGCTGTCGTTCTCCGCCCCGGAACCGCCCGACTCACTGGTTGCGTCCATGACCCGGAGCGCCGGCGTGCTGGCACAGCAGGTGCGCTCGCAAAACTTGGACATGGAGACGTTGAAACCCGCACTGCCCTGCTTCGGCCTGCAGGTTACGGCGGGGCGCAACAACATCCTGAATAGCTATTTGAAGAGCAAAAAAATCGCGTTCGACACCTTGCATATCGACGGCGTGAACTGCGACTCCCTGCCCCTGTCGCTTGGGATACGCACCGAGAGGCTGGCCTATGGAAACATCGTACTCGACACCCTGACGGCCCGCCTGCGGCAAAAAGGGAGCCGGCTGGAATACGACCTGCGGATAGCGAACGCTCCCGGAAACCTGGACAATATCGCCGTCGCCGGGCTGTACGGCCATATCGTGGAAAATACCGCTGCGGTAACCCTCTACCAACAGAACCGCGCGGGACAGCAGGGATTCCGCTTCGGCCTGGATGCCGAGTGGAACGACAGCCTGATCCGGGCAAGCGTGACGCCGGCCGACCCGGTATTCGGGTTCGAGCATTGGGCGGTGAACCCCGGCAACTACCTCGTTTACAGGTTCGACAAGGGGCCCCAGGCCGACCTCGACCTGACCCACGGCGAGCAGAAGTTCGCCGTCCATACGGTTTCAGATGAAGGTTCGTCCGGCGTGCGGCTCGACATCGCAGGGCTGAACATCGGTGCGATCCTGCAATTGCTGCCCTCGGCGCCGCCTGTGGGCGGCATATTGGGCGCGGGCGTGACGCTGGCCCGGACAACGGACAGCCTGGCCGTCCGGGGCAATGTTTCGGTGGCAGGCCTGGCATACGACAAACAGCTTTTCGGGGACGTCGGCCTCGGGGTGCTTTACCAGCAGGGCCGGGAACAGCACGCCGCACTCCGGCTCGCCCTGGACGGGGCCGAGGTGCTCTCCGCACAGGGAGATTACCGGAAAGAGCGGGAAAGCCCGCTCGACTTCACGGTAACGATTCCCGGCTTTCCGTTGCAAAAGGCCAATGTCTTTCTGCCTGCCGACCTGCTCCGCCTCTCCGGGAGCCTGCACGGACGGCTCCATGCGGGCGGTGCTCCCGACCGGCTGGAGCTGAACGGCGGCGTGCAGTTCGCACAGACAAACGTGCGCGTGCCGATGATCGGCACTTCGTTCCGCCTCTCGTCCGACACGATACGTATCGACAGGAGCCGGGTCGTGTTCGACCACTACGCGATTACGGCCCCGAACAAAAGCCCGCTGACAATCGACGGCAGCGTCGACCTCACCGACTTCGGGAGGATATGGGCCGACATCGCGCTGCAGGCATCGGATTTCCAGTTCGTGAACGTGGCCCGCAAAGAGGGCACGGCCGTCTACGGGAAAGCCAGCCTCGATTTCGACGCCACGGCCAAAGGGCCCCTCGACCAGCTCGTCGTCCGCGGCAACGTCGCCCTGCTGGGCGGCACGGACATCAATTACGTCATGCAGGACTCCCCGATGGACGTCAAGGAGCGTCCGCAGAATATCGTAACGTTCGTTTCGTTCCGGGACATGGATTCGCAGCAGGTGGCCGAAGCAGCCCCGGCGGTACGAATCGGCGGGATGGACGTGCTCCTGAATGTCGACATCAACAGCGACGTCAGGGCGGCCGTAGACCTCTCGGCGGACGGCAGCAACCGGATAGACCTGCAGGGCGGGGGCAACCTGACCTACACGATGAATCCGCTGGGCGACGTCAGCCTGTCGGGGAAATACGTGCTTTCGGGCGGCACGGTGCGTTACAACCCGCCCGTAATTTCGCAGAAGATATTCAAAATCACACCGGACAGCTACGTCGAGTGGGTCGGCAACATCGCCGATCCGGCGTTCAACATCACGGCCGTCGAAACCGTACGGGCCAGCGTCAGCGGGGACGGGCAGGACTCCCGCCCGGTGAATTTCGACATCTCCATCAACATCCGCAATACGCTGAACGACCTTGCCATCAGCTTCGGCCTCTCGGCCCCCGAAGACCTCACGATGCAGAACCAGCTCAATTCGCTGACGGCCGAGCAGCGGGCCAACCAGGCGATGAACCTGTTGATATACAACACCTATACAGGGCCGGGCACGACCGCGAAAGTGAACTCCGAAAACCCGCTCAACTCGTTCATCCAGAAGGAGCTGAACCAGTGGGCGCAAAACAACCTCAAAGGAATCGACCTCTCTTTCGGCATCGACTCCTACGGGGAAGACGATCCGCACGGACAGCGCACCGACTACTCCTACCGGCTCTCCAAAAGCCTGTTCAGCAACCGCGTGCGCGCCGTCATCGGCGGCAAGTTCAGCACCGACACCGACCCGTCGCAGAACCTGAAAGAGAACCTCATCGACGATATTTCGCTGGAATACATGCTGACCAAACGGGACAACATGTACCTCAAAGTGTTCCGCCACACCGGCTACGAAAGCATCCTCGAAGGCGAAATCACCGAAACAGGCGTGGGCTTCGTCATCCGGAAAAAGCTGTCGCGGCTGGGCGACCTGTTCAAACCGATGAGGCCGAAAGAAAAAAAACAGAAACGAAATGAGTCCGATGCGCATTAGAAACAGCTGTATACTCGTTTGCGCCGTGCTGCTCGCCGCAGCCTGCTCCACGACCCGCCGCCTGGGGTCGGACGAAGTCCTGTATACGGGGGTCAAAAAAATCCGCATCGAGCCGGATTCGGGCGTCGTGCTCTCCGCCGCCGCCGAGTCGGCCGTGAAGGAGCCGCTGTCGGTCGCCCCGAACAACCCGCTTTACAGCCCCTATATCCGCACCCCGCTGCCAATCGGCCTGTGGGCCTACAACTACCTCTACACGCCCAAAGAGCGGGGATTCAAATACTGGCTCTACAAACGGCTGGCCAAGCAGCCCGTGCTAATCTCACGGGTACAGCCCGGGCTGCGGACGAAAGTCGCCGAGCAGGTGCTCGAAAACTACGGCTATTTCGGCTCCCGGGCCGACGACTCGCTGCGCTACCGCAAGCACGGCCGCAAAGCGAAAGTGTACTACACGCTCCGCATCGCACCGCCCCATTACTATGCGGACATCTCCTACCCGGATGTGAGCGGAGGCCTGAAACCCCTGATTGACAGTATGTATGCGACATCCCTGCTGCGCACCGGAGCGCAGTATAACCTGGACACGCTTACGCTCGAGCGCAAACGCATATCCCAGCTCCTGCGCAACCGGGGATATTACTACTTCCGGCCGGAATACATGGAATACCTCGCCGACACCACCGCGGCCCGGCGGCAGGTCGCCCTGCGGCTGAACCTCAAACAGAACATCCCGGAAGTGGCCCTCAAACCCTACCGGGTGGGCGATATTACGGTACACCTGACGAACATCAAACCCGGCCCCATCGATACGCTGCGCCTGGGCGAAATGAAAGTCACGGCCCAGAAGCCGATGAAAATCCGGCCGAAAGTACTGGCCCGGGCGCTTTCGCTCGAGCCGGGACAGCTCTTTACTGTCGATGCCCAGACCCGGACGCAGACCAACCTCAACAAACTGGGGATTTTCCGCTCCGTCAATTTGAGCGTCACGCCGCTCGACTCCCTGCGGGGCACCGACACGCTCGACGTGGTAATCGACGCGCAGTTCGACTATCCGCTGGAAGCCGCCCTCGAAACGGACGTAACCTCCAAATCGAACAGCTTCATAGGCCCGGGCATAACGTTCAAGGTCAGCAACAACAACCTGTTCCGGGGCGGCGAAGTCCTCGCCGTCAAGCTGAACGGCTCCTACGAATGGCAGACGGGCAACAAAAACTCCGGAGGGCGCTCATCGCGGCTCAACTCCTACGAACTGGGGCTGAACGCCACCCTCAACATCCCGAGGCTGCTGCTGCCCTCGTCCATGACGCGCCGGCTGAAATACCCGGGCAGCACCTCGTTCCAGCTGGGCGTAGACCTGATGAACCGCCCCGCCTTCTTCCGGCTGATCGCATTCAGCGGTTCAGCGGGTTACAACTTCCAGACCTCGCCGTACAGCCGCCATACGCTGACCGTATTCAGGCTCACCTACAACAAACTGCTGCATACGACCGAGGCGTTCGACAAGACGATGGACCAGAACCCGGCTATCGCCATGAGCTTCCGCAACCAGTTCGTGCCGTCGATCAACTATACGTATACCTTCGACAAAACATACGGTGCGACCGCGAACCGCCGTTTCTACTGGCAGAACAGCGTAACCTCGGCCGGCAATATCCTCTCGGGCATACTGGCCGCCTTCGGGGAAAAACAACCGCAGCGACTCTTCGGGAACCTCTTCTCGCAGTTCGTCAAGAACGTGAGCGAAGTGAAATTCTACCACCGCATCGGGCGCAGGAACAACTGGCTGGCGACCCGTCTGCTCGTGGGCATAGGATATGCCTACGGCAATTCCTCGGTCATGCCTTACAGCGAGCAGTTCTACATCGGAGGGGCCAACAGCATCCGGGCCTTTACCATCCGGTCGCTGGGGCCCGGAAGCTACCGTCCGCCCGCCGGCGACCGTAACGGATACCTGGACCAGACCGGCGATTTCAAACTGGAGGCCAACGTCGAATACCGGTTCGGAATCATGGGACGGCTCAACGGCGCCGTTTTCCTCGACGCAGGCAATATCTGGCTGCTGAAAAACGACCCCAAGCGCCCCGGAGCGGAGCTGACATGGAAAGGATTTGCCAAAGAAATCGCACTGGGAACGGGATTCGGCCTGCGCTACGACATCAGCTACCTGGTTATCCGCGCCGACCTCGGAATCGGAATCCACACGCCTTACCCGAACCCCGATAAAAAAGGCTACTACAACATTCCGAGCTTCAAGGACGGGCTCGGTTTCCACCTGGCCATCGGTTACCCCTTTTAAACCGACGGGCGGCTGCCCGGCATTCCATAATACACTCAAAACCGCCCCGTTACAGTTGATAATCCACAATATTACATATCTTTGCACTACCGGGCAGGCTCTTTCCGACACGATTGCGGATTCAGGCCTTTTACGACCCGGCATCCGGCCGGCCGGTAATTAACGAAGTGATTGGATATGCAAAGACCGGAGAATGCCATCCTCTGGTTTTCCCCGCAGCGAAAGGTCGCACAAATCGATGTGCGGCTTTTTTTTGTCCGCATCCTTAATCACAGCACACAATCAACTGCCTATCAACATATTAAATCACAAAACAAAGCTTTCAAAAAGGCATTCGGATACAATATCGCATACTATTTCACCAACATTCCCTTTAATAAAAACCCCAAAGTATGGGGTTCCGGTTGTCGGCACGGTTTTCTTTTCTGACCTTTGTAATGACTACCCCATTAACTATGAAGACCCGACAACCCGGACAGCTCCTGCCCGTTCGCGACATCCCCGGACTGCTGCATGCTGCGGAGACGAACACCGCCCGCCCCTGCACAGCAGAACCGCATGTCCGGTAATGTCACCGGCCATCCAAAACCATCGTACATGTACAACTCCTCAAACTTCAAACAGCGCATCCTGATTGCACGGATTCTTGACGCATTCTTTTTCGAGCCGGGAAATATAAAACGCTGTCACAAGAAAGCCCACAAACTTTTCAACAAATACATTCTGGGCGTCAAGTACGACACCTACCTGACCTATCTCGACAAGGACAAATACGACCTTACGGGAGTGAGCATCCCCTACCGTCTCTATACCGCCCTGCGCCATATGGCGGCGATAGCCGCCGCATTGGAACGCTCGGAACCGCAGCAACAGGAGCACAAGGTGTTCCGGGCCGAAGACGTCGACAAAATCCGCCCGTTGACGCGCGAGGAGATCGACGAAGCGGAAGCCCGGTTCCGGGAAACGACCCCCGCAGCAAAAGAACCGCCCGAACAATAATCGCCGGCGGCAGTTTCCCGACGGATAAAAAAGGCAATTTTTGGTAAAATCTGAAAATAATTATTACCTTTGCGAACCGAAAGGAGAGATGCAGGAGTGGTTGAACTGGCCCGCCTGGAAAGCGAGTAAACCCCTAAAGGGTTTCAGGGGTTCGAATCCCCTTCTCTCCGCCAGGGCGATTCGGAGAATCGACAAAAGCACACCCGGTCTGCGACAAGCGCACGACCGGGTGTTTTATTATCGGATACAGCCCCGCGGCAAAAAACCGGGCCCTCTTCCCCAACGGGGATAAAAAACCGTCCGGAGGCAGTGCCCTACCGGATAAAATGTGTCCAAAGCCGCTCTTCGGACGCGGGAGCCAGCGCAGGGCCGACGCCGGCTTTCAGCAGGCGCGCCATGTTACGACCCAGCACCCGCATCGTTTGCAGCCCCTCGGCATCTTCGCGCGCCTCGCCCGGCACCCGTCCGTGGACGCTGTTCCAGTACTGGGAAGAAACGACGGGCATATTCGAAATCGTAAAATACTTGTTCAGGCGGTCGAACGTTGCGCTCGCCCCGCCCCGGCGGCATACGGCTACGGCCGCAGCGGGTTTGTAGGCGAGGTATTCGCCGCAGGAGTAGAACACCCGGTCGAGCAGGGCGCACAGCGAGCCGTTGGGCCCGGCATAGTAGACCGGCGACCCGACGACGAGGCCGTCGACCCCGGCGAGTTTCTCCCGCACGACCGTATAGGGTGCGTCCGAAAAGACACAGTGTCCCAGTTCCGCGCACTTCCCGCAGGCGATGCATCCCTGCACGGCTTTGGTTCCGATATGAACGATTTCGGCCTGCACGCCCTCCGATTCCAGGGCGCGTGCCACTTCGGAAAGGGCGATAAAGGTGTTTCCCTCCCGATGGGGACTTCCGTTGATAAGCAGTACTTTCATAGTCGTATAGTCGTAATGTTTGGTGCCTGCAAAGATACGGTTTTTTCCGAATAGCCTGTCTGCAAACCGGCGCTACAAGCACTCGTTTACCACTTGCCGCAAACGCCCGCCGCAACGAAAAACAAGATCCGGCAAATTTCATACCCGGCGGCAATCGTTTTCCGGCTTCGCATCGTCGCCTGCCGGCCGAGAAGCAGGGTCCGACAGAACCGGGCCGGCGGAGTTTTCCGCACGGAGCACTCCATCAGGCGCCGTCCCGGAAAGCTGCTCCCGCAAAGAGGCTCCGCCGCCGGAAAAGGGAGCTGCGCCTAATCCCGGAAAGAGGCTTGGTCGAGCCAGTCGAGGCGGGCCGTCAGCCAATTTTTCATCCCTTGCACGTCCTGCAGGAAAGCAGACCGCACCAAACCGTCCTCCGTTTCTTTCGGCCCGAGCATCTCCCAAAGGCGGTTATCCTCGACGACCGAAAGGCCGACATACTCCGCATTCACGTCCATCCGTTCCAGCACGGCGGGCAGGTTGGCCTTGAAGTAGCGGATGCGCTCTTTCACTTTCTGCACGAAAGCCGGGTCTTCCAGCATCCGGGCGAACCACGGGGAGTGCCGGTTCCAGTATCCGTCGGTGCTGCCGTCGCCGTTCCACCTCGAATTGCCGATGCAGATGTCGTAGTCCCACATCGGCCCCATGTTCAGTTTCCCGCCGGGCGCGATATTCATGTAACAGCTCGTGTAAAGCGCCGCATCGTTGGTCTTGGTAATCTCGCTGATCACATACCAGTCCACATAGGTGTCGACATTCAGGTACTTGGCATACCCTTTTTCCGGGTCTTTGAAATCGGGGCCGTACAGGGCGTTTTGCGCCTCGTTGACATAATCCCGTATCCGGTCGTAGGCCGGGCTGCCCTTCTCCACATCCGGATCTTTGATGCAGAAGCGGAGCCTGACCTGGGGCTCCGCCGTTTCCGCCCAGAAATAAACGTCGCCAGTCTGCTCCTCGTCGTCACGCTGTTCCGCCTCGATCAGGTACCCCTCGTCGGTCACATTCACGCGGTCTTCGGATATTTTCATATGCTCGCACAGCTGGTAGAGGCCGTTGTGCCGCCCGTTGAGGAACACCTCGACGAAATGAACCGTCGGCGTAAAGTCCATGCAGCTCAAATGCCCGATCGAATAAGCGGTCGCATTCCGCATCCCGCAGTCGTCGTCCATGTAGTTAGCCAGCAGCACCCACGACTTGTCTTTCGGCTCGCCCAGCAGCGACTGTTTCTTGTCGAACTTCAGCCGGTAGGGCTTTTTAGGCATTAACCACGTACTGTTTCCGCGGCCTTTGATATGGACCGTCTCCTCGAATATGCTGCTCGCGCGCTGCCCGTTGTTGTCGACGATACGGATAGTCGCCGGCACATAGACCTCTTTCGAGTCGATCGGCACGCCTTTCGTGTCGATATACACCACCGGCAGCCCCGTAAAGGAGATCAGCTCGACGGTATATTCCTTTTCCGCCCCGCTTTTATTTCGAATCGTCAGCACGACCGGGCCCGAAAAATCCATTTCGGTCTTTCCGCTGACGACCTCCTGCGTCCCCGCATAAACTTTCCCGCCGTCGAATTCGAACTCCGGGACAAGCACCTTGTCCTCCACGACGAACGACGTCCGGGCGGAGAGCCGTGTTCCGGCAATCGTGAGGCCGACATCCTCCGGCAGTTTCCCGGGATTGGCGGTCGCCCGGAACCGGAACGATTTGAAACGGGGCGCCAGTTCGTCGGCGGCACGCTGCCGCACCGTAACGGCTCGCACCGACCCTCCCGTTTCGCTGATCGTGACGGTCGTTTCCCGCTCTTTGAGGGAGTTGTTTTCGTCCGCCTTGATCGTAAGCACCTTCCCTTTGCAGGGCTCGTTGACCACCCCCGCGCCCAAAATCGTACACCAGCTCGCATCGGCCCATATTTTCCACTCCCGGGTAGCGGAAACCTCCAGTTCGAGCGTGGATTTTCCCGACGGGAAGTCGAGGGTTTCGGTGGAAACAGTTATTGCGGGCAGGTTTTCATCGTCGCCGCACGATTGTGCACACAGCAGGAGCAGCAGAATGGCGAACAGGCCGAAAGATTTTCCCATAATTTTAAATTCAGGTTAAACAGGAGTCCAGAAGACATCCGTAAGATTCAAGTTTACACAAATATAACGATAATTATGCAGGAAACCTAACAATCTCAAACCCGGAAACTCCGGCAGGGGCAACCAGCACAGCAGCAGCGAAAAAAACAGGACGAAACCCTGTGCAGGCACCGGCACGACCCGAAAACCGGGCACAAAAAAAGGGAATTCTCTTTCGAGAACCTCCCTCACTCTCATGCCCAACGAAAATTATTTGTTGCAGCAATCGCCCCCGGCCTTCTCGGCACAGCAGGACTTGGTCGAGTCGCACTTCTCGGCGCAGCAGGATTTCTCCGCGTCGCAGGCCTTTTCGGCGTCGCACTTCTCGGTGCATCCGGCGCAGGCCGAAACCTCGGTCGCAGCGGCGGCAGCCTCGCCTTCGGCGGCTTTCTTGTTGGTGTTACCACAGCAGCCGACCATTGCGACGGCAGCTACGACGATGACAAAAGAGAAAATCTTTTTCATAGCGTTAAAGGTTTAATAATTAGTTATTCCGTAACGCCGCAAAGTTATATATTCGCCCGGATAAAGCAAATAAAAAAATCGAAATATTTTTCAGAAAGGAATCTTTTCAGTTCAAAAGGTCGGCAATGGAGAGCGTTTCGTTTTTCACGAAAGCCTTGGGGAAAGTGGCCGAAATCCGGCCCATCAGCATGATAACCTCCTCTTTGGTCAGGCAGTTTCCCACCGACACGGTATAATAGGGACTGTCGTAAACCATGTAAACCTTCACGTCCGGATAGGTCTCCTCGAAGAGCGCCTTGGCCGCGAAAGCGCCGTCCCGCGCCGTCGGACTGTTGTCGAAGAAAATACCGACGCGGTATCCCTTGATATTGAGGCGCTGCTCTTTGCGCGAGGCCTCCTCCACGGCGCGCCGGGCGTCGCCGTGCTCGGTAACCGTGACTTTGGCCATGCCGAAAGCGGCATCCGAAACCACGGGAGCCGCCAGGCGCTCCTTGAAAGCGTCGAGCGACTGCGCGCACAGGGGCCCCGAGGCCGCCGCGGCGAAAAGCGTGAGCATTATGGTCTGCAATCTGCGCATTACTCTTCCAGGTAGTTTTTTACGTCCTGCAAGGACAGCCCAAAGATATTCAAAAATTCCGACAACGGCATCATCTGCTCCGAAATTTTTACGGGCGACGGGCCTCCGCGCCCCTCGACCGAAAACGACACACCGACTTGGGCCGCCTCGCCCTGCCGCAGTTTTTTCTTCAGCGCGTAAAGCGCCATCGGATCCGGCGTCCGCATTTTCCACAGCGAAGAAACACTCCCGGTCGTACGGCGTGGCACCTCGACGGGTTTGCGCAGCAGGATGCTCGTCACGAGGTTTCCGGCATAAAAGACATCGACTCTGGCCTGTTTCAACACCACTTTATACCCCGTATTGTTCGTCACGCGCACCACGACTTCGGCCCCGGAGAGCCCCTGCCGTTCGACTTTCTCGACCGCTTCGATGCGCATGTTGCGGCGCGCCTTCTCGACCGCCCTGCGGCAGGAGGTCATCGGCAGCACGAGGGCCGACAGCAGTACCCAGAACAACAGGCGGCAGGCAGCTCCGCGGCGGCGGAGCACACCCCGGCCGGCAGCGGATAGCG
>NZ_CABMQJ010000019.1 GCF_902388705.1 uncultured Alistipes sp.
GGACGCACCGTGTCGTGGTGCGAGTTGAGCAGCAGCGTGGGCCGTGCCGGGTCGAAGCCGGCGCTGCGGGCCACGACGTTGTTGTGCAGCCGTTCGGGCGATGCGCCGTGCCGTGCGAGGAACGCATGGAGCAGGTCGGCCGTGCGGTTTTCCTCCCGCGACGGCGACGGCGTCGCAATCAGCGCCTTGAGCAGTTCGATGGCTTCCGTGGTTTTCGTGTCCATGTGTCGTTCGGCGGGTTTTGAATGTCCGGACATAGTCCGGACGGCTTGTCCTTAACGGATTACGGTGCCTGTTTCGTTCAGCAAATTGTCCGAGTGCTTGATGGTAACGCTCCGCACGCCGTTTGCCACGGCTTTCAGGGCGTTTTCGATTTTGGGTATCATCCCCTTGCTTACGGTGCCGTCCTCCTTGAGCGCGGCGTACGATTCGGCCGTGATTTCGCGGATGAGCGTCGCCTCGTCGTCCGGGTCGCGCAGTACGCCGCTCTTCTCGAAGCAGAAGACCAGCTCCGCGGGGGCGACCTGCGCCGCACCGAGCGCCACGGCCGAAGCTACGCTGTCGGCGTTGCAGTTCAGCAGCGTGCCCTGTCCGTCGTGCATGATGGCGCAGAAGACCGGTGTGATGCCCGCTTCGAGCAGCCGTCCGAGCAGTGCGGAGTCGATTCGTTCGATGTCGCCTACGAAACCGTAGTCGATTGGTTCGGGGTTGCGGCGGCGGGCCGTGACGGCATTGCCGTCGGCGCCCGACAGCCCGAGCGCATTGCACCCTGCGGCCTGCAACCCGGCTACGAGCTGTTTGTTGACCAGCCCTGCGTAGACCATCGTCACCACGTCGAGCGTGCCTTTGTCGGTAATGCGGCGGCCGTCGACCATCTGCACATTCAGTTCGAGTTTCTGGGCGAGGCGCGTTGCGAGCTTGCCGCCGCCGTGAACCAGTATCTTCGGTCCGGGCAGCGCGGCGAACTCCGCGATGAAGCGTTTCAGCACGACGGGGTCGTCGATGACGTTGCCGCCGATTTTTACTACCGTGATTTTCTCCATTATTCCAGCCCCTCCAGCAGTCGTTTGAGTACCACCTGCGCCGAAATCTCGCGGTTCGCGGCCTCGGGAATCACCAGCGAACGCGGCGATTCGATTACTTCGTCCGTGACAATCATGTTGCGGCGCACGGGCAGGCAGTGCATGAAGTGCGCGTCGTTGGTCAGCGCCATCTTGCGCGCATCCACCGTCCACGCACAATCGCGGCTCAACACCTTGCCGTAGTTGGGGTCGGCGTAGGCCGCCCAGTTTTTGGCGTAGACGAAATCGGCCCCTTCGAGCGCCTTGCACTGGTCGTATTCGACACGCGCCGTGCCGACGAACCGCGGGTCGAGCTCGTATCCCTCGGGATGGGTGATGACGAAGTCGTAGCCGGCGGCGTTCATCCATTCGGCGAACGAGTTGGGCACGGCCTGCGGCAGTGCGTTGGGGTGGGGCGCCCAGGTCATTACGACTTTGGGGCGCCCGGCGGTCTTGTATTCTTCGATGGTAATCAGGTCGGCGAAGCTCTGCAGCGGGTGCCGCGTGGCGGCCTCCATCGAGAAGACCGGACGGCCCGAGTAGCGGATGAACTGCTCCAGTACGCGCTCCTCGTAGTCTTCGGCCTTGTCGTTGAAACGGGCGAACGAGCGGACGCCGATTACGTCGCAGTACGACCCCATGACGGGAATCGCTTCGAGCAGGTGCTCGGCCTTGTCGCCGTCCATCACCACGCCGCGCTCGGTTTCGAGTTTCCAGGCACCCTGGTTGACGTCGAGCACCATGACGTTCATGCCGAGGTTCATCGCCGCTTTCTGCGTCGAGAGCCGCGTGCGGAGGCTCGAATTGAAAAAGAGCATCAGCAGGGTCCTGTTGCGTCCCAGTCCGGTGAACTGGTAACGGTCGCGCTTGATTTCCAGGGCTTCGGCGACGGCTGTGCGCAGGTCGCCGATATCTTCTACACAGGTGAATTTTTTCATCGTACGAGTTCTTTGAATGCGTGGAGGAAACGGTCGGCCAGTTCGTGCGTCAGGCAGAGTGCAGGCAGCAGCCGCACGGTCGAGGCGCCGGCTCCGCCCGTGAAGATGCGTTTCTCGAAGAGCAGCCGTTTGCGGAACTCCGACCCGGAGCCGTCGAGCTCGATGCCGATCATCAGTCCGCGGCCGCGGACCTCTTTCAGCCCGCCGACTTTATGCAGTTCGCCGAGCAGGTGTTCGCCGACTGCGGCGGCGTTTTCGACGAGTTTTTCACGCTCCATGACGTCGAGCACGGCGATGGCCGCCGCGCAGGCGAGGTGGTTGCCGCCGAAGGTGGTGCCCAGCAGGCCGGGACGCGCCTCGAAGTGGGGCGCGATGAGCACGCCGCCGATTGGGAAGCCGTTGCCCATGCCTTTGGCCGTGGTAATGAGGTCGGGGCGGATGCCCGCTGTCTGGTGGGCGAAGAAGCGCCCCGTGCGGCCGTAGCCCGACTGTATTTCGTCGAGGATGAGCTGCGTGCCCGTGTCGGTCGCCGCCTTGCGCAGTTCGCGCAGGAAGTCGTCCGTGGGGCAGTGGATGCCCGCGACGCCCTGGATGCCCTCGACGATGACGGCGGCGAATTCGCCCGTGGCGAGTTTCGCGCGGACTGCTTCGATGTCGTTCAGCGGCACGAACTCCACGTTTGCCGTACGGTTGAAAGGCGCCGAGATGGCGGGGTTATCCGTCATGGCGACGGCGCCCGAGGTGCGGCCGTGGAACGCTTTGGCGAAAGAGAGCACCTTGGTGCGGCCGGTGTGGAACGAAGCCAGTTTGATGGCGTTCTCGTTCGCCTCGGCGCCCGAGTTGCAGAGGAAGAGGCGGTAATCTCCGTAGCCCGAGATACGGCCCAGTTTCTCGGCCAGGGTGGTCTGGAGCGAGTTCTCGACCGAGTTGGAATAAAATCCCAGCCGTGCGACCTGCTCCGAGAGGGCCCGTACGTAGTCGGGCTGCGCGTGGCCGATCGAGATGACGGCGTGCCCGCCGTAGAAATCGAGGTACTCGGTGCCTGCCGCGTCGTAGACGAAGCAGCCTTTACCCCGGACGGGTTCTACCGGATAGAGTGAATATACGTTGAAAAGTTCCATTTTTTACATCATTTTAATGTGCCGGTTGCCGGCATGTTCGGGGCCCTGCAAAAGGCGGCATGCGGACGGCTGCGCCAGGCAGCTTTTTAAAATGCGCTTGCCTTGAGCCGCAGCCCGGCGGTTTCGTCCAGCCCGAACATGAGGTTCATGTTCTGCACGGCCTGTCCCGATGCGCCTTTGAGCAGGTTGTCGATTGCCGATACGATGTGCAGTTTGCCGTCGTACTTCGCAGTGCCCACGAGCGCCTTGTTGGTGTTTACGACCTGTTTGAGGTCGATGCTGCGCGTTGTGGCGTGCGTGAAGGCTGCCGTGGCGTAATAGTCGGCGTAGAGCTTGCGCGCGGCCTCTTCGTCGAGCGGGCATGCGGTGTAGACGCTGGCGAGGATGCCCCGCGTGAAGTCGCCCCGCATCGGCACGAAGTTCACTGCCTTGCCGAACGACGGCTCCAGCCGCCGCAGGGTGCGTCCGATTTCCAGCAGGTGCTGGTGCGTAAAGGCCTTGTAGATAGAGATGTTGTCCGAGCGCCAGCTGAAATGGGTCGTGGCCGAGGGTTTCACGCCCGCGCCGGTCGAGCCGGTCACGGCCGTCACGTGCACCTCGTCGGAGAGCACGCCCGCCGCTGCAAGGGGCAGCAGCGCCAGCTGGATTGCCGTGGCGAAGCAGCCCGGGTTGGCGACGCGCTCCGCCGTGCGGATGCGTTCGCGGTTCAGTTCGGGAAGCCCGTAGACGAAGCCGTCGCTCTCGTCGCGGAAGTCCTGCGCCAGGTCGATGACCTTCACGCCCGCGGGAACCGCGTTCGCTTCGAGCCATTTGCGGCTCTCGCCGTGTGCCGAGCAGAGGAACAGCACGTCGATTGACGTCAGGTCGTACGTGTCGCCGAAGCGCATTTCGGTGTCGCCCTCCAATCCTCCGTGCACGTCGCAGAGGCGGTTGCCCGCATTGCTCGTGCTGTGGACGAAAGCGATTTCGGCCTGCGGATGGTTCAGCAGCAGGCGAATGAGTTCGCCGGCGGTGTATCCGGCGCCTCCGATGATGCCGGCCCGTATCATTTCTTGTTGCGCTTCTGGACGTTGTGGTAAATCTTGATTTGGTTGCTGAAGATTTTCGTGAAGCCTTTCACGTCGTCGGCCGTCCATGCCTTGTTGACTTCGCCGTATTCGCCGAAGTCGGTCTTCATCAGGTCGAACGGCGAGTCTACGCCCACGAGCGTGTAGCTGTACGGACGCAGTATCAGTTCGACGGTACCCGTGACGTTGCGCTGCGAGGAGGCGAGCATCGCCTCGATGTCGCGCATCACCGGCTCGAGGTACTGCGCCTCGTGCAGGAACATGCCGTACCAGTTGGCCACCTGCTCTTTCCAGTAAATCTGCCACTTGGTCTGGGTGTGTTTCTCGAGCATCCGGTGTGCGGCGATGATGAGCATCGGGGCGGCGGCCTCGAAGCCTACGCGGCCCTTGATGCCGATAATCGTGTCGCCGATGTGCATGTCGCGGCCGATGCCGAAGTTCGAGCCGATGGCCTCGACGGCGCGGATGGCCTCGACCTTGTCGGCGTAGGGCTTGCCGTCGACGGCTGCAATCTCGCCCTTTTCGAACGTGATTTTCAGGCGCTGCTCGCCCGAAGCCGTGATTTGGCTCGGATAGGCCTCCTCGGGCAGCGTCTGCTCCGAACGGAGCGTTTCCTTGCCGCCGATCGAAGTGCCCCAGAGCCCTTTGTTGATCGAGTACTCCATCTTCTTGAAGTCGGCCTCGAAGCCGTGCTTGCGGAGGTAGTCGATTTCGTATTCGCGCGTCAGGGTCATGTCGCGCGTCGGGGTGATGATTTCGATTTCGGGGGCCAGTACCTGGAACGTCAAATCGAAGCGCACCTGGTCGTTGCCGGCGCCCGTCGAGCCGTGGGCCACGCAGTCGGCGCCGATCGACTTGGCGTATTCGATGATGGCGATAGCCTGGAAAATGCGCTCCGAACTTACCGAAATGGGGTAGGTGCCGTTACGCAGGATGTCGCCGTAGACCATGTATTTGATGCTCTTCTCGTAGTACTCCTGCTCGATGTCGAGCGTGGCGTGCTGCACGGCGCCCAGCGCGACGGCGCGTTTCTCGATGTTCGCCAGCTCCTCTTTCGAGAAGCCGCCCGTATTGGCGATGGCCGTGTAAACGTCGTAACCTTTCTCTTCCGACAGGTATTTTACGCAAAACGAGGTGTCCAGACCGCCGCTGAACGCCAGAACTACTTTTTTCTTTTCCATTTTTATATCGTTTTTATTTTATTTCAGGTGAAACAACTTTTTGAATTTGTTCTTGAAGAACATGACGTAGGGTGCCATGCGCGACTGCGACTGCGGGGGTTCTTTCGCAGGGTCGTACAGCATGCCCGTGCAGAGGCACATGCGACGCTGGTTGCGCTGCAGGATGTCGTAGTTGCAGCAGCCCTGGCAGCCCCGCCAGAACTCCTCGTCTTCGGTCAGTTCCGAGAAGGTCACCGGAACGTATCCCATGCGCGAGTTGAGTTTCATCACTGGCAGCGACGTCGTAATACTGAATAACTTGGCGTACGGAAATCGTCGTCGGGCCAGCTCGAATGTTCGTCGTTTGATGCGCTCCGCGAGTCCCATGTGCCGGTACTCCGGATCGACGATAAGCCCCGAGGTGGCGACGAAGTCGCCGTGACCCCAGCACTCGATGTAGCTGAAACCGATCAGTTTCTCACCGTCCAGCGCCACGACGGCCTTGCCACCGGTCATTTTTGCGGCTATGTACTCGGGCGAACGCTTGGCGATGCCCGTGCCACGCTGCAATGCCGACTCGTAAATCAAATCGCAGATACGCCGGGCGTAATGTGCGTGTGACGAGTCGGCAAATACGACGCTGATAGAGTTGTTATTCATTTACTGTATTATGGGTAAAAAGTTGTGTGTGATTAGTTGTTGATACGGTAGGCGCGCTGCACGCCCTTAATCCGCATGATGGAGTGGATGAGCGTGTCGACGACGCCCGTGCCGGGCACCTCGACACTCACCGTGCCCGCCACGCAGCCGTTGGCCAGGGGGGCGAAGTTGATCGAGCGGATGTTGAGTTTCAGGTCGCGGCCGATGACCTCCGTGATGTGGTTGGCCATGCCCGTGGTGTCGGCCGCCACGATGCGTATCGAAACGCGGAACGCCCCCTCGGCCGTCGAGCGCCAGCGGGCCTCGATAACCCGGTAGGGGTAGTTTTCGCGCATGCGCTTGGCGTTGGGGCAGTCGCAGCGGTGAATCGTGATGCCCGAGTTGATTGTCACGAAACCGAAAACGTCGTCGCCCTTGATGGGGTTGCAGCACTTGGCCAGCTTGTACTGGATTTTCGAGATGTCGTCGTCGATTACCAGCGCGTCCTGTGACGAAGTGCTCTCCCTGGTGCTGTGCACCTTGTTGCGCTCGGCCTCGGCGGCCGCGGCGCGGCGCTGTTCGTCGGCTTCGCCCGTGATGTGGCGCGTGAGGATCGATTTGATGGTGCCCATGTCGACCTTCTGCGTGGCAATCAGGGCGTAGACCTCGGTGCCGGTGCGTACCTTGAAGTATTTGACCAGGTAGGCCACTGCCTCGTCGATGGTCAGCGTGAATTTCCAGTTCTTGAGCTTGCGCTCCAGCTCTTCGCGCCCCATGCGCGTATGCTTGGCCTGCTCCTCGCGGAGGTAGGATTTGATTTTGTTGCGGGCTTTCGACGTGACGACGAAGTTGAGCCAGTCGGCCTTCGGCGTCTGGTTCTTCTGCGTGAGGATTTCGACGATGTCGCCGTTGCGGAGCTGCTCGCGGATGGAGACGGCGCGGTTGTTGACCTTGCCGCCCACGCACGTGGAGCCCAGCGAGGTGTGGATGTCGAACGCGAAGTCCATGAGCGAGGCACCCTCGGGCAGTTTGCGCAGGTCGCCGTTGGGCGTGAAGACGAAAATCTCGCCCGAGGCGGGTTTCGCGTCGAAACGCTGTGCCAGCGAATGGGTCGTGTCCTCGAGCAGTTCGCGCAGGCGTCCCAGCCAGATTTCGCTGGTCTGCGCGCCCTGGTGCACCCCCTTGTAGCGCCAGTGTGCGGCGATACCGCGTTCGGCCACGGCGTCCATGCGCTCGGTGCGGATTTGCACCTCGACCCAGCGGCCCTCGGCCGACACGGTGGTGTGCAGCGACTCGTAGCCGTTGGACTTGGGAATCGAAATCCAGTCGCGCATGCGGTTGGGGTTGGGCGTGTAGAAATCCGTCACCACGGAATAGGCCGTCCAGCACTGCTGCTTCTCGAGCTCCTTGTCGCAGTCGATGATGATGCGGATGGCGAAGATGTCGTAGACGCCTTCGAACGGCACGTGCTGTTTGTGCATCTTCGTCCAGATGGAGAAAATCGACTTCGTGCGGCTCTTGATGTGGTATTTGATGCCCAGTCGGTTCAGGCGCTCCTCGATGGGGACGAGGAAACGGGCGATGAAGGCCCGGCGCTCCTCGGCGCTCTCTTCGAGCTTGGTGACGATGTGCTCGTAATCCTTCGGCTCGAGGTATTTCAGCGCGATGTCTTCGAGTTCGCTCTTGAGGTTGTACAGGCCCAGCTTGTGGGCAATCTGTGCGTAGAGGTTCATCGACTCCCAGCTCTTCTTGCGCCACTTTTCGCGCGGGAACATTTCGAGCGAGCGCATGACCTCCAGCCGGTCGGCCAGCTTGATAAGGATGACGCGGGGATCTTCCGAGTAGGAAACGAGCAGGTCGCGGAAATTCCCGGCCTGCTCCTTGGCGACCTTGAGTTTCAGCTCCGAAATGTTGCACATGCCGATGGTGATGCCGACGACCTGTTCGCCGAAGCGGCTGCGGATGTCGGCCGTCAGGGCGAGGAACTCCTCGGCGGGCAGTTGTTTGTGGGCCAGGCGCACCACGTCGTGCAGGATTGCCGAGATGGTGGAGTTGCGGCCCAGGCCGACCTCCGAGATTACCACGGCGGCAACGGCGGCAGCGTGCGCCAGCAGCGGCGTGCCGTCATAGCGGGTCAGGCCCGCAAGTTTCCCGTCGGCGTAGACCAGCGCCTCGTCGACGAGTGCCTGTGTCTGCTCCGAGAAATTCGCGCGCACGAGCGTGCGGAGTTTTTCGTAACGTGAAAAGTCCATTTTTGCCTAACCGCATAACCTTGTCCGCAAAGATATGAAAAAAATTCATAAATTTGGCACGTTGCATCAATACACAGCGTTATGACGAAGAAAAAGGATAGTTACATGCCGACCGTGGGCGAGGAGATCGCCAATACGGTCACGCACGGGGTGATGTCGCTGCTGGCCCTCGTGGCGCTCCCGTTCGCTGCCGTATGGGCCTATGTGCATGATCCCAATCCGGTTACGGCATCGGTTTCGGTGAGCATTTTCGTCATCTCGATTTTCCTGATGTTCCTCGCCTCGACGCTCTACCACTCGATGAACCCGGCGTCGAAACACAAGGCCGTTTTCCATATCCTCGACCATATTTTCATCTATGTGGCCATCGCCGGAAGTTATACGCCCATCGCCCTGTCGGTCATCGGCGGCTGGCAGGGCATCTTCATCACCATCCTGCAGTGGGCGATGGTGCTGTTCGGAATATTCTATAAGTCGCTGTCCCGGAACTCGATTCCGGCCATCAGCCTGACAATTTACCTCGTGATGGGGTGGACGATTGTCTTCTTTTTCCCGCTGTTCGTGAGGCAGGCTTCGACGCCGCTGCTGGTGTTGATTGCCGCGGGCGGCGTGCTCTACACGCTGGGAGCGTGGTTCTATGCCCGGCAGGGGTTTCGCTACCACCACATGGTGTGGCACCTGTTGATCAACCTGGCGGTGGCGGCGCACTTCATTGGTATCGTGTTTTACCTCTATTAACCGGGCGTGTATGAGTAAGATGGATTTGCACATCCATTCCGGATACAGCAGCGACGGGGAGTTCGGTGTCGACCGTATCGTCGCCCTGTGTGCGGCCCGGGAGCTGCGCGCCTTTTCCCTGACGGACCACAATTCGGTAAGGGGCGTGGGCCGGGCCGCGGATCTGGCCCGGCAGGCCGGTGTCGGGTTTGTCCCCGGAATCGAAATAGACTGTAATTTCCGGGGAACGGACATGCACCTGCTCGGGTATGGAATCGACTGGGAATCTGCGGACTTCAGCTGTCTGGAAGCGCAGGTAGCCGCGAAAATAACGGATTCTTTCGGCGGGATGGTCGACAACCTTCTGAAACTGGGGTTTGCGGTCGATGCGGACGCCGTGCTGGCCAGAGCCGGCGGCAAACTGCCGACCGGGGAGCTCATCGCCGAAGTGATGCTCTCGGAGGAAAAATACCATACGCCCCTGCTGGAACCCTATATGGCGGGCGGCAGCCGGAGCGATATGCCCTATATCAATTTCTACCTCGATTACTTTGCGCAGGGGCGGCCTGCGTTCGTGCCCGTCGAATACATGGATTTCCGCGAAGCTGTCGAGTTGGTGCGGGACAACGGCGGAATTCCCGTCGTTGCGCATCCGGGGCTTAACTTCCGGGGCAGGGAGTCCGTCGCCGGGGAGTTGCTGGACGGCGGGGCTGCCGGCCTGGAGGTATTCAACAATTACCACGACGCCGGACAGGCTGCGTATTTCGCGTCGCTGGTATTGCAAAAAAGTGCCGTAATGACCTGCGGAAGCGATTTCCACGGAAAGACCAAACCGTTGATCGCCATCGGCCGGTTTCCCTCGGACAGCCGTTTCGAGGGCCTTTTAGCTGACTTTGTAAACGACGTAGACGTGATCGGCCGGAAGCGCGTATAGCCTGCGTTCGGCGTCGCTGAAACTTGCGGCGTAATCGATGTCGGCCGCGTCGAAACCCGCTTCGCGCAGGCGGTCGGCGTAGTCCGCGCCGTAGATGCGGCGGTGGTCGTACTGCCCGAAGATGCGGGTGCGCTCGTCCGGGTCGGTAATCGTGTCGTCCTCGTAGGTGTGTTCGTAATCGGGCTCCACGGGCGAGAGCAGGATGCCCCAGCCGCCGGGACGCAGGATGCGGTACAGTTCGCGCAGCGCCTTGCGGTCGTCGGCGACGTGCTCCAGCAGGTGGTTGCAGAGGATGACGTCGACCGAATCGTCGGCCAGCGGAATTTGCTGCACGTCGAAATGCATGTCCGCCAGCGGACTTTCGAGGTCGGCGGTGACATACTGCCCCGGGTGGCCTGCGAAATGTGGTTTCAGGTGGCGCATGATGCAGACCTCGGGTGCGATGTGGAGCGTGCGGGGAAAAGAGGTCATGAGGTCGGTTTCCCGCGTGAGGTAAAGCCACAGTAGGCGGTGGCGCTCCAGCGACAGGCATTTGGGACACAGGGCGTTGGCACGGGAGTGTACGTATCCGTAGGGCAGGAACCGGCGGTATTTCGCACCGCAGACGGGGCATTCGACACCCTTGCCGCGGTAGAAGAATCCCAGCACCGGCACGGCCCACCCGGCAGCGCGCTGCAGCACGGGCCGCGGCACGTGGTTAAGCATCCATTTAATCAGTTTTTTCATTCCATGCGTGTTTTATTCGCGCCAGTGCTCGGGGCGGAACAGGGTGTCGGCGCACAGGATTCTGCCTTTCGGCACCCGGGTTCCCTGCACGGACAAAGCCTGTACCATCCAGCACTCCGCAAATTCATCCGGTATGGGATACGGCGCCTGGAATCCCTGTTTCCCGGCGTCGGGAACGAAGCCGTGGCGCGGGTAGTATTCTTTGTGGCCCAGTACGAAAACGAGTTCGGTGCCCCGTTCCCGCAGCAGTTGCAGCCCCTTTGCAATCAGCAGTCCACCGATGCCCTGCCGCTGGTACGGGGGAACGACGGCGAGCGGGGCGAGGATGTGCAGCATCGGCTGCGGCTCCCCGGCGTTTTCGACGCGGCACCGGGTGAACAGGATGTGTCCGACCGCTTCCGTGCCGCGGAATGCCAGCAGCGAAACGACCGGTTCGGCACTCGGATCGCAGAGGAGCGCGGCGGTCAGCTCCGCCTCCTTGTCGTAACCGAATCCCGCCCGCTGGACTTCGAAGACCGTGCCGGAGTCGGCCGGGGTCGTTTCCCGGATGGTGATTTCTCCCGGCGTCATGATTCCAGGATTTTCGATACCTCCTCCTCGGCTTTGCGCAGGCGCGTTTTACAGCCTGCAATCAGCTCGGTGGCGCGTTTCACCTCGGCAGCCAGGCTGTCCACGTCCATCTCTTCGCTGCGGAAGCGGGCGAGGATTTTTTCGATTTCGGCCATGGCCTCGGCATATGTCAACTCTTTTTTTGCCATATCTTTATCTCTTTTGCTGTTGCATTTATCGCACCGTCCGCGACCTGGATTTCGAGCGTGTCGCCCTGCCGGACATTCCCTGCCGACATCACGGCTTTGCCGCGGGTGCGGACAACGGCGAAGCCCAACCGGAGAATGCGCTCCGGGGAGCGTCCGGCGACCAGTTCCGCCGCATTGCCGAGCCGTGTCGACTGCCGGGCGAGGAAATCCCGCACCAGATGCGGCAGCGTTTCGGCCAGGTGTTCCGTGTGCAGCCTCTGGCGGGTGAGCAGTTCGTTGCAGGACTGCCTGATTTCGCCTGCAAGCCGCTGCAAATGCATTTCGGAGGCGTGCATGGCGTTTTTTGTCGCGTCGTGCAGCTGCAGGGCCGCGTAATCGAGCCAGCCGTCCGCCTGCGCCATCCGATCCACGAGCCATCCGGCGACGGCGGTCGGGGTCTTGAGCGCCGTGTGGGCCACCATATCCGCCACGCTGGTATCCTTGTCGTGCCCGATCCCCGTGAGCACCGGCAGCGGGAACTGCGCCACATGGGTGCAGATCCGGTAGGCGTTGAAGCAGTTCAAATCGCTGGCCGAACCGCCGCCGCGGATGATGACCACGGCGTCGAACTCCTCCGCGCGTTCCGCAACGGCGCAGAGTGCCGCGACGATCGACTCTTCGGCTGCGGCGCCCTGCATGAATGCGTCGAAGAGCGTGAGGCGGAAGCGGTAGGGGCTTTTGCCGATTTCCTTGCAGAAATCCTGGTACCCTGCGGCATTGGCGCTCGATACGACTGCCACACGCTGTACGACCGTCGGCATGGGCACTTCGCGGTTCATGTCCCAGACGCCCTCCTGTTGGAGCTGGGCGATGGTCTGCTGCCGCTGCCGCTCCATGTCGCCCAGCGTGTAGGCCGGGTCGATGTCGGTAACCTGGAGCGAGAAGCCGTAGAGTTCGTGGTAGGTGACGGCGACCTTCGCGAGGATTTTGATTCCCGCAGCGAGCCGCTGTCCGGTTTCGGCTTCGAAATAGGCCGCGATGCGGGGATAGGCCGAGCGCCAGATGACGGCGCGCGACTGTGCCTGCGGCACGCCGTTGTCGCCGCCTTTTTCGACCAGTTCCAGATAGCAGTGCCCCGAATAGTTGACTTTGATTTCCGCGATTTCGGCGCTCACCCACACGGGCAGCGCAAAACGCTCGTGGAGGGTTTCCTTCACGAGCCGCTGTAATTCCGAAAGGGTGATATGGGCGTGTGCCTGCATGTTGTCAGCGCCAGACCAGTTCTACGGGCCGGGGCATTCGTTTGCCGGTGGGAAGCTGGATGTGCAGCACCCCGTCGCTTTCGATGGGGGTGCCGTCCTTGTGTGCCGGGCGCCAGCGCGGGGCTTCGGCCACGGCTTTCAGCACCCGCCGCTTGAGGCGGTTGTCGGTGGATTCGAGCTCCTGTGTGACGACCGCATTCCCCTCGGGGGTCACGGTGTAGCGCAGGACGATGCGGGCCGCAGGTTCGTCGTCGTCCCATTTGACCTGCCGGGCGATATAGTCGTTGAACGTGGTGTCGCCCATGAACACGGCGGGTTCGTCGTACCGGAGCGTGATGAGGATTACGCCGTGTGAGGCTTTTTCGCCGTAGCAGGCGATGGTTTCCTCGTCTGCCGGCAGCGATTCGACGTTGTCGATGTCCTCGGGCGGAATCGAGGCGATCTCCTCGGTTTCGACGCCGTTGACGATATACAAAGGTTTCTGCGCCGCGGCGGTAAGGGCCGTGGCGAGAAGTGCCGAGATCAACAGGATGTATCTTTTCATGCGGTGCTTTTTCCCGATAACGCGCCGCGCAGGGTAAATATTGCCTGCGGAGTGCTCGACCGGGTGTTGCGAAGATAACGGTTTTAGGGCGGAATGCCAAATTTTTTCCACCGGGATATTCGGCCCGTGCCGCGGGCGGCCTGGGTTGTCCGTAGCCCGGATAACCTGTTCGGCGTGCCGATCCCGGCGGTTAGCGGAGCTCTTCCCACCCGCAGCGGGCCAGGTCGGCGCAGCCGTTGGCCTTGAAGCGGACGCCCTCGGATTCGAGCAGTTCCCGCTGCTGCGTCCAGCCCGGGACGGTGCGCCCGGCGCTGTTCACGACCCGGTGGCAGGGAAGTCCCGCCGGGGCGCAGGCCATTGCGCGTCCTACGCGCCGTGCATGGTCGGGCATGCCGACGAGGCGGGCGATTTGTTTGTAGCTGACGATGCGGCCTGCGGGGATTTGCGCCACGACGGCGTAAACCTCTTCGTCGAAGTTTTCCGGCATGCGCATGGCTGGCCTGTCCGGGAAATTAAAGTTCGCTCTCTTTCAGGCGCTCGGCGTTCTCCGCCACGATCAGGTGGTCGATTACGTCCTGGATGTCGCCGTCCATAAAGGCCGAGAGGTTATAGACCGTGTAGTTGATGCGGTGGTCGGTGATGCGGCCCTGCGGGTAGTTGTAGGTGCGGATTTTGGCCGAGCGGTCGCCCGTCGAAACCATCGTTTTGCGCTTCGAGGCGATTTCGTCGAGGTACTTCGAGTATTCGAGGTTGAAGACGCGGGTGCGCAGCTCCTCGAACGCCTTGTCGAAGTTCTTCAGCTGCGATTTCTGGTCCTGGCACTGCACGACGATACCCGTCGGGATATGCGTCAGGCGGATGGCCGAATAGGTCGTGTTGACCGACTGTCCGCCGGGGCCCGAGGCGCAGAAAATATCCTTGCGGATGTCGTTCATCGAGATTTCGACGTCGAACTCCTCGGCTTCGGGCAGCACGGCAACCGAAGCGGCCGAGGTGTGGACGCGGCCCTGTGTTTCGGTCTGGGGCACACGCTGTACGCGGTGCACGCCCGATTCGTATTTGAGCGTGCCGTAGACGTTCTGGCCCGTGACTTTGAGGACGACCTCCTTGTAGCCGCCTGCGGCGCCGTCCGAGAACGAGGTCAGCTCGTAGCGCCAGCCTTTCGACTCGATGTATTTGGTGTACATGCGCAGCAGGTCGCCGGCGAAAATCGCCGCTTCGTCGCCGCCCGTTCCGCCGCGGATTTCCATGATGGCGTTCTTCGAATCCTGCGGGTCTTTGGGGATGAGCAGCAGTTTGATTTGCTCCTCCATCTGCTCGATGGCCGGTTCGAGTTCGGTGATTTCGCCGCGGGCCATCTCGCGCATCTCCTCGTCCTTGTCGTTGGAGAGGATGTCCTTGGCTTCGGCGAGGTTGGCCAGGGCCGTGCGGTAACGCTCCGAGGTTTCGATAATCGGCTCCAACTCCTTGAACTCCTTGTTGAGTTGTACGAACTGTTTGACGTCGGCGATGACTTCGGGGTCGGTGAGCTTCTGCCCGGTCTCTTCGTATTTGAGTTTCAGGCCGTCGAGGCGGCTTAAAATACTGTTGTCTGCCATAAATGTTTTATTTTGACTGCAAAGATACGCAATAATCGGAAAACGGCAATGCGCCGTCGGAAAAAACGGGGGAAAGGGCCGCCCACGCAGAACGTCCCTTTGCCGGGTCTGTTTTTGCACTTAATCCGTCAGTCGGAGCGGGGGCTCGCGTTCGGGCATCGCTCCGGCAGGTGCCGGCTGC
This sequence comes from uncultured Alistipes sp., assembly GCF_902388705.1. Taxonomy (GTDB): domain Bacteria; phylum Bacteroidota; class Bacteroidia; order Bacteroidales; family Rikenellaceae; genus Alistipes. The sequence goes on from NZ_CABMQJ010000019.1 coordinate 14,938, forward strand.
AAGCCGGAACAGGGCTCCCGTCACCGGGGCGGAGCCGTTATTTCCTGTTGATTTCCTCCAGCCAGTCCAGGGCGGCCTGCTGCCACTGCTCCCGGTACTTGAAGCCGTCGAGGATGCCCCAGCCGTGTCCGCCCGTGGGGTAGATGTGCATCGAGGCTTTCACGCCGTTCTCCTTGAGGGCATTGTAATAGCGTATGCTGCTGACGGGCGGTACGACCTTGTCGTCGTCCGAAAGCAGCAGCAGTGTGGGCGGGGTCTGGGCCGTCACGCGGTTCTGGAGCGAATACCGGGCGTCGGTTTCCGCATTGCGCCTGTCGCCCAGCAGGGCGTTGAACGACGGTTCGTTCGTCTTGCCTTTCTCTGCGGTGATGACCGGGTAAAAAAGGATGGCGAACGCCGGCTTGGTTTCGGCCAGTGTCGAGGCCGAGGCGGCGAGGTGTCCGCCGGCCGAGCTGCCTACGATGCCGACCTTGTCGGCCGTAAATCCCGTGGCGCCCGCCTCGAGGCCCATCATGATGCGCAATGCCTGCTCGGCGTCCTCCAGCGGTACTTCGGGATGGCCGTTGGGCATGCGGTATTTGAGCACGGCGGCCGTAATGCCGTTGGCGGCGAACCACTGGGCCATTTCATACCCTTCGTAGTCGATGCACAGTTTCATGTAGCCTCCTCCGGGACAGATTACGACCGCCTGTCCCGTCGCTTTTGCCGGATCGGCCGGGAAGATGTAGAGCGCCGCTTCCGATACGTCGTAGAGGCGGTTCGGTTGGGGTTCCCGCTGGGGCGTGTCGATGCCGTTGTCGTGGGGCGCGGTTGCGTTGTCCCAGATTTTCAGCGTATACGCCTGTCCGTAGTCTTGTGCCGTTGCAATGCCTGTCATAATCAGGAGTGCCGTAAAAAGTCCGATGGTTCGTTTCATGGTTGCCGTATTTTGTTCCCGCCGGGGCGGGGAGGGTCTGGTTATCAGCAGGCGGCCGATCGCCGGGTTTGTCGCCGGCGGGGCGTCAGATCACGATGTTGATGATCTTGCCCGGCACGACGATGACCTTTTTCGGGGCTTTGCCCTCGAGCCATTTCTGTGCCTCGGGCTGCGTGATGACGTCGGCCTGTATCTCGGCAGGAGCCATCGAGGTGGCGTATTCCTTTTTGAAGCGGAGTTTGCCGTTGATTGAAACCGGGTACTCGAAAGCGCTCTGCGCGAGGTGCTTCTCGTCGAAAACGGGGTAGTCGGCCGTGCACACCGAGGTCGTGTGTCCCAGTGCCTCCCACAACTCTTCGGCGATATGCGGGGCGAAGGGCGCCAGCAGGGCGGTCAGCGGCTCGAGCACTTCGCGTTTGTTGCACTCGCCCAGTTCGTTGAGGCAAATCATGAACGCCGCCACGGAGGTGTTGAACGAGAAGTTCTCGATATCCTCGCTGACCTTTTTGATGGTCTTGTGCAGCGTGCGGAGCTCCTTTTCGGTCGCCTTTTCGTCGTTGATTGCCAGTTTGCCGTCGCGGTCGTAGAACAGGCGCCAGAAGCGGCGCAGGAACTTGTACACGCCGTCGATGCCGTTCGTGTCCCACGGTTTGGACTGCTCGAGCGGGCCGAGGAACATTTCGTACATGCGTAGCGTGTCGGCGCCGTAGTTGTCGACGATGTAGTCGGGGTTGACGACGTTGTAGAACGACTTGGACATTTTCTCGATGGCCCAGCCGCAGACGTATTTGCCGTCTTCGAGGATGAACTCCGCATCCTTGTATTCGGGCATCCACGCGCGGAAAGCGTCGATGTCGAGGATGTCGTTGCGCACGATGTTCACGTCGACGTAGAGCGCCTGCGTCTGGTACTGCTCTTTCAGTCCGAGCGATACGAATTTGTTGGTTCCGACGATGCGGTATACGAAGTTCGAGCGGCCCTGAATCATGCCCTGGTTGACGAGTTTCTTGAACGGCTCCGGCTCGCATACGACACCGAGGTCGTAAAGGAACATGTTCCAGAAGCGCGAGTACATGAGGTGTCCCGTGGCGTGCTCGATGCCGCCGACGTAGAGGTCGACGTTGCGCCAGTACTCGTCGGCTTCGCGGCTGACGAGCGCCCGGTCGTTGTGCGGATCCATGTAGCGGAGGTAGTAGGCCGACGAACCGGCGAATCCGGGCATGGTCGACAGCTCGTAGGGATAGCCCTCCGGCGTCGCCCAGTTCGTGGCGCGGGCCAGCGGCGGCTCGCCCTGCTCCGTGGGGCCGAAGTCGGCGATCGGAGGCAGTTCGAGCGGCAGTTTGTCCTCGGAAAGGGGGCAGGCGATGTCGCCCTTGTAGTAAATCGGGAATGGCTCGCCCCAGTAACGCTGGCGCGAGAAGATGGCGTCGCGCAGGCGGTAGTTGATGCGCTTGCGGCCCAATCCGCGCCGTTCGATTTGGTCGAACATAAGCCCGATTGCCTCTTTTACATCCTTGCCGTTGAGGAAATCCGAGTTGATTACTTTGCCCGATTTGGCGTCGTACGACTCCTGCGAAATGTCGCCGCCCTCGACCACCGGGACGATTTCCAGCCCGAAGTGGCGGGCGAATGCGTAGTCGCGCGAGTCGTGTGCCGGGACGGCCATGATGGCACCCGTTCCGTAGCCTGCGAGCACGTAGTCCGAAATGTAAATCGGAATGGCCTTGCCGGTGAACGGGTTGATGGCGTAGGAACCCGTCGCCACGCCGCTTACGCGCTTCGTTTCGGCGATGCGCTCGCGCTCGGAGCGCTTCCTGGCCTGGCAGATATACTCCTCGACGGCGGTTTTGTTTTCGGGTGTGGTCAGCTCGCCGACCCACTCGTGCTCGGGGGCGATGACCATGAACGTCACGCCGAAAATCGTGTCGGGACGGGTGGTGAATATCTCGAGTTTTCGGTCCGAGTCCTTTATGTCGAAGAAGACCTGGGCGCCTTCCGAGCGGCCGATCCAGTTGCGCTGAATCTCTTTCAGCGAGTCGCTCCATGCGAGTTTGTCCAGCCCGTCGAGCATGCGCTGGGCGTAGGCCGTCACGCGCAGGAGCCATTGCTTCATCCGCTTCTGCTCGACCGGATGGCCGCCGCGGACGGAGAGTCCGTCGTGCACTTCGTCGTTGGCCAGCACGGTTCCCAGTTTCGGACACCAGTTGACCATCGTGTCGGCGCGGAAAGCGAGGCGGTAGTTCTGGAGCGTCTGCTCCTTCTGCTCCGCCGACATGGCGCGCCATTCGTCGGACGTGAAGTGCAGTTCCTGTGTGCAGGCGACGTTCAGCCCCTCGGTGCCGGCCTTCTCGAAGGCGGCAATCAGCTCTTCGATAGGCCGCGCCTGCTGTTCGTCATAGCAATAGTAGGAGCCGAACATCTTGAGGAACGCCCACTGCGTCCATTTGTAGTAGCCGGGGTCGCATGTGCGCACCTCGCGGTCCCAGTCGAACGAGAAGCCGATTTTGTCCAGCTGCTCGCGGTAGCGGGCGATATTCTGCTCGGTCGTTACGGCCGGGTGCTGCCCCGTCTGGATGGCGTACTGCTCGGCAGGCAGGCCGAATGCGTCGTAGCCCATCGGATGCAGGACGTTGAAGCCCTTCTGGCGTTTGTAGCGCGAATAGATATCCGAGGCGATATAGCCCAGCGGGTGACCTACGTGCAGGCCGGCGCCCGACGGATAGGGGAACATGTCGAGCACGTAGAATTTGGGCCGCGACGGGTCCGTTTCGACTTTGTAGGTTTTATGCTCCTGCCAGCGGCGCTGCCACTTGGACTCGATCTCCTTGAAATTGTACTCCATATCTTGTTTGCGTTTGTTGCGGATTTTCCTGCAAAAATAGCAAAAGTTTCTTGTTTTATCGTTTTTTGGTTTGCAGAATGGCATTAAAAAGCGGGACACGGCCGGAAAAGCCGTGTCCCGTCATGGGGTTGCCGTACAAAACTGCGGAGCGCGTCAGTCGTAGCGCGGTACGACGAACATCGAGTAGGCCTCGCCGTGGCCGCTGCCGTCGGTGAGCGTGTAGCGGATTTCGCCGCCCTGCCAGACGACCGCCGTGCGCGTGGTGCCGAAAACAGTCCCGGCGGAAAAGACGTCATTGCCGCAGGCGGCTACCGAATAGGGCTGGCATCCGCTGCCCGTGCCGTCGGAGAGTTCGAAGAGCTCCTGGCCGTTTTTCCAGATTACGCCTTCCTCCTCGAAGCCCTCCGTGTAGTACCCGGCGGCATATAGGTTGTTGCCGGAGATGCACACCGACATCGCTTCGGCGTAGGAGCTACCGTCGGTCAGGGTGTAGAGCGGTTTGCCGTCCCGCCAGACGACGGCGGTGCCGCCGCTGACGCCTGCGGCATAGAGCGTCCGGCCCGAAAGGCAGAGTGCATTGACGCCTGCGCTCGACTTCCCGTCGGTGAGCGTGAAGTGCGCCTTGTCGTTTTTCCAGACCTCGGCGATTGGTTCCGTGAGGCCGCTGCGCAGGTTTCCCGCGGCGTATACGTCGCCGCCCGAAACGACGACGGCTTTGGCCAGTGAGCTGGCGGGACTCACCGAATAGGCGTATAGCTCGTCGCCGTCCTTCCAGACTTTCGCGGTCATAGCTCCTCCGGACTGCTCGCTTCCCGCGGCGTAGACGCTGCCGCCGGCGGCGAAGACCGAGTAGGCATACGAAATGCCGCCGTTGCCGAGGGTGTATTTCAGCGTGCCGTTTTCCCATACTTTCGCCACGATTTCATCGCCCTGCTGCTCGTAGCCGGCCGTGTAGACCGTTTGGTCGGCTACGAATACCGAGTAGGCCCAGGCGTCGTTCGTGCCGTCGGTGAGCGTGTAGAGTTCCTCGCCGTTTTTCCAGACCGCCGCCACGGCTTTCGTGCCCGGTGTTTTGTAGCCCGCGGTGTAGATGTCGTAACCGGTCGGTTGCGGTTGCCGGCCGCTGTCGTCGTCCGAACTGCACGACGGGAAAAGAGCCGCTGCGAAAAGCAGCGCGGGCAGCGTGTGTGAAAGATGCTTTCTGTTGGTCGTCATTGGTTTGCGGTGCAGGGGATTTCCGGGCCTGCCGGTTCGTTTGCTTGCGGCCCGCGTGTCTGCACCCTGCGTCCGGGGCAAAGTCCGTGCCGCCGTTCTTCCGTTGGTTGGAATGCGGTATGATGCTGTACGTAAGCAGATTGCTGATTTTTGTATAACTGAATTTTATTACCTGTGAAATTCTATAAATAAAAAGAATTGCAAATCAGCTAAAATGCTGGAAAATGGCGAAAAAAGATGCGCATATATATTGTAATTCCGAAAAAATGCGTACCTTTGCAGTCCATTTTGGACAATGGAAATAGATTTTTTTAACAATTAAAGGACAGTTTAAGAAATGCCAACTATTCAACAGTTAGTGAGAAACGGCCGAGTAAGCATGGAGGATAAGAGCAAATCCCCGGCACTCGCCGCGTGTCCCCAGCGCCGAGGCGTATGTACGCGTGTGTACACCACGACCCCGAAAAAGCCGAACTCGGCCATGCGTAAGGTTGCACGTGTAAGATTGACCAACGGCAAGGAGGTCAACGCCTACATCCCCGGAGAAGGCCACAACTTGCAGGAGCACTCCATCGTGCTCGTCCGCGGCGGTCGTGTGAAAGACCTCCCCGGTGTACGTTATCACCTGGTGCGCGGTGCACTCGACTCGGCAGGTGTCGACGGTCGTCGTCAGCGTCGTTCGAAGTACGGTGCCAAACGTCCCAAGGCAGGTAAATAATCTTTAGAAAGAAACAACATTAATTTGAATCAATAGCAATGAGAAAAGCTAAGCCAAAAAAGCGAATTCTACTTCCGGATCCTAAGTTCGGCGACGTGGCAGTGACCCGTTTCGTCAACAATCTTATGCTGGATGGTAAGAAGAGTATTGCCTACACCATTTTCTACGATGCGTTGGAGCTGGTGGGCAAGAAGATGAAGGATGCTGATAAATCTCCCCTGGAAGTCTGGAAACAGGCCCTGGAGAACATCACACCCCAAGTCGAAGTGAAATCGAAGCGTATCGGCGGTGCGACGTTCCAGGTTCCTATGGAGGTTCGTCCGGAGCGCAAGATTTCTATTTCCATGAAAAACCTTGTCCTCTATTCCCGCAAGCGCGCCGGCAAGACGATGGCAGACAGGCTTTCCGCAGAGATAATGGATGCCTACAACCAGCAGGGTGCCGCCTTCAAACGCAAGGAGGAGATGCACCGCATGGCCGAGGCCAACAAGGCATTCGCACACTTTAGATTCTAATAAGGAGACTGACAGATGGCAACCAGAGATTTACATTACACTCGCAATATCGGTATCATGGCTCACATCGATGCCGGTAAGACCACCACGTCGGAGCGTATCCTTTTTTACACGGGCAAAACCCATAAGATCGGCGAGGTACACGAAGGCGGCGCTACGATGGACTGGATGGTTCAGGAGCAGGAGCGCGGCATCACCATTACCTCGGCCGCCACGACCGCTTTCTGGAACTATAAGGACAAGCAGTACCAGATCAACCTGATCGACACCCCGGGACACGTCGACTTCACCGTCGAGGTGGAGCGCTCGCTGCGCGTACTGGACGGCGCCGTTGCGACGTTCTGCGCCGTGGGCGGCGTGGAGCCCCAGTCGGAAACCGTATGGCGCCAGGCTGACAAATACAACGTTCCCCGTATCGGTTACGTCAACAAGATGGACCGCACGGGCGCCGACTTCCTGGCTGTGTGCGCACAGATCAAGGAGCACTTCGGCGCTACGGCCCTGCCGGTCGTTCTGCCTATCGGTGCCGAGGACAAATTCGAAGGCCTGGTAGACCTTATATATAATAATGCAATCTACTACAACGACGACAAGACCGTTCGCGACAACTTCGAACTGAAGGAGATTCCCGCGTCGATGGCCGCCGAGGCTGCCGAATGGCGCGCCAAGCTCATCGAGGAGGTTGCTTCGACCGACGATGCGCTGATGGAGAAGTTTTTCGAGAATCCCGATTCGATCACTCCCGAGGAGTTGCTCGCAGCGATTCGCAAGGCTACGATCTCGATGCAGCTCGTACCGATGCTCTGCGGTTCGTCGTTCCACAACAAGGGCGTGCAGAAACTGCTCGACTATGTCATTGCATTCCTGCCCTCGCCGCTGGACGTACCCGCAGTTACGGGTATGAACCCCAAAACCGACAAAGAGGAGGTGCGCCACGCTACCGAGGACGAACCGTTCTGCGGCCTTGCGTTCAAGATTGCTACCGACCCGTTCGTAGGCCGTCTGGCTTTCGTGCGTATCTATTCGGGTAAACTCGACGCCGGTTCCTACGTATTCAATTCGCGCAGCGGCAAACGCGAGCGCATCAGCCGTATCTACCAGATGCACGCCAACAAGCAGAATCCGATGGAAACCGTCGGCGCCGGCGACATCTGCGCAGCCGTAGGCTTCAAGGAGATTCGCACGGGCGATACGCTCTGCGCCGAGAACGCACCTATCGTACTCGAGCAGATGACCTTCCCCGAGCCGGTAATCGGCCTGGCCGTGGAGCCCAAGACCCAGAAAGACCTCGACAAGCTCGGCATCGCACTGGCGAAGCTGGCCGAAGAGGACCCCACCTTTACGGTACACACCGACGAGGATTCGGGCCAGACCGTCATCAGCGGTATGGGTGAGCTGCACCTCGACATCATCGTCGACCGTCTGCGCCGCGAGTTCGGTGTCGAGATCAACCAGGGCGCTCCCCAGGTTAACTACAAGGAGTCGCTTACCAAGACCGTTCAGCACCGCGAGGTATTCAAGAAGCAGACCGGCGGCCGCGGTAAGTTCGCCGACATCATCTTCGAAATCGGGCCTGCCGAGGAAGGCAAGATGGGCCTTACGTTCGTCGACGAAGTCAAGGGCGGTAACATTCCCAAGGAGTTCATTCCCTCGGTTCAGAAAGGTTTCGAATCGGCCATGACCAACGGTGCCCTGGCCGGCTACCAGATGGACTCGATGAAAATTACCCTGAAAGACGGTTCGTTCCACCCCGTCGATTCAGACCAGCTGTCGTTCGAAATCGCTGCCCGCAACGGTTACCGTGCGGCTGCTCCCAAGGCAGGTTCGGTGATTCTGGAGCCTATCATGTCCGTGGAGGTCGTGACCCCCGAGGAGAACATGGGCGACATTATCGGCGATTTGAACAAGCGCCGCGGCCAAATCACCGGTATGGAGTCGAAAGGCACCGCCCGTGTGGTGAAAGCCAAGGTTCCCCTGTCGGAGATGTTCGGTTATGTAACCGTGCTGCGTACGATTTCGTCGGGCCGCGCAACCTCGTCCATGGAGTTCTCGCACTTCGAGGAGGTTCCCGCCAACCTGGCAAAGGAGATCATCGAGAAAGCGAGTGGTAAACGTAAGGATATAGAATAAGCAAACATATGAACCAGAAGATTAGAATCAAGTTAAAGTCATTCGATCACAATCTCGTGGACAAGTCGGCCGAGAAGATTGTGAAGACTGTGAAGAGCACGGGCGCCGTTGTGAGCGGTCCTGTGCCCCTTCCCACGCACAAGCAGATTTTTACGGTGAACCGCTCGACTTTCGTCAACAAGAAAGCCCGCGAGCAGTTCCAGCTCTGCACATTCAAGCGTATCCTCGACATCTATTCGTCGACGCCCAAGACGATCGACGCACTGATGAAGCTGGAGCTTCCCTCGGGTGTGGAGGTAGAAATCAAGGTGTGATAACGGAAGGCTTGTACCTATATTAAGTATAGCAACGAAAGATCACTTTATTTATAACAAACAATCGACAACAAATGTCAGGACTTATTGGAAAGAAAATCGGAATGACTTCCGTTTACAGTGCCGAGGGTAAGAATATACCATGCACTGTCATTGAGGCTGGTCCGTGCGTTGTTACGCAAATCAAGACCGTGGAGAAGGACACCTACGAAGCGGTACAGATTGCCTATGACGAGAAAAGTGAAAAGCACACCAGCAGCAGTTTGTTAGGACACTTCAAGAAAGCCGGCACGACCCCGAAGCGCAAAATGGCTGAATTCAAGGGGATGCCTGAAGTGAATCTCGGCGACACGCTCACCGTAGACCTCTTCTCGGAGGAGGACTGGGTCGACGTGACCGGGATATCGAAAGGTAAAGGCTTCCAGGGCGTTGTGAAGCGCCACGGTTTCGGCGGCGTGGGCGGTCAGACCCACGGCCAGCACAACCGTCAGCGCAAACCCGGTTCGCTGGGTGCATCGTCCTATCCGTCGCGCGTCTTCAAGGGCAAGCGCTTGCCCGGCCAGATGGGTGGCGAGCAGGTCAAGGTTTTGAACCTGAAAGTTTTGAAAGTTATTCCCGAGAGCAACCTTATCCTCGTGAAAGGTTCGATTCCGGGAGCAAAGGGTGCTTATTTAACAATTGAGAAGTAGTATGGAATTAGCTGTTTTAAACACACAAGGAAAAGAAACGGGTCGTAAGGTCACTCTTTCGGACGCCGTCTTCGGCGTGGAGGCTAATGACCACGCTATCTACCTCGACGTGAAGCAGTATCTCGCTGACCAGCGTCAGGGTACGCACAAGTCGAAGCAGCGCAACGAAGTTGCCGGTTCGACGCGTAAGCTCAAACGTCAGAAAGGCACCGGCGGCGCCCGTGCGGGCAGCATCAAGTCGCCCCTGTTCCCGGGCGGCGGCCGCATCTTCGGCCCCCAGCCCCGCGACTACAGCTTCAAGCTCAACAAGAAGCTCAAGCAGCTGGCCCGCCGCAGCGCACTGACCTACAAGGCGCAGGCAGGCGTGATCAGCGTCGTGGAGGCCATCTCGATGGACGCTCCCAAAACCAAGGCCGTCGTGGCTCTGGCCGATGCGCTGAAAGTAGCCGACAAGAAAGTTCTGCTGGTTCTTCCGGAGTCCAACGTGAACCTTCAGCTTTCGTGCCGCAACCTGCCTTACGTACAGCCCGTGCTGGCGCAGAACGTCTGCACGTACGATGTGATGAACGCATCGGCTATCGTGATGGTGGAAGGCGCAGAGAATGTTTTGAATACGATGTTAGCTTAAAAACGCAAGACACACAATGGAAATTATTATTAAGCCGGTTTTGACCGAAAAAATGACGATTCAGGGCGAAAAGTTGAATCGCTACGGTTTTATCGTTGACGTGAGGGCTAACAAGCTGCAGATTCGCAATGCCGTAGAGCAGATGTACAACGTCGTCGTGACGGATGTGAACACCGTGAACTACATGGGCAAACTCAAGAGCCGCTATACCAAGGCCGGCCTCTTGGAGGGACGCGCTAACAACTTCAAGAAGGCTATCGTCACCTTGAAGGACGGAGATAAGATAGATTTTTACAGTAATATCTAACGAAGATGGCAGTAAGAAAATTTAAGCCTGTTACCGCAGGTACGAGACATAAGATTATCGGCACGTTCGACGAAGTTACGACGAACAAGCCTGAGAAGTCGTTGCTCAGCCCCAAGAAAAGCTCGGGCGGCCGTAACAACTCTGGTAAAATGACGGTTCGCTACATCGGCGGCGGTCACAAACAGATGTATCGTAACGTCGATTTCAAGCGTTCAAAGGACGGCATCGCTGCAACTGTAAAATCTATCGAGTACGATCCCAATCGTACCGCACGTATTGCACTTCTGGTATATGCCGACGGTGAGAAGAGTTACATCATCGCACCCAACGGCCTCCAGGTGGGCCAGACCGTAATGAGCGGCGCAGGCGTTGCTCCCGAAGTCGGAAACACGCTTTTCCTGAGCGAGATTCCGCTGGGTACGGTCGTCCACAATATCGAACTCTACCCCGGCCAGGGGGCTGCCATGGCCCGTTCCGCCGGTTCTTACGCCCAGCTGCTGGCTCGTGAGGGCAAATTCGCCATCATCAAGCTGCCTTCGGGCGAAACTCGTATGGTACTCGTAACTTGCCGCGCTACGGTGGGTGTCGTGTCGAATATCGACCACAGCCTCGAGAGCTCCGGCAAGGCAGGTCGTGAGCGTTGGTTCGGCCGTCGTCCGCGCAACCGCGGCGTGGTGATGAACCCCGTCGATCACCCGATGGGTGGTGGTGAAGGCCGTGCATCCGGTGGTCACCCCCGTTCGCGCAAGGGTCTGCTCGCCAAGGGTTATAAGACTCGCAACCCGAAGAAGACGACCTCGAAGTTTATTATTTCCAAGAAGAAAAAATAATTAAATAAGAGTACATAATGAGCCGTTCATTAAAAAAAGGACCGTTTATCGACCCCAAGCTCGAGGCGAAAGTTGTCGCACAGGCCGAGGGAAACAAAAAGTCGGTAATCAAGACATGGTCGCGTGCAAGTATGATCTCCCCTGACTTCGTTGGTCAGACGATCGCTGTCCACAACGGAAATAAATTCATTCCGGTGTATGTAACAGAGAACATGGTAGGACATAAACTCGGTGAGTTTGCTCCCACCCGTAACTTCCGCGGTCACGCAGGTAACAAGAAAAAATAGGTAGAAAATGGGTGCAAGAAAAGCAATAAAAGCCGAGAAAATCAAGGCTGAAAAGAAGCAGAAAGCAATCGCTGTTCTGCGTGATTGCCCGACCTCTCCCCGCAAGATGCGCCTGGTGGCCGACATCATCCGCGGCGTCGAGATCAACAAGGCATTGGGCATCCTTCGTTTTTCGAAGAAGGAGGCGTCGATCCGTATGGAGAAACTTCTCAAGTCGGCGATCGCCAACTGGGAGGCCAAAAACGAGAGCGAGCGTCTGGAAGATACGAAATTGTGCGTCAAAGAGGTATTCGTCGACGGCGGCCGCATGCTGAAGCGTATTCAGGCTGCGCCCCAGGGTCGCGCTCACCGTATCCGCAAGCGTTCGAACCACGTGACGATCGTAGTTGACAAAATGGTAACCGTAGAAAACAAGTAATCAGATGGGACAGAAAGTTAATCCGATAGCAAATCGTCTTGGTATCATCCGCGGTTGGGATTCCAACTGGTTCGGCGGCAAGGACTTCTCCGAGAAGCTGGTCGAGGACGCCAAGATCCGCAAGTACCTGAATGTCCGTCTGGCCAAGGCAAGCATCTCGAAAATCATCATCGAGCGCACGCTGAAGCTGGTTACGGTGACCATCTCCACCGCACGCCCGGGCATCATCATCGGCAAGGGCGGCCAGGAGGTCGACAAGTTGAAGGAGGAGTTGAAAAAGCTCACCGGCAAGGAGATTCAGATCAACATCTTCGAGGTAAAGCGTCCCGAGGTGGATGCCGTTATCGTCGGCCAGAACATCGCCCGCCAGCTGGAGGGCCGCGTATCGTTCCGCCGTGCCGTCAAGACGGCCGTGGCGTCGACCATGCGCATGGGTGCCGAGGGTATCAAAATCCAGGTTTCGGGCCGTGTAGGCGGCGCCGAGATGGCCCGCAGCGAAACCATCAAGGAGGGTCGTATTCCGCTGCACACGTTCCGTGCCGACGTGGATTTCTGCCTGACCGAGGCGCTCACCAAAGTGGGTATTCTGGGTGTAAAGGTCTGGATCTGCCAGGGCATCGTATACGGCAAGCGCGACCTGTTCGAGATCGCAGGCGCTTCGGCGCAGGCTCCTTCGGGCGACCGCGGTGATCGCGGTGACCGTCGTGGCCGCGGCGACCGTCGCGGAGGCCGTGGCGACCGCGGTGATCGCGGAGGTGACCGCCGTCGTAATAACAACAATAAGTAAGTCGGACCTTTTTAAAGCAAAACAACAATGTTACAGCCGAAAAAGACCAAATTTAGAAGAATGCAGAAAGGTCGTATGAAGGGTTTAGCTCAAAGAGGTAACCAACTTGCATACGGATCGTTCGCAATCAAGGCACTTGAATCAACCTGGATCACAGGTCGTCAGATAGAGGCTGCGCGTCAGGCTATCACCCGTTACATGAAACGTGAGGGGCAGCTCTGGATTCGCATCTTCCCGGACAAACCCATTACGAAGAAGCCCGCCGAGGTGCGTATGGGTAAGGGTAAAGGTAACCCCGAAGGGTTCGTGGCGCCCGTTACTCCCGGACGTATTCTCTTCGAGGCAGAGGGCGTGCCCTTGGAAGTAGCGCAGGAAGCGCTGCGCCTGGGTGCCCAGAAACTGCCTATTACCACCAAGTTTATCGTAAGGCGTGACTACGTCGAAACCACAATCTAACGAGAAGACAAGATGAAAAGTGCAGAAATCAAGGATATTTCGATCAAAGACCTGCAGGAGCGCATCGAAACCGAAAAGGCGCAGCTGGAGAAGCTGAAAGTGCAGCATGCAGTGTCCCCGGTCGAAAACCCTTCTATCATTAAGAAAAACCGCAGAGATATAGCTCGCATGCTGACAATTCTGCGTCAAAAGAACGCCTAATAAGGAATAACTATGGAAAGAAATCTTAGAAAAGAGCGTATTGGGGTGGTTGTCAGCAACAAAATGGAAAAGACCATTGTGGTTGCAGTAGCGCGTAAGGTGAAGCATCCTATCTACGGTAAGTTCGTCAACAAGACGACGAAGTTCGTTGCCGAATGCCTCGACGAGAGCTGCAAGGAGGGCGATACCGTACGTATCATGGAAACCCGCCCGTTGAGCAAGACGAAGCGTTGGAGATTAGTACAAATCATTGAAAGAGCCAAGTAATTATGATACAGCAGGAAAGTAGACTCGTAGTAGCTGATAACAGCGGTGCAAAGGAAGTTCTCTGCATCCGGGTGCTCGGCGGTACCAAACGCCGCTACGCATCTATCGGCGATAAGATTGTGGTGGCTGTCAAGAGCGCGACTCCCTCGGGCGACGTCAAGAAGGGCGCCGTGTCGAAGGCGGTCGTCGTAAGAACGACCAAAGAAATCAGACGCGCCAACGGTTCGTACATTCGTTTCGACGACAACGCCGTGGTGCTGCTTAACAACCAGGGTGAAATACGCGGTACTCGTATATTCGGCCCCGTAGCTCGCGAGCTGCGTGACCAGTATATGAAGATTATCTCTCTCGCACCCGAAGTATTGTAATCATAAAAACAATTTCGGATATGTCAGTGAAATTACATATTAAGAAAGGGGATATGGTCCAGGTCATCGCCGGTGACAACAAAGGCCAGCAGGGCAAAGTCCTGAAGGTCGAGGTTGAGAAGCAGCGTGCTATCGTCGAGGGCGTGAATCTCTGCAAAAAGGCTACGAAACCCAATGCGCAGAACCCCCAGGGCGGTATCGTCGAAAAAGAAGCGGCGATCCACATCTCGAACCTGCAGGTGCTCGACCCCAAAGGCGGTAAACCCACCAAGGTAGGTCGCAAGCTCAATGCAAAAGGTAAATTAGTTCGTTACGCTAAAAAGTCAGGGGAGGAGATCAAATAATGGCATACGTACCTACACTCAAGACACAGTATAAGGAGCAGATCAAACCTGCACTTATGAAAGAGTTCGGTTACTCGAGCGTTATGCAGTGCCCGCAACTCACCAAGATCGTTATCAACCAGGGTATGGGACAGGCCGTCGCCGACAAGAAACTCATCGATGTCGCCGAGGCCGAGCTGACGCAGATTACGGGCCAGAAAGCCGTGCAGACGCGTTCACGCAAGGACATCTCCAACTTCAAGCTGCGTAAGGGCATGCCGATCGGCGTGCGCGTTACGCTGCGCGATACGAAGATGTACGAGTTCCTCGAGCGCCTGGTCGCCGTGGCACTGCCCCGAATCCGCGACTTCAAGGGTATCAACGAGAAGTTCGACGGCCAGGGCAACTACACCCTCGGCATCACCGAGCAGATTATCTTCCCGGAGATCGACATCGACAAGATTACGAAGATCTTCGGCATGGAGATTACGTTCGTTACGACGGCCAAAACCGACGAAGAGGCTTACGCCCTGCTCCGCGAATTCGGTCTTCCTTTCAAAAACGCTAAAAAGAACAATCAATAAGCTATGGCAAAAGAGTCAATGAAAGCACGCGAGGTAAAGCGCGTGAAACTCGCAAACCGTTATGCACATAAGCGCGAGGAGATTGCTGCCAAGTTGAAGAGCGGTGAGATCGACCACGAGGAGGCTTGGGTCGCACTTTCGAAGTTGCCCCGCAACTCGAATCCCATCCGCCAGCACAACCGCTGCAAGATCACGGGCCGTCCCAAGGGCTATATCCGCCTGTTCGGCATCAGCCGTATCCAGTTCCGCGAGATGGCTTCGAAGGGCTTGATCCCGGGCGTTACGAAAGCAAGCTGGTAATATTTTCGGATACCGGACTACTCCGGTATCCGAAAATCCGTTT
This sequence comes from uncultured Alistipes sp., assembly GCF_902388705.1. Taxonomy (GTDB): domain Bacteria; phylum Bacteroidota; class Bacteroidia; order Bacteroidales; family Rikenellaceae; genus Alistipes. The sequence continues at coordinate 30,076 of NZ_CABMQJ010000019.1, forward strand.
TCTGCCGGGTGCCGGATTCTGTGCCGTACTTATGGATGGCGGAGGATGCTGATTCCCGGAAAACGAGTCCGGATTTTGAGGGCGCAAGCCCGTGGAAGGGAGCCGGGAGGGGCGTATCCTGTGCGTAAATCCAGTGGTGCAGGATTGAATCCCGTACCGGAGAGGAATGCGGCGGATGCGAATCTGCCGGGGCCGGGAGAAAACCCGGCGCGGCGCCGCGGCCGATAGGCCGTGTTGCAGGTCTCCGCTTCCGCAGAAATCGGGGCTTATATGGGTGCAGAACCCGAGTAGTTACGTCGCAATGTCGAGGAAAGTGCCGCCGCAAGCGGTAACTTCTCGGCGGCGGGGCGGAAATCGAGGGGTTAGGCATTTGGTTACAAACTTCCCGAACCGAAAGGCCGGGGAGGAATCCGCAGGTTACGGACGGCGACCACGGAATCCGGGTATGGTGACATGCCGGGATACGGGTAGGGCGGTCGTGTGACCGGGACGACCGGCGCAGGCCGCAAGGCGGCGGAGCCGGAACGGGCGGATTTCTTCCGAAAGGCGTCGGAGGCACCGCCGGCGGGGATTTGTACGGGTCATGTTAGCAACATTTCAGTGCTAACATTGTCCGTATTCCGAAGCCGGGGCTTAAAACGCTAAAAATAAGGCCGTAACTTGGTTTTTTGAGAAATAATACGTATATTTGCGCGCTTTATAGCCCGGGCGTAACGCCTGCGCAGAGCGAGCAAAAGCGCTGAAAATGAGGCGCGAAAAGCAGAAACATCCGAGGCGGATGCGAATTTTAATCGAATTCAAAACGCTGATGGCCAAATAATTAACTAATTACTTTAATTTTTAACTTCTATTCGTTATGACTGATCCTATTGCGGACTTTCTGACCAGAATTAGAAACGCAGTGAAAGCCAACCACAAGGTGGTTGAAGCTCCTGGCTCAAAAATTAAGCAGGAAATCACTAAGATTCTTTACGAGCAGGGTTATATCCTCGCTTACAAATTCGACACCGACGAGAAAGGTCACCCGTCGATCAAAATCGCGCTCAAGTGGGATGCCGCTACCAAAGGCAACGCCATCAAGAACCTGAAGCGCGTCAGCCGTCCCGGTCTGCGCCAGTATGTTTCGGTGGGCGACATGCCCCGTGTGCTGAACGGCCTGGGTATCGCTATCCTGTCGACTTCGAAAGGCATCATGACCGACGCCAAGGCACGTAAGGAGAACGTGGGCGGCGAGGTGCTGTGCTACATCTACTAATGGAAAATTTTTAAACGCAAGAACAATGTCAAGAATTGGTAAATTACCTGTAAACCTGCCCGCCGGCGTAACCGTAGAGGTTTCGGCCGACAATGTGGTAAGCGTGAAAGGGCCACTCGGGACGATGAGTCAGAAGGTTGACTCGGACATCAAGGTAGAGGTCGGCACGCACAAGGACATACACACCGGCAACGAAGTTCCCGCCGTGATCGTATCGCGTCCTACCAACCAGCCCCGCCACCGTTCGCTGCACGGTCTGTACCGCGCGCTGATCAACAACATGGTCGTCGGTGTGTCGAAAGGCTATGAAATCAAACAGGAGCTCGTCGGCGTCGGCTTCAAGGCCGAAGTCAAGGGCCAGATCCTCGAAATGAGCCTCGGCTATTCGCACGATACGCATTTCATGCTTCCCAAGGAGGTTACCGCTACGGCCGTGACGGAGAAGAAAGGCAACCCGATCGTAACGCTGAAGAGCACGGACAAGCAGCTCATCGGCCAGGTCGCCGCCAAGATCCGCTCGCTGCGCAAGCCGGAGCCGTACAAGGGCAAGGGTATCAAGTTCGTCGGCGAACAACTGCGTCGCAAGGCGGGTAAATCAGCAGGTGCTAAATAGTAAATAGTCTGAAGTTATGTCATTGAACAAGATAGAAAGAAGAGAGAGGATTAAGATGCGTATCCGCAAGATCGTGAGCGGAACGCCCGAACAGCCTCGCATGACTGTATATCGTAGCAACAAGCAGATCTACGTACAGTTTATTGATGACCTCGCAGGTGTGACCCTGGCCACGGCGTCTTCGCTGGACAAAGAGGTGGCCAAAGCCGCCGCAGGCAAGAACAAGTGCGAAGTGGCTGCCCTGGTCGGCAAACTGGCCGCAGAGCGCGCAGCAGCCAAAGGCATTGCGACCGTAGCGTTCGACCGCAACGGCTACCTGTATCACGGAAGAGTTAAACAGCTGGCCGAAGCAGCACGCGAAGGCGGTCTTAAATTTTAAGCGATTATGTCAAATACCAACATAAAGAAAGTACGCACGAGCGACCTCGAGCTTAAGGACAGACTCGTAAGCATCCAGCGTGTTACCAAGGTAACCAAGGGAGGTCGTACATTCAGTTTCTCGGCCATCGTCGTCGTAGGTAACGAGGACGGTGTCGTGGGCTACGGCCTGGGCAAGGCTTCGGAGGTTCAGTCGGCCATCGCCAAGGGCGTGGAAGACGCAAAGAAGAACCTGGTGAAGATTCCCGTTATCAACGGTACGATCCCTCACAAGCAGGAACTCCGTTACGGAGGTTCGGTCGTTATGATTCGCCCGGCCGCTCCCGGTACGGGTATCATCGCCGGCGGCGCCATGCGTGCCGTGCTGGAGTCGGTGGGCGTGAAGAACGTGCTCGCGAAGAGCAAAGGTTCGTCGAACCCCCACAACCTGGTGAAGGCAACCATCGGCGCTCTGTGCGAGTTGCGCGATGCCCGCAGCATCGCCCGCCTGCGCGGCATTTCGATGGACAAGGTGTTTAACGGTTAATTTTGTAAAGACAAATGGCAAGATTGAAAATCACCCAGGTCAAAAGCCGCATCGGCGCTACTGCGCGTCAGTGCAAGAACCTCGACGCGCTGGGTCTGAAGAAGATCAACGCGAGCGTCGAACACGACGACTCGGCGATCATCAAGGGTATGATCGAGCGCGTGAAGCACCTCGTCAAGGTTGAGGAGGTAGCCGTGAAAAAGGCCGCAGCGCCCAAGGCTAAAAAGGCAGTGGCTGCCGAAGCCGCTGAAGCCGCAGAATAAGTTTAACAGCAAGAAGTAATTTTTACGATGGAACTCAATAATCTCAAACCTGCAAAGGGTTCAACACACCACGACAAACGTATCGGTCGCGGTGCCGGTTCGGGTCACGGTGGCACGGCCACGCGTGGTCACAAGGGTGCGCAGTCGCGTTCGGGTTACTCGAGCAAGCTGGGCTTCGAGGGTGGTCAGATGCCTCTTCAGCGCCGTCTTCCCAAGTTCGGTTTCACCAACCTGAAGCGCGTTGAATTCAAGGCGATCAACCTCTCGACGCTCGAGGAGCTGGCAGCCAAGAAGTCGCTCACCGAGATAACGGTAGACACGCTCGTAGCCGCAGGTTTCATTTCGTCGAAAGACAAGGTGAAAATCCTCGGTAACGGTGCGGTTACCAAGGCGTTGAGCGTAAAGGCTCACGCGTTCTCGAAGAGCGCCGAGGCGGCCATCACGGCAGCCGGAGGCAGCGTCGAAAAACTGTAAGAACCCTAGAAACCCAAAATTATGAATCAGTATCTCGTTGTTGGTATCGTCTTTTTAGTGGTCATCGCTCTTTTGGCGACCAACAAGAAATTGGTTGAAACGCTCAAGAATATCTACAAGATTGAGGAGCTGCGCAAACGTGTGATTTACACGATCGGGCTGCTGCTGGTCTACCGCTTGGGTAGTTTCGTGGTGATTCCGGGTATCAACCCCAACGCTTTGGGCGAGGGGTCGGAGTTTGCCAGCCAGCTGGAGGGCAACGGACTGCTGGGTCTGTTGAACGTCTTCTCCGGCGGCGCATTCGGCAATGCCGCGATATTCGCACTCGGAGTCATGCCGTACATCACCGCCTCCATCATCATCCAGCTCATGGGTATGATGATTCCGTATTTCCAGAAGATGCAGAAGGAGGGTGAGAGCGGCCGCCGCAAGATGAATCAGTGGACGCGCTTCCTTACCATCGGCGTGCTGATCCTGCAGGGCCCGGCGTATATCGCCAACCTGTACCATCAGGTGCCCTCTGCATTCGTTTACGGCAACACGTTCGCGTTCGTATGCTATGCGACGGTAATCCTGATCGCCGGTACCATGTTCATCATGTGGCTCGGCGAGAAGATTACGGACAAGGGGATTGGTAACGGTATCTCCCTGATAATCATGATCGGTATCGTGGCCCGTCTGCCGCACGCACTGTTGGCCGAGGTCAACGCGCGCTTCCAGACCGCCAGCGGCAGCGCCATCATGCTTATCCTCGAGCTGGTGCTCCTGTTCCTTGTCTTTATGGCAACGATCGCTCTGGTACAGGCTGTCCGCAAGGTGCCTGTACAGTATGCAAAGCGTATCGTCGGTAACAAACAGTACGGCGGCGTACGTCAGTACATTCCGCTGAAGATGAATGCTGCGAATGTGATGCCCATCATCTTCGCGCAGGCTCTGATGTTTATTCCGGCGCTGTTCTCCGGTACGGCTTTCGCAGCTGCTTTCAGCTCGATGACCGGCTTCTGGTACAACTTTACGCTTGCAGTGCTGGTAATCGCGTTCACCTACTTCTACACCGCGATTATCATCAACCCCCAAATGATGGCCGATGACATGAAGCGCAACGGCGGCTTTATCCCGGGAGTGAAACCGGGTAAGCAGACCGTGAACTACATCGACACCATCATGACGCGTATCACGCTCCCCGGCTCGTTCTTCCTGGCCATCGTGGCAATCCTGCCCGCGCTGGCGATGAAGTTCCTGGGCATTCAGCAGGCGTTCGCCTACTTCTACGGAGGTACGTCGCTGCTGATTATGGTCGGCGTGGTACTCGACACTCTGAAACAGATAGAGAGCTACCTGCTGATGCGCCATTACGATGGTCTGATGAAGACCGGACGTATCCAGGGTCGTCATTAGGAGTTTTCCGAAGAGTTTTAGCGAAGAATGATATATTTAAAGACAGACGAGGAGATCGAGCTGCTCCGCGAGAACAACATCCTGGTGTCGAAGACACTGGCCGAAGTGGGTCGCCACATCCGGCCGGGTGTCACCACCAAGTTTTTGGACTCGATTGCCGAGGATTTCATCCGCGCGCACGGAGCAACTCCCGCTTTCCTCGGGTATCAGGGATTTCCCGCTTCGTTGTGTATATCGGTAAACGAACAGGTAGTTCACGGTATCCCATCCCCGAAATGCGTCCTCAAGGAGGGCGACATCGTTTCGGTCGATTGCGGTACGTTTATGAAGGGGTTTGTTGGTGATTCGGCGTATACGTTCGCCGTTGGAGAGGTTGCCGAGGAAGTACGGCAGCTGATGGAGGTCACCAAAGAGGCTCTTTATAAAGGTACGGCACAGGCCAGGGCCGGCAATCGCGTAGGCGACGTGTCGGCGGCCGTGCAAGAGTATGCCGAAAGCTTCGGTTACGGCGTGGTGCGTGAATTGGAGGGACACGGTTTGGGTCGGAAAATGCATGAAGACCCCGGTGTACCCAATTACGGCGCCCGCGGCAGGGGACCGCTCCTGAAAGAGGGAATGGTCATCTGCATCGAGCCCATGATAAACATGGGGACCAAAGCAGTGGTTTTCGAAAGGGATGGCTGGACAGTCCGCACGCGCGACCATAAACCCGCGGCGCACTTCGAGTTCGCCGTTGCGGTTCGTAAGAACGGGCCCGACGTGCTGACGGACTTTAGTATCATCGAACAGGCAATTAACAAGTAAGACTCTATGGCAAAACAGGCTGCTATTGAACGGGACGGTACGATTATCGAGGCTTTGTCCAACGCGATGTTCCGCGTCGAGCTGGACAACGGCCACGTGCTCACGGCCCATATCTCGGGGAAGATGCGTATGCACTACATCAAAATCCTCCCCGGAGATAAAGTAAAAGTGGAGATGACGCCTTACGACCTGACGAAGGGGCGTATATCTTTCCGGTACAAATAACATTAGATTGCTTGAAAATCATGAAAGTAAAAGCATCCATCAAGAAAAGAAGCGAGGATTGCAAGATTGTAAAGCGTAAGGGGAAACTCTACGTCATTTGCAAAAAAAATCCCAAGTTTAAAATGCGCCAAGGGTAATGTTTAAACGGTTTATTAAAGAAGAAAAAGAATTTATATGGCACGTATAGTCGGTGTAGATTTACCAAAAAATAAGAGAGGCGAGATCGGCTTGACCTATATCTATGGTGTCGGTCGTTCGACGGCTCGTAAAATTCTCGAGGCCGCTGGCATCAGCTACGACCTCAAAGTACAGGACTGGTCGGATGACCAGATCGGCGCAATTCGTTCGACGATCGCCGATATGGGTATCAAAGTCGAGGGCGAATGCCGCTCGGCCGTCCAGCTCAACATCAAGCGCCTGATGGATATCGGCTGCTACCGCGGCATCCGTCACCGCCTGGGTCTTCCCGTTCGCGGTCAGTCGACCAAGAACAACGCACGTACCCGCAAGGGACGCAAGAAGACTGTCGCAAACAAGAAAAAGGCAACAAAGTAATCTTTAGAGAATTATGGCAAAGAAAACTGGAACAGTTAAGAAAAAGGTTGTTAAGGTTGGTGCCATGGGCAATGCCTATGTACACTCCACTTTCAACAACGTGATCATCACCATCACCAACGAGGTGGGTGACGTCATCAGCTGGTCTTCGGCCGGTAAGATGGGTTTCCGTGGTTCGAAGAAGAATACTCCGTATGCCGCACAGACCGCTTCGGCCGACTGCGCGAAAGTCGCTTACGACATGGGTTTGCGCAAGGTGAAAGTTTATGTCAAGGGCCCGGGTGCCGGTCGCGAGTCGGCCGTGCGCACCATCCACGGCGCAGGTATCGAGGTGATGGAAATCATCGACGTTACTCCGCTGCCGCACAACGGTTGCCGTGCTCCTAACCGCCGCCGCGTATAATTTGCGTCGAAGGTAAGGAATATTTCTAAAGTTTTAAAAAAGTCAAAACAATGGGAAAATACATAGGACCAAAATCGAAGATCGCCAGAAAGTTCGGCGAAGCTATTTACGGTGCGGACAAGGTGCTCGAGAAGCGCAACTTTCCTCCCGGACAGCACGGTCTGGCGCGCAAGCGCAAGAAGGTGTCGGAGTACGGCACGCAGTTGAGCGAGAAACAGAAAGCCAAGTATACGTACGGCCTGCTGGAGAAGCAGTTCGCACGTACGTACGACCAGGCTGCCCGCATGGGCGGTATCACGGGTGAGAACCTGCTGAAACTGCTCGAGTGCCGTCTGGACAACGTCGTTTACCGCTTGGGTATCGCCCCGACGCGTGCAGCTGCCCGCCAGCTCGTTTCGCACTGCCATATCTGTGTGAACGGCAGCGTCGTGAACATTCCCTCGTACTCGCTGCGTGCGGGTGACGTGGTGTCGGTTCGCGAGAAGTCGAAGAGCCTGGAGGTGATCACGGTATCTCTGGCCGGCGGTTCGAAGAGCCGCTACGCCTGGCTCGAGTGGGACAACGCCTCGATGAGTGGCAAGTTCCTGCAGAAGCCCGAGCGTGAGGAGATCCCCGAGAACATCAAGGAGCAGCTCATCGTCGAGTTGTACTCGAAGTAGTAATTAAACAAATTCATATATTATGGCAATATTAGCATTCCAGAAACCTGAAAAGGTTATTATGCTTGAATCCACTTCATCGTTCGGAAAGTTCGAGTTCCGGCCGCTGGAGCCCGGGTTCGGTATGACTGTCGGTAACGCTTTGCGTCGTATTCTGCTCTCTTCGCTGGAGGGTTACGCAATCACGACTGTCAAGGTAGCCGGTGTCGACCACGAGTTTGCCGCTATCCCCGGCGTGATGGAGGATATGTTGAAAATCATCCTCAATCTGAAGCAGGTTCGTTTTATCCGCACAGTCGATAATCAGGATGCCGAGAAGGTTTCCATTAACGTTGCGGGTGTGACGGAGCTGACTGCCGGATATATTTCGAATTACCTTTCGTTCTTCAAGGTGTTGAACCCCGACTTGGTGATCTGCCACCTCGCGCCCGGCACGAAGATGCAGATGACCCTGACGATTGGCAAGGGCCGCGGCTATGTACCCGCCGAGGAGAATACTCCCGCCGAGTGCGAGTTCGGGACGCTTCCGATCGACTCGATCTTCACCCCGATCAAGAACGTGAAGTATTCCATCGAAAACTATCGTGTCGAGCAGAAAACCGACTACGAGAAGTTGAATTTGGAAATTACTACCGACGGGTCGATTCACCCCAAAGAGGCTCTGAAAGAGGCTGCAAAGATTCTCATCCAGCACTTCATGCTCTTCTCCGACGAGAAAATCACCGTCAACATGGAAGATACCAACGGTGCCGAAGAGTTCGATGAGGATGTACTCCACATGCGCCAGCTGCTGAAGACCAAGCTCTCGGATCAGGACTTGAGCGTCCGTGCCCTGAACTGTCTGAAAGCCGCCGACGTGGATACCGTGGGGGATCTCGTGAAGCTCAACCGCAACGATTTGCTGAAGTTCCGCAACTTCGGTAAGAAGTCGCTCACGGAGCTCGACGAGCTGCTGACCTCGCTCAACCTTAAGTTCGGTATGGACGTATCAATCTACAAACTTGACAAAGATTAATTATGAGACACAATAAGAATTTCAACCACCTTGGCCGCCAGGCGGGACACCGTAAAGCGTTGATGTCGAATATGGCTTCGTCGCTTATCCTGCACAAGCGTATCGAAACCACCGTTGCCAAAGCCAAGGCCGTTCGCCAGTTCATCGAACCGCTGGTGACCAAGTCGAAAGAGGACACGACGCACTCGCGCCGTATCGTCTTCTCGTACCTCAAGCAGAAAGAGGCCGTAACCGAGTTGTTCCGTACCATCGCGCCGAAAATCGCAGAGCGTCCGGGCGGTTACACCCGCATCCTGAAGACCGGATTCCGTCTGGGCGATGCTGCCGACATGTGCATCATCGAGTTCGTGGACTTCAACGAGGCTTACACGCTGGGCATCGCTCCTGCAGCGGCTGCAGAGGCTAAACCCAAGACGCGCCGTTCGCGCAAGCCCGCTGCGAAGAAGACCGACGCCGTCGAGGAGGCTACCGTAGTCGAGGGCGAGGCAAAGAAAGCCGCTCCCAAAAAGGCTGCTGCTCCGAAAGCCGCAAAACCCGCGGCTCCGAAAGCTGCCAAGGTTGCCGCTCCGAAAGTCGCCAAGAAGACCAACGTAGGCAAGAAGATGTAATTCCGGTTACATTTCATGATAAATCCCGATTCCGCAAGGAGTCGGGATTTGTTTTTATCCACTGGTTGCGGGTTCCCTGTTACGGGGATACCGTTTGTCTGTTGTCTGACGCTGGTTGCTGGTGGTGACGGCTTGCTGCTTGCCGGCTCTGGGACGTCGGTTGTTGTTTGCGCTGTTTGTTGATTATTCCGGGCAGGGCTTTCTGACACTGGAGGCTGCTTGTTGGTCGTCGGGCGCTGATTGCTCCGGGCGCCGATTGCTGGCCGCCTGTCATCTGCCGCCTGTTGCCGAACCGAGCAACCCCATAAAACAGACGACCGCCGG
>NZ_CABMQJ010000020.1 GCF_902388705.1 uncultured Alistipes sp.
GGATATGCATGCCGCTCATCGTGGGGCTCCGGGAGCGCAGCGAGGGCACCGTCCGGGCGCTGCTCGGCCCCGAGCTGCTGACCGACGACGGCCTGCTGACCGAGCAGGGCGGCGCCACGTTCTGGGACCGTTCCACCCTCTACGCCCTGCGCGGCATCTACAACGTGGGGCAGGCCGATCGGGCGACCGAACTGCTGCACCGTTATTCGCAGCGCCGCCTGCTGGGCGACCATGTGCCGTATCCCATCGAGGCGTGGCCCGAGGGATCGCAGCGCCACCTTTCGGCCGAAAGCGGCCTTTATTGCCGCATCGTGACCGAAGGGCTGTTCGGCATCCGTCCCACGGGACTGCGGTCGTTCGACCTGACGCCGAACATGCCTGCGGCGTGGGAGCGCATGTCCCTGCGCCGTATCCGGGCCTTCGACGCCGATTTCGATATTTCGGCCGTGCGTGAAGCGGGCGGCAAACTCCGTATTACGGTGACGCAGGCAGGCAAAAAACCGAAAATTTACCGCGCGGCACCCGGCGCGACAATCCGGGTGAAACTAACCGACTAATACCCGAATTCCCTATGAACCTTTTCCGCAGCTTCGTTTTTTCGCTCGTATTGTCCCTTGCGTATGCCTGTACCCCCGGGCACGGGACCGATTTCAGGGTCGTTTCGCCCGACGGAACGCTGGCCGTCGATGTCCGCGCCGGCGATTCGCTGACCTATGCCGTCACCCGCCACGGTACGCCCGTGCTGCTGCCGTCGGCCATTGCCCTGCAGTTCGACGACGGTACGGCGCCCGGGCGCGGCGCGAAAGTGTCCGGCGTGCACCGCTCCGCAGTGGAGCGGGAAATCGAGGCGCCGTTCCACCGGCAGGCCCGGTTCACCGAGCATTACAACCAGCTGCGGCTGGATTTCGAGGGCGGATATTCCGTGACCTTCCGCGTATTCGACGAGGGCTGCGCCTACCGTTTCGAAACGGCGCTGCCGGGCGGGCGCACCGTGACGGACGAACTCGCCGAGTTCAACTTCGCAGGCAATCCCGGGCTCTTCGCCGCCTACTCCGACGGGCTGTGCAATGCTTACCAGAGCCAGTACGTGAAGTGCCGTTTGAGCGAACTCGGCACCGAAAAACCCGTCCTGCTTCCGCTGGCCGCCGACTGCGGCCCGGCGGGACGGGTGCTGGTCTGCGAATCCGACCTGGAGTCCTATCCCGGCATGTTCCTGACGCCGTCCCCGGGCGGCCTGCGCGGACTCTTCGCGCAGGTGCCCGACAGTTGCTACCTCCACGAGCGCCGCTGCCAGGAGAAAGTGGCCACCCGGCACGGGTATATCGCCCGCGTGCAGGGTACGCGCACCTATCCGTGGCGTATCCTCGCCGTGGCGGACGAAGACCGCGAACTGCCGACCAACAACCTCGTCTATGCCCTTGGCGCCGAAAACCGCATCGGCGACTGCTCGTGGGTGAAACCCGGCAAGGTCGCCTGGGAGTGGTGGAACGACTGGGGCCTGACGGGCGTCGGATTCGAGCCGGGCATCGATACCCGCACCTACAAGGCTTACATCGACTTCGCGGCCGACTACGGCCTCGAGTACGTCGTGCTGGACGAGGGGTGGTCCGACCCGAAAGCGGGCGACGTGATGTCCGTGGTGGCGGAAATCGACCTCCCGGAGCTGGTGCGCTATGCTGCCTCCAAAGGCGTGGGACTGATGCTGTGGGCCGTGGGCAATGTCCTCGACGACAAACTGGAGGAGGCGTGCGCCCATTATGCCGGGCTGGGCATTCGCGGCTTCAAAATCGACTTCATCGACCGCGACGACCAGAAGGCCGTCGAGCTGGTTTACCGTATCTCCGAAGCCGCCGCCGCACATAAACTGCTGCTCGACATCCACGGTATCTACAAGCCCACGGGGCTGAACCGCACCTTTCCCAACATCGTCAATTTCGAGAGCGTTTTCGGACTGGAGGAGCTCAAATGGAGCAATCCCGACATGCCCCTTTACGACGTGACCTTTCCGTTCATCCGCATGGTGCAGGGGCCCGTGGACTACACGCCCGGGGCTTACCGCAACGCTACGCGCGACGGCTTTGAGATCGACTACCGCAATCCGATGAGCCAGGGCACGCGGGCGCACCAGGTGGCGACGTACGTGGTCTTCGACGCGCCGCTGGTGATGCTGTGCGACTCCCCGACGCGCTATATGGCCGACGAAGCCTGCACGCGCTTCATCGCTTCGCTGCCTGTCGTATTCGACACGACGCAGGTGCTTGCGGGCCGAATCGGCGAATACATCGTCACGGCGCGCAGGGCAGGGGAGAAGTGGTATGTGGGCGGCCTGACCGACTGGACGCCCCGCACGCTCGAAGCCGATTTGTCGTTCCTCGCCCCCGGCCGGGAGTATACGGCCACGCTGCTCTGTGACGACGAGCGCTCGGACACCGAACCCGAAAAACACACGATTGCCTCGCAGAAGGTGACCTGCGCGACACGCCTGCAGATTCCCGCGGCGCCCGGCGGCGGCTTTGCGCTGAAAATCGAACCCGTTGAAACCGACAGATAACCCGAAACCGATTTTATCCCTATGAAACGTACCTTACGCAACCTCTGCGCGGCCCTGTTGGCCTGCCTGACGATAAGTGCGGCTCCCGCCGCCGAAAAGGTCGTCTACCTGAAAGATTTCCTCACGCCCGGCGCAGCCGAAACCGACGCCGTGCCCGCCGTGCGGGCCGCACTGGAGCATTGTGCGGCCACCGGCGCCCGGAAGCTCGTCCTGCCCGGCGGCCGCCTCTGCATGCGGCCCGAACAGGCAGTCGAGAAATACCAGTTCATCAGCAACAACGACGAGAGCCTCAAGCGCATCGCGTTCGATCTTGCGGGCATGCGCGATTTCGAAATCGACGGCGGCGGCACCGAGCTGCTCTTCACGGGCTTCATTTCGCCGTTCAGCCTCGAAGAGTGCGAGAACATTACGATTCGCGACCTGACAATCGATTTCACCCGTACGTTCAACTCCGAGGGGATTGTCGAGGCGGCGGGCGACGGCTGGCTGGAAATCCGCTTCCCCGAGGACTACCTGTGCGACATCGTCAACGGCTGCCTTCGCTTCCGCGACACGGAGGGAACGGTCTATCCATTCTCCAACCTGCTGGAATTCGACGCCGTGCGGCGGGAACCCGCCTTCCGCGCCACGGATTACTGGCTTTCGAACCGGACGATTCCGGCCGAGAAGTGCGAGAACGGCAATATCCGCATCCTGCGCAAAGACCTGAAAGCCACGGTGGGCAACGTGATGGTGTTCGGCGCGGCGGCGCGCTACAACCCCGGTTTCACGCTGGCCGACTGCCGGGGCGTCGTGATTCGCGACGTCAACCTCTACCATTGCGGCGGCATGGGCGTGATTGCCCAGCGCAGCCGCGACATCGAACTCCGCAAGCTGGTGATTGTTCCGTCGCCCGGCAAAGGGCGCATGATAAGCATTACGGCCGATGCCACGCACTATGTTAACTGCGGCGGCTACATCCGCATGATCGACTGTGTTTTCGAGAACCAGAAAGACGACGCGACGAACATCCACGGGCTGTATATGGCCGTCGAGCGGGTTACCGGGCCCGACAAGCTGCTGCTGCGCTGGCGTAACTCGGGCCAGTACGGCGTGGATTTCATCGTTCCCGGCATGCGCCTCGAACTGGTGGACAACGACAATGTCGAAACCTACGCCCACCGCAGCGTGAAATCCGTCAAACGGCTCAACAAGGTTTACACCGAGGTGACCTTCACCGAACCCCTGCCCGACGGGGTGAAACCCCTGCACGTGGTGGCTGCCGACGACGATTATCCCGAGGTGCTGATCAAAGGGTGCCGCATGCGCGGCAACCGGGCCCGGGGACTGCTGCTGGGCTCGCGCGGCCGGACTGTCATCGAGGACAACCACTTCCACATCGCGGGCGCAGCCATCCTCATCGAGGGCGACGCTAATTACTGGTACGAGCAGTCGGGCGTGCGCGACGTGGTGATTCGCGGCAACGTCTTCGAGAACGGCAACTACGGCAGTCCGGGCTGGGGCGCGGCCTGCATCGCCGTCGGCAGCGGCATCCCCAACCGCGAAACCAGCCGTTACCACCGCAATATCCGGGTCGAGGGCAATACGTTCCGGGTGTTTGACCCCCGCATCATCAACCTCTATTGCGTCGACGGATTCCTTTTCCGCAGGAATAAGATAGAGTTCACGACGGACTATCCTGTCGTTGACGGCCAGGCAGAGCGTTTCGTTACGCGAAATTGCGATAACGTCGTGATTGAATAGACAGCTATGATTCCGGTTCGAGTATGGTTTGCGGCTGCGATGTTTTGCGCAGCCTGTGCAGGCGGTTGCGGAGCGCCCGCAGAATCGGTGTCGCTCGCCGATTTCATCGAAGAGAACCGTGTCGGGAACGATGCGACCCTCGCATTCCGCCGTGCCGTGGAGTATTGCCGGCAGCACCGGGTGCGGGAACTGGTCGTGCCGGCCGGCACCTACGACATTTATCCCGATTTGGCTTTTGAAAAATACGCGTATGTCACCAACAACAGCGCCGGGCTGAAACGGCTGCTTTTCGATTTGGACGGGGTCGGGGATTTCACCCTGCGCGGCGAGGGGGCGCACCTGGTGCTCCACGGTTATGTTTCGGCTTTTTCCGTCGCCCATTGCACGAATGTCACAATCCGAGGCTTTACGGTCGACTATGCGCGTACGTTCCATTCGGAGGGTACCATCACCGGCGTAGGGGAGAATTATCTCGACCTGCGTTTTTCCGGGGCGTACCCTTACCGGATCGTCAACGGCGATCTGCATTTCTACGATGAGGCCGGTGCGGAATATCCGGTTTCCCACCTGCTCGAGTTCGATGCCGTGCGCCGCGAGCCCGCATTCCATGCCCGGGACTATTGGCTGCGGAACAAGACGGTTCCGGCCGAGCAGCTTCCGAACGGCGACGTGCGGATTTTCCACCCCGGACTGACGGGCACGGCGGGGAATATCTTGGTGCTGGGCCCCGCCCACCGTATGTGTCCCGGCGTGGCTATCGACCGCTCGCGGGGTGTCCTGCTCGAGGATTTGACCCTGTATCACTGCGGCGGAATGGGCGTGGTGGCGCAGATGAGCAGCGATATCGAACTCAACGGCGTCCGCATCGTGACCGCCCCCGAATCGGACAGGGTCATCAGCATTACGGCCGACGCCACGCACTTTACCCACTGCGACGGCTATGTGCGGATGGACGGCTGCGAGTTCTTCAACCAGATTGACGATGCGACGAATATCCACGGCATGTACGGCATCGTGAAACAGGTGACAGGGCCTTCGCGCCTGCGCGTTTTCTTCCCGCACGAACAGCAATACGGGCTCGACGTGCTCGAACCGGGTGTCGAGGCCGAGATACTTGCGCAGCGCAGCCTCATTACGCACACGACGGGCCGGATAACCTCTATGGAACGCCTGAACAAGGAGTGGTACGAGGTGACTTTCGACGGCGACCTGTCGCAGCTTGCCGTGGGCGACCTGATTACCCGGACGTGTTATCCCGAGGTGCTGATTCGCAATTGCCGCATGGGGAACAACCGGGCACGCGGCCTTTTGCTCGGCTCGCGTAAGAAAACCGTCGTCGAGGATTGTTATTTCCACACGCCCGGTGCCGCCATCCTTTTCGAGGGCGACGGCTACTACTGGTACGAACAGGCCGGCGTGCGCGACGTCGAAATACGCAATTGCGTGTTCGACGACTGCCTCTACGGAGCCGCTACGTGGGGCGACGCCGTTATTGCGACGGGCAACGGCCCCCGGCACGACCGGGAGCGGAGCCGCTACCACCGCAATATCCGGGTCGAAGGCAATACTTTCCGGATGTCCGACCCCCGTATCGTCAACCTCTATTGTGTCGACGGATTCCTCTTCACGCGCGACAATGTGATGGAATACGGCGGCGATTATCCCGCTTCGTCCGGAGAAATACCTGGCTTTATCACCCGGAACTGCGACAATGTCGTCATTGAAAAAGAGCAACCCACAAATAATCTCAAGTTATGAAACGACTTTTTTTAGCTGCATTGGCCGTGCTGCTGGCCGTGCAGGCGGAGGCCGAAGTGAAACTCCCGGCCCTGCTCGGAAACAATATGGTGCTGCAGCGAAATACGGAAGTGAACTTCTGGGGCGAGGCTTCGCCCCGCAGCCGTGTGCGTGTCACCACTTCGTGGAACGGCCGCACGTACGATGCCAAGGCCGACGCCGAGGGCAGGTGGGCGATGAAAATCGCCACGGGCGAAGCCGGCGGCCCTTATACCGTGATTGTCAGCGACGGCCGGGAAATCGTGCTCGACAACGTGATGCTGGGCGAGGTGTGGGTCTGCTCGGGACAGTCCAATATGGAGATGCCCGTAGCGGGATTCATGTTCCAGCCGGTCGAGGGTGCGGTCGATGCCATTGCCGATGCCGGAATGTACCCCGGCATCAGGATGTTCACCGTGCCGCGTGTCTCGTCGCAAACGCCCCTTCAGGACTGCGATGCGGCATGGCAGACGGCGACTTCCGAATCGGTCGGCCAGTTCAGCGCCGTAGGGTATTTTTTCGGGCGGATGCTCTATAAGGTGCTGGGCATCCCCGTCGGGCTTGTCACCCCGAACTGGGGCGGTTCGACCATCGAGGCGTGGATGACCGTCGACGCCATCGACGCGACACCGGGCATCGACCATGCCGTAGCCAAGTCGGGAACCTACGACAACAGCATCCCCCAGCGGCTCTACAACGGGATGGTGCTGCCCGTATGCCGCTTTACGGCCAAAGGGTTCATCTGGTACCAGGGCGAGTCGAACCGCAGGAACTGGTATGACTACAAGGCCCTGCAGGTGTCGCTCGTCAAACTCTGGCGAGAAACCTGGGGCGACGGGAAAATGCCGTTCTACTACACGCAGCTGGCGCCTTACCGCTACGAGGGCGACGACTTGCGTTCGCTGCCGCTGGTCATCGAGGCGCAGTATCGTGCGCTGGACGAAATCCCGTATGCCGGGATTGCCGCCACGACCGACCTGGGCAATCCGACCTGCATCCATCCGGCGCGCAAACGCGAAGTGGGGGAGCGGCTGGCGTTCCTCGCCCTTGCGAACGATTACGGGGTAAAGGGCCTGCCCGCCCCTGCGCCGGTATACAAATCGATGGAGCGCGACGGAAACAAACTGGTGCTGACTTTCGACAACCTGCCGGTCAGGGCCCGGAACGGCGTCGACAGTTTCGTGGCTTTCGGGCCTGCCGGGTATCGGCGGCCTGCCGGCTTCGAGATTGCGGGTGAAGACCGGGTTTTCCATCCTGCCGTTGCGAATTTCAAATATTGGGACAACCGCATCGAAGTGAGCTCCGACCGGGTGCCCGAACCCGTTGCCGTGCGCTACGCGTTCCGCAATTACTGCCCCGAAGCCAATGTCGTGACAACCATGGGCCAGCCGCTGGCTCCGTTCCGTACGGACGACTGGCCGTTGGACGACATCGGGGAGATCAGATAAAAGAACCACGTAATATGTTCCCCGAAATCCCCCCCCCGGCGCGGCGGCGCCTGACTATCTCCTAAAAACAGAGGGAATTATTTATTATTCACGTGTTGTAGGCAGAAAGCGTATGCTTTCCGCCGGGGGGAGGCTTGCTGTTTTTTCCGTGGAATATGCCGTGTCCGAAGCGGTTTGCGGGAAGTTGGCATGGGGGCTCCGAATGCCTGAAAGGCGTATGTATAACGACTGAAATTGATTTTAGAAAGCCTGAAAATTGTATTTTGGCGGAAAAAACATAATTGTCAGACGAATTTTTTCGTTTCCGGAAATACATCCCCGTATGGGAACAGGCCGGGACAAAGCGGTGGAATCCGTACGAACCAAGGTAAATGAACTGATTATGGAGTTGAGGGTAAAACGTGCAGTGTGTTTATGTGTAATGTGTCTGGTGTTTCGTGCCGTCACGGGCATGGAGCATAAATTCAAGTATTACACCGATAACAGCGGGCTCTCCTCGAACACCATCCAGTGCCTTTACCAGGACGAGAAAGGCTATATCTGGGTCGGCACGGCCGACGGGCTGGATCGTTTCAACTCCTGTGATTTCACCAACTACCGCTCGGACCACCGCCGGGCGCATACCCTCGAGAACAACTGCGTTTACAGCCTCTGCGCCGAGGGTTTCCCGAACGGCGACCGCATCTGGGTCGGCACCAGCGACGGCGTCTATATCTTCGACTCGAAAGACGAGTCATTCGTCAACCTGCCCATCCTCTCCGACGGCGAGGTGCGCCACAACCTGCTGGTTTACTCGCTGGCGGCCGACGTGGCCGGCAACATGTGGATCGGGACGCTCGGCGACGGTCTGTACCGCTACAACATCAGGTCCGGCACTTTCGAGCACTATACCGCCGCGCGGTATCCCGAGGCATTTTCGTCGGACGTCATCGTCAAGGTGCTGCTCGACCACGACAACAACGTCTGGGTGGCTTCGGGCGGCGGTTCGCTGTTGAGCCGCTACAATCCCGAGAACAACCGCTTCTCGACGTTCCGGGTCGAGGACACGCTGACGCGCGAGCCCATTTCGCGCATCAGCACGATGTGCCAGGATTCGTTCGGCGACATCTGGATTGCCGGCTATGCCTGCGAACTCTACAAGTTCGAACTTTCGCGGCTGACGTTCACCTGCAACAAGCCCGACGACGGCGAATCGTACGGCCGCGTGCGCAGCATGATCGAATACTCTCCGGGGGTGATGATGCTCGGTACGGATCACGGACTGGTAAACTTCAACGCGAAGTACCGCAGTTTCGAGCAGGTCGACAACGGCACCACCAACCGCAACGGGCGGCTCAACGACAAATTCATCCATTCGATTCTCAAAGACCGCGACGGCGGCATCTGGATCGGCACCTATTTCGGCGGCATCAACTACCTTTCGCCGTTGAGTTCGCTTTTCACGCTCATCGAGGCGGGCGAAGGGTGCGGCCGCATCATCAGCAAGTTCTGCGAGGGCCCCGGCGGGAACATCTGGATCGGCAGCGACGACGGGGGCTTGAGCCTCTACAATCCCCGCACGGGGGAGTATAGGCACGTGGTGATCGATGCGCACAACCCGGCGCTCAACATCCATGCGCTGACCGTCGACGGCTGCTGGCTGTGGGTCGGCACCTACGGCGACGGCCTCTACCGCGTCGATTTGCGCAGCCGGCGGGTGCGGCATTTCAGCCAGCACGGCACGGGGCTCGACAACCTCGACGTCTATTCCCTCTACCGCGATTCGCGGGGACAGCTGTGGATAGGCACCAAAATGGGCATCTGCCGCTACGACGACGTCACGGAGACCGTTTCATGCGCCGTCAGCCTGGGGCACAACAGCGACGTGGTGGATATTTGCGAGGATACGCAGGGCCACCTGTGGTTCGCCTCGCTGGGCAAAGGGCTGATTCGCTACGGTTTCGATGAGGACAAGTTCACCTCTTTCTCGCACGATCCCCGCTACGGGCTCACCGATTTCGTGAGCTGCCTTGCCGTCGAGGGCGGCGTGCTGTGGATCGGGACGCACGGCACCGGGCTCTGCCGATACGACATCGCGGCGGATACGCTCACCCGGGAGTTCGACGCGCTGCCGTACGGCAACTGCGCCGTGTTCCAGATTATCCAGAACGGCAGCGAACTGTGGCTGACGACCAACCGGGGCCTGTTGAAATACAACCGCGAGAACGGCCAGCAGTCGATTTACAAATTCACCTCCGACGACGGCCTGCTGGCGAATATCTTCAATGCCAATTCGGGCATCAAATCCTCTACCGGACATATCTATATCGGCTGCAACAACGGTATCGACCGCTTCTATCCCTATGATTTCACGCGGCGCGAGAACTCCGCCAAACTCAATATCGTCTTTCGCGACTTCAAACTCTTCAACCGCAGCGTGCCTGTCGACGGCGGCCTGCTCACCCACACGATCGACTGCCAGCGGTCAATCCGCCTGCGGGGCCGGAAAATCTCGTTCAGCCTCGATTTCATCGCGCTCAATTTTTCCTCGCCGCTGCGCACGGTCTACCGCTACCGGCTCGAGAATTTCGACGACAAATGGATTACCACGGGACAGGACGAGAGCGCCGGCATGCAGCATGTCTCCTACACCAACCTGCCGCCGAACAGGTACCGCTTCGTCGTAAGCGCCTCGACCGGCGGCGAGCAGTTCGGCGAGGAGGCCGTGGTCGAGATTACGGTGCTGCCTCCCTGGTGGATGACGCGCGCGATGATTGCCGTTTACGGCGTGCTGTTCGTCGCCTCGATAACCGGAGGCACCCTGCTCCTGCGAAGGCGCGTCGGACGGGCGCACCGCGAGCAGATCGCCTCGATTACCCGCAAGAACAAACTCGATTTGCTGGAAGCCAAGGTCAACCTCTTTACCGAGGTGGCCAACGAAATCCGCACGCCCGTCGCGCTGATTGCAGCTCCCGTCGAGGAGATTGCCAAACACGCCGGCGTCTACGGGGAGCTGCGCGAGGACGTCGACATCGTCCGCAAGAACTGCGAACGGCTGCGCGTGCTGGTGAACCAGATATTGAGCCTCAAGAGTTCCGGGGCGAGTGAAAATTCCCTGCCCCTCGTGGAAACGGTCGACGTGCGCGAGCTGCTTGCCGCGTCGGTGGACGCGGTGCGCGATGCCGTTGCGCGCAGGGAGGTCAAAATAAACCTCTCCCTGCCCGGGGAGCCCATAACAGCCGGGATTTACAGCGACTACTTCTCGAAAATCACGGGACACATCCTCAACAATGCCTGCAAGTTCGCCCGGAGCCGAATCGACGTCACGCTCGAAGCCCCCGGCGGGGAGCTTCCCGACGACGTGTTCCGCGTGCGTGTCCGCGACGACGGCGCCGGAATCAGCCGCGAGGAGCAGGCACGGATTTTCGACCTGTTCTACACCTCGGGCACAGGCTCCGCCGGGAGCAGCGGCCTGGGGCTGGGGCTTGCCGTGGCAAAGAACCTCGCCGCGCGCATGGGAGCCCGCCTCGGCGTGGAGAGCGTCGTGGGCGAGTGGAGCGAGTTTACCGTGACCGTTCCGCTGAATCCGGCTCCGGAACCGGGGAAGGCGGCAGCAGAGGCGCCTGCTGCTCCCCGGCCGGACGCCGTCGCGCAGCCCGACGCACAGAAACGCCTGCCCAACATCCTGCTGGTCGAGGCCAATGCCGATTTCGCGGACTTTTTCGTGCGCCACCTTGCGGATCGCTATACGATTCACTGCGTGGCCGACGGACGGCAGGCGCTCGACATGCTCCGCCGCCGGAGCGTGTCGGCGGTGGTAAGCGCCGTGGCGTTGAAAGGAATGGACGGCATCGCGCTGTGTGCGGCCGTGCGCAATGACCAGACGCTGGATCACCTGCCCGTCATTCTGGTGTCGGTCGATGCTTCGTCCGCAACGAAAGTCCGGGCGCTGCAGGCAGGCGCCGACGCCTACCTCGAAAAACCGCTCTCGGTCGATTACCTCGACTCGCAGATTCGCACGCTCGTGGAGATGCGCCGCCGGCTGCGGCTGAAATTCTCGAAAATGCCCTATTCCCTCTTCGACGAGGAGGAGCCGGCGCCTGCGGGCGACCGTTTCATGGCGCAGGTCAACCAGTATATCATGGACAATATCTCCAATTCGAACCTGTCGGTCGAGGACGTCGCCGCGGCTGTCGGCGTGAGCCGTACGCTTTTCTTCTCGCGCATCAAGTCGCTGACGGGCACCACGCCCAACGAATTCCTGCGCTCCACACGGCTGAAGGTGGCCGCCGAACTCCTTTCGAAGCCCAACAACCTGCGCGTGACGGAAATCTGCTATATGGTGGGATTTACCTCGACCTCCTATTTCGCCAAGTGCTTCCACGCCCAGTTCGGGATGCTGCCCAACGAATTTCTCGAGAAATACCGCCGTGAATGATCCGGCGGACTGCCCGGCAGGGTGTCCGCGGCCGGGCGCAGGGGCGATTTGGGGGAATGCCGTACGGGCGTCAGCGCCGCAGGGGTTCACTCCTCCAGCCCCAGCTGCCGCAGCATGCCCTCGCGGTCGAGCATGAACCGTTTCATGAGCAGGTAGTGGGAGGTCTGTTCCAGTTCGGCGGGGCGGAGCCCCTCGTCCGTGATTTCGTAGATGTCGGCCCCTGGGTAGGACATGACAATCGGCGAATGGGTGCTGACGATGAACTGCGAACCGGCCTCGACCAGCTGCCTTATCCGGCACAGCATGTACATTTGACGCGACGGCGAGAGGGCGGCCTCGGGCTCGTCGAAGATGTAGAGCCCGTTTGCCCGGAGCCGGTGTTCCAACAGGCTCATGAAACTTTCGCCGTGCGACTGCCTGTGGAGCGATTTGTCGCCGTAGTACTTGTGTATGCCGTCGGCGATTTGGTCGATTTCGGTGGCGACGTTGTAAAAGCTTTCGGCCCGCAGGAAGTAGCCGTCGCGCGGCTGGAGGCCGCGTCCGAGCACGAGGTTTTCGTAGAGCGCCGAATGGGTTTCGCGCGTCGCGAAGTGGAAATTCTTCGACCCGCCCTCGGCGTTGAAGCCCGCTTTTACGGCGATTGCCTCGAGCAGCGTCGATTTCCCCATGCCGTTTTCGCCCATGATGATTGTCACGGGCCTGCGGAATTTCAGGCCTTCGAAATTCGCCAGGGCGGGTACCGTATAGGGATATTCGCACGGCAGTCCGACGGCCTCTTTCAGCCGGATGTATTTGATGAAAAGCATCTCTTCGGACAATATCATTCCCGGGTGGGTTTACGGTGCGGTGCTCCTGCGAAGATAGTGATTTTTCCTCTCGGCGCCGCGCTGCGGCTGTATTTTATCCGGATTTCCGGCCGGGGCCGTTTCACGAGTCGGTTTTGCAGTAGATTGTCCGCAGGCCGTGGGTCATGAAATACTGCACCACGCCGCGCAGGAACATGTAGAGCGTGAACGCCAGCCACAGGGCGTTGTTGCCGATCAGGGCGTATCCGGCGTAGTAGATGCCGAAATAAGCGGCCGTGGCCCAGAACATCGAATTGCGCATGACGCGTGTTTCGGTTGCGCCGACCATGATGCCGTCCATGATGAAGGGCATGGCGCTGGCTATGGGAATCAGGATAATCCAGATGATGTAGCGCCCGGCCAGCTCCACGATTGTCGCGGCGTTGGGCGCCGTGCTGTCGACGAACAGCCCCACCAGGTCGCGCCACCAGACGATGTAAATTCCCACGAACAATACCGACACAGCCGTGCCCCATGCGATGCAGCGGCGCAGGCAGTCGCGCAGGGCCGCGCCGTCGCGTGCGCCGATAAAGCGTCCCGTCAGTGCCTCCGCGGCGTATGCGAAGCCGTCGTTCATGTACGAAAAGAGCGTGAAGAGCTGCAGCAGCAGGGTATTCACGGCCAGCAGCGCCGCGTTGTCCATGCGTGCCGAGGCCCCCGTGAAAAAGGTGTACACCGCCACGATGCAGAACGTGCGCAGCATGATGTCGCGGTTGATGACGAAAAACGTCTTGAGCGGCTTCATGTTCATCACCTCGGCCCAGTCGATGTCCGTCAGTATCCCGCGGTAAAAGGCCCACAGCAGCGCGAGCGAGAGCGCTACGCCCGTCCATTGCGCGATCACCGACGCGTAGGCGATGCCGACGATGCCCATGTCCAGGCCGAAAGCGAACCACAGGCTGCACAGGATATGCACGACGTTGACCGTGATTGCCGTGAACATCGGAATCAGGGCGTTCTGCATGCCTGTGAACCAGCCGTTGAATCCGAACAGGAGAATGCCCGCCGGCACGGCCCAGATGCGGGCATAGAAGTATTCGCGCGTCATGTCGCTGCCGTTGAGTCCCCACAGGGCCAGTTCTCCCACGGGGTATTGCAGTGCGAGCATCAGCACGCCCATTGCTGCCGCCACGACCAGCGCCCGCGCCAGCATGTTGGTACATTCGCGGAAGTCGCCCGCGCCGAACGCCTGTGCCGTGAGGCCGCTCGTGCCCATGCGGACGAACGAGCAGTTCCAGTAGATAAAGTTGAAGATCGACACGCCGATTGCCAGTGCGCCGATGGTCGCGGCCGAGTCCGCGCCCCAGTGTCCGGCGATGGCCGTCGAAACGATCCCCATCAGCGGTACGGTGATGTTCGAAACGATATTCGGAAGGGCGATACGCAGTATTTCACGGTTCATGTTCATAAACAGGGTGCGGGGGAAATGTCCGGCAGACTGCGCCGGACGTTGTTTCCGGGTGCAAAGATAGGGCAAAAGCGGTGAATTTGTAACGGCCCCCGTCTTTTATCGCCAAATCAGGCACGCAATATGCCGTAATACCGAAAAATGAATTACCTTTGCCCCCACAACTCATTTAAATACGTATGAAAGACAACAAAAACGACTCGACCTCGGTACTTACGCGTTTCGGACGCGATAAGCGTCAGCGTACCGTGACAGCTACGGCGGAGCGTGTCGAGCGTCGCCCGCGTTTACAGCGTGATGCTGCTGATTCGGAGCAACCGTCATCCGACCGCATGCCCGGAAAGCGGGCTTCGTTCAATCCCCATTTTACGGAGGATAACCGTCCCGCATTCGACAAACCCCGCCGCCAGTTCGGCGACAAGCCCGCTTACGGCGAGCGCAAATCGGGCGACAAACCCCGTTACGGCGAGCACCGCGACGGCGACAAACCCCGCCGCCAGTTCGGCGACAAACCTGCCTACGGCGAGCGCAAATCGGGCGATAAGCCCCGTTACGGCGAGCACCGCGACGGCGACAAACCCCGCCGCCAGTTCGGCGACAAACCTGCCTACGGCGAGCGCAAATCGGGCGACAAGCCCCGTTACGGCGAGCACCGCGACGGCGATAAACCCGCCGGCGACCGCAAGTTCGGGAACAAGGGGTACGGCGATAAAAAATTCGGCGATCGCAAATTCGGCGACAAACCCTATAAGCCCGGATTCAGGAAGCACGACGACAAGCCGGCTTCCTATCCGAAGTTCACGCCCGAGAAACAAATCGGCGAGATGCGCCTGAACCGTTTCCTGGCCCAGTCGGGCCTCTGCTCGCGCCGCGAGGCCGACGACTTCATCACGGCGGGCCTCGTCACGGTCAACGGACAGATTGTCACCCAACTGGGCACCAAGGTGATGCCCACCGACGAAGTGAAGTTCAACGACAGCCGCGTGCAGGGCGAAAAGAAGGTGTACCTCGTGCTCAACAAGCCCAAGGGCTATGTCACGTCGCTCGACGATCCCCATGCGGGCAAAACCGTCATGGAACTGGTCGAGGGCGCCTGCACGGAGCGTATCTATCCCGTCGGCCGCCTCGACAAGAACAGCCTCGGACTGCTGTTGTTCACCAACGACGGCGACCTTACCAAGCAGCTCACGCATCCGTCCTACCAGAAGAAGAAAATCTACCAGGTGACGCTCGACAAACCGCTGGCGCGCGCCGATATGGATCGCATCGCCGAGGGTATCACGCTCGAGGACGGCGAGATTTTCGCCGACGAAATATCCTATGTCAAGGAGAACAAGCAGGAAGTGGGCATCGAGATACACTCGGGCCGCAACCGTATCGTGCGCCGTATCTTCGAGTTCCTCGGCTATACGGTCACCAAGCTCGACCGCGTTTACTATGCCGGCCTGACGAAGAAGAACCTCAAGCGCGGTGCGTGGCGTTTCCTCACCCGCGAGGAGGTCGAGCGGCTCAAGTCCGGCCAGTACGAATAGTTCAAGCACCCGGGGCCCGGCCGCTTTGGCGGCATGCCCGAAAAAACGGCTTCTTTTCCCGAAGCCGTCCGATATTGCACAACAGACCGACTTGTCGGTCTGTTTTTTTATTCTTGCCGCCCGCTTTTCATATCGCGGGCCCTGCGCCGCCGTGCTGCGGATACCGCCTCCTGCACCCGCCGGAGGCCCTCCCCGGAGCCGGAACCTGCGGCTATCGCGGGCGGATTGCGGCCCGTGCGGAAACTTTAATTTTGGCACTCCCGCCGGAATTGCTATTTTTGTCCCCTGAACGACCGGGCAGTCGTGACGGTTCACCCGTGCCTGTCCGGGGTTTTGGTGAACGGATATGGAGCAATCTCTCGATAAAAATCCTCGTGTCGAGGTCGTAGACGCCCTGCGGGGCTTTGCCGTAATGGCTATTTTGCTGGTGCACAACCTGGAGCATTTCATCTTCCCGGTTTACCCGGCAGACACTCCCGGCTGGTTGAATGCACTGGACCAGGGGGTATTCAGCGTCGTTTTTACCTTGTTCGCAGGAAAGGCCTACGCGATTTTCGCACTCCTGTTCGGATTTACGTTTTATATCCAGAGCAATAACCGGAGGCGGCAGGGCAGGGACTTCGGGTACCGTTTTCTGTGGCGGCTGGTGCTGCTGGCGGGATTCGCCACGCTGAACGCTGCCTTTTTCCCGGCCGGGGATGTCCTGCTGCTGTTCGTCGTCGTCGGGCTTGTGCTGTTCGTCGCCCGGAATTGGAGCGACGGGGCCGTTCTCGCGGCGGCCGTCGTTTTCCTCCTGCAGCCGGTCGAATGGTACCATTGCATTGCGGGGCTGGTAAATCCGGCGCACCGGCTGCCCGATTTGGGGGTAGGGGAGATGTATGCGCAGGTGGCGGAGTACACCGGAGGTGGAAATTTCGGGGAGTTCATCCTGGGGAATATCACACTGGGACAGAAAGCCAGCCTGCTGTGGGCAGTGAACGCGGGACGTTTCTTCCAGACGGCCGGGTTGTTCCTGCTGGGCCTTTGGATCGGCAGGAAACGCCTTTTCATCTCCTCGGAAAAGAATTACCGTTTCTGGGTGAGGACGCTGGTGATCTCCGCCGTCGCATTCGCCCCGCTGTATGCGCTCAAAGAACTTGTCCTGGAAAACGACGGCGTCGTCCGGCAGAGTGTCGGAACGGTGTTCGACATGTGGCAGAAGCTGGCTTTTACCGGGGTGCTGGTCGCCTCGTTCGTCCTCTCTTACCGGAACCGGAGATTCGGCAAAGCCGTCGGCAACCTGCGTTTCTACGGCAAAATGAGCCTCACCAACTATATCTCCCAATCCGTAATCGGGGCGTTCGTCTATTTCCCTTTCGGGCTGTATCTCGCTCCCCGCTGCGGGTATACGGCCAGCCTGCTGATTGGTATTCTGGTGTTTCTGCTGCAGGTGAGATGCTGCAAATGGTGGCTGGCGAGGCACAAGCAGGGCCCCCTGGAGTATGTCTGGCATAAATGGACGTGGATGGGAACCGGTAAGTAATCCCGTCCCGGGCGCCGCACACCGGGTGCGTCCCGGTGCGTCTGCCCGGTGCGTCTGCCCGGTGCGGACAATTTGCCGGAAGGCCTCGATGCGAAAAAGGGCGGTTCTGAAAAAGAACCGCCCTTTGCATGCTGTCGCTTTGCCCTTATTCCGCTTTGTGGGTGGCTTTCCACCAGGCCGTCTGCCGCTTTGCGGTTGTCGACGGGCTGGTGCTGGGATCCGATGTGGTGACACCCGAGAACGTGCGGATGGGGTAGGCCGTGCCGCCGTAACTCATCGAATAGTACTCGGGCGTGTGCTTACGGTAGGCCGAAGGCACCGTGAGTTCCAATTGCTCCTCGAATTGCGACAGCAATCCCTGGTCGGTGCACAGGTGACGCACATAATCGCCCAAGTCGAAAAACCGGACGGGAGAGTAGCCGTCGAGCTGCTGCAGGTCGCCGAGCTGCGATGTGTCGAATGTGTGCTTTTCGTTTATGCGCTGCATCACCGCTGCCAGCGCGTCGAGCCGGGAGCATACCGTGACGCCGATTGTGCCGTACGGGAATTGGTAAGACATGTAAAAGTCGTAGAACGCATTGCATATCCCGGCATAATCCACCTCGCCGAACATGTAATGCCCCATCCGTGCGTACGGAAATCCGTAGGCCATGATTTCGCTTGTCGAGCCGATGAGGTGATCCGTGACTTCGCGCAGTTCGAAAGCCACCTCGATCGAGGACATGTAGCAGTCGTCGAACAGGATGTAGTCCATTTTCATGCCGGCCGCCGATATACCCCGGGCAAGGGTCGGAATGTCGGTCTGGTAGCTGCTCGATGAACCTCCGAACCAGCGGGTCAGTATCTTTCCGGGGGCGGCATATTCCCAGTACTCTTTCTCCGGTGCGGCCGTGCCTGCGCGCGGTGCGGCCGTTGCCGTGGGGTATGTTTCCGGATGGGCGGGGAGCCATGCCATTCCGTGGCAGCCGATTGTCATGGCGTACTTCTCCGCCGGGGCGAACTGCTTTACCTCTTCGAGGATCGAGGCGATTCCCTCCGAAGTCGTGAATGCGGGAACTTCGTCGTATGTTTTTAATTCATGGCGCAGGCTTGTGCCGTTGTCGTGGTACACTTCGAAAAGTTCGGCCTGTTTTGCCGTCGGCATGAAAAATACCAACAGCCGTTCGTCTTGCAGGTGTCCCTCGGCCACGATGCTCTCCATGTCGGCGATGTTTTGCCTGAAATACTCGGTGAGCGGCTGTGAGGGCCCCGACCAGGGCAGGTACATGAGCACGGTTCGCCGTGCCACAGCAGGGCTTTGTACGATTTCGACGCCTGTTTCCGCAGCTCCCGACGACAGGCGGAGCGATACACGGCCCAGCGTCCTGCGTCGGGTGTCGGGATTCTCCCTTGTGGCCGTCACGGTGAGCGTCGTTTCCCCGCGCGTGCCTTCCGCGGACGATATGTCGAAGCCGCCGCCCGTCGTGGAGAGCGTCCACGGTCCGGTCGCCGTTACGGTGAAGGTCGCCTCGGAGCCCGCCGTATTGCGCAGCACGATTTCGTCCGCGCTGCTTTCCAGCACCGGTTGTTCGGCCTCGTCCTTGCTGCACCCGGCGAGCAGGGGCAGGGCCAGCAGCAGCCAGAGTGCGCGCCGGATTATTTGTAGGTACGGGGTTTCAGGTTGTTGAATTGCCATGTCCTGTCACGTTTGTAGGTGTAGCCCTCGGGCTTGTTCCAGTAGACGCGCCCGAAGTCGAAGTAGAATCCTTTGCGTTTCTTGTCTTCCACGATGCGGGGTGTCGTCAGCGGTATGTATTCCACCGTGCGGCTGATGATGCGGCTCTTGTCGTAGGTGTAACCCTCGGTGGTCAGCAAATCGAGCGCATGGTCGAACATCAGGATATGCCGGGGCGTTTTCTGCGTGAGGGCGTCGCCCGAGTCCTGAATCGCGCGGATAACTCCCTGCATGCGGTTGTAGTACATCTTCTCCTGCAGTTTGTTGCCCAGCGCCCCGTGGGCATAGGCCATCAGGTTCAGGATTTTGGGGCTGAACGGGTCGCGGGCGAGCGCAGCTTCGCCCACGAAGAGCATCGTATCCAGCGTTTCGACCGCCGGATTGTCGGGGTCGAGGCCTGCGGCCAGCATCAGCAGCTTGTCCAAATCGGGATTCGTCGCCAGCGGCTTGTAGTCGTCCTGGTACGCATAGCCGTAGTAGAGGTAATGGTAATCCTCGTCGGTGAGCGTTTCGTCGCCCGCGTTGTAACGCATCATCAGCGATGTGTAGTAAAACGGCGACGAAGCGTCCATCGTCTTGTTCTGAATATCCTCCTCGACGGGGACTTTCGCGGCGGCGAACGCCGGAAGCAGGAGCAGTGCCAGCAGTAAATTTTTCATATCCGAGTTTTAGTCCGTATTTTAGACACTAACGCGGAATCAGCGCAAATCGTATTTCGCAATGAGGTTCCGGAATTTTTCGTGCAGCGCCTGCGAGCCCTCCACCAGCGGAAGCCGCATCGTGGGGCCGATGATGTCCATCTCCGCGAGCGCGCATTTCACGCCTACGGGGTTGCCCTCCTCGAAGAGCGCATGCACGGCCTGGTCGAGGCATTCGTAGGCTTTTTCGGCGCGGTCGAACTCCCCGGCCTTGGCATAGTTCACGCACTCCATGAACCGTTTGGGAAATGCGTTGGCCGCCACCGAGATTACGCCATCGCCGCCGCGCCGCATCAGGTCGAGCGTCATGCCGTCGTCGCCCGACAGGACGATGAATCCCTCGGGACGGTTGTCGAGGATGCGCTGCATCTGGTCGATGTCGCCCGACGCCTCCTTGATGCCGATGACATTCTTCATGTCGCGCGCCAGCCGCAGTGTCGTTTCGGCCGTCATGTTGACGCCCGAACGGCCCGGGATGTTGTAGAGGATGACCGGCAGCGGCGAATGTTCCGACACGGTGCGGAAATGTTGGTACAATCCCTCCTGCGAGGGCTTGTTGTAATAGGGCGTGACGCTCAATATGGCGTCGGCGCCCCGCAAATCGAATTCGCGCAGCTGGTCGAGCACCTCGGAGGTCGAGTTGCCGCCGCAGCCCATCACCAGCGGCACGCGCCCGGCGATGTGGTTGGTGATGAACATGGCAATCACGGCGCGCTCGGGCATGTAGAGCGTCGGGGTTTCGGCCGTGGTGCCGAGCGCCACGATATAATCCACGCCGCCGTCGATTACGTAATCGATCATGCGTGCCAGTGCCTGGTAGTCGACTTTTCCACCGGTGGTAAAGGGGGTTATCATCGCGGCCCCCACGCCGCAAAGTTTGTTCCTTATCATCGTATTTATAGTTTGTGCGTAGTTTCTCTCTGTTGCGCGGCGAATCAGAACAGTTCGCCCTGCCGTGCCGCTTCCTCCTCCCTGGCCTCCGGGACGGAGGTTTTTCCGGTTGTTTCCGTATGCTTCTGCGCTGCTTCTTTTTCGGCCGTTCCGGTATGCGCGTCCAGCATTCCGGCCGGGGGTGCCCCGTTTGCGAGCATGGCGATGAACTCCTCCTCGGTGAGCAGCGCGATGCCCAGCTTTTCGGCCTTTTTGAGCTTCGCCGGGCCCATATTTTCGCCCGCCACGATGTAGTCGACGCTGGCCGATACGGCGGCGAGGTTGCGCCCTCCGTGCAGTTCGATGAGCTCTTTCAGCTCGTCGCGGCTGTGCCCGGTGAATTTGCCCGAGATGACGAAACTCTTCCCCGCGAGCGATTCCGACGCCAGTTCCCGCGCCTCGGCTTCGAACTTCAACCCCGCCTGGCGCAGGCGGCGGATGAGCGTGAGGTTCTGCTCGTCGGCGAAGTATTCGATGATGGCGTCGGCGATGCGTCCGCCCACTTCGTCGGCTTCGGTCAGCTCCTCGCGCGTGGCCTTCATCACGGCGTCGAGCGAGCGGAAATGCTCGGCGAGGTACTTGGCCGTCGTTTCGCCCACGAACCGGATGCCCAGCCCGAACAGCACGCGCCGGAACGGCACTTCGACCGAGCCGCGGATGCTGCGGATGATGTTGTCGGCCGACTTCTCGCCCAACCGCGGCAGGCCTGCCAGCTGTCCGGCCTGCAAATCGTACAGATCGGCGACGTTGCGCACCAGTCCGTTTTCGTAGAGCAGTTCGACGGTTTCTTCGCCCAGCCCCTCGATGTCCATCGCCTTGCGGCGGATGAAGTGGATGATGCGCCCGATAATCTGCGGGCGGCATCCGCCCTGGTTGGGGCAGTAGTGTTTCGCTTCGCCCTCGTAGCGCACCAGCGGCGTGCCGCACTCGGGGCAGACGGTGATGTACTCGAACGGCTTGCTCCCCGCAGGCCGTTGCGAGAGGTCTACGCCCGTGATTTTGGGGATGATTTCCCCGCCTTTCTCGACGTAGACCATGTCGCCCGGGCGGATGTCCAGCAGGGCCATCTGCTCGGCGTTGTGCAGCGTCGCGCGCCGCACCGTCGTACCCGCGAGCAGTACCGGTTCGAGGTTGGCCACGGGCGTTATGGCCCCCGTGCGCCCGACCTGGAACGACACGCTGTCGAGCCGCGTCAGGGCCTGTTCGGCCTTGAACTTGTAGGCTACGGCCCATTTCGGGGCCTTGGCCGTGAATCCCAGCTGTCGCCGCACGGCGAAGTCATTGACCTTGATCACCACGCCGTCGGTGGGGAAGGGCAGCGCATGCCGTCCCTCGTCCCAGTGCGCGATGTAGGCGTCGATCTCCTCCGCGGTGCGGCAGATGCGCGCTGCGTCCGAAACCTTGAAGCCCCATTCGCGGGCTTTCTGCAAACTCTCCCAGTGGGTCGTGAACGGCAAATCGTCGCCCGCCAGCTGGTAGAGCGTGCAGTCGAGGCCGCGTTTGGCCACCACCGACGAAGCCTGCTGCTTGAGCGTGCCGGCCGCGGCGTTGCGCGGGTTGGCGAAAAGCGCCTCCCCGGCGGCTTCGCGCTCGGCGTTGATTTTGTCGAACGAGGCGTAGGGCATCAGTATCTCGCCGCGTATTTCGAAATAGGCGGGCCAGTCGCCGCCCCGCAGGCGCAGGGGCACCGTACGCACCGTGCGCACGTTCGCCGTCACGTCGTCGCCCTGCGTGCCGTCGCCGCGCGTAACGCCGCGCAGCAACTGTCCGTTTTCGTATGTGAGCGATATGGCCGTGCCGTCGAATTTCAGTTCGCAGACGAACTCCGTGGGGCCCGCCTCCTTTTCGATGCGGGCGATGAACTCGTGCAGTTCGTCGAGCGAATAGGTATTGCCGAGCGAAAGCATCGGGAAACGGTGCTTCACACTCTGGAATTCTGCTGTAATGTCGCTTCCGACGCGTACCGACGGAGAATTGGGGTCGGCCAGTTCGGGGTGCGCCCTCTCGATGTCCTGCAGTTCGCGCATCATCGTATCGAACTCGAAGTCGGAGATTTCCGGGGCGTTTTCGACGTAATATTTGAAGTTATGGTACTCGAGCTGCCGCCGCAGCTCTTCGACTCTCTCGCGTATCATAATATAAGTATAACCTGCGTAAAGGTACGTATTTTGTTCTTAACAACCTGCAAAATCAAAAAAAATGCAAAAAAAAATTACGGATGTGGCGCGATATGCAAATTTTGCTTATAATTGCAGAAAATTTCCAAGCACTATTATGGCTAAACAGAATACGACGAAGAAACATATCGTAACGAGCTTCCATAACCTGGCCCCTGAATTGCAGGATTCCGTCAAGGAGAAATACCCTCTGGGCTTCACCGACGCGATGATTCGCGTGGATAAACCCAACGGCGATTTTTTCTATGCCGTGCCCTTCGACACGGATGAAATCGCCTACCTGGTGAAAATCGACGTCAAAATCGACGACAATACGCACGATGACGACGACAAGGATTATTACGACGACGAAATCAAGGGTGCCGACGAAATCCAGGACGACGGCAGCTCCGACGGCGGCAGCGACGACTCCGACGACGACGTGAATATTTGACGCTTTATGATACGCATTCTTCCGGCATTCGCACTTCTGCTTTTCACGGCCTGCGGCCTTGCGGACGACGAGCGCGACGAGAAGAACAAGTACGTATACATCACCTTTGCAGATCCCGCGTTCGAGGCCTACTGCCTCGGGGAATTCGACCTTAACCGCGACGGGCGCATTTCGCGCTACGAGGCGCAGCGTGTCCTGACGATGGATTGCTCCCGCCGGGACATCGGCGCCATGTGGGAGATCGGCGAATTCAGCCGTTTGCAGAATCTCGATTGCAGCGGCAACGCCCTCACGCAGCTCGACCTGCACAAATGCACGCAGCTGCGCACGCTCGACTGCAGCGACAACCGGCTCGCGTCGCTCGACGTGGACGGCCTGCGGGGGCTCACCGAGATGGATTGTTCCGCCAACGCGCTCGCGCGCCTCGATCTGAAATCCTGCGGTTCGCTGCTGGTGCTCGACTGCGGCGGCAACCGGCTCGTTACGCTCGACCTTACGCCGTGCGCCGGTACGCTCTACGCCGTCACGCACGGCAATCCTCCGCTCACGACCGTCTACTGCCTCGTTTCGCAGCAGGTCAATTCCGACGGACAGACCAAGATTATCCGGCGCTGACGCTCCGGCGCTTCCCGTGACCAATAAAACGACGGACGGCCCTCTGAAAAGGGCCGTCCGTTTTGCATTTTGAACGGTAATAATCAGTCGATATGCTCGGTGTCGTTCACGGCGTAGCCCGTGCCGATGGCCTTTGCGGGGTTCTGCGCCCTGCCGTTTACCGTGATTGCCAGGCCGTCGGGGAATGTCGAACAACTGTAAACCTTGCCGGAGTTATTGCCGGCCAAAGCTCCCGCGTAGGTGTCGCTTTTTCCCGTAGCGGTGATGCCGCTTTCGTTGCGGCAGGTGTGCATTGCGGCCGCACCTCCGAGAAAGCCCACGATACCTCCGGCATATACGGGAGCATTGGGTATGTTTACCGTGAGTGCTTCGCCTTTTCGGGTGCATCCGCTGATGTTGTTCAAGGCCTGGCCGACGATGCCGCCCGCATAGACGGTTTGGGTCATTGCCGTGTTTTCCGCCGTCAGCGCTCCCGAATGGGCGCATCCGGTTATTTCTTGGGTGCATGCCCCGGCGATAGCTCCCAGATAGATCGTGTAGGGATTGCCGCTGCCGTTGTAGACAACGTCCCCTTCGAGCGTCAGGTTCGAGATGTTGCAGCCGGAATAACCGCTGATATTACCGAAGAATCCGAGGTAACACCCATTTTTGTCCGAAAGGTGGAATGTGCCGCTGACGGTGTGGCCGTTACCGTCGAAATTCCCGCCGAAATAGATCCCGTCCGAACCGATGGGCAGCCACGGGTCGGCGGCGGAAGTCGTGATGCCGGAAACGGATGTCGTCAGTTCGAAATATTTGCGGTGATACATCTCTCCGGCGCGTACTGCGCCTGCCAGGGCCCGCAGGTTGGTTTCGGTTGCGATTTGGTAAGGATTGCCCTGCTCTCCCGTTCCGCCTTCGTAGATTTTGTGTGCGGTCCATTTCGCGGCCCCGAGCGTCAGCGGATAACACTTCCCGGTTTCGATCTTTGCTCCCCGGAGCGTCGCGGTGTAGATGCTGTTGCCGACGACCAGATCGATTTCAAGGGCCTGTCCCGAGAGTTCGCTCCCGGGCCTGACGGGCAGATAGACGGATTGTTCCGAGTTTGCTGCAAGCGACGTGCTGCCGGAGAATCGGATGTAGCTTTGCGCTGTGTTGTCGGCTCGTACCGCCGCCCCGGAGGTGATGTCGTAAGAACCGGTGTAGAAGATTTGGGAGCCGTCCTCCGATCCGATTCTTATTTGGGAGAGGGTTCCCGCGGCCCCTGCGGGGAGGGTGATGTTGAGTTTGAGCACGGCGCAGAGGGGCTTGAAGACCAGCAGCCGGTTTCCGGGGTCGTATCGCGCCCAGAGCGGAAACGGACTGCCGGGAAGCGAGGAAGCCGCAGGCAGGAAATTGGCGAGGCTGTAGCTCATGGATGCCGGATTGAAAATAGACGCGTAGGGCGACGCGTGGAGGGCATAGGCGGGCGTTGCATCTGCCGGGTAGTCGGCGCAGGTGAACGAGGCTGTTTTGCCGTCGGATGAGATATTGGCGCAGGTGAAAGTGTAGAGGGTTCCGGCGGAGGCGGTGCCTTGTTCGGCGCTGTTGATAATGTGGATTATGTCGCCGTTTTTCCATTTGAGCTCGATTTTGCTTGCGCCGTCGTCAATCGCCGAAACGCGGGTTTCGGGCGCGTCGTCCATCGTGGCGGTGATGGTGAAGGGGGCGGTGGTGCCGGGGGTGTCCGGGAGTGCGGGGGCGCCCGTGTCGTCTATCGAGCAGGCGAAGGCTGCGAGGGCCGTAACGGCGGCGGCAGCGTAACGGAAGATGGGTCGCGTGTTCATGGCCGTCGGGTTATTGGTTTGCCGACTCCCACGAATCGTCGTAGGGAATGTCATCGAGAAGCCGGGCGGATTCGGCGAATCCCTTTTCGACGGCGATGTCGAAAGCGGAGATTTCAGGGGTCAGGTACTCGGATTTCCCCCCCCCACTTTGTTCAGAGTGGTTTTCATGTGCATAATTTTAAGGTTTAACGCTTTCACAAAGATAGTGTCAATCTGCAGAATCGCAAATTCGGCCCGGGATTTTCTTTCCGCAAAGCGCCGTGAAACCTCCGTTTCTTTATAATTTGTTGAAAAGTCCGGCGGGTACTTTGGTCTTTTCGGATAATAATTTGTACCTTTGGATGCAAAAAATGTCTTTTGCACAATAAAAATACTACCGGATACAATGAAAAAAGTTGACGTTATCCTCGGCCTGCAATGGGGTGACGAGGGCAAGGGCAAAGTCGTGGACGTGCTGACTCCGGCCTATCAGGTCGTGGCCCGTTTCCAGGGCGGCCCCAATGCCGGTCACACGTTGGAGTTCAACGGCGAGAAATACGTACTCCGCTCGATTCCCTCGGGCATATTCCAGGGCGGCAAAACCAACATCATCGGTAACGGTGTCGTCATCGACGCCGTCCTCTTCCGCGAAGAGGCCGAAGCGCTCGCGGCCAGCGGCCACGACCTCACCAAACAGCTTTGCATCTCGAAGAAAGCCCACCTGATTCTGCCTACGCACCGCATTCTCGACGCCGCGTACGAGGCCGCCAAGGGCAGCGCCAAAATCGGCACCACGGGCAAGGGCATCGGCCCCACCTATACGGACAAGGTCAGCCGCAACGGCATGCGCGTGGGCGATTTGTTGAGCGCCGACTGCCAGAAGATATACGAACGTGCCAAGGCGCGCCACGAGGGCATCCTGCGCAGCCTCGGTTACGAGTACGACATCACCGAATTGGAACGGAAGTGGTTCGAAGCCGTCGAGTACCTCAAGCGTTTCGACATCATCGACAGCGAATATTTCGTCAACGAATGCCTCGCGCAGGACAAGAGCATCCTGGCCGAAGGCGCGCAGGGCACGCTGCTGGACGTGGACTTCGGTTCCTATCCGTTCGTCACCTCCTCGAACACCGTCTGCGCCGGCGCCTGCACGGGCCTCGGCATCGCCCCGAACCGCATCGGCGAGGTATACGGTATTTTCAAGGCATACTGCACGCGCGTCGGCAGCGGCCCGTTCCCCACGGAGCTGTTCGACGAAACGGGCGCTGAACTGCGTAACATCGGCCATGAATACGGCGCCGTGACGGGCCGTGAGCGCCGCTGCGGATGGCTCGATTTGGTCGCACTGAAATACTCGATTATGATTAACGGCGTGACGCAGCTCATCATGATGAAGTCGGACGTCATGAACGACTTCGACACCGTCAAGGTCGCCACCGCCTATGAAATCGGCGGCGAGCGCACCGAGCATTTCCCCTACGAAATCGGCGACGACCTGAAACCCGTCTACCGCGAGTTCCCGGGATGGAAATGCGACCTGCGCAGCATGACGCGCTACGAGGATTTCCCCGCCGAGTTCAAGGCCTACGTCGAGTTCATCGAGCGCGAAACGGGTGTCCCGGTGAAGATTATCTCCGTTGGCCCCGACCGCGGCGAAACGATTGTCCGCTGATTTTGCATCCCGGTTGCCTGGCGACAGGTTCGGGATGCGTTTTTTGCACACCTCCCGCCTCCGGCCGCGTCGCATGGGCCGCTTCCGGACGACGGGGCCGGTCTGCGGGCGCAATCCCGGGCGGCTGCACAGCCGAATGCGATAACCGACCATACTTATGACGCTAAACTAATTGTAACAGATAATTTATGAAACAAAACCTCAAAATTCTTGTATTGGCAAAGCAGGTGCCCGATACCCGCAACGTGGGTAAGGACGCGATGACCCCCGAAGGGACGGTCAACCGCGCGGCACTGCCGGCCATCTTCAATCCCGAGGACCTCAATGCGCTCGAAATGGCGCTTGCGCTGAAAGACCGCACCGAAGGCTCCACGGTACATATCCTGACGATGGGCCCGCAGCGCGCCGCCGACATTATCCGCGACGCGATGTTCCGCGGTGCCGACGGCGGCTATCTGCTTTCCGGCCGTGAATTCGCAGGTTCGGATACGCTCGCAACGTCGTATGCACTTTCGTGCGCGCTGAAAAAAATCCGTCCCGACGTCATCTTCGCAGGCCGCCAGGCCATCGACGGCGATACGGCGCAGGTCGGGCCGCAGGTGGCCGAGAAACTCGGCCTGCCGCAGGTGACCTATGCCGAGGAGATACTCGACATCAAGGAGGGCTCGCTGGTCATCCGGCGCCGCCTGAACTGTGGCACCGAAGTGGTCGAGTGCCCCGTTCCGGCCGTCATCACGGTCAACGCCTCGGCGCCCGAGTGCCGTCCGCGCAATGCCAAGCGGGTCATGACCTATAAATATGCCCTGGCAGGGTCGGAAATCGCCGCAGCTCCCGAATCGGAAGCCGCAAAGCGCGCCGCCGCGAAGCCCTACCTGCAAATCGTCGAGTGGGCTGCCGCCGACGTCAATCCCGATCCGCAGCAGCTCGGCCTGCAGGGTTCGCCCACGAAGGTCAAGAAAATCGAGAACGTGGTGTTCCAGGCCAAGGAGGCCAAGACGCTCACCGCGGCCGACGAGGATATCAATTCACTGATGGTCGAACTTATCGCGAGCCACACGCTCGGTTAAAAAGCGCTGAAGTTACCAATGAACAATATATTCGTATATATCGAGAACGAGGGCGGCAAGGTCGCCGACGTGTGCCTCGAACTGTTGACCAAAGGCCGCGAACTGGCCGATACGCTGGGTGTGGAGCTCGAAGCCGTCGTGCTGGGCGAGAACCTCTCCGGCATCGAAAAGGAGCTGGCCAAATACGGCGCCGACAAGGTGTGGGTCGCCGACGACAAAATCTTCGCCCCGTTCCGCACGCTGCCCCACACGGCTGTCATGTGCGGACTCATCGAGCAGGAGAAACCCCAGATTGCGCTGTTCGGCGCCACGTGTATCGGCCGCGACTTCGCGCCGCGCGTTTCGTCGGCGCTTTACAGCGGCCTCACGGCCGACTGTACGCAGCTGGTAATCGGCGACCACAAGGACGCCAAAACCGGCAAGGAGTACAAGGATTTGCTCTACCAGATACGTCCCGCTTTCGGCGGCAACATCATCGCTACGATTGTCAACCCCGACAACCGTCCGCAGATGGCTACCGTCCGTGAGGGCGTGATGCGCCGCGAGTATGCCGCCAAGCCGGGCGCCGGCGAGGTGAAGCCGATCGACTGGAAGAAATTCGTGAAGGATACCGACCTGGCGGTGAAAATCATCGACCGGGAGATTGCGGAGAGCAAAATCGACATCAAGGGGGCCAGCGTCATCGTGGCCGGCGGTTACGGCGTAGGCTCGAAGGAGAACTTCGACCTGGTGTTCGAACTGGCCGACGTGCTGGGCGCCGAAGTGGGCGCGAGCCGCGCCGCCGTCGACGCAGGCTTTGCCGAACATGCGCGCCAGGTGGGCCAGACCGGTGTTACGGTGCGTCCGAAACTCTACATCGCCTGCGGCATCTCGGGCCAGATTCAGCACACCGCGGGCATGGATCAGTCGTCGATGATTATTTCCATCAACACCGACCCCGAAGCGCCGATTAACAAAATCGCCGACTACGCCATCACGGGCGACATCAACGAGGTAATCCCCAAGATGATCAAGTATTACAAACAAAATTCGAAGTAAATGGCTAATTTCTTTTCAGATAACAAGGATTTGCAGTTCCACCTCCAGCATCCGATGATGCGCAAGATCGTGGAGCTGAAAGAGCGCGGTTTCGCCGAGAAAGACCTCTACGATCATGCGCCGCAGAATTTCGAGGATGCCATGGACTCTTACCGCCGCGTGCTGGAGATTGCCGGCGAGGTTTGCGGTGAGGTCATTGCTCCGAATGCCGAGGGCGTCGACCACGAAGGCCCCCGCGTGGTGAACGACCATGTGGAGTACGCTTCGGGCACGGTGCAGAACATGAAGGCAATCGTCGACGCCGGTTTGAGCGGCCTTACGCTGCCCCGCAAATACGATGGCCTGAACTTCCCGCTGGTCTGCTTCGTGATGGCCAACGAGATGGTCGCACGCGCCGATGCGGGTTTCGAGAACATCTGGGGCCTGCAGGACTGCGCCGAAACGCTTAATGAGTTCGCTTCGGAGGAGCTCAAGGCCAAATACCTGCCGTGGGTTTCGGCGGGTGCGACGTGCGCCATGGACCTCACCGAGCCGGATGCCGGTTCCGACCTGGGGGCCGTGATGCTCAAGGCTACGTGGTCGGAGGAGAAGCAGACCTGGCTGCTGAACGGCGTCAAGCGCTTCATCACCAACGGCGACGGCGAGGTTTCGCTCGTGCTGGCGCGTACCGAAGAGGGTACGACCGACGCCCGCGGCCTGTCGATGCTCGTTTATGACAAGCGCGACGGCGGTGTGAAGGTGCGCCGTATCGAAAACAAGATGGGTATCAAGGGGTCGCCGACGTGCGAGCTGGTTTTCACCAATGCTCCCGCACAGTTGGTCGGCGACCGCAAGATGGGCCTTATCAAATACGTGATGTCGCTGATGAACGCCGCCCGCCTGGGTATCGGCGCGCAGTCGGTGGGCCTCTGCGAGGCCGCCTACCGCGAGGCGCTGAAGTATGCCGGCGAACGTGCGCAGTTCGGCAAGCCGATTATCCAGTTCGCAGCCGTTTCGGAGATGCTCTCCAACATGAAGGCCAAGTTGCAGGGCGCCCGCGCGCTGCTCTATGAAACCACGCGTTTCGTCGAGGTTTACAAGCAGTACGGCCATATCGCGCACGAGCGTTCGCTCGAGGGCGAGGAGCGCCAGGAGATGAAGTTCTACAACCGCCTTGCCGACGGCTTCACGCCGCTGGTGAAACTCT
This sequence comes from uncultured Alistipes sp., assembly GCF_902388705.1. GTDB lineage: Bacteria > Bacteroidota > Bacteroidia > Bacteroidales > Rikenellaceae > Alistipes. The sequence continues at coordinate 30,557 of NZ_CABMQJ010000020.1, forward strand.
TCTCGTCGGAGTATGCCAACCAGCTGGCTTACGATGCCATCCAGATTCACGGCGGTTCGGGTTTCATGAAGGATTATCCCTGCGAGCGCCTCTACCGCGACGCGCGCATCATGAATATCTACGAGGGTACCTCGCAGCTGCAGGTCGTAGCGGCCATCAATGCCGTGACCAAAGGCACGTTCATGGAACAAATCGGGCGCTATGCCGCCGGGGAGTACACCGAGGCCATGCAGCCCGTCGTTGCGAAGCTCAAGGAGCTGACGGAGAAGTTCGCCGCCATGATCGCCCACGTCGAAGCGGGCGACAAGGAGCTTTGCGGCTTCAAAGATTTCCATGCACGCCGCCTGGTCGAAACGGCCGGACATATCATCATGACCTACCTGCTGGCCCGTCAGGCCGGTGAGCTGGAGGAATATGCCGCTTCGGCCCGCATTTTCTGCAAAATGGCCGAGGGTAAGATTTCCGAAGCATATACCTACGTCATGAACTCCACGCTGGAGGATGTCGAGTTGTTCCGGGCAGTTGCCGGGGAGGCCGAGTAAGACCCAGGATTGCAATTGTGAAAAAGGTTCCGCCCGGAAGGCGGAACCTTTTTTATTGTGTTGCCGGTTGGCGATTATTCGTTGCCGGTGTATCCGGCCGGGTTGGCATCGCCTGTGATTCCCGGAAATTTATTTTTCTTTCGGCGGGTAATCGAGCGGTGCGAAAAATTCGCTGACGGTTATCTCGTATAGTTTGCAAAGTTTCAGGAGCGAACGCAATGTCGGAATCGAATCGCCCGTTTCGTAGCGTGATATATCCAGGTGCGTGTTTTCGATGACGTACTCCTGTGAGTAACCGCGTTCGTTACGCAACTGTTGCATCCGAGCGATAAGTATTTTTACGAATGGTTCGTCTTTCCCGTTTGATTTTTTCTGTTTCATATTTACAAAAAAAGTCCTCATTGCGTGTTTTTATACAGGTAAATTTGAATATCGGTTATTCGACCAAATAGTTGTAGACAGTAAATTCCCGAAAATTTATTTTTCTTTCTGTGGGTAATCGAGCGGTGCGAAAAATTCACCGAGGGTGATATTGTAGGATTTGCAGATAATCGAGAGCGTTGTCAGATTGGGGAAATTCTTACCGGATTCGAGTTGTGCAATGCCCAACTGGGGCGCTTCGGCCAGTTGTTCCTGCGATTGGTGGTCATGCATACGTCGTAATTCTTTCACCCGCAGGATAATTTTTTGAAGCAATTCTTCGTCGCGTCTTTGTTTTTTACGTTCCATAGGCGTTCCGCTTCCCTTTCATGCTTTACAGGTGCATATGCAGACCCGGTTTATTCGATGGGGTAGTCGCTTTCGCTGAAAAATTCGTGAAGGCTGATGCCGTAGAAGCGGCAGAGTATTGTCAGTGAGATAAGGGTGGGGAATTTTGACCCGCTTTCGAAGTGAAAAATATCCAAGCCGGTATTTTCTATAATGTATTCCTGGGAATAGTTATGTTCGCGGCGCAGCTGTTTCATCCGCGAAATGACATATTGAGCCAATTTCTCGTCCGTCCGTTTTGGTTTCGTCTGCTTCATTTGTACAAATGAAAGAATCAATCCAATTATTTACTCTGTCTATTTATACAGAATGAAAATTTTACTATCTTTGTGTGTGAGCAGAAATTCGATGCAGAAATTATGCTGACACATGTCGCGGCCGTGTATCGGGACGGCTTGGGCGTAAGGGCAACTACCATGCAAGGCTCGGAAGGCCGGTTAACGGGAGTTTGCACCTGCGCCCTTGCTTTTTTTATGCGGGACGCACGCACCTTCGGGTACGGTTCGGGCGATGAATTCTTCTCCCGAGAACAGCGTCACTCTTGTTCGTCCGGCCGTATCCGTTTTTCATACCGTCCGTTTTGTCCCGGGCGTGTCCCGGTATGAAAAGGGCCCGCACCTCGTGAGTGCGGGCCCTTTGCCGTGTAATGCCGCAGCGGGCTTATGCCTGCGCGGGCTCTTTTTGGGCCATCACGCAGCGCGTCGTGCCGAAGATGTTGAGGTTGAGGTGCCCGGCGATGTAGGCCAGCGCCTTCTGCGCCTTCACCGAGTTGCCCGCGTCGTCGAGCGGGGGCGCGAAAGCCGCTACGCCCATGACGCCCGGAACCACGCCCATGATGCCGCCGCCGACACCCGTCTTCGCGGGAAGTCCCGTCGTGAAAAGCCAGTCGCCCGTGTGCTCGTAGAAACCCACGGTAGCCATCAGCGAGGCGATTTTCGGTGACAGCTCCGGTTTGAACACCGCCTGCTTGGTCACGGGGTTCACACCGCCGTTGGAGATTGTCGCGGCCATCGTGGCCAGCTGCTTGGCCGTTACGCCGATGGAGCACTGGCGCGTGTAGATGTCCAGCGCCATGTCGGGATCGTCGTAGATACGGTTGTAATTTTTCAGCAGCCAGGCAATCGACTTGTTGTTGAAGTTGGTCGCCGTTTCCGACTTGTAAAGCTCGTCGATTACCTCGACCTGCGAGCCGGCCAGCGACTCGATGAAGCCGATAATCGACTTCCATTTGCCGTCGCTGTCGCCGACGGGTTTCACCATCGAGCAGGCGCTGATGGCGCCTGCATTGACGAGCGGCGTCGAGGGATGGTCGTTCTCGAGCAGAATCGCCATAATCGAGTTGAAAGGCAGTCCCGTCGCATCGGCGCCGATTTTGTCGAGTACCTCCTGCGCGCTGTACTGGTTCATGGCGAGGATGGCCGTCGGCACTTTCGATACCGACTCGATGCCGAATTTGTAGTCGGTGTCGCCCACGGCGATCACTTCGCCGTCGGGCAGGCACGCCGCGATGCCGAAAAGGTTCGACGGCACGTCGGCCAGGTAGGGGATATAGTCGGCGTTCTTGCCGCCCGTTTCGTTCTTGCAGCGCTCGTAAGCCTGCTGCACGGCCTCGCGGACCGTCGCATTGTCGATTTTCTGAATCATCGTGAAAATATTTTCCGGTTATTTGTTGTGGAGTTCCGTGGACGAGGGTTTTGCCATGGGCTCCGGATCGGGCTTGGTGTGGGCGGCGGGAGCCACGGCGGGCTGGGCCTCCCAGTGGAACGGGGCGAAGTCCGCTGCCGCCTCGGGGTCTTTCCACGACGGTTTGCGCATCGCGTAAATCACGAACGGGGCGCCCACGACTACCACGCAGCCGATAATCAGCACCGAGAACCATACGGTGTTGCTGCCGGTCGAAATCTGGCTGGGCGGCACGAAGCTCAATACGAACGCCAGCAGGGCGCCGCAGAAACCGAGGCAGCCGAGGAACCACATCAGCCCGTTGCCCTTGCCCAAGCGGAACGGACGCTCGGTGTTCTTCATCTTGTAGCGCAGGACGATGGCGGCCGAGAACATCAGCATGTACATAATCAGGTACAGCAGCACGGTGAGCTGCGAGAGAATCTGGTAGAACGACTGCACCGAAGGCATCACCACGAACAGCAGCGCCAGCAGCGTCACGACGCAGCCCTGTATGAGCAGGATGTTTTTCTGCACGCCGTTCTTGTTGGTCTTCTGGAAGAACGGGGGCAGGTAACCGGCCTTACCCACGGCGAAGATACCCTTCGAGGGGCCGGCCACCCAGGTCAGCACGCCCGCCAGCACGCCGAACATCAGGGCGATGGCGATAATCGGGCCGGCCCACGACATGTGCAGGTAGTGGAAATAGTTGTCGAAGCCCACCAGCAGCGACTGCGTGAGGCTGATGTCCTTTGCGGGGATGATGAAGCCCAGCGAGAAGGTACCCAGCACGAAGATGCAGACCGTGACCAGCGAACCGATGATGATGGCCTTGGGGTAGTTCCGCGACGGGTTCTTCACGTCCATGACGTGTATACCCATCATCTCCATACCCGCATAGAACAGGAAAATACTGCTGGCCAGCACGAGGTTGTCGAATTTCGAGAGGTCGGGGAAGAATCCCTGCGACATATCCATGTGGTTGTGTCCGCCGGTCGAGATGTAGATGATGCCCAGCAGAATCAGCAGGCCCGCGGGAATGATCGTGCCGATCATACCGCCCCATTTACTGATTTTTCCTACCCATCCGAGGCCCTTGAGCGCGATGAACGTAGCGATCCAGTAGATTGCCAGCACCATGCAGAGCGTGAACACCTTGTTCGAGGCCAGTGCCGCATCGTGCACGTCGTTCATGCCGATAAAGGCGATCGACACGGCGCCGAACGTCAGCACAGTGGGATACCAGATCGTCGATTCGATCCACTGCAGCCAGATGGCGAGGAATCCCGTGCGTGCGCCGTATGCTTCGCCGACCCAGCGGAACACGCCGCCCTGCTTGGTCGAGAACATCGCAGCCAGCTCTGCGGCGACCATGGCCGTCGGGATAAGGAAGACGATGGCGGCAAACAAATAGTAGAATGCCGACGAAAGTCCGTAGACGGCCTCTGCGGGAAGTCCGCGCAGACTTACTACGGCAGTCACGTTCATAATTGCAAGTGTCATGACACTCAATTTGAACCCTGTGCTTGTGGTAGTTTTCTTTACATCCATAATTCAGTTTAATTGAGATTTGGTTTTAACGGTTGGGGAGGTTGCAACTACCGTGCAAAACTGTCCGGCGTGCATATTCCGCAGGTGCGATAACAGCTTTGTAGACGAAAAAGTTTATATTTGCACATAAACTTTACGTATATGTACCGTATACTCCTGATTCTGGCCGCACTCCTGTGCGCCGTATCCTGCGGCGGCCGCCGTTCGCAGCAGCAAAACGCCCCGGCTTCGCAGCCGCGGGTCTTCCTGCCCGCCATTGCCCCGGTCGCCATGTCCCCCGAAGAGCAGCGCGAATACCTGCGCCTGCACTACTGGGATCGCTTCGATTTTGCCGACAGCCTGTTTGTCCGCGAGGCCGACACCGCGCAGATGATCGAGGCGTATGCCCGCTGGATAGCGCTTATTTCCGACCGCCCGGCCGACCCGGCGCCGATGGACTCGCTCATGCGGCGGGCTTCGGTGTCGCGCCCGATGCTCGACTACTTCACGATGCTGGCCGAAGCGGTGGTGCACGATCCCAATTCGCCGCTGCGCAACGACGAATTCTACATTCCGGTGATGCAGGCCGTGCTGGCGAGTCCCTATTACGACGAATACGAGCGTATCGGCCCGGCCTACGACCTGAACATGGCGTCGCAGAACCGCCTCGGGCGGCAGGCCAACGATTTCCGCTATACGCTCGCTTCGGGCGCAACGGGGACACTCTACGGGGTGAAAGCCGAATACGTGCTGCTGTTCATCAACAATCCCGGCTGCCCGATGTGCAAACAGTTGCGCGAGCAGATCGTCGGCTCGCCGATGCTCACCGAGATGATCGAGCGGGGCCGCCTGAAAGTCATCGCACTCTATCCCGACGAAGACCTGACCGAATGGCGGAATTACCGCGAGTACATCCCCGCCAAATGGATTAACGGCTACGACGACGGCTGCGTCGTCCGCGAGCAGGGCATCTACGACCTGACGGCCATCCCGTCGCTCTACCTGCTCGACAGGGACAAGCGCGTGCTGGTGAAGGATTCGACCGATGTGCCCTATATCGAGGAGGTGATTGACCGCCGGGGATAGTGCCCGGCGCATTCCCTGCGGCCGTTTTTACGCCTTTCCGGTTTCCCGTTCCCCGGGGCCGGCTGGCATATAGGCATAGCTTATCGTTCTATAAAAAAAGACAATCGGTTTTATATACGAACTTTGCCCGGAATCGTTACCTTTGTATCGCAAACTGAAAACAATACACACAAACATTAGTACGATTATGGCAAAGAAATGGCGTTGTACCGTATGCGGTTACATCCACGAAGGAGCGGAGGCACCCGACCAGTGCCCGATGTGCAAAGTAGGTAAAGAGAAATTCGTCGAAGTCGTAGAGCAGGAGGGTGACCTCGAGTTCGTGACCGAGCACGTTATCGGCGACGGCAAGGGCGCCAGCGAGGAGCTTTGGGAGGGCTTGCAGAACCACTTCATGGGCGAATGCACCGAGGTGGGCATGTACCTGGCCATGAGCCGCCAGGCCGACCGCGAAGGCTATCCCGAGATTGCCGAGGCTTACAAGCGCTACGCATGGGAGGAGGCCGAGCACGCTTCGAAGTTCGCCGAACTGATCGGCGAGGTGGTTTGGGATACCAAGACCAACCTCGAGAAGCGCATGAACGCCGAGTGCGGCGCCTGCGAGGACAAGATGCGCCTGGCCCGCATGGCCAAGGAGCAGAACCTCGACGCCGTACACGATACCGTGCACGAGATGGCCAAAGACGAAGCGCGCCACGGCAAAGGTTTCGAAGGCCTTTACAAGCGTTACTTCGGCAAATAACCGGCGGTTTACACCGGACAGCGAAAGGGCGGCTCTGAAAAAGAGCCGCCCTTTCTGCGATTCAGGGGCCGGGCGCGGAGATTGCGTCGTTTTTTTCGCTTTTCGGGCGTCCGGAGTACCGTGCCGTGCTTTTTTTGCTATCTTTGCCTACTGACACTTGAATTATGAAAATGAGAATCCTTTTTTACGCCGCACTGGCCGTCCTGGCCTTTTCGGCCCTTTCCTGCAATGACGATGACAATTATTCCGATCCCGAGGGTACCGTGTCGCTCAACATGCTCGACGAACTGAACGGCAAAACCCTGTTGGAGAACTCGGGGATTTATATCGACAAGGCCCAGAATTTTGTGGGCAACGATTATTGCGACCTTTTCATGCTCGGAAAATCGGGCGGTCTGGGGGCCGTCACGGTCAGGTCGTTCGATACGCCCGTAACGCAGGCCGCGGTGCAGCCCGGTTACGGTTACGCCGCCTGCCGTCCGCAGGCGCTGATGCAGTTCCCGTCCGGCAAGCTGGCCCTGCCTGTCAACAGCGAGGTTAATTACATGAAACTGTACGTGGCGTCGCAGCTCAAGGAGGGGGACAAAACCATCGGTGCGATGGTCAAATATGCCCTTGTCCGGCCGGAAACCTACGGCTTGCCCGAATTCGACAGCACGGTGTTGACCGTGGATTGGAATAACGGCCTGGATTACGGTGACAAGTTGTCGATAACGCTTTCCGATTCCGATTTCGAATACGATTTCCACGGCGACGAAACGATTTCCTGCGAGAAAAAGGGCCGCAAGCTGATATTCCGCCTCGAGGGATACCGCTCCGGCGTGTACACGCTGTTTCTGCGCATACGCGGAAGTTACACGCGGGTAAATGTCTCGGTGTTGTAACAAGCCTTTCGTAAAACAAAAAACGCCGGTGTATCCAATTACACCGGCGTTTTTTCTGCGGCATTACCTGGGCCTGCGCAGGAACGAAAGGAAGGAAAACTTGTCGGACAACCAGTCGTATGCCTCCTTGATTCGCGACGCGACTTCGTATACCGTGTCGAGCCGATCCCGCAGGTGCTCCATGGCCGTGCGTACGGCCAACAGGTAGATTGTGAAGGAGAGCAGGGCGAAGAACCCTGCCGTAATCAAGGCGGCGACGGCCACGGAACCCGTCAGCGAAGCGAGCCACATAACGAACGCCCCGATAAAAAGGATGATCGCGATGGCCGCTGTCACACCGAAACAAATCAGCGATGCGACGATATTTCCGCCGGGATTCCGGTTATCTTTCATGGATTCGCTCCGTTTACTCGTCCTTGTCGCAATCGCAGTCAAGACCGTCGCACTCGCAATGAATCTTGTCAATTTCATTTTTCAGCTTACGGGTACCTTTGTTTGCCAAATCACGAATGTCCCGACGCATTTCAGGACCCGATTTGGGCGATACGAGCATGGCTACGGCAGCTCCGATGAGGGCTCCGCCCAGGAAAGAAGCAAAACAACTTACATGGTTTTTCATAATTGCAAATATTTTTAAATTCAGCAGTGAAACTTGCAAAGTCCGCGCCAAAGCCCTAACTTTGGAAACATGATTGCCGACCCCCGCACATCAGCGGCTTTCTCGGGCCACCGCACCTACCGCGGCGATGCCGATGCCGCCCTGCGCACGACGGTGCGCGAACTCTATGCCCGTGGTTTCCGGACGTTTCTCTGCGGCATGGCGGTAGGTTTCGACCTCGCCGCCGCCGAAGCCGTGCTGGCGTGCCGGGGCCCTGTGCCGGCAGGTGAATACGGCGCTGATTACGCAGGTGTAACGTCCGGCGGGCCCTGTCCGGGACGCGGGGGCGGTTGTGCCGCCGGTGCGGCGGTGTCCTCGGTCCCGGTGCCGCCTTTTGTACCCGGCCCGGCAACGCCTTC